>NZ_CP107996.1:4237500-4905000 GCF_036088315.1 Streptomyces sp. NBC_00344 | reverse complement strand
GTGTCGACGGTGGACGACCTGGCGCGGTTCGCCGCCGAGTTGCAGGCTCCCCGCCTGCTCGACCCGCGCACGGTCGCCGAGGCGACCTCGGTCGTCCATCCGGGGCTGAAGGGCGTACTGCCCGGTTACGGTGTGCAGGACCCGAACGACTGGGGCCTCGGTTTCGAGATCCGCGGCACCAAGTCCCCGCACTGGACCGGCGCTTCGTCCTCGCCCCGCACCTCCGGCCATTTCGGCCAGTCGGGCACGTTCCTGTGGGTCGACCCGGATGCGGGGGCCGCCTGTGTGGCGCTGGCCGACCGGGACTTCGGACCGTGGGCGATCGAGGCCTGGCCGCCGTTCACCGACGCGGTGCTCGCCGAACTGGCCTCCTGAGACGTCGGGCGCGGGCCCGCTGTCAGACCGTGCCGAGGTCCCAGATCAGCACTTCGGCCGCGGTGTCCGCCACCACATCGAGCCCGCTTGTGTCAGTGAGACGGGCCGCGTCGCCCGGTGCCAGCTCTGTTTCTCCCAGGCGAATTTCGCCCCGCACCACATGGAGGTAGACCCCCGCGGAGTCCGGCACCGCGGTGCGCTCGCCCGGGATCAGCCTGCGGACGTGGAGCAGCACGCCCGCCGCCCTGACCTCGTAGGGCGTGGAGTCCGCGATGCCGTGCACGATGTCGTACGAAGGGTCGCCGCCCGGCTCCAGCGGAGTGAGCCACATCTGGACGAAGACCAGCGGGTCCTGTCCCTCGTTGCGCTCCTCGTGGCGCACTCCGCCGGCCGATGACAGCCGCTGGACGTCGCCGGGCCGCACCACCGTGGCATGCCCGGCCGAGTCACGGTGGGTGAGCTCGCCCTCGGCGACCCAGGTGATGATCTCGGTGTGGCTGTGCGGGTGCTCGTCGAAGCCGGCCCCCGGCGCCAGCCGCTCCTCGTTACAGGCGAGGACCGGGCCGAAGCGGAGGTTGCCGGGGTCGTAGAACGCGCCGAACGAGAAGGCGTGCAGGGATTCGATACCGGCCGCGGGATCGCCCCCGCGGTAGCGCTCGCCGGAGCGCCGTACATCCATCACGCCGACCACCGTAGCCCCGCCACGCGATACCGCTCTCCCGATAAGGCAGTCTTGTGCATGTGCCCCGACCCCATGCCGCGCAGCCCTCACCGCACACCGCACATCCGCATGCCGCGACGCTGAAGCGTCTGGAGCAGGCCTCCGGCAGGCTCTCGGCGAACGCCATCGCCCGGATGGACGAGACGCTGCCGTGGTACCGGGCGATGCCTCCGGAGAACCGGTCCTGGATCGGCCTGGTCGCTCAGGCCGGCATCGCGGCGTTCACCGAGTGGTTCCGGCATCCCGAGGCGCCGCAGGCCATCTCCACCGATGTCTTCGGTACCGCTCCCCGCGAACTGACCCGGGCGATCACCCTGCGGCAGACCGTCGAGATGGTGCGCACCACCATCGAGGTCATGGAGACGGCCATCGAGGAAGTGGCCGCCCCCGGTGACGAGTCCACCCTCCGTGAGGCGCTTCTGGTGTACGCCCGGGAGATCGCCTTCGCCACCGCACAGGTGTACGCGCAGGCGGCTGAGGCGCGTGGTGCCTGGGACGCGCGGCTCGAGTCGCTCGTGGTCAACGCGGTCCTCTCCGGTGAGGCCGACGAGGGGGCCGTGTCCCGCGCCGCGGCTCTCGGTTGGAACTCGCCCGACCATGTCTGTGTGATCCTGGGCACCGCCCCCGACGGGGACAGCGAGCTCACCGTCGAGGCCATCCGCCGCGCCGCGCGGCATGCCAAGGTCCAGGTGCTGACCGGGGTGCTCGGGAACCGCCTGGTCGTGATCGCGGGCGGCAACGACAACCCGCTCCAGGTCGCCAAGGCTCTGATCGGCCCTTACGCCGCGGGGCCCGTGGTCGCGGGACCGATCGTTCCCGACCTGCTGGCAGCCACCCGCTCCGCACAGGCCGCCGCCGCCGGACTCAAGGCCGGCTACGCCTGGCAGGACGCGCCACGCCCGGTGCTCGCCGACGATCTGCTGCCGGAACGCGCCATCGCGTCCGATCCGGCAGCGCGCGAGCAGTTGGTGGAGGAGATCTACAGACCGCTGGAAGAGGCGGGTTCGGCGCTGCTCGAAACCCTGAGCGTCTATCTGGAACAGGCCAGCAGCCTCGAAGGGGCGGCCAGAATGCTCTTCGTGCATCCCAACACCGTGCGCTACCGGCTGCGACGTGTGACGGACGTCACCGGGTGGTCACCCTCCGATGTGCGATCCGCATTCACCTTGCGGATCGCGCTCATCCTGGGGCGCCTGGCCGACGGGGATACGCAGCTCTAGACTTTTGTCGAACACCAACAATTAGCCCGCCGGTTCTTCGTCCCTGTCCCCACGGGCGTTTGGAGCCGTCCACAAGAGAGAGTGTGAGGGTGCTCGTACTCGTCGCTCCCGGCCAAGGCGCTCAGACGCCCGGCTTCCTGACTCCCTGGCTCGAACTCCCCGGTGCCGCCGACCGTATCGCTGCGTGGTCGGACGCCATCGGACTCGACCTTGCCCACTACGGCACCCAGGCCGACGCGGACGCCATCCGCGACACCGCCGTGGCCCAGCCCCTGCTCGTCGCCGCAGGTCTGCTGTCGGCGTCCGCGCTGGGTGACTTCACTCCCGGCGCCGTCGCCGGACACAGCGTCGGCGAGATCACCGCCGCCGCCTTCGCAGGCGTACTGGACGACGCCGCGGCGCTCGGATTCGTACGGACCCGGGGACTCGGCATGGCCGAGGCCGCCGCGGTCACCGAGACCGGAATGGCGGCGCTGCTCGGCGGCGAGCCCGAGACGGTCCTGCCTCATCTGGAACGGCTCGGTCTGACTCCGGCGAATGTGAACGGCGCCGGCCAGATCGTGGCCGCGGGCACCGCGGAGCAGCTCGCCGCGCTCGCCGAGAACAAGCCGGAGGGGGTGCGCAGGGTCGTCCCGCTCAAGGTGGCCGGCGCCTTCCACACCCACCACATGGCCCCGGCGGTGGCCGAACTCGGCAAGGCCGCGGAGGATCTGGCCGTGTCGGAGCCGGTCGTGCCATACATCTCGAACGCCGACGGCAGGGTGGTCAGCACCGGCGCCGAGATCATCGCCCGGCTGGTCAACCAGGTCTCCAATCCGGTCCGCTGGGATCTCTGCATGGAAACCGCTCTGGGGCTTGGCGCGACCGCGCTCATCGAGGTCTGCCCCGGCGGCACCCTGGTGGGGCTGGCCAAGCGCGCCATGCCCGGTGTCCGGACGCTGGCCCTGAAGACTCCCGACGATCTCGAAGCTGCTCGTGAACTCATCGCCGAGACCCAATCGCCTGCCGCTGACGCGGCAGGTGCCTAAGGAGTCCGAGAGCATGGCGAAGATCAAGCCCGCCCAGGGCTCCCCGCACGCACGCATCATGGGTGTCGGCGGCTACCGCCCGACCCGGGTGGTGCCCAATGAGGTGATCCTGGAGACGATCGACTCGTCCGACGAGTGGATCCGCTCGCGCTCCGGCATCTCGACCCGCCACTGGGCCTCCGACGAGGAGACGGTGGCCGCCATGTCGATCGAGGCGTCCGGCAAGGCGATCGCCGATGCCGGGATCACCGCCGACCAGATCGGCGCGGTCGTCGTCTCGACCGTCTCGCATTTCAAGCAGACCCCGGCCATCGCCACCGAGATCGCCCACAAGGTCGGCGCCGGCAAGGCGCCCGCCTTCGACATCTCCGCGGGCTGTGCCGGCTTCGGCTACGGACTGACCATCGCCAAGGGCATGGTCGTCGACGGATCAGCCGAATACGTCCTGGTCATCGGCGTCGAGCGGCTCAGCGACCTCACCGACCTGGAGGACCGTGCGACGGCCTTCCTGTTCGGTGACGGCGCGGGCGCGGTCGTCGTCGGTCCGTCCGACGTGCCGCATATCGGACCCACCGTCTGGGGGTCCGAAGGTGACAAAGCGGAAACGATCAAGCAGACCGCTCCGTGGTCCGACTACCGTGGCGGCAACGGCCCGGCCAAGTTCCCCGCGATCACGCAGGAGGGCCAGGCGGTCTTCCGCTGGGCCGTGTTCGAGATGGCGAAGGTCGCCCAGCAGGCGCTGGAAGCGTCCGGGATCACCGCGGACGACCTGGATGTCTTCATCCCGCACCAGGCCAATATGCGCATCATCGACTCGATGGTGAAGACACTCAAGCTGCCGGAGCATGTCACGGTCGCCCGTGACATCGAGACCACCGGCAACACCTCGGCAGCCTCGATCCCGCTCGCAATGGAGCGGCTCCTGGCAACCGGTCAGGCCAAGAGCGGCGACACCGCGCTCGTCATCGGCTTCGGGGCGGGTCTCGTCTACGCCGCGGCGGTCGTTACCCTCCCCTAGGGCATTCCGGAGCAATCCGGTTCGTTCGAACTTCCCCAGATGTCACCGAAACACTCTGCTACACACCGAAGGAGCGCCACCATGGCCGCCACGCAGGAAGAGATCGTCACCGGTCTCGCCGAGATCGTCAACGAGATCGCCGGTATCCCGGTCGAGGACGTCCAGCTGGACAAGTCCTTCACCGACGACCTGGACGTCGACTCGCTGTCCATGGTCGAGGTCGTTGTCGCCGCCGAAGAGCGCTTCGACGTCAAGATCCCCGACGACGACGTCAAGAACCTCAAGACGGTCGGCGACGCTGCCGACTACATCTCCAAGCACCAGTCCTGACCCACCCCTTGCGGCTGACGCCACCCGGCGGTGGCGCCGTGCTTCAGATCCCTCTACACGTGGAGAAGAAATTCCAGTGAGCCCGACCAATCGCACCGTGGTCGTCACCGGTATCGGCGCAACCACACCGCTGGGTGGCGACAGCGCATCGACCTGGGACGGACTGCTCGCGGGCCGTTCCGGCGTGAAGCCTCTCGTCGATGAGCGTTTCGCCGAGCTTCCGGTCCGTATTGCCGCGCCCGCGGCCGTCGACCCGAGCGAGGTCCTGCCCCGTCCGCTTGCCCGCAAGCTGGACCGCTCGGCCCAGTTCGCGGTCATCGCGGCCCGTGAGGCCTGGGCAGACGCAGGCTTCACCGCAAAGGCCGGCGAGGACACGGCTGTCCAGCCCGAGCGGCTCGGCACGGTCATCGCCTCCGGTATCGGCGGCATCACCACTCTGCTCGACCAGTACGACGTGCTGAAGGAGAAGGGCGTACGCCGCGTCTCCCCGCACACCGTCCCCATGCTGATGCCGAACGGCCCCTCGGCCAACGTCGGGCTCGAGCTCGGTGCCCAGGCGGGTGTGCACGCACTGGTCAGCGCATGCGCGTCCGGCGCCGAGGCGGTCGGTTACGCGGTCGAGATGATCCGCACCGGCCGGGCCGACATCGTCGTCGCCGGCGGCACCGAGGCGACCATCCATCCGCTGCCGATCGCCGCCTTCGCCAACATGATGGCGATGTCCAAGAACAACGACCACCCGGAGCAGGCCTCCCGCCCGTACGACACGGCCCGGGACGGCTTCGTACTCGGCGAGGGCGCCGGCATCGTCGTCCTGGAGTCGGCCGAGCACGCCGCCGCCCGCGGCGCCAGGGTGTACTGCGAGGTCGTGGGCCAGGGCCTGTCGTCGGACGCCCACCACATCGCACAGCCGGAGCCCACCGGTCGCGGCATCGCAGCCGCGCTGCGGCATCTGCTCGAATCGACCGGCCTGAAGCCGGCCGAGGTGGTTCACCTCAACGCGCACGCGACGTCGACCCCGCAGGGTGACGTGGCGGAGATCAAGGCGCTGCGTCAGGTGCTGGGCGACGACCTCGACCATGTCGCGGTGTCCGCCACGAAGTCGATGACCGGGCATCTGCTCGGCGGCGCCGGCGGCATCGAGAGCGTCGCGACGGTTCTGGCGGTGCACCACCGCATGGCACCGCCGACCATCAACGTCGACGAGCTCGACAAGGACGTGGACGCCGACATCGTGCGGGACAAGCCGCGGGCGCTGCCGCAGGGCGCCATCGCGGCCGTCAACAACTCCTTCGGATTCGGTGGGCACAACGTGGTGCTCGCGTTCCGCTCGGTCTGACCACCGGCGCCCGACGCCGAGCCGGCGCCCGCTCCCCCGCAGAGGGGGAGCGGGCGCTGTGCTGTCCCGGGCCCGTAACAGCGGTGGCCGACATGGTAACTTCGCTGTATACGAGTCGTATGCACCGTCGTACGCTCGGGTCGTCGTTCACAGGGTCGTGTACCGGGGTCGTGTACAAGGGGGCCGTTCAGTGGTGGTGTCGGGCAGGGAGCGCGCCTACGCGTATCTCAAGGAGACCGTGCTGACCGATCCCGCGATGCAGGGTGAGTTCCTTTCGGAACAGGAGATCGCCGACAGGATCGGAGTCTCCCGTACACCGATCCGCGAGGCGTTGCTGCTGCTCGCCGCCGAGGATCTCGTCGAACTGGTGCCCAAGCGCGGCGCACGGGTCGCCCCGTTGTCCGGCCGCGAGATCAGCGAACTGATGCAACTGCGCGGAATCGTCGAGCGGTTCGCCGCCGAGCACGCCATTGCCGCGGGCACCGCGCCCATCGAGGAACTGACCGCCTGCCTGGAGAGCCAGCGCCTGCTCGGCGGCCCCGAGCAGGCCAAGGAGTTCATCGCGGTGGACCACCTCTTCCATGCCACGCTGGTGTCCGCCGTCGGGAACAGCCTGCTCGACCGCCACTACGAGGGGCTGCGCAGCCGCCAGGTGCGGGCGGGTGTGGTGGCGCTCTACAACCAGCGGGGACGCCAGGACGCCGTACTCCACGAGCATCAGGCCATCGTGGACGCGCTGGCCGACGGCGCCGCGCCCGCCGCGTGCACGGCGATCGACAGCCATCTGCGGTCCACACTCGCGGTGTTGCTGGCAGGCTGAAGCCCCGGAGCCCGGCAAGGGCAAGGCGTCGGACGGCCGGCCTCAGGCGTCCCCGTCAGGCGTCTCCGTCAGGCGTCTCCGTCAGGCGTCTCCGTCGACGGCGCGGTCCGGTCGCCTCCGTGCTCGTGTCCGTGTTCGTGTTCGTGTTCGTAGGTGAGAACGAGCATGGTGACGCCATCCGTTGTGACCCATGGACCGTGCTCCATTCCCGGTGGCCGGCACGCGTACATACCGGCCGTGAACGTCCGGTCCAGGGTGAGGTCGTGCAGCGAGCCCGCGAGGATGTAGACCTCCTCCCAGCAGTCGTGGCGGGCAACCCCGAGCGCGGAACTGTCGGTGCCCGGCGCCCAGCGCTGGAGCACCGTGCGGTGGTGGACATCCGTGGCCGCGGCGAGCGGCTGTTCCAGGACGCCGGGCGCGGAGCCCGGCGGCGTGGTCCACGGGGCGGCGGGCGGATGGAACTCCGACTCCGGCTTGTTCACGCGGACCCCCCGATCCTGGTCTCTCCGTCCATACCCCGGACCAGGCGCCGATTGGCCAGGACGGACGTGCTGCGCCGCACCGCGGCGACCTCGTCTGCGTCGATGTCCCCGACCAGCAGGCCCGGTTCGGCGCCCAGTACGTGCCGTACGGTGCCGTCAGGGCCGATCACGCTGGAGCGGCCGATGCCGGTGGGCGCCCCGGAGACGGCGGTGGCTCCGCTCGCCGCGGGGTCCGCCTGGTCCACGGCCGCGACCCAGAGCGTGGCGTCCAGCGCGCGGGCACGGACCAGCAGATCCCACTGCGCGGCCTTGCCGGGGCCCGCGCCCCAGGACGCGGGGAGGAGGGTCAGCGCCGCGCCGGCGTCCGCGTGCGCCCGGAACAGTTCGGGGAAGCGGATGTCGTAGCAGGTGGCGAGCCCGACACGGACCCCGTCGACCTGGAACGTGACGATACGGTCCCCTGCCGCCACACCGTGCGACTCGGTGTAGCCGAACGCGTCATAGAGATGGATCTTGTCGTAGGCCGCTTCCACCCCGGGGCCGGTGGCCAGCAGGGTGTTGGTGACCTTCCCGTCCGGTGCGGGGGTGAACATCCCCGCGACCACCACGACCCGGTGCTGTGCGGCGATCTCGCGCACCCCGTCGGCCCACGGCCCGTCGAGCGGCTGCGCGAGAGCGGCGAGGGGGTTGCCGAAGGCCGCCATGGTGGCCTCGGGGAAGGCCACCACCCGGGCGCCCGTCTCGGCGGCGCGCCGGGTCTCCTTCTCGACCAGGGCCAGGTTGGCTCCGGGGTCGGGTCCGGTGGTGAGCTGACTCAGGGCGATACGCACGAGGGCGACTCCGTTCGGTGGGCAGGGGTGAGGTCCGCGTCTTCCGCCGGGTCCGCGTCGCGGCCCAGGCAGAGTCCGGTGACGGTGACGGCCGCGGCGACCGCGAGGTACAGGGCGAGCGGCACCCAGACGTGGAAGGTGCCGAGCAGAGCGGTGAAGATCAGCGGGGCGACCGCGCCGCCGATGAGCCCCGCCAGCGTGTAGGCGAGCGAGGAGCCGGTGTACCGCAGGCGCGGGCTGAACTGCTCGGCGACAAAGGCCGCCTGGGGCCCGTACATCAGCGAGTGCAGCATCAGGCCCACCACCACACCGAGGGTGAGCAGGAGCCACGACCCGCCACCGACCAGGGCGAAGAACGCGAAGGGCCACAGGCCGGCGCCGACCGCCGCGCAGCCGTACAGCAGCCGCCGGTTGACCCGGTCGGAGAGTGCGCCGGCCAGCGGGATCATGAAGAGCTGCAGGGACGAGCCGATGAGTACGGCGGCAAGCGCGGAGCCGCGGGACATACCGAGCTGATCGGTGGCGTAGGTCAGCACGAAGACGGTGAACATCGCGTACAGCACGTCGGGGCCGACCCGGCTGAGGATCGCGGCGGTCAGGCCACGCGACTGCGTGGTGAACACCTCTTTGACAGGGGCTTCCGGGCGCGTCTTCTCCGCCTCCATCGCCTTGAAGACGGGGGTCTCCTCCAGGCTCATCCGGATCCACAGGCCGAAGCCGACCAGCACTCCGGAGAGCAGGAACGCCACCCGCCATCCCCAGGAGAGGAACTGGTCCTCGCTGAGCAGCGCGCCGAGCGCGGCGAGAGCGCCGTTGGCCAGCAGGTTTCCGGCGGGCGGGCCGATCTGGGCGGCCGAGGCGTAGAAGCCGCGGCGGCGCGGGTCGCCGTACTCGCTGGAGAGCAGTACGGCCCCGCCCCACTCACCGCCGACCCCGACGCCCTGCGCGAAGCGCAGCACCACCAGGGCGATCGGTGCGGCCACGCCGATGGTGCCGTAGGTGGGCAGCAGACCGATGGCGACGGTGGCGGCGCCGATCAGCACCAGCGTCGCGGTCAGAACCCTCTTGCGGCCGATCACATCGCCGAGCCAGCCGAAGACGAGGCCGCCGAGCGGTCGGGAGACGTAGCCCACCGCGTAGGTGGAGAACGCCAGCAGAGTCCCGGTGAGCGGGTCCTCGGACGGGAAGAAGAGATCTCCGAAGACCAGCGCGGCGGCCACCGAGTAGATGGCGAAGTCGTACCACTCCAGTGAGGTGCCGACGAGGCTGGCGAGGAAGGCGCGGCGGATCCCGGAGCGGTTCGCGAGAGATGCCTCGGTGCCTTGCTGAGTGTGCTGCATGCTTCCGGTCCTGACTTCGGGAACATCGACCTTTCGGCATACTTCTTGTATACAGGCAGTATGCGCAACCCCCGCGCCGGAACTTAACCCCTTCGAAACCACCTTTCAGGAGGCCCTTCCATGGCCGTGCTGACCTTCGAGCTCCCCGACGGATCCGCTCGTGACGTCGATGTCCACCGGGTGCTCAACGCCGGATACGCCGGGCGGAGCCAGGACGATGTGGCCGCGCATGTGGCCGAGCTGGCGGAACTGGGTGTCCCCGCGCCGGCCACCATTCCGGCCCTCTACCCCGTCTCCCCGTATCTGGCGCAGCAAACCGACCGGGTCGCCGTCCAGCACGGCCGCACCTCGGGCGAGGCGGAGTGGGCTCTGGTCGTGGCCCCGGACGGCGAGCTGCTGCTGACGGCTGCCTGCGACCACACCGACCGCGATCTGGAGGTACACGGCGTCGCCTGGAGCAAGAACGCGAGCCCCGACGTCCTGGCCCGCACGGCATGGCGGCTGACGGAGGTGGAGGACCGCCTCGACTCCCTGACCCTGCGCGCCTGGGTGGGCCCGGCCGGAGCGGAGACGGCGATCCAGAACGGCACTCTGGCCGAGCTGCTCCCCCCGGCCTACTGGCTCAAAGCTCTCGAGGACCGCGGCGACCTGGTCCCCGGCACGGTCCTCATCTCGGGCACGATCCCGATGGCCGAGAACGTCGACCAGTTCGGCGACCGCTGGCGCGTGGAACTCTCGGACCCCGCCACGGGCAACACCATCCGCCTGGCCTACGACGTCGTCCCCATGCCGGAACCCATCGGCTGACATCCGCCGGAACCTGGCCCGGCCGGCGCGTGCGACGCGATCCGAGCGGGCGGGTGAGGCCACTGCGGGCCCGGCCGGGGCGTGAGCCGCTCCGGGCCGGGCGGCGCGTGAGCCCCCCGGCCCGGCCGGGCTCGATGCGTTCCCGCCCCGGCCCCACCCTCCGTTACGCCTCGAAGCTGGCGAAGTACGAGGCCGCCATGTCATCGCCACCGTGCCCCAGCGCCTGCGCCCGCCGGAAGCGCTCCCCGCCCGCCGCGGCCACATCGAGCCGTACACCGGCCGCACGGCCCGCCTCGACGATCAGCCGGGCGTCCTTGGCCGCCGTGGTGACCGAGAAGCTCGGGGTGTAGTCCTCGGTGAGGATCGCCTGCGCCTTCAGATGCAGATAGCCGCAGTCCAGCGATCCGCCCCCGACTGCGTCCAGGAAGCGCGCCGGGTCGACGCCGAGACCCGCGGCCAGGGCCAGCGCCTCGGCCGTCCCGTTGGTGAGGGCGAGGACCCAGCTGTTGCAGACGAGTTTGAGGCGGGTGGCCGCTCCGGTGGCGCCGTCGTCACCGACCCAGACGGTTTTGGTGCCGACCGCTTCCAGGACCGGGGCGAGCACATCGCGCGCCCGCCCGGGGCCGGCCGCCAGGACGGTCAGCAGGCCCTTCTCCGCCGGTTCCTTGGTACCGAGGACCGGGGCGTCCACGAAGACCAGTCCGTGGGTGCGGGCCAGACCGGCCAGCGGGGTGATCGCCTCGGTGCCCACGGTGGTGGACTGCAGCCAGACCGCTCCGGAGCTCAGCGATGCGAGGGCGGCGTTCATGGCGTCGGCAACCGCGCCGCCGTCGTACAGCATGGTGAGGATCACGTCCGCGCCCTCCACCGCCTCACCGGGGGTACCGGTGACACGTGCGCCGGCCGCGGCCAGCGGCTCGGCCTTGGAGCGCGTACGGTTCCAGACCCGTACGTCGAGTCCGGCGCGGCAGAGGTTACGGGCCATCGCGGCGCCCATGATGCCCGTACCGAGGACAGCTACTGAAGTGTTGTCAGCCATGACTCCACGGTAGGTCGGCTCACACCACTTGGTGCAGCCAGCGCACCGGTGCGCCTTCGCCGGCGTGCCTGAAGGGCTCCAGCTCGTCGTCCCACGGCTTCCCGAGCAGCTTGGCGATCTCCGCCTCGAGGTCGCTCTCGCCGCCCAGCGACCGGGTCAAAGCGGCACGCAGCCGGTCCTCGGGGACCATGATGTCCCCGTGCATGCCGGTGACGGCATGGAAGATGCCCAGCTCCGGGGTTGCGCTGTAGCGCTCGCCCTCCGCGGCGGGACACGGCTCCGATGTCACCTCGAAGCGCAGCAGATTCCAGCCACGCAGCGCGGACGCGAGTTTGGAGGCCGTGCCGGACTCGCCCTTCCAGGAGAACTCGGCTCTCCAGGTGCCGGGTGAGGCCGGCTGTCTGATCCAGTCCAGATTCACCCTGGCACCCAGCACCCCCGCCACTGCCCACTCGACATGCGGGCACAGCGCGCGGGGTGCGGAGTGCACGTACAGAACTCCACGTGTCGTCACCGGGACCTCCAGTGCGGTTCGAGGTTCGCCTTCCCCAGCGGCGTCTCGCCCGTTCTGCCCCGGGGTGCAACAGTAAACAGCATCGGGAGTTAATCTCCTGAAATGGGACAGTATGTGACGGGATGTATTTATCGGATCCGCGGGTGAGCGAAGTTGTCACTGGTTCGACGGGGAAAAACTACCGCGCGGCGGCCTCCCGGGTGTGACGTACTGTCGGTCCAGGGGCCTCAGGACACCCAGCATTCACTCGGCAGGACGTCAGGGTCCGCCACTTGGAGGGGGCCAGAGCATGCCGGAGACCGGCCGGAAACTTCGCGACCGCGCCACGGTCGCCACGTTGACGGCGGCGCTTCTCGTGCCGCTCGGGGCGCTGGCGGGGTGTGACTCCTCCCCCGGCGGGCCCTCGGCGCATCGTCACCCGTCCCCCTCACCCGCCTGGGACACCAGCCCGGGTTCGGTGGCCGCGGTGGGTGACTCCATCACCCGCGGCTTCGATGCCTGCACGATCCTGTCGGACTGCCCCGAGGTCTCCTGGGCGACCGGCACGGACGCCGGGGTGCGCAGCCTCGCCAGCAGGCTCGGTGCGAAGAGGGTCTGGAACGACGCGCGGACCGGCGCCCGGATGGCCGATGTGCCCGGCCAGATCGAGGCGATCGTGGCGCACAAGCCCGCTCTGGTGACCGTCATGGCGGGTGCCAATGACGCCTGCCGGGACTCGGTTTCGTACATGACACCGGTGGATGAATTCCGGACATCGTTTGCGACAGCGCTGAAACGATTGCGCAGGGCTCTGCCGAGGACCCAGGTGTATGTGTCGAGCGTCCCGGACCTGAAGCGGCTCTGGTCGCAGGGGCGCGGCAATCCGCTGGGCAAGCAGATCTGGAAGCTGGGACTCTGCTCGTCGATGCTGCGGGACGCCGACGCGATGGACAAGTCCGCTGTTCAGAGGCGCGACACCGTGCAGAGCCGGGTCGTCGCGTACAACAAGGCGCTCAAGGACGTGTGCGCCGGCGACCGGCACTGCCGGTACGACGGCGGGGCGGTCTTCGACTACCGCTTCACCGGTGGCCAGTTGAGCCGCTGGGACTGGTTCCATCCCAGCAGGGACGGCCAGGCGCATCTCGCCGAGATCGCCTACCGCAACGTCACCGCAGAGCACCCTCCGGCGTAGGGTCACGATCATGAGCGCGCAGCCGGAACCCTTCGGCCGTCTGGCAGACGGCACCCCTGTCCACCGCTGGACCCTCGAGCGGGGTGGTACGCGGGTGCGCGTACTGACGTACGGCGGAATCGTGCAGTCGGTGGACGTGCCCGACCGTGAAGGCGCGCGGACCGGTGTGGCACTGGGCTTCGCCGACCTCGCCGGGTATCTGGAGCGCCCCGGCCCGTATCTCGGCGCGCTCGTCGGCCGTTACGCGAACCGGATCGCCGGGGGCGTCTTCACCCTCGACGGGCAGACGTACCGGCTGGCCCGCAACAACCCGCCCAACAGCCTGCACGGCGGGGACCTCGGTTTCGACAAGCGCGTCTGGGAGGCCGAGCCCGCCGGCGCGTACGGGGTGCGGCTGTCCCGCGTCAGCCCCGACGGCGAGGAGGGCTTCCCCGGCCGGCTGCCGGTCACCGTGACGTACAGCCTGGACGGGAACGGCGCCCTTCGGATCGCCTATGAGGCGACCACCGACGCGCCGACCGTGGTCAATCTGACCAATCACTCGTACTGGAATCTGGCCGGTGCGGACTCCGGCAGCGCGGCGGGCCATGAACTGCGGATCTCCGCCTCCCGGATCACCCCCGTCGACGAGCACCTGATCCCGACAGGGGAGCTCGCACCGGTGGAGGGCACCCGCTTCGACTTCCGTGCGCCGCGGAAGGCCGGGCCGGGATACGACCACAACTACGTGCTCGACGGCCCGGACGCGGCCGAACTGTACGACCCGGGCTCGGGCCGGGTGCTGACCGTGACGACCACCGAGCCGGGAATCCAGCTCTACACCGGCGACCACCTCGACGACGGTCCGTTCGGCGCCGGAGACGGCATCGCCCTGGAGACCCAGCACTTCCCGGACGCACCCAACCGGCCGGACTTCCCCAGTGCGGTGCTGCGGCCGGGGGGCGTCTACGCGTCGGAGACGGTCTACGGGTTCTCGGTGCGATAGGGGAAAGGCCCTGGCCAACGAGGCGGGGCATTCCATTGTGCAGCGTATCGGGCTGTACGCGGAGGTGGCGGTCGCGGGGTGGCCTGGCCGTTCTTCGCCACCGAATGGAGAACGAGGCACGGCGTTCGCGTGCGGATGCCGATGGCCGACCACGTATCCGACCCGGCCACCGGACTCGCCGTCACTGACCTTCTTCCCTTTGCTCTCCCCATGCGGGCCGCGAGCAAGGAAGCTCCGACTCCGACAGTGAGGAGGCGGAGCGTGGTGCGCGGGCCCACGCTCCGGGGAACGGGCCGGGGCCGGGAACTTCCCGTCATCCCGCGGCGTCGTCCCGTCTCCCCGATCCGGTTGTCCGGCCCAGCAGGTTCGCCTGCTCGCCCTTCAGCCGAGCGAACCTGTCGCGGGTGTACTCCCTCAACTCCCGGCCCGGAAAAGGCATGAGCGACAGGTGTTCTTCGTAGTTCCCCTGCGCCCAGCGGGCAGCGGTGATCTCGTAACCGGAGACGTGGGCGCAGAGCTGCAGCAGGGCCGGGGGCACTTCTTCCTCGATGAGGAGATCCGCCTTGGTGACCACCACGTCGCGCATCGCCTGGATATTGGGGATGAAAACGGTGGTGGCCCAGGTCCGCCACTGGGCCAGCTCCTCCTCGGTCGGAGGGATGTCGTGGTCGAACGGATCGCGTCCGTCAGGGCGGGCGTACGTCTCCGAAAAGGCGTCGTACACGCGGCTGTTGGCCTCCATCAGCGCGAAAAGGGGACCGTAGAAGTCGCTCAACTGCCGGTTGACCCGGGCCAGTCGGGCCTGCCTCTGGGTAAGTCGCAGTCCGTTGAGATACGTCACCAGGTAGCCGATGAACGCCAGCCCGACGGTCAGGATCGCTGTCGTCATGGGAAGTGATGCTAAGCCGCCCTATCGGATCGCATGAGGCCGGCCGGTCGCTTCCCGTGGGCAGCGAGAGCCATTTCCGGCCCTGCCGCCTCGTCACTCACGGGTGATGCACAGCAACACCCCACACCCGCCGTGCACACTCCCGCTCCGGCAACGCCATCCGGCCGGTCACCCACGCCCGTCCAGGACCGCTACGGCTGCGGCCGCCTCTTCCGTGCGACGGAACCGGCCACTGCCACGACCGGCCACCCCGGCGCGCCGACAGCCGCCCGGCAGCGATACGCAGCCATCCCCACCCATCGGAGGAACCCGCATGGTCAGCTCGCCGCACGAGGCGATGCACCGCATCGTCCGGGAGTATCGGGATGTCGCGCTGCATGGTTCAGCCGCACCACCACAGCGACCTCTGCGGAGGCGAGCTTCGCGGAGCCGTAGCGGGGGTCTGCCGCGCGGACCAGCAGGGCGGAGGGCACCCGAGTGGACGGGTGCCCTCCGCACCAGGCGCCGTGTGACGCGCGCACCACGTACGGACCCGGCGCGTCCACCTCGCGACGCGCCGGAGGTCAGACCTTGACCGCCGCCGTCAGCCTGGTGTCCGTGACCGAGCGGGAGGCCTGGATCTCGTATGGCCCCTCCTGCCGGGACCAGCCGCCGGATTCCTCGTCCCAGATCTCGAAGGCGCGGGACGAGAGGTCGATCTCCACCTCGACGGTTTCACCGGCGGCAGCCCGCACCGTGGCGAAGCCGGCCAGCTGGCGGGCGGCGCGCTCCGCTCCGCCGTCGAGAGGTGCGGCATAGATCTGCACGGTCTCCCGGCCCGTGCGGCTGCCGGCGTTGCGGATACGCACAGTGGCTCGGGCAGCGGTGGCGTCCAGGGACTCGTACTCCCACGTCGTGTAGCCGAGGCCGTGGCCGAAGGGGTAGGCGGCAGTGGTGCCCGCCTTGTCCCAGGCCCGGTATCCGATGAACACACCTTCTTCGTAGGGGAGTTCACCGCCGGACGGCTCGACCCTGCTGACCGGGGCGTCCTCAAGGACGGCCGGCCAGGTGGTGGGCAGCCTGCCGCCCGGCTCCTCGGCGCCGAGGAGTACGTCGGCGAGTGCGGCGCCGCCCTCCTGGCCGGGGAACCAGCTGAGCAGCACCGCCGCCACGTCCTCCCGCCAGGGCAGCTCCACCGGGGAGCCCGCGTTGACGACCACCACGGTGTTCGGGTTGGCGGCGGCCACCGCGCGCACCAGGTCGTCCTGACGGCCCGGCAGCTTCAGGTCCTTGCGGTCGAAGCCCTCGGACTCGACCCGCTCGGTGGTGGCGACCACCACGACGGCGGTGTCCGCGTCCCGTGCCGTCCGGGCCGCCTCGGCGATCAGCTCGTCGGCGTCGCGCTGCGGATCGCGGTGCATCAGGGAGAAGCCGATGGCCTGGAGTCGGGCGTCCGGGCTCTTGTAGACCGTGTACGCCAGGGCGATCGCGACCGAATCGCCCGCTGTGAGGTCGACTCCACCGCGCTCGACCGGGCCGCCGAAGACCGCCCCGAACGGATCGGCCTCGTCGCCCGGCAGCTCGTCCCCGTCGAAGAGCACCTGCTCGCCGACGGTGAGCCGGAAACCGCCGAGCCCCCGGGTGCCGAAGGTGTGCTGCCCGCTCTCCCGAGGGGTGAAGGTGCCCTTCACCTCGATCGTGTGCAGCGTTTCATGGGTGACGCCTTCCGGCAGGTCACTGCCCACCCACTGGATGCGCCCGCCCGGGATGGAGGCCGTCCCGATGACCCGGCCGTCCTCGTCGCGGCAGATGGCGTGGAGCGCGAAGCCCTGTTCGGCGGCGGAGAGTTCACCGCTCGGGTCGGCGCCCAGCGCATACCTGACCGCCCCTTCCGGAAGAACCGCCGCCAGTCCGTCCAGCGGAGGGACCACCCGGGTGGGGAACACGGTGGCCGAACCGCCGCCCAGGATGCGGGCATCACGGGCTGCCGCACCGATCAGGGCGACCTTGGCGGTGCCGGCCGCGGTGAGCGGGAGCGCGCCGCCCTCGTTGCGTACCAGGACGAAGCCGCGGTGGGCGATCTCGCGGGCCAGTTCGCGTCCGTCCACATCCGCCGGCGGATCGGTGACGACCGGCGGGGCGCCTTCGAGAATGCCGACCCGGGCCGCCAGCCGCAGCACATTGCGGACCGCCGCGTCCACGTCCGCCGCGCCGACCTCACCCGACCGGACCGCGGCGGCGAGCGGTTCGCCGTACGGGGTGACCGGGCCCGGCATCGCGACGTCGAGGCCGCCGGTGATGGCCCCGGCGGTGGAGCGGGCTGCCGTCCAGTCGGAGACGTTGAAGCCGTCGAAGTTCCATTCGCCGCGGAGGACTTCGTCGACCAGGTAGCGGTGCTCGGTCATCGTCGTGCCGTTGACCGTGTTGTACGCGGTCATGATGCCCCAGGGATGGGCATTTCTGACGATGGCCTCGAACGGTGCGAGGTACAGCTCGCGCAGCGGTCGCGGGGCGATGAGGTTGTTGACGGTGAAGCGGTCGGTCTCCGCGTCATTGCCGACGAAGTGCTTGACCGTGGTGCCGACACCGCCGCTCTGGACGCCCTGGACATAGCCGGTGCCGATCTCCCCGGTGAGATACGGGTCCTCCGAGTAGCACTCGAAGTGGCGGCCACCGAGCGGCGAGCGGTGCAGATTGACGGTCGGCGCCAGCAGGACGTGCACGCCCTTGCGGCGCGCCTCCTGCGCCAGCAGCACCCCGGCCCGGCGGGCCAGCGCGGGGTCCCAGGTGGCAGCGAGCGCGGTCGGGGAGGGCAGCGCGATCGACGGGTCGTCGGCGGTCCAGCGCACACCGCGGACACCGATCGGCCCGTCCGACATGACCAGCGACTGCAGTCCGATCGCGGGCAGTTCGGGGAGGGTCCAGAAGTCCTTTCCGGAGATCAGCCGAGCCTTGGCATCGAGGTCGAGCCTGCCGAGCGCCGCTTCCACGACTGCCTCACGGACCTGCTCCGCATCGTTGATCGGGTGGTCTGCCACGGCCGTACCTCCGCATTGACGTCCAGTGTGTGTCTCCATCCTGGCGCGACTACCGGTAGATCGGTAGGTTAAGTTATTCATCTGTAATCTTAGGTGTGGTGTCATACGGTCTTCGGACATACCGCGGGGAAGGGGCCGGTGCATGGTCAGTGCCAGAAACGAGGAACGGCGTGCGGAGATCCTCCGGGCCGCGCTGGAGGTGATCGCCGAGCGCGGCTACCGGGGCACGACCCTCGGTGCCGTCGCCGAGCGGGTCGGCCTCACCCAGCAGGGGCTGCTGCACTACTTCCCCACCAAGGAGGCGCTGCTGGTCGCCGTCCTCGAGGCACGCGACCGCTGGGACCCGGGGGCGGCCGGACGCTCGCCGGGCGCGTGGCGGCTCGATCTGCTCGGCTCACTCGTGGAGTACAACGCGATGCGCCCCGGCATCGTGCAGACCTTCGCCGCGCTGCTCGGCGAGAGCGTCACGGACGGCCATCCCGCCCGGGAGTTCTTCACCCGCCGTTATGTGCAGGTGCGTGGTTCCATGGCGGCCACCCTGCGCGGGGAGTTCGGCGACCGGCTGCCCGGCGGGCTCACACCTGATGAGGCGGCGCCGCTGCTGGTGGCGGTGATGGACGGGCTGCAGTACCAGTGGCTGCTGGACCCCGAGGCGGTGGACATGCCGGCCGCGTTCCGGGCGTTCGTCGCCTTGTTGGGGGCACCCGCCGTACGGTGACGCCGAATACGCCCGAGTGACGCGGCGGGGGATCAGCCCGCCGCGGTCACATCCGCCTCGTCCGGAGCGGCGGCCGGGGCGGGGTCCGGATCCGGGTCCGTCTCCCCCAGCAGGTCGCGGCTCATCAGCGTCGCACCGGCGACCGCCCCAGGCATCAGGAACACGGCGACGAGCGGCACCACGAACGCCAGCGCCAGCGGTACACCGAAGCCGAGGACCATCAGCCGGCGCCCCTTCAGCAGCACCAGACGCTGCCTGAACTCGATGCGCCTGCGCTGCAGCGCCACCGCTGTGAGCTCCTCGGTGAGGAAGAAGCCGGTGACGCAGAACCCGATGGCCGGCACGACCGTCTGGCCCACGCCGGGGAGGAAACCGGCGGCGAAGAGCAGGATCCCGTAGAACGTGACCCGCACCAGAATGCGGAGACTGTCCCGCGCGGAGATCCAGAGCTCGCGCCAGAGCGGGAGGCCCGACTCATGGACCTCGCCGTTCTCCGACTTCTCCACCCGCTCCGAGAGCGCCTCGTAGAAGGGCTGGCCGATCAGCAGTGTCATCGCGGTGAAGGAGATGACGGACAGGAGAAGGGCCAGCGCCCAGAGCAGTACGGTCAGGGCGCCCCTGAGAAGTCCCGCCCAGGGCGAGCTCCAGTCGTCCGCGAACGGGGTGGCCCAGGCCGTCACGTCGTCCGCCCAGAAGAAGAGGGCGACCAGCACTGCCAGATACAGCACCAGCGTGATGAGACCCGGCAGCAGGCCGAAGCCGTACTGCCTGCCGTGCCGTCCGACCCAGCGCTGGCCCTTCACGAGATAACCGAAACCCGCCCCGAGATCACCCATGGCGCAAGCCTATCGGTGTGCGTCCACCTGCAGAACGGTCACCGGAACCGGCCGCTCGGGCTCGGCGAGGGTGTCGGTGCCGGCCTGCGCCGTCCCAGACAGAACCGTGACGCTTGGTATTTGTCGTTCGAAATTCCGGACGCCTTTCGATATTTCGGCTCAAGGAGCATGCCGTCCCGGACGTCACACCGTCAACACCGCCGACACACCCTGCGGCTACGGACCGAAACCGTGATCCGCGGAGGCATTGACGTTGAATGCATCACGCGCTTACGGTCACGCCAGCATTTCGAACGCATGACGAAATATCGAACGCCGCCGCTCCCCAGGGAGCGGCATCACGCACACCACCGGGGGGCAACTGCCTTGCGAATCACCGGAATCAGCACCCACGTCGTCGGAACGCCCTGGCGCAACCTCACCTATGTGCAGGTCCACACGGACGATGGGCTCACCGGCGTCGGCGAGACCCGCATGCTCGGCCGCACGGACGCACTGGTCGGCTACCTGAAAGAGGCCGAGGCCAACCACATCGCCGGCTCCGACCCGTTCGCACTGGAAGACCTCGTCAAGCGGATGAAGTACGGCGACTACGGGCGGGCCGGCGAGATCGTCATGTCAGGCATCGCCGTCATCGAGATGGCCTGCTGGGACATCAAGGGCAAGGCGCTCGGCGTCCCGGTCTGGCAGCTGCTCGGCGGCCGGGTCACCGACCGGGTCAAGGCATACGCGAACGGCTGGTACACCACCGAGCGCACCCCGGACGCCTACCACAAGGCCGCTCGCACAGTGATGGAGCGTGGCTACCGCGCCCTGAAGATCGACCCGTTCGGGACCGGGCACTTCGAGCTCGACCAGGCACAGACCACCTACGCGGTCTCGCTGATCGAGGCGGTGCGGGACGCCATCGGTCCGGACGCCGAGCTGATGCTGGAGATGCACGGGCGGTTCTCCCCCTCCACCGCGGTCCGCCTCGCCCGCGACCTCGCCCCCTTCAGGCCCGCCTGGCTGGAGGAGCCGGTCCCGCCGGAGAACCTCAAGGCGCTGGAGAAGGTCGCTGCCAAGGTGGACATCCCGGTCGCCACCGGCGAACGCATTCACGACCGGATCGAGTTCCGCGAGCTGTTCGAGTCCCAGGCCGCCGACATCATCCAGCCGGACGTGGGCCACATCGGCGGCATCCTGGAGACCCGGAAACTCGCCGCGACCGCCGAGACGCACTACATGCTCGTCGCCCCGCACAACGTGGGCGGATCCGTGCTCACCGCAGCCAGCCTCCAAGTGGCGGGCTGCACCCCCAACTTCAAGATCCTCGAGCACTTCAACGACTTCGCGGACGCAGAGATCAAGAAGGTCGTGAAGGGCGCGCCGCAGGTCGTCGACGGATACTTCGAACTGTCCGATGCGCCCGGCCTGGGAGTGGAGCTCGACGTGGACGCTGCCGCCGAATTCCCGCAGCAGCAGGCCAGGTTCGACCTCTGGGCCGAGGGCTGGGAGAAGCGCGCCCCCAAGGCGCCCCGGTGAGCGGGATGAGCCGCGCCGTCGTCGTCGACGCCCCCGGAGTGCACCACGTGGTCAGCGGTGTGCAGCCCGAACCCGGCCCGGGCGAGGTGCTCATCAGGGTCGCAGCGGCCGGAATCTGCATGAGCGACCGCGAGGTGTACGACGGCCACCGCGATCCGGGCTACGTCCGCTACCCGGTCGTCCCGGGCCATGAGTGGTCCGGAACCGTCGAGGCAGTGGGCGCGGGTGTTGACCCCGCGCTCGCCGGGCGCAGGACCGTCGCCGAGGGCTTCCGCTTCTGCGGAACGTGTGCGCAGTGCCGGCGCGGCGCGACCTCGCTGTGCGGCGCCGGTTACGACGAGACGGGCTTCACCCGCCCCGGCGGATTCGCCGACCATCTGGTCGTCCCCGCCCGGCTGCTCCATCCGCTGGCCGACGACGCGGATCTGCGGTCGGCCGCCCTGCTGGAGCCCGCGGCCGTCGTGGCAGCGGCGGTACGGGCGGCACGGCCCGAACCCGGCGACCGCATCGCCGTCGTCGGTGCGGGCACGCTGGGCCTGCTCGCCGTACAACTGCTCGCGGCGACGTCACCCGCGGAACTCACCGTGATCGACCCCCGGGCCGAACGGGCCGCGCAGGCAGTGGTTTTCGGTGCGACGGGGACACGTGCGCCGGAGGAGGCGCCTGAGGTGCGCGGCCGCTACGACCTGGTGGTCGAGACCGCCGGCGCACCCTCCACCGCGGCCGACTCCTGCCTCCTGCCCCGCCGCGGCGGCCAGGTGGTGCTCACCGGGATGTTCACTCCCGGCGCCAGGGGCATCGACCCCGTGCACCTCTCGCTGAACCAGCTCACCGTACGGAGCATCTTCGGGGCGCCGTCCGCTGCCTGGTCCTTCGCGGTGCGCGCGTTCACCGCGGGAATCCTCGACCCCGCACCGCTGATCACGCACGAGTTCCCGCTCGAGCGGTACGCGGAAGCCGTCGCGCTCGTCGGGAGCGGCGATCCGAAGACCGGGAAGGTGCTGCTGCGGCCGTGAATCCCACCAGGCCGGGCACCGGCCCATGCCCAACGACACGAACCGTGTCCGAAATACCGAACGCGCTACCGAGTATGCAAGGAACCCGCCTGTGACCGACGCATCCGCCTCCTCCCCCCGCCGTCCCGGCGAACAGGCACTCGCCGCCCTCGGCCTCGCCGCGCCCGCGCTCAGCCCCACCGACGCCTCCGGCCGGTGTTTCCCCGACGGCGGCACCTGGCGCACCGAAGTGCCCTCCGTCGAAGGGCCCGAGGCGCTCGACGTCGTACTCAAGGAGTCCGCCCAGCTCGACGTGCCCATCCACCGCATCAGCCAGGGCAGCGGCGTCTGGATGCTCACGGACACCGAGATAACCGACATGGTGGACGCCTGCGCCGAGCGCGACATCGAACTGTGCCTGTTCACCGGGCCGCGCGGCACCTGGGACATCGGCGCCTCCACCCGTACCGAATCGGGCGGCGGCGGGCTGCGGGCCCGGGGCCACGACGCGGTCGCCGGTTCCCTCGAGGACGCCGTCCGCGCCACCGGGCTCGGGGTGAAGTGCCTTCTCGTCGCGGACGAGGGTGTGCTCTGGTCACTGCACCGGCTGCGCTCCGCCGGGGTGATCCCCGCCGACACCACCTTCAAGGTCTCCGCGCTCATCGGCCCGGTGAACCCGGCCTCGTATGCCGTGTTCGAGCAGCTCGGTGCGGACTCCATCAACATCCCGTCCGACCTCACACTCGCGCACCTCACGGAGATCCGCCGGGTGTCCGCCGCCCCCATGGACCTCTACATCGAGGCGCCCGACGACCTGGGCGGCTACGTCCGGATGTACGAGGCCGCCGAGCTGATCCGGCGCGGCGCGCCGATCTACCTGAAGTTCGGGCTCTCCAAGTCGCCCGGCATCTACCCCTACGGCGCCCAGCTGCGCGACCGCACCCTCGACACCGCCCGTGAGCGTGTCCGGCGCGGCCGGCTCGCCCTCGATCTGCTCGCACGGCACGGCGCGGACGGCGGCATGTCGCCGCTCGGTTCCCGGCTGCCCGGCTCCCTCAACCGTTTCACCGTCTCCCCCTCCACCGAGAAGGACTGATGACCATGAGCCACACACGCCGCGCCGCGCTCGCCCTGACCGCCGGCGCCCTGACCCTCTCCCTCGCCGCGTGCGGGCAGAGCAGCGAGGGCGGCAGCAAGGAGACCAAGACCGGGGGCAAGGGCTCCACGATCGGCATCGCCATGCCGACCAAGTCCTCCGAGCGCTGGATAGCCGACGGCAACAACATGGTCAAGCAGTTCAAGGCCATGGGCTACAAGACCAATCTGCAGTACGGCGACGACAACGTCGACCAGCAGGTCGCCCAGATCGAGAACATGATCACCAAGGGCGTCGACGCCCTTGTCGTCGCCGCTGTCGACGGCAAGTCCCTCTCCGACGTGCTCCAGCAGGCGGCGGACCAGCACATCAAGGTGATCTCGTACGACCGGCTGATCCTCGGCACCCCGAACGTCGACTACTACGCCTCGTTCGACAACGAGAAGGTCGGTGTGCTCCAGGCGACCTATCTGATCGACAAGCTGGGGCTGAAGAGCGGCCGGAAGAAGGGGCCGTTCAACATCGAGCTCTTCGCCGGCTCGCCCGACGACAACAACACCCGCTACTTCTTCGACGGCGCGATGAAGACGCTGAAGCCGTACATCGACAAGAAGCAGCTCGTCGTACGCTCCCGGCAGACCGCGCTCGATCAGGTCACCACGTTGCGCTGGGACGGCGGGACCGCGCAGAAGCGCATGGACGACCTGCTCACCAAGGCGTACTCCTCGGGCGCGAAGGTCGACGCGGTCCTCTCACCGTACGACGGGATATCGATCGGTGTGCTGTCCGCGCTGAAGTCGGACGGCTACGGCACGAAGGCCAAGCCGTACCCCCTCGTCACCGGGCAGGACGCCGAGGTCGCATCGGTGAAGTCGATCATCGCGGCCCAGCAGACGCAGACCGTCTACAAGGACACCCGGGCGCTCGCCAAGCAGGCCGTGCAGATGGCCGACGCCGTACTGAACAAGAAGAAGCCCCAGGTCAACGACGTCAAGACATACAACAACGAGAAGAAGGTCGTTCCCGCCTATCTGCTCAACCCGGTCAGCGTGGACAAGTCCAACTACAAGTCGGTCCTGGTCGACTCGGGCTACATCAAGGCGAGTGAGCTGCAGTGACCGGCACGCCGGTTCTCGAGATGCGCTCGATCGTCAAGACCTTCCCCGGGGTCCGCGCGCTCTCCGGTGTGTCCCTGACGGTCGCCGAGGGCGAGGTCCACGCCGTCTGCGGTGAGAACGGCGCGGGCAAGTCGACCCTGATGAAGGTGCTCAGCGGGGTGCATCCGCACGGGAGTTACGAGGGAGACATCCTCTTCCAGGGTGCCGACTGCGCGTTCCGGGACATCCGGGCGAGCGAGGCGCGCGGGATCGTCATCATCCACCAGGAGCTGGCGCTCATCCCGTATCTGTCCATCGCCGAGAACATATTCCTCGGCAACGAGCACGCGAACCGCGGGTTCATCAGCTGGAACGAGACGCTCAAGCACGCCTCCAGGCTGCTGAAGCGGGTCGGGCTGAACGAGCACCCGCAGACCCGGGTCGCCGACATCGGGGTCGGCAAGCAGCAGTTGGTGGAGATCGCGAAGGCGCTCTCCAAGGAGGTCAAGCTGCTCATCCTCGACGAGCCGACCGCTGCCCTGAACGACGACGACAGCGCCAAGCTGCTCGATCTGATCCTGGAGCTGAAGGACCAGGGCATCACCTCGATCATCATCTCGCACAAGCTCAACGAGATCGCCGCGGTCGCCGACTCCGTCACCATCATCCGCGACGGGCGGACCATCGAGACCCTCGATGTGAAGGCCGCGGTGACGACCGAGGACCGGATCATCCGCGGGATGGTCGGCCGCGACCTCGACAACCGCTTCCCCGAACGCACCGCCTACGAGGGCGACCCGGGCTCCCGGCCCGCCCTCGAGGTGCGCAACTGGACCGTCCACCATCCCATCGACCAGCAGCGCAAGATCGTCGACGATGTCTCCTTCCATGTGCGCAAGGGTGAGATCGTCGGCATCGCGGGGCTGATGGGAGCGGGCCGTACCGAGCTCGCGATGAGCGTCTTCGGGCGCAGTTACGGCCGCAACATCTCCGGCTCGGTCTTCAAGGACGGCCGGGAGATCCGTACGAAAACCGTCCCCGAGGCGGTCGGCCACGGCATCGCCTACGTCACCGAGGACCGCAAGCACTACGGCCTCAACCTGATCGACACCATCGGCCGCAACATCACGATGAGCGCGCTCAAGAAGGTGTCCAAGCGCGGCGTGGTCGATGAGCACGAGGAGACCCGGGTCGCGGAGTCGTACCGGAAAACCATGAACATCAAGGCCCCGACCGTCTTCGAACACGTCGGCCGGCTGTCGGGGGGCAACCAGCAGAAGGTCGTCCTCAGCAAATGGATCTTCGCGGGCCCCGACGTCCTGATTCTCGACGAGCCGACACGCGGCATCGACGTCGGCGCCAAGTACGAGATCTACACGGTGATCGACCAGCTCGCCGCCGAGGGCAAAGCCGTTGTCTTCATCTCCTCCGAACTCCCCGAACTGCTCGGCATGTGCGACCGCATCTACACGATGGCGGCGGGCCGGCTCACCGGTGAGGTCGCCAGGGCTGACGCGACGCAGGAACTGCTGATGCGCCACATGACCATGAACAGAAGGTAGTTGTTATGGGTCCGGTCACCACCGAAGCCCCGAAGAGCGCCGGTCCGGCGCCCGAAGTCCCCCGCTCCACCACCGGAGCCCTCCTGATGGAGGCCGCTCGCCGCAACATGCGCCAGTACGGGATGCTGATCGCGCTCGGCCTGATCGTCGTGCTGTTCCAGATCTGGACCGGCGGCGTCCTGCTCAAGCCGAACAACGTCACCAATCTGGTCCTCCAGAACAGCTACATCCTGGTGCTGGCCATCGGCATGATGATCGTCATCATCGCCGGCCACATCGACCTTTCCGTCGGCTCGCTGGCGGCGTTCGTCTCCGCCGCCGGCGCCGTCATGATGGTCGATCACAAGGTGCCCTGGGTACTGGCACTGGTGATCGCACTGCTGATCGGTGCGGCCGCCGGGGCCTGGCAGGGCTTCTGGATCGCCTATGTGGGCATCCCCTCGTTCATCGTCACACTCGCCGGAATGCTGATCTTCCGGGGCGCGACGCAGATCCTCCTGGGCTCGCGCTCAGTCGGACCGCTCCCGGACGGCTTCCAGAAGATCTCGACCGGCTATCTGCCGGCGATCGGCCCGAACACGAACTACCACAACCTCACCCTGCTGATGGGCCTGGGCCTGATCGCGGTCGTCCTGATCCAGGAGCTCCGCTCGCGCCGCCGCGAGAAGGAGTACGAACTCGACATCCTGCCCAGGGGCCTGTTCCTCACCAAGTGCGTGGCGATGAGCGCCGCGGTCCTCGCCTTCACGATGACCCTCGCCAGCTACCGGGGGGTGCCGGTCGTACTCCTGATCCTGGCCGCCCTGCTCATCGGACTGGGCTTCGTCATGCGCAACGCGGTCATCGGCCGGCATGTGTACGCGCTCGGCGGCAACCAGCCCGCGGCCAAGCTGTCCGGCGTCAAGGACAAGCGGACCATCTTCATGGTCTTCGTGAACATGGGTGTCCTGGCGGCCCTGGCCGGTGTCGTCTTCGCGGCCCGGCTCGGCGCCGGGACCCCCAACGCCGGAGTGAACTTCGAACTCGAAGCCATCGCGGCGGCCTTCATCGGCGGCGCCTCCATGAGCGGCGGCGTCGGCACCGTGTTCGGCGCGATCATCGGCGGTCTCGTCCTGGGCGTGCTCAACAACGGCATGTCCCTGGTGGGTGTCGGAAGCGACTACCAGCAGGTCATCAAGGGGCTGGTGCTGCTCGCCGCGGTCGGCTTCGACGTCTACAACAAGCGCAAGGTCGGTTCATAGGTCCCGTAGGACTCTCTCTGAGGAGCTGCACGCATGCTGAACCGTTCACACAAGCCGAGCAGACGCACCGTGATAGCAGCGACGGCGGCGGCCGGGGTGGCCGCCACCACATCGATGGGCAGTGCCCGTGCCGCCGGGGGAGGCACACCGTCGAAGGAGCTCTTCGGCAGACTGGCCGACGGCACCAGGGTCCATGTCTGGACGGTCGCCAACGGCGGGACCCGCCTCCAAGTCCTCTCCTACGGAGGGATCATCCATTCCCTGGAGGTCCCCGACCGCAGGGGACACACGGCGAACATCGCGCTGGGTTTCGACAACCTCGCGGACTATGCCGCCAAGAGCCCCTTCTTCGGTGGTCTGATCGGGCGGTACGGCAACCGGATCGCCGGCGGGAAGTTCACCCTGGACGGCGCCGGATACCAACTCCCCCTGAACGACGGGGTGAACAGCCTGCACGGCGGCACCAAGGGCTTCGACAAGCAGATGTGGCACATCGAACCCCTCACCCGTGGCTCCGATCGCGGGCTGGTGCTCTCCCGGATTTCTCCCGACGGCGAGATGGGTTACCCCGGCACCCTCAGGGTCCAGGTCACCTACACCCTCACCCAGCACGGGGAATGGCGGATCGACTACGAGGCGACGACGGACCGGGCAACCGTCATCAACCTCACCAGCCACACCTATTTCAACCTGGCAGGTGAGGGCAGCGGTTCCGTCTACGACCACACCCTGGAGCTGGCCGCCGCCCGCTACACCCCGGTCGGCTCCTCCCTCATCCCGACCGGCGACCTGCCCAGGGTCTCCGGCACCCCCTTCGACTTCCGTCGCGCGAAGGCGATCGGGGCCGACATCCGGGAGGCTGACCAGCAGCTCGTGTACGGCAAGGGCTTCGACCACAACTGGGCGCTGGACAAGGGCATCACCGCCCGTCCCGAGTACGCGCTCACACTCGCCGATCCCGGGTCGGGACGGGTGATGAAGATGTACACGACCGAGCCCGGTCTGCAGTTCTACTCCGGCAACCAGCTGGACGGCACGCTGGCGGGCACATCCGGGAAGCTCTACCGGCAGGGAGACGCGCTCTGCCTCGAGGCCCAGCACTACCCGGACTCCCCCAACCAGCCGGCCTTCCCGAGCACGGTGCTCAGGCCGGGGCAGACCTACCGCACCACGACCGTCCACGCGTTCTCGTCCCGCTGACGGGCCCCAGGGAACGCTGTGCCCCGCAGGTGCCTGACCCCTGCGGGGCGCAGCCCTGTCCGGGCCCCGGCAGGCTCACCCGGTGTGGTTCGCTGCCAGTGCGAGCAGTTCGCCGACCGACCAGTGGTCCAGCGCATTGCGGCCGTACTTCGCCGCCAGGACGGTGCCGTCCCCGCTGATCAGAAAGTCCGCGGGAAGGCCGAAGACACTCTCGTGCTCGGTGGGGTACGAAGGGCGGCCGGCCCTGTTTCCGCGCCAGCCGTCCGGGAAGCCGCGCACCGCGGTGGGCCAGACCCGCGGGTCGAACACGGCCTTCTTGGACGACCCCACGCCGAACGCCGCGTACAGCGTCTTCTCCGGGTCGGGAACGACCGCGAAGGGGAGACCGTCGTGGTGCGGCAGCATCGCCTTCGCCGACGAGTGGAAGACCGCCACCTCGAAGATCCCGGCGTCCACGAGCTCGTTGTGGCGGACGGCGATCGAGCGCAGATGGGTGTTGCAGAAGGGGCAGCCGGCGAAGCGCCGGAACTGCAGATGGGTCAGCAGGCCGGGAGCCGGCACACTGACCCGCCGGCCGTGGATGGTGGTCAGCTCCCGGGAGCCGACGGTGTCACCCGGCGCGTAGTGGTGCTCCGCGTGCGACGCGGCGGGGGCGTGGTGGCCGGACGGGGTGTTCCGTGATGTCTTCATGCACCTGGGAGCGCCGCGGGGGCCGGAGTGTGACATCCCGGGCCTCTGGACGGCCGCCCGTCTCGCGGCCACTGCCCGGTCCCGTCATCCGGTCCCGTAAAAGGGCCCGCGCTGCGCGGGCCGCTCCACGGGGTCGTCCCCCGGCCTCCCCGGCATTCCGGCGTTCTGGCCTCCCGTGGGGCCCGGGACCGTGCGTCAGCCCGCGAAAGGCGGCTGCGGCACACCCTGTCCGGCATCCGGCAGCACCAGGAGCGAGCCGGCGAGCGGCGGCGGGGCTCCGAGTCCGACGCGGGCCGTGCTGATGTAGAGATCACGCAGTTCCCGGCCGCCGAAGGCGCAGGCGGTGGGGCGGCTCACGGGCAGCGGGATCGTACGGTCCAGGGCGCCTTCCGGGGTGTAGCGGCGCACGGCGGCGCCGTCCCAGAGGGCCACCCAGACGCAGCCCGCCCCGTCGACCGTCAGCCCGTCGGGGTATCCCGCCCCCTCCTCGATCAGCGTGAACTCCCGCCGGTTGTAAGGGAGTCCGCCGTCGAAGTCGAAGACGTCGATCCGCCGGGTCGGAGAGTCGATGTAGTACATCAGGGAGCCGTCGGGGCTCCAGCCGGTGCCGTTGGAGACGCCTGCGGTCAGTTGCTGCGCGACGTTGCCGTCCGCGGTGATCCTGGTCAGTGTGCCGCCGCCGGGTGCCTCGTCGTACCGCATGGTGCCCGCCCAGAGCGCACCGTCGGGCGCGACGGCGGCGTCATTGCCCCGCCGCCCGACCACCGGGTCGTGCACCAGCCAGGAGAAACCGCCTTCGGGCCCGTAGAGGCCCACCCCGTCCCGCAGGTTGGCCACGAGTCCCCCGCCGGCCCGCGGCTTGGCGGCGCCGACGTGCTGCTCGGTGGCCATGACGGTGCGCCGGCCGCTCACCGGATCGAAGGTGTGGATCCGGGCGGACAGGATGTCGACCCAGATGAGCCGGCCGGTCAGCGGATCCCAGGTCGGGCCCTCGCCGAGGACCGCATGCTCACGTACTGCCACGTCCGGGCGGTTCATCCGAGTCCCCGGTGGCCGAGCCGGGTGGAGAGTTCGGCCGCGCCCTTGAGCGCCAGCTGCTCCAGCTCACTCTCGCGCTCGTCGCTCCACCGGATCATCGGTACGGAGATGGAGAGCGCCGCGACGACCCGCCCCGCGCCGTTGCGTACCGGCGCGGCCACGCAGCTCACGTCCGGGTTCGACTCACGGTGCTCGACCGCTACGCCCCGCTCGCGGATCGCGGCGAGCGCTTCCCGCAGGGCGTCCGCATCCGTCATGCTGTTGGGTGTCATCGCGGTGAGCTCCCGTCCGGAGATCCGGGCATCGCGCTCGGCCTCGGGCAGCGAAGCGAGCAGCATCTTCCCGACGGAGGTGCAGTGCGCGGGCAGCCTGCGCCCGGCGGCCGAGACCATCCGGACCGCATGGGTGGAGTCCACCTTCGCGATGTAGATGACATCGGTGTCCTCGAGGATGGCCACATGCACGGTCTCGTCGCAGGTCTCGGCGACCTCACGGGCGACCTGCTGCCCCTCGGCCGCGAGGTCGAGCTGCTCGGCGTAACGGCTGCCGAGCTGGTATGTCCGGACGCCGAGCCGGTACCGCCCGGGCTGTTCGGGGACGGGCACCAGATAGGCGCGGGCCGCGAGCGTGGTGAGCAGCTCGTGCACCGTGGTGCGCGGGAGTTGAAGTCTGCGGGTCACATCGGGCGCCGACAGCGAGCCGTCTCCTTCGAGGAACAGCTCGAGTATGTCCAGCGCCCGGGTCACCGCCGGGACCAGTCGCCCCATGGTGGTCCACCCACCCCTTCTTGTCGGCACTCCAGTGTTCGAAACCCCGGCCAATGGTCGGAATAACGAACACAGCGTATCCACAGCGCCGTTCACCGGGCAATGGCGCGGCGTACCGCCGTACCCGCGAAGAGCCGCACCCGGCCGGAGCTGGGTGCGGCTCTTCGGTGTTCACACAGGTCAGGCGACAGCCAGCTCGACCTTGATGTTGCCGCGGGTGGCGTTCGAGTACGGGCACACCTGGTGCGCCTTCTCGATCAGCGACTGCGCGGTGGCGGTGTCGACGTTCGGGATGGACGCGGTGATCGCGACCTCCAGCCCGAAGCCACCCTGCTCGTTCTTGCCGATGCCGACCGCGGCGGTCACCGTCGAGCCGGAGATGTCGGCCTTCTCCTGGCGGGCGACCACACCGAGAGCCCCCTGGAAGCAGGCGCTGTAACCGGCGGCGAAGAGCTGCTCCGGGTTGGTCCCGGCGCCGCTTCCACCCATCTCCTTCGGCGGATTGACGACCACGTCGAGGTTGCCGTCGCTCGAGGAGACCCGGCCGTCACGGCCGTTCTCCGCGGTGGCCACGGCGGTGTACGCGACGTCGATCTTCTGTATTGCCATGAAAATTCCTTACGTTGTGTACGCCGCGGCTCGCGCCCACGACCGCGGCGGCCTGATGATGAGACTACTGGCTGAGGGCGACGATCATCTTCCCGGTGTTCTCACCGCGCAGCATGCCGAGGAAGGCGTCGACACCCTTCTCCACACCCTGGACGACTGTCTCCTGGTACTTCAGCTCGCCCGAGGCGATCCAGCCGGCGACTTCCTGGACGAACTGCGGCTGCAGGGCGGTGTGATCGTTGACGAGCATTCCCTGCACACGCAGCCGCTTGCCGATGATCAGTGCCAGGTTGCGCGGGCCCGGGGTCGACTCGGTGTTGTTGTACTGCGAGATCATTCCGCAGATGGTGGCGCGGCCGTGCACGTTGAACGAGGTGATGGCCGCTTCGAGGTGCTCGCCGCCGACATTGTCGAAGTAGACGTCGATACCGTCGGGGGCCGCCTCCCGCAGCTGCTTCGACACCGGACCGTTCTTGTAGTTGAACGCCGCGTCGAAGCCGAGGTCCTCGATGAGGTGCTTGACCTTCTCGTCGGAGCCTGCGGAACCGATGACCCGGGCGGCACCCTTGAGCCGGGCCATCTGCCCGACCTGGTTTCCGACCGCACCGGCCGCGCCGGAGACGAACACCGTGTCGCCCTCCTTGAAGGAGGCGACGTCGAAGAGACCCGCATAGGCGGTGAGACCCGTCATGCCGAGCACGCCGAGGTAGGCGGAGAGCGGCGCGAGCGAGGCGTCGACCTTGGTGGCGTACTGAGCGGGCACCTGGGCGTACTCACGCCAGCCGAGCCCGTGCAGGACGTGGTCGCCCACCGCGAACCCGTCGGCGTTCGAGGCGATGACCTCGCCCACCGCGCCGCCGTCCATGGGCTTGTCGAGCTGGAAGGGCGGGGTGTACGACTTCACGTCGTTCATCCGGCCGCGCATATAAGGGTCGACCGAGAAGTAGAGGTTGCGGACCAGGATGCGGCCTTCGGCGGGCTCGCTCACCTGGGCCTCGCGCAGCGCGAAGTCCTCGGGGGTGGGCCAGCCGTTCGGACGGGCGGTGAGGTGCCATTCGCGGCCGGTGGCGGGGAGTACTGACATGCGGGGTGCAACCTCCTAGAAAAGCTTCAGGTGATGAAACAACCATGCGCCTCGATATTTTAGATTGTCAAGTAAGTGGGTATCATGGTTCCCATGGCCACTCGAACAGACCCGCTGACCTCCGAAGTCGTCGAGCTGATCGGTGACGTCGTCGCCCGCTACTACGAGGAGTACGACGAAGCCGCGGCGGGGCATTCACTCACCGGGGCCCAGGCCCGGGTACTGGGTCTGCTCTCCATCGAGGCGATGCCCATGCGCCGTATCGCCGGAAAACTCAAATGTGAGCCGTCGAACGTCACCGGCATCGTCGACCGGCTCGAAGCCCGCGGCCTGGTCGAGCGCCGCCCCGACCCGTCGGACCGCCGGATCAAACTCGCCGCGGCAACGGACCTGGGCACCGAGACCGCGGAACAGCTCCGCGCGTCACTGAATTTCGCCCGGGAGCCGCTGGGAGAGCTGTCCGCCGAGGAGCGCACAGTTCTGCGCGACCTGCTCAGGCGCATGCTCGGCTGAGCCGCACGGCTCAGGTGCACCACCAGAGGAACCGGGTGCAGGTCTCCGTCGGCGCCGGTTCGGGCGGTGGCGGGGGCGGCGGCTGCGAGGCGGGCGGGGGCGCCGGGGTGCCCGGGCTGTCACTCTGCCCCGGCGACGAGGGCCCCGGTGCGGCCGAGGACGGCTGGGGCGCTCCGGGGGACGCGGTCCCGCGTGGCCCGGGACGGGCGGAGGCGGAAGCCGCCGCCGTGACGGCCGCCGTTCCCGGTCCGCCGGACGGCTCGCCCCTTCCCGCCACCGTCGACCGCTGCGCCGCGGGTACGGCCGACGGGCGGCCGGGGCTCTCGCTCTCGGCTCCACCGGGGGCCGGAGGCTCCGTGGGCCGGTCCTCCTCGCGTACCGAACCGGCGGCCTCTCCGTGCTGCGGCGCCTCGGTCGCCAGCTCGGCCAGGCTCAGCGCACCGGCGGCAAGGACCACGCCCAGCGTGGCGAACAGCGCGGTACGCCGCCCGGAACGCCTGCGAGCACGACGGGCACGGCCGGGCCGCTTGCGGGCACGCCGGTGCCCTGCGGGCACCGGCTCGCGTATGTGGAGCTCGTACACCGCGGGTTCGTCGGCCGCGGGCCGCCCGAGATCCTCTGCAGGAGTGCCGCAGCCGGCACAGGCGAGGGCGCCGTTGAGGTGTCTGCGACACGCGTAGCAGTAATCCATGGCGACCGCAGATTATGCGGGCGGCGGGGCCACCGGGGGCACAAACCTGTGAGGATCTTGTGTGGAAGCCACCCTTTCACCGTGTGTCGCGGGGTCGGGGCAGGATGGGGGCATGCCGCATCCAGGAGCCCCCTTCGGGCCGCTCGACTTCCAGCTGGTGCTGCTGCGCCGGATGGCCGACCAGCAGCCGGGGCTGGTCGAGGACGCCCGCCACGAGCTCGGGGTCCCGCTCGCCGTCATGCGGGAAGCCAACCGCCGCTGGCAGGCGATGGTCCGTTCCCCCCGGTCCCGAGGCGCCGCACAGCGCTACCGCTCGGTGCTCGGCGAGCCCACGGCGACCACCCGCAGGAAGATCGGCGATCTGGAGTGCGACGCCTTCCAGTGGCAGGTGCCGCTCTGGCCGGATCTGCGGTTCGAGGTGCTGACCGCACCCGGCGGCCCGGTGTGGAACGAGTGGCTGGTCCGCGCCCCGGGGGCCGCCGGCCCCGTGCTGTCCTCGGTGGAGGATCTGCGTCCCTGGTCGTGCACGGTCGACGAGGTGGCCCGCGCCTTCGCCGCCGTCCGGCCGATGGAGGGATCGGCACCGACCCGCTGGCAGCTGGCCATCACCCCGCCGGACGGCCGGCGCTGTGTCGCCGACTTCACCTGGGGCCTGCTCCAGGAGGTGCGGTTCCCCGACGAACCACCGGGATGACAGGACGGTCCCGAAGGCTGCCAGGTCACCCCTGGCACGGTGTCAGGGCCCGGTACCCGACCGGCGCAGCCCAGCGCGCGCACGGCCTTTCGGCCGCGCACCATTACGAGGAAGGGCCGGCCGTCGCCGGTGCTCCACCCAGCGCCTTCCGGGAGATCCCGTCGTGACCGTGAGTCTTGAGCAGTTGCGCCGTTGCCAGGTGGCCGTCGACCTCGGGGCCGCCAGGACCCGGGTGTACGTGAAGGGCACCGGGCTCGTCGTGGACGAACCCAGCTGCGCCGCGGTCAACGTCCGTACCGGCGCTCTGATCGGCGTCGGCGCGTTCGCCGAGCAGATGACCGGCCGTACCCCCCAGTACATCCGGGTGGTCCGCCCCGTCAGCGGCGGCACCGTCGTCGACATCGACATGGCCAGACGGATGCTGCGCCAGCTGCTCGGTGACAAACTCCGACGCAAACTGCGCCGGACCCCGATGCTGCGTGCGGCGGCCTGCACCCCGCACGAGGCCGATCCGCTCGCCCAGCGCGCGACGGTCGAGACCCTGGTCGGACTCGGCGCCCGCCGGGTCGAGCTGGTCGACACGCTGATCGCGGCCGCGGTGGGCTGCGGGCTGCCGGTGGAGCAGCCGACCGCCACCATGATCATGGTCTGCGGTGCGGCCACCACCCAGATCGCCGTGCTCTCGCTCGGCTCGATCGTCACCGCCGAGCGGGTCCCGGTCGGCGGTGAGGCGATCGACCGGGCGATCATGCAGCACCTGCGCGAACACCACGAACTGCTGCTGTCGACGCAGTCGGTGCGCCCGCTGCAGATGACCCTCAGCGGCGCCGGCCTCTCCCCGCACGGAACCCCGACCACCTCGATCCATGGACGCGATGTGATCACCGGGCTGGCCCGCACGGTGGACGTGGACACCGCGGCGATGCGGGAGGCGATCCACAGCCCGCTGACGGCCGTGATCGACGGAATCGGCAGAGTGCTGCGTGAGTGCCCGCCCGATCTGGTCGCCGACCTCGTCGACCGCGGAATCATAATGGTCGGTGGCAGCGCACGGCTGCCCGGCCTCGACCAGATGCTGCGTGATGCCACCGGAATGCCGGTGCACATCGCCGAACGACCCGACGTCTGCTCGGTGCTCGGCCTGGGTTCGATGCTGGAGGGAAAGATCCGGCAGAAGGTCCTCGACCCGCTGAACGACTGACCGCGGAACGACCGACCGCTGTCCGCTCATCGGCCACGCGGCGGACGGCGGGTGAGGGAAACCGGGGTGACACGATGAGCGACGACTCACGGCTCCCGATGCTTCTCGAAGCGGTGGCGGGCGTCGGCACCGGCCTCGGTCTGCGGGCCACCCTCCAGCACATCGTGGATTCGGCGGCAGACCTGACGGGCGCACGCCACGGTGTCCTGGCGGTGGTCGACCCGGAGCGCGACAGGCTCAGCGACGTGTTCTCGACCGGCAGCGCCGGCGAGGCCCTGATCAGTCTTCCCGTCGACTCACCCGGGCTGCTGCGGGTGCCCATCCAGGTGGACGGCGAGACCTTCGGTGCCGTGCGCCTCTCAGGGAAACGGGACGGGGCCTTCGACGCGGACGACGAGGCGCTGCTGAAGGTCCTGGCAGCCCAGGCCGGCCTGGCGATCGGCAACGCCCGGCTGTACGAGACGGCCATGCTGCGGGAGCGCTGGATCAAGGGGGCCGCCACCGTCACCAACGCCCTGCTCACCGGTGAGACCGCGAACGACGCACTGACGACCGTGGCCGAACAGGCCCGCAGTCTCGCCGATGCGGTGGCAGGTGTCGTACTGCTGCCCACCGAGACCGGCGGCATGGAGATCGTCGCGGCGTCCACCTTCGACGACCCGGGCGACCTGGTGGGCACCACCATCGAGCCCGGCTCCTCCGTCCTTGTCCAACTCCTCGGCGGTGAACCGGTGTTCATCGGGGACTCGTCGACCGATCCCCGCATGACCACTCATGTGAGGGCGCGTTTCGGGCCGAGCATGATGATTCCGCTGCAGAGCGGCGGCAAGCTGATCGGGACGCTGGCGCTGCCCCGGCGGCGCAGCTCCCGGCCGTACAGTGACGTGGACCGTACGCTGGCCATGCAGTTCGCCTCGCAGGCCGCGCTGGCGCTGGTACTCGCCGACGCACAGCAGAACCGGGAGCAGCTCGCGGTGTACGAGGACCGCGACCGGATCGCCCGTGATCTGCACGATCTGGTGATCCAGCGGCTCTTCGCCACCGAGATGATGCTGGAGTCCACCCGGCGCCGGGCCAACGGCGCGGACCTCGGGGAACTCATCGGCAGGGCCGTGGACGAACTGGACTCCACCATCCAGGACGTCAGGACCGCGATCTTCGCCCTCCAGCAGCCACCGGCCCGGGCACCGTCCACGCTGCGCGGCCGGGTACTGCGCGAGACGGAGGGAGCGGGCGTGCTGCTGGGCTTCATCCCATCGGTGCGCTTCCTCGGCCCGGTGGACTCCCGGATCCCCGACACGATGAGCGGTGAACTCCTGGCCGAGCTGCGCAGGGCGCTCGCCCTGGCCCACCGGGCGGCGAACGTGTCGCACATAACGGTGGTGATCGACGCACGGGCACAGACCGTGCGGATGACCGTCACCCATGACGGGACATCGGAGACACCGGACGCCGAGGGCGGCACCAATCCGGCGGTCTGGGAGGCACCACCCGAATCCCCGCGGCCCGGCACGCCGCTGCCTTGAGACCGACCGGCCAATGGCGCGTGGCCCCGGCCCCGGGACGCCGCCCCCGTGTGCGGGTCGGTCTAGGGTGCGGGGCATGACCGTCCTTCTCCCTGCCCTGCACCCCACGTCCGGCCGGGAGGCCGTACGCTTCGGCGCGCGCACCCTGTCCTACGGCGAACTGGCCGCGGCCGCCGGAACGCTGGCCTCCCGGATCACCGGCGCCGGACGCGTCGCGGTGTGGGCGACACCCACGCCCGAGACGGTGGTCGGAGTGGTGGCCGCACTGCTGGCCGGAGTTGCGGCCGTACCGCTGAATCCGAAGACTGGCGAGCGGGAGCTGGCGCACATCGTGTCGGACAGCGCGCCGACCGCGGTGCTGGCCGGAGCGGGCGAGGAACTGCCTGCCGGACTCGCGGGGCTGGACCGTATCGGTATTCCGCTCACGGGTCCGCCTTCCGCGCTGCCCGCCGAGCCCTCCCCGGAGACGCCCGCGCTGATCGTGTACACCTCCGGCACCACCGGACCGCCGAAGGGCGCCGTACTGCCGCGCAGGGCCATCGCTTCGACGCTGGACGCGCTGGAGGAAGCCTGGCGGTGGACGGCCGACGACGTCCTGGTGCACGCCCTGCCGCTGTTCCATGTCCACGGTCTGATCCTCGGCATCCTGGGACCGCTGCGACGCGGCGGATCCGTACGCCACCTGGGCCGGTTCTCCGCGGAAGGTGTCACAAGGGAACTGCGCTCCGGAGCGACCATGCTCTTCGGGGTGCCGACGATGTACCACCGGCTTGCCGAGTCCCTCGAAACGGACCGGGATCTGGCCGGAGCGCTGGCACGGGCCCGCATTCTGGTGTCCGGCTCCGCGGCGCTCCCCGTGCACGACCACCAGCGGATCACGGCGGCGACCGGCTGCCGGGTGATCGAGCGGTACGGCATGACCGAGACCCTGATGCTGTGCTCCGAATCCCCGGCCGGGGCGGGCACCGCGTCCCCGCCCGGCACCGTCGGTGTTCCGCTGCGCGGCGTCGAGCTGCGCCTGGCGGACGAGGCCGACGGCATCGGCGAGATCCAGGTGCGCGGACCGAATCTCTTTCTGGAGTATCTGAACCGGCCGGACGCGACGGCGGCCGCGTTCGACGGCGACTGGTTCCGTACCGGCGATCTGGCGGCCGTCGACGAGCAGGGCCGGGTCCGGATCGTCGGCCGGAAGGCAACCGATCTGATCAAGAGCGGCGGCTACAAGATCGGTGCCGGCGAGATCGAGAACGCGCTTCTCGAGCATCCAGGGGTCGCCGATGTGGCTGTCACCGGCGAGCCCGACGCGGATCTGGGTGAGCGGATCGTCGCCTGGATCGTTCCCGGGGACCCGCAGTCCCCGCCGGGAGAAACGGAGCTGGCGGACCATGTGGCCCGGCGGCTGTCACCGCACAAGCGCCCGCGCACCGTCCGGTATCTGTCCGCGCTGCCTCGCAACGAGATGGGGAAGATCCTCAAACGGTCGCTGGCCGGTGGCGCCGGAGTGTGACGGACGAGAGCGCTACGGCTGCGGCGACCTGGCGTCGTAGCGCAGGAAGTTGCGGCGGCCCACAAAGGCCAGCAGGGCGACCGCCAGAACACAGGCGATGCCGCCACCGACGACCGCGACGGTCGGGGTCGACAGATCTCCCGCCGATCCGGCGAGGAAGTCGCCGAGTCGCGGGCCGCCCGCCACCACCACGATGAAGACCCCCTGCAGCCTGCCGCGCATCTCGTCGGGCGCCGCCACCTGCATCATGGTGTTGCGGAACACCATCGACACGGTGTCCGCGGCTCCGGCCACCGCGAGGAAGAACAGCCCGAGCCAGATGTTCCTGGTCAGTCCGAACACCGCCACGGCGAGCCCCCACCCTGCGACGGCGCAGACGATGGCGAGACCGTGCCGCCTGACGCCGCTCAGCCAGCCCGAGAAGACCCCGCCGAGCAGTGCTCCCACCGCCGGCGCCGCGACCAGCAGCCCGGTCGTGCGGGCATCGCCCGCGTACCAGAGCACGGCAACGGCGGGAAAGAGCGCCCTGGGCTGGGCCAGGATCATGGCGCAGAAGTCGGAGAAGAACGTCATGCGCAGATTGGGACGCGTGGCAAGGAAGCGCAGTCCGTCCAGCACCGATGCCCGGCGCCCGGCTCCGGCCGCCCGGTCCGGAAGCATCGAGGGCAGCCGCCACATCGCGTACAGCGCGGCCAGGAAGGAGAGCGCGTCGACGAGATAAGCGGCCTGGTAGCCCCAGAAGCCGACGATCAGTCCACCGAGCATCGGCCCGAGCAGCATTCCGGAGGTCCCGGTCATCGAACTCAGCGCGTTGGCGGCAGGCAGCTGCTCGGCCGGCACCAGCCGGGGCATCATCGCCGATCTGGCCGGTGCGTTGAGGGCCGCGCAGACGGACTGCAGCGCCACGATGCCGTAGAGGAACCAGACGTGGTGGAGGCCGGAGAACGCGGCTGCCGACAGTCCGGCCGAGAGGACTGCCGAACCGATGGCGCTCCAGAGTCCCAGTTTCCGCCGGTCCAGAGTGTCGGCGACGGCTCCTCCGTAGAGACCGAAGGCGACCAGCGGCACCAGGGAGAAGAGCCCCACCAGGCCGACCGAGAAGCTCGAGCGGGTCAGGTCGTACACCTGGAGGGAGATCGCCAGTGCGGTCATGCCCTGACCGATCCAGGAGACCGTGTTGCCGAACCACAGCCGCCGGAAATGGGGTGAGGTGCGCAGCGGGGTGAGGTCGGCGAGTATGCGCCGGCGTATCGGCTGTCCCTGAGGCGGGTCCTGGGAGGGGTCCCGGGGCGGAACCTGGGGCGGGCTTGTCTGGGTCACACAGGATGCTAACCGCTTTCCCTCTACATCTACGTGGCACCGGCGGCCCCGGCCTATCGGTACCGGCAGTCGCGGACCGAACGGACCGGCCACCGAGTGAGCAATTCCCCTCCGCCGTAAGGAAGTTGCCCGCAAAGTGGTCTAGACCTGCGGCGGTTTGTGGGCCATAGTGGGCCTCGGCCCGGCCGGCCGCCCCTTCACCCGGCTCGTCAGTCCTGAGAGCATCCGAGAGAGAGATCCCCCCATGCGCGTGAAGACTCTGCTGGCCCTGGCGGCATGCTCGGTGACCGCGGCAGGCATCCTGGCCGCCGCCCCCGCGGCCCAGGCCGCGAGCCTCCCCTGCAACCTCGGCGGCAGCGGCAGTTCCGCCTCCGCCACCTGCTACAGCGGTTCTTCGTACACCTGGCGCCTGGTCGTCGACTGCAATGACGTGAGCAACGTCAGGTGGCCGGTCACCGTGACCACGCTGTACGGCGACTGGCACACGGGCGACGGCACCGAGAGCCTGTCCTGCGACGGCTCGCTGCGCGCGATCGGGCGCCTGGAAGCCCGCTGACCGCTTTCCCTTCCCCGCTTCTCCGCGCACGGGTGGCATTCCGTCCGTGCGCGGAGGCGAGCCGGGACCGCCGCCCGGCCCGGTGGCACGGACGGCCTGTGCGGCAGAACAGTCCATGCCGCCCCGCATATGGGGCACATCCCGCCCGCCCGGCTGCCACATGCGACCCGCACGGCAGAACCACAGATCACTGTTTCTGAGCACCGCGGCTAGAGTGCGGAGTACACACGACGCAAAGCTGTACATTCCACTCCGCGTGCGAGGCGTTCACCATGAGCTTGAGCATCCGCAATCAGCTGCCGGGCACCGTTGCCGGTGTCACCCCCGGAGAGGTCATGGCCACCGTCAAGGTCCGGCTCGACAGGGGTCAGGAGATCACCGCGGCGATCACCCTGGAGGCCGTTCGGGACCTCGGCATCGCCGAGGGCTCGCCGGTACGTGCCCTGTTCAAGTCCACCGAGGTGTCGCTGGCCACCGGCTCCGTCACGGGCCTGAGCATCCGTAACCGCCTCCCAGGGACGGTCGCGTCGGTCACCACGGGTGGAGCCATGGCCGGTGTCAAGATCGCCGTCGACGGCGGCGAGCTGACGGCGGCCATCACCCGGGACGCGGTCATCGATCTCGGCCTGACCTCCGGCTCCGCGGTGACGGCGCTGATCAAGTCCACCGAGATCTCCCTCGCCACCGGCTGAGGACGGCCCACGGCCGGGAACTGCCACCTGCCGGGCACCACCCTCATGTGCCGCCGGTGCTGGAGACCCCCGGGGACGCGGGGGCCTCCAGCGGCCTGTCGCGCTACCGGAAAGGCAGCGAAGGCGTCAGCGGCAGCGGCGGCCGCCCGGGAAACGTGCAGGCCCCGACCCAGACACCGGTGATCGCGCTGACGTAGCGGGCTCCGCAGCGGTCGGAAGGCACCACCAACTGGCTCCCCTCCAGATCAAGCGCCCGGCCGTCCATGACGGTGGCCAGCAGGACCGGGGAATCACCGAAGTCGGTGTCGATCTCCGCCCAGGAGAGCACCGCGTGATGACCGTCGCCACCCGTGACGGCCAGCAGGAACCGGGAACGGTCCTTGCGCCGGGCGGCGTCGAAGGACGGCCGTGCGTCGCCGACGACATCCCGCAGCAGCGGCCCCTCGAAACTGTGGTGCTGCGGTCCGTTCTTGCTGCACTCGAACACCACATCGGCCCGGTGCTGCCCCCAGCCGGCCCGCAGGTCCGCGACGCTCAGCGCGGCGGGCCGCGCCAACTGCCCGCCGACCAGCAGACGTCGGGAGTGTTCGGATGCGATACGGGACGGCGTGCCGAGTCCACTCATCAGGGTCCCCTCCAGCGGTCAACGCGGCGGCTGCTCCACCGTCATGCCCCGCCCGCCGATGGATGAACCACACATGCCAGCCGATGAGTCGACTACTCCTGGCTTTTGTGAGGCTCAGACCCGCATCGCCGGGTATCCACGACCTGCCCGCCTCAGCTCGGCGCACCGGGCCTGTCGACGTGTACATGTGTCGACTTCACGCGTGCGGTGGCCGTCGCACCGACCACGATTCCCAGTTCGTCGACCGCCTCGCGGCTCACCAGCGACACCAGGCGGTGCGGCCCCGACTGGATTTCCACCTGGGCGACCACATCGTCGACGGTGACCGCCGTGATGATCCCGGCGAACGAGTTCCGTACGGATGTCCGGGCCTCGCCGGGCACCGGATGCAGGCCTGCGGCGCGGTCCTTGGCGAAGGCGGCCAGGCTCACCCCGTCGATCATCCGGTTTCCCGCGCCGTCCCGGTCCATCGCGATCTGACCGCCGTCGGCCCAGCGGCGTACGGTCTCCGAACTCACACCCAGCAGACTCGCTGCGCGGCCAATGCTGTAGGACGGCATCCCGGCACTATAGGTGTCGCCGTACGGCCCTCATGGAGCGAGTGTTCCGGAGCAGGACCTCCGCACTTCCCCGGCCGGCGGTCCCGGCCGCGCCACCGCGGCGAAGTACCCGCTCCGAGCCGCCTTGGCGGACCGGCGGAAGAGGCGCCGGAGGACCGTTGCGCCGGCGTAACGGGGCGCGGCCCTCGGCAGTGGGGCCGGTGCCGGACAGCTGACGCCCTGTCGGATGTCCGCGAAGGGGGCCGTACGAGGGATATTCGCCCCGCCGCCTGCCGCGCGTCCTCAGCATGGCCCCCCGGCCGTGCCAACATGATCAGGAAAGACCGCCGAGGCCCTCTCGTGTCCGCTTCCGACCAGCCGAGACGCTGGTCAGAACGTTTCTTCGAGCACGCTGAGTGGTGGGGCGGGTGGGACTCGAACCCACGGCCGACGGATTATGAGTCCGCTGCTCTAACCGGCTGAGCTACCGCCCCATTACGGCGTGGCGCGTACACCTGTGCGCGCCGTCTGCCGCAGCATAGCCGCTCATACGATCTCCTGCCTCGGATGGTCGGCATCGCTCAACCATGAGGACTCCGTCGCAGGCCGGACGGTTCCATCAGGGCGGGGACCGCACACGAAAAAGGGCCCCGAGGGGCCCTTCTCCGTCTTCTGCTCCCCCGACTGGACTCGAACCAGTAACCCTCCGGTTAACAGCCGAATGCTCTGCCAATTGAGCTACAGGGGACCGCGCTCCCCCGACTGGACTCGAACCAGTAACCTGCCGGTTAACAGCCGGCTGCTCTGCCAATTGAGCTACAGGGGAATGCTGCGTTGCACCGAACGTACCCAATCCGGACCGTCCCGGGGGGCGTGTGCTCGCTGCGACACATACATTAGCGCAAGCAGGGGGGTGCTCCGCCAATCGGTTCCGCCCCCGGGTGATCACGCGTGATCCGGGTAGGCGGGCAGCATCAGCGCAAAGGGAAGGGTGGCAGCCATGCGGTACAAGCTCACGTTCGTCGTTGGACTCGCTCTCGGTTACGTGATCGGCACGCGGGCGGGCCGCGAGCGGTATGAGCAGTTGAAGAAGTCGGCCCGCCAGGTGGCGCAGAACCCGGCGGTGCGCAACGCGGCCGAGTCCGCGGCGCACAACGGGCGCGACGTGGCGGGCAAGGCACTCCACTCGGTGAGCGAGAAGGTCGGGGACCGGATGCCCGAATCGGTGGCCCAGCGGGTCCGCTCGCTGCGGGAGCGCAACGGCGTCGTCGAGGACGACTGGGGCACCACGAACACCTGACCTGTGACCTGAGGCGGTCCCGTAACCCCCGGGGGCACCCGATGTGCGGCACAATCTGACCATGGGGATAGTCGCCGGTCTTGACAGCTCGTCCGCGTTCACCCGCATCGTCGTCTGCGACACGGACACGGGCGCCGTGCTGCGCCAGGGGTACGCGCCGCACCCGGTCGAGGCGAAGTCGCACGAGGTCGATCCGCAGGTGTGGCTGCTCTCGCTCGGCGAGGCGGCCGCCGGCGGCCTGCTCGAAGGCGTCCAGGCCATCGGTGTGTCGGCACAGCAGCACGGTCTGGTCCCACTGGACCGGCAGGGCAATCTGGTCGGCCCCGCGCTGGTCGGCAACGACAAGCGGGCTCAGGTGGCCGCCGCTGATCTGATCGACGCGCTCGGCAGCCGTTCGGCCTGGGCGGAGGCAGTGGGATCGGTACCGCAAGCCTCGCAGCCGGTGGCCAAGCTGCGCTGGCTCGCCAAGCACGAACCCGATGCGGCCGCCAGGATCACCGCACTGCTGCAGCCGCACGACTGGCTGGTGTGGCAGCTGCTGGGGCGGCCGGCACGGCGGACCACCGACCGGGGCGCGGCCTCCGGGACCGGCTACTGGTCGGCGGCGACCGGCTCCTACCGTCCCGATCTGGTGGAGCTCGCGCTGGGACACCAGGCGGCGGTACCGGAAGTGCTGGGACCGTCCGACGCCGCGGGGACCACCCCCGAGGGGCTGCTGATCTCCGCGGGTACCGGCGAGACCATGGCAGCGGCGTTCGGACTCGGCGTATCGACCGGAGACGTGGTCGTGTCGCTCGGGGCTTCCGGCTCGGTGATGGGCGTGCATCACGAGGCGCTGACCGATCCGACCGGGATGATCACATCCTTCGCCGACGCGACCGGGATGCATCTTCCGGTCGTCCATACACTCAACGCCGTCCGGGCGTTGCGCGGCACCGCCGAACTGCTCGGCGTCGACGACCTCGGCGCGCTGTCCGCGCTTGCGCTGACCTCCACCCCCGGCGCCTCCGGGCTCGTGCTCCTTCCGTATCTGGAGGGCGAGCGCACCCCCCAGCTGCCGCACACCGCCGGCACCCTGTCCGGACTGCGGCGCGAGTCGATGAAGCGGGAGCATCTGGCGCGGGCGGCCTTCGAGGGCATGCTCTGCTCGCTGGCGGACGCGATGGACGTGCTGAGGGACCGCGGGGTCGAGGTGCGCCGGGTGTTCCTGCTCGGCGCGGCCGCCGAACTGCCCGCCGTGCAGGCCGCGGCGCCGGCGATCTTCGGCGCACAGGTCGTCGTCCCGCAGCCGGCGGACTACGCGGCGGTCGGCGCCGCCCGGCAGGCGGCGTGGGCACTCGGTGTGTCCGAGGGCACACTCGGCCCGCAGGCTCCGCCGGCCTGGCAGGGGGCGGCCGCACAGATACTCGAACCGGGCGACGATCTCCCCGTCGGGCAGGCGGTACGCAAGCAGTACAGCGCGATCCGCGACCAGATCCACCCCGGAGCCTTCGGCTCCTCTTCCTGACTCCCGGGCTTCTTGACCGGCCCTTGGGGAAAAGGGTTCGATTTCGGGTTCCCGTGTGTCGGAAACTGGGTCTCCGTGCCCGAGCCCCCGGCCCGATCCTGCCTGCCGACCCCGAGAGACAGCGCGTGCTCATAAAAATTCTGCGGACCTACCTGCGTCCGTACAAGAAACCGATGGCCCTGCTGGTGCTGCTACAGCTGTTCCAGACCTGCGCCACTCTCTACCTGCCCACCCTCAACGCGGACATCATCGACAACGGTGTCGTCAAGGGAGACTCGGGTTACATCCTGGGCTTCGGCGGCCTCATGATCGCCATCAGTCTCGTTCAGGTCGGCTGCAACATCGGGGCCGTCTACTTCGGTGCCCGGACCGCTGCCGCGGTCGGCAGGGACATCCGTGCCGGGGTCTTCGACCGGGTGCAGTCCTTCTCGGCCCGTGAGGTCGGGCACTTCGGTGCGCCGTCCCTCATCACCCGTACCACCAACGACGTCCAGCAGGTCCAGATGCTGACGCTGATGGCGTTCACTCTGATGGCCTCCGCGCCGATCATGTGTGTCGGCGCCATCGTCCTGGCGCTCGGTCAGGACGTGCCGCTCTCTCTCGTGCTGATCGCGGTCGTCCCGGTGATGCTCGTCCTGGTCTCGCTGATCATCCGGCGGATGCGTCCGCTGTTCCGGAAGATGCAGGTGCGGCTCGACACGGTGAACCGGGTGCTGCGCGAGCAGATCACCGGCAACCGGGTCATCCGCGCCTTCGTGAAGGACGACTACGAGAAGGGCCGCTTCGAGGGGGCCAACACCGAGCTGACCGAGGTCTCGCTGGGGACAGCGCGGCTGATGGCGCTGATGTTCCCCACTGTGATGACCGTGGTCAACATCTCGTCGATCGCGGTGGTCTGGTTCGGCGCGCACCGCATCGACAGCGGTGCGATGCAGATCGGCGCGCTCACCGCGTTCCTCGCCTATCTGATGCAGATCGTGATGTCGGTGATGATGGCCACCTTCATGTTCATGATGGTGCCGCGCGCCGAGGTGTGTGCCGAGCGCATCCAGGAGGTGCTCACCACCGATTCCAGCGTGGTACCGCCGCTGCAGCCGGTACGGGAACTGGCCAGGCACGGCCATCTTGAGATCCGCGGCGCCGGGTTCAAGTACCCGGGCGCCGAGGCCTCCGTACTCAGGGAGGTCGCGCTGCAGGCACTGCCCGGTGAGACCACCGCGGTCATCGGGTCGACCGGCAGCGGCAAGTCGACGCTGCTCGGCCTGGTGCCGCGGCTGTTCGACGCCACCGGCGGGGAAGTGCTGGTGGACGGCACCGATGTGCGGAAGATCGACCCGGTGCTGCTGGCCAGCACCGTGTCGCTGGTCCCGCAGAAGCCGTATCTCTTCTCCGGCACCGTCGCGACGAACCTGCGCTACGGGAACCCCGACGCCACCGACGACGACCTGTGGCACGCGCTGGAGGTCGCGCAGGCCAGGGACTTCGTCGCGCAGCTCGATGGCGGGCTGAACGCCCCGATCTCGCAGGGCGGGACCAATGTCTCCGGCGGGCAGCGGCAGCGTCTGGCGATCGCCAGAACACTGGTGCAGCGCCCGGAGATCTATCTCTTCGACGACTCCTTCTCGGCGCTGGACTACGCGACCGACGCGGCGCTGCGTGCCGCGCTGCGCCAGGAGACGTCCGAAGCGACGGTGGTGATAGTCGCCCAGCGCGTCTCCACCATCCGTGACGCCGACCGGATCGTCGTCATGGACGAGGGCCGGGTCGTCGGTACGGGGCGCCATCACGAGTTGATGGCCGGCAATGAGACATACCGGGAGATCGTGCTCTCCCAGCTCACCGAGGCGGAGGCGGCCTGATGGCGGGTCCTGGTGGACGCATGATGGCAGGGCCCGTCCAGAAGTCCACGGACTTCAAGGGGTCGGGCAAACGGCTGCTGCGGATGCTCGCGCATGACCGCCCGGCCATGTTCACGATGCTGACCGCGGTCATAGGCAGCGTCGCGCTCTCGGTGGTCGGGCCTAAGATCCTGGGCCGGGCGACCGACCTGGTCTTCTCCGGGATCGTCGGCCGGCAGTTGCCGAAGGGCATCACCAAGGCGCAGGCGCTCCAGGGGCTGCGCGACCGCGGCCAGGGCGGGATGGCCGACATGCTCGGCGGCATCAGCTTCACGCCGGGCCAGGGCATCGACTTCACCGAGGTCGGCAAGGTCCTGCTCCTCGCGCTCGCGGCCTTCGTGTGTGCGGGACTGCTGATGCTGGTGGCCACCCGGATGGTGGCGCGGATCGTCAACCAGACCGTGTACCGGATGCGCGAGGACATCCAGGGGAAGCTGTCGACGCTGCCGCTGTCGTACTACGACAAGCAGAAGCGCGGCGAGGTGCTGAGCCGCACCACGAACGACGTCGACAACATCGGCCAGACCATGCAGCAGACGATGGGCCAGCTCATCAACTCGCTGCTGACCATCATCGGTGTGCTGGTGATGATGTTCTGGATCTCCTGGATCCTCGCCCTGGTCGCGCTGGTGACGGTGCCGCTGTCGGTCGTGGTCGCGACGCGGGTCGGCAAGCGGTCACAGCCGCAGTTCGTGCAGCAGTGGAAGGTGACGGGCAAGCTCAACGCCCACATCGAGGAGATGTACACCGGTCACGCCCTCGTGAAGGTCTTCGGACGGCAGGACGAGTCGGCCGAGGCCTTCCGCGAGCAGAACGACGCCCTGTACGACGCGAGCTTCAAGGCGCAGTTCAACAGCGGGATCATGCAGCCGCTGATGATGTTCGTCTCGAACATCAACTACGTGCTGGTGGCGGTCGTCGGCGGTCTGCGGGTCGCCACCGGCTCCCTGTCGATCGGTGACGTGCAGGCCTTCATCCAGTACTCGCGGCAGTTCTCGATGCCGCTGACCCAGGTCGCCTCGATGGCGAACCTGGTGCAGTCCGGTGTCGCGTCCGCCGAGCGGATCTTCGAACTGCTCGACGCCGAGGAGCAGGCGCCGGACTCCGTGTCCGCAGGCCGGCCCGACGATCTGCGCGGCAGCATCTCGCTGGAGAAGGTCTCCTTCCGCTACGAGCCGGACAAGCCGCTGATCGACGATCTTTCGCTGTCGGTCGAGCCGGGCCACACGGTGGCGATCGTCGGTCCGACCGGCGCGGGCAAGACGACTCTGGTGAATCTGCTGATGCGGTTCTACGAGGTGACCGACGGCCGGATCATGCTCGACGGCGCCGACATCGCGAAGATGTCACGCGAGGAACTGCGTTCGGGTATCGGCATGGTGCTCCAGGACACCTGGCTGTTCGGCGGCACCATCGCGGACAACATCGCGTACGGGGCCTCCCGCCAGGTGACCCGCGAGGAGGTCGAGGAAGCCGCCAGGGCTGCCCATGCCGACCGCTTCATCCGCACCCTGCCGGACGGGTACGACACGGTGATCGACGACGAGGGCACGGGGGTGAGCGCGGGCGAGAAGCAGCTGATCACGATCGCGCGGGCCTTCCTGTCCGACCCGGTGATCCTGGTGCTCGACGAGGCGACCAGCTCGGTCGACACCCGTACCGAGGTGCTGATCCAGAAGGCGATGGCGCGGCTGGCGCACGGACGCACCAGTTTCGTCATCGCGCACCGGCTGTCCACGATCCGTGACGCCGACGTGATTCTGGTGATGGAGAGCGGGGCCATCGTCGAGCAGGGCTCGCACGACGAACTGCTGGCCGCGGACGGCGCGTACGCGCGCCTGTACGCCGCACAGTTCGCGCAGGCCGTGGTGGAGGTCGAATGACGGCGGGCCGTGGTCCCCGGCGCCCGCCGGGGACCACGGCCCTGCTCCGGGGCCGAGCGCCCCTTCTCAGTCCAGGTAGCCGCGCAGCTGGTCGGCCAGGGCGTGGTCGCGCAGCTTGTTGAGCGTCTTCGACTCGATCTGACGGATCCGCTCCCTCGTCACGCCGAAGATCCGGCCGATCTCCTCCAGCGTCCGCGGTCTGCCGTCCTCCAGCCCGTACCGCAGCTGGACGACCTTCCGCTCCCGTTCGCCCAGCGTGGACAGCACCGCCTCCAGATGCTGACGCAGCAGGAGGAAGGCCGCCGACTCCACGGGCGACGCCGCGTCGCCGTCCTCTATCAGGTCTCCGAGGGCCACATCGTCCTCCTCCCCCACCGGGGTGTGGAGGGAGACCGGCTCCTGGGCGAGCCGCAGGACCTCGCCGACCCGCTCGGGGGTGAGTTCGAGCTGGTCCGCGACTTCCTGCGGGGTGGGTTCGTAGCCGCGTTCCTGAAGCATCCGCCGCTGCACCCTCACCACCCGGTTGATCAACTCGACCACGTGGACGGGGACTCGTATCGTCCGCGCCTGGTCCGCCAGGGCCCGGGACATGGCCTGGCGGATCCACCAGGTCGCGTAGGTGGAGAACTTGTAGCCGCGGGCGTAGTCGAATTTCTCAACCGCCCTGATCAGGCCGAGGTTTCCTTCCTGGACCAGATCGAGCATGGTCAGACCCCGCCCCACATAGCGCTTGGCCACCGAGACGACCAGGCGCAGGTTGGCCTCGATGAGGCGGCGCTTGGCCATCCGGCCCATGACCACCAGCCGGTCGAGGTCGACGGCGAGCCGGGAGTCGAGGTCGCTGGCACCGGCGAGGCGTTCCTCGGCGAAGAGACCGGCTTCCACACGGCGGGCCAGGTCCACCTCGTCCGCCGCGGTGAGCAGGGGGATGCGGCCGATCTCGCGCAGGTACTGACGGAAGAGGTCGGACGTCGGGCCGGCGGTGTCGGCGGCCCTGGCACGGGGCGGTCCTGGACCGTCCGCCGGGTCCTCCGTCACGACCTCGGCCGGGGGCCGGTCCCCCTCGGCGGCGGGCCCGGTTCCGGGAGCGGGCGAGGCCGGTTCCCGTCCGGGGACTGCCGGGGCCACTTCGGTTTCGGTCAGGGTCCGGGTCTGCACGGGGGCGGCCTCCAGGATGACTGCCGGTTCGGGGGCGTGCGGCAGCGGGACATCGGCGGCCGGGCCGCCTTCCGTCCCGTACTCGATGAGCGGGTCCGCGGGAGCCGGTGGCCCACTGCCGGTGGACCGGCCGTACTCCGAGGACTCAGACACCGCAGTCCAGTGTGGGGTACGACACATCGCCGCCACGAGGGGCGTGCGGTGACTTTCTGAGTCCGCCCCGTGACCCGGCGGTTACGGGGCAGGCGGGGGGGCCGGAGCCCCGTCGGGAAAGGCCCGGGTCAGAGTGCCTCGGCGCCGCGGTTGCGCAGCGAGCGGCCGTACTGCTGGAGCGTCCAGAGTTCGTTCTGCACGGCGGCGTACTGCTCGGCGTCGCCCTGTGTGGAGGCCCGGGCCAGAGTGCCCTGGACCTCCATGACCCGGCGGTCCACCGCGCGCAGCCGGACATGGACCAGCTGCTCGCCCGCGTACACCTCGTCCACCGTGCGACGCATGATCGCCTCGACGGCGAGCTCGGTCACCACGGCGCGGACCACGTCGTCCGGCGCGGCCTCGCGCACCCGGGTGAGATAGGCGGAGGAGTCGGTGATGCCCTGATCGGCACCACCCGCCTCCATGATCGCGAGTCGTACGGCCGCGTAGGGCGGGGCGGTGAACTCGTCGATGCCATAGGCGTCGAAGGCCGGTGAGACCAGCTCGGGCCGCTGGAGCGCGAGCTTGAGCAGTTCACGCTCGGTGCGGTGCGCGGGGCTGCGGAGGTTGAGCGCGGGGCCGCTGAACCCGGCGGGCGGCGCCTGGACCCGCTGCTGGGCGGTGTCGCCGCGGGCGGAACCGCGCGAGGGGCCCGGCCCGCCGCCCCGGCCGCGGGCCCACTGCGCCAGCTGGCTGATGCGTTTGACCACGAACTGGGTGTCCAGGATGCCGATCATGCCGGCCAGCTGGACGGCGACCTCGTGCTGCGAGGCGCTGTTCTTGATCCTCGCCACCACCGGCGCGGCCTCGTCGAGCGCCGCGGCCCGGCCGGCCGGGGTCTCCAGGTCGTAGCGGGAGATGATCTGGCGCAGCGCGAACTCGAAGAGCGGGGTGCGCGGTTCGACCAGGTCCTGCACCGAGCCGTCGCCCTGGGCGAGCCGCAGATCGCAGGGGTCCATACCGTCGGGAGCGATGGCGATGTAGGTCTCGGCCGCGAACTTCTGATCGTCCTCGAAGGCGCGCAGAGCGGCCTTCTGGCCGGCCGCGTCACCGTCGAAGGTGAAGATCACCCGGGCGCTGCCGTTGTCCATCAGAAGCCGGCGGAGGATCTTGATGTGGTCGGTGCCGAAGGCTGTGCCGCAGGTGGCGACCGCGGTGGTCACTCCGGCCAGGTGACAGGCCATGACATCGGTGTAGCCCTCGACGACCACCGCCCGGCTCGACTTGGCGATCTCCTTCTTCGCCAGGTCGATCCCGTACAGCACCTGCGACTTCTTGTAGATCGCCGTCTCGGGGGTGTTCAGATACTTCGGGCCGTTGTCGTCGTCGCGCAGCTTGCGCGCACCGAATCCGACGACTTCGCCGCTGATGTCCCGGATCGGCCACATCAGCCGGCCCCTGAAGCGGTCGATGGGCTTGCCGCCCCGGGTCTCCTGGGCGAGCCCCGATGCGAGCAGCTCCTTGTCGGAGAACCCCTTGCCGCGCAGGAAGCGGGTGAGATGGTCCCAGCCCGCGGGGCTGTAGCCGACGCTGAAATGGGTGGCCGCCGCCTGGTCGAAGCCGCGCTCGGCGAGGAACTTGCGGCCGGTCTCGGCCTCTGCGCTGTCCAGCTGGCCGATGTAGAAATCCGCGGCGGCCCGGTGTGCCTCGACCAGCCGGATGCGCTCGCCGCGCTGGCTGTTCGGGGTGTAGCCGCCCTCCTCGTACCGGAGGGTGATGCCCGCCGTGCCGGCCAGCCGCTCGACCGCCTCGCTGAAGGAGAGGTGGTCGATCTTCATGATGAAGGCGAGGGTGTCCCCGCCCTCCTGGCAGCCGAAGCAGTGGAACAGGCCCTTGCTGGGACTGACCTGGAAGGAGGGGGACTTCTCGTCGTGGAAGGGACAGAGGCCCTTCAGATTCCCGCCGCCGGCGTTGCGCAGCTGGAGGTACTCGGAAACGACGGCGTCGATCGGGACCGCGTCCCGGACCGCCTTCACATCGTCATCGTTGATCCTGCCTGCCACGCATGAAGTCTACGGTCCGGGTCGGACACCTTGTGCGGGCCGTCCCGGACCGCCCGCCCGGCTGTCGGTCCGTACGGGATCCGGGCCTTCCCCGGAAGACGGGGGCGTCCGGTGATGACGGTCCAGGGTTCACCGCTGAAGCGGCCCCGCCCCCCGGGGGCGGGGCCAGGACGCCGGGTGCCGGGTCAGCTGCCGAGGGTCTCCAGGCCGACCGAAGGGTCGGCGACCGCTTCGGGGTCCAGCTGCGCGCCGGAGCGGATCAGCCGCTGGAGCTGGTCGGTGACGTCCCACACATTGACGTTCATCGCGGCCAGCACCCGGCGGTCCTTCATCCAGAACGCGATGAACTCCCGCTTGCCCGCATCGCCCCGGATGAGTACCTGGTCATAGGCGCCCGGCGGCGCCCAGCCCGAGTACTCGAGGCCCAGGTCGTACTGGTCTGAGAAGAAGTACGGGATCCGGTCGTACGACACCTCCTGGCCGAGCATCGCGCGCGCGGCTGCGGGACCGCTGTTGAGTGCGTTGGCCCAGTGTTCGACGCGGAGCCGGGTGCCGAGAAGCGGGTGCTGGACGGCCGCCGCGTCGCCCGCCGCGTAGATGTCGGGGTCGGATGTGCGCAGTGAGGCGTCGACCGCGATGCCGCCCCCGTGTCCGCGGTCGGTCATCTCGAGGCCCGCCGCCTCGGCGAGCGAGGTGCGCGGCGCGGCGCCGATCGCCGCGAGTACGTCATGGGCCGGGTGTTCCGTGCCGTCGTCGGTCTGGACGGCCAGGACCATGCCGTCCTGCCCGGTGATCTCGGTGAGGCGGGCACCGAAGTGGAAGCGGACTCCGTGCTGGGCGTGCAGATCGGTGAAGATCTGGCCGACCTCCGGACCGATGACCGAGTGCAGTGGCGTCTGGTTCGGCTCCACGACGGTGACCTCGGCGCCGTAGCCGCGCGCTGCCGCGGCCACCTCCAGGCCGATCCAGCCCGCGCCGGCGATCACCAGGTGTCCGTTGTCGCGTCCCAGGGACGCGAGGACCTGCTTCAGCCGGTCGGCATGGGCGAGCCGGCGCAGATGATGGACGCCCGCGAGGTCGGTGCCGGGGATGTCGAGGCGCCGCGGCTCCGCACCGGTGGCCAGCAGCAGTTTGTCGTAGTGGATCGCGGTGCCGTCGCCGAGCCGTACCGCCTTGGCGTCGCGGTCGACCGTGACGACCGTCTGGCCGAGGTGCAGTTCGATGTCCGCCTGTGCGTACCAGGCCGGTTCGTGGACGTAGACGCTGTCCCGCTCGTCCTTGCCCGCCAGGTATCCCTTGGAAAGGGGTGGGCGCTCATAGGGGTGGTCGCGCTCGTCCCCGATGAGGATCACGCGACCCGTGAACCCATCGGAGCGGAGGGTTTCGGCGGCCTTCGCCCCCGCGAGCCCTCCGCCGATGATGACGAACGTCTGATGTGCGTCGACCACTTGATGCCTCCTTGTAGTGCTGGCGCCACTGGGAGCGTCCCGCACGGCGTGTGATGGGGGAAGAGGGTGTGAGGTGTTGAGGCTCACGCACGGTCAGGAATGGCCGGTCATGATGGCATGCCGCCCCGTCCTGCTGTCCATCGGGACCGCGTTTCAGTGACGGCCGGTCAGTCGCGCGTGCAGAGAACGTGCCGACGCGTCGGTCAATGAGCCGATCTGGTCGACGATCACCCGTTTGCGGCCGCGTTCGCCGGACGCCGCTTCGAACAGCGCCCGGAACTGCGGGTCCAGGCCGTCCGGTGCGCGGGTGGTGAGCGCCGCTGCGAGCTCGGCGAGGACGATGCGCTGGTCGACGCGGAGCAGCTCCTGTTCCTCGCGCTGCATGACGTAGCGGTCGGCGAGTGCCTTGAGTACGGCGCATTCCAGCCGTGCACCGTGCGGGACGACGAGTTCGGCCGCGTATCTGGTGAGCGGCCCGTCGCCGTACGCCCGGCGGGTGGCGGTTTCGGCGGCCAGACAGAAGCGGCCGATGAGCTGGCTGGTCGCGTCCTTCAGCCGCGCCTGCGCGACAGCCGTCCCGTCGTATCCGTGCGGCCACCAGTCCTGGGCGAGGAGCCGGTCGAGCGCGGCTGCGAGCTCTTCGGGTTCAGTGTCCTCCGGTACGTAGCGGCCGATGGCCACCGCCATGATCTCGGCCCGCTCCGGCCCGGAGTTGAGGCAGTCGGGGTCGATGTGCCCGGCGTGCAGCCCGTCCTCGACATCGTGGACGGAGTACGCCACGTCGTCCGACCAGTCCATGACCTGCGCCTCGAAACACTTCCGGTCCGCGGGGGCGCCCCGTCTCGCCCACTCGAAGACCGGCAGGTCGTCCTCGTACACCCCGAACTTCCCGGAGCCCGGTTCGGTGGGGTGCGCGCCGCGCGTCCAGGGGTACTTGGTGGCGGCGTCCAGGGCGGCGCGGGTGAGATTGAGTCCCGCGCTGACCAGTTCCCCGCTGTCCGGGTCGCGCACGAATCTCTTGGGCTCGAGGCGTGTCAGCAGCCGCAGCGACTGCGCATTGCCCTCGAAGCCCCCGCAGTCCTCGGCGAACTCGTTGAGCGCCAGCTCCCCGTTGTGGCCGAACGGCGGGTGCCCCAGGTCGTGGGCGAGACAGGCCGCTTCGACGAGGTCCGGGTCGCAGCCGAGTGCGTCACCCAGCTCCCTGCCGACCTGGGCGCATTCCAGGGAATGCGTGAGGCGGGTGCGCGGGCTCGAGTCCCAGACGGAACTGCGGGAACCGGGTGTCACCACCTGGGTCTTGCCCGCGAGACGGCGCAGCGCGGCGGAGTGCAGCACCCGCGCGCGGTCGCGCTGAAAGGCGGTCCGGCCCGGTCGCTTGTCCGGCTCGGTGTCCCAGCGTTCGAAGTCGGTCGAGGTGTACGCGGTGCCTGCCATGCCCCGACAGTACTGAGTTTCCGTCGACCGGTGCGGCTGGGGCAGGAGTCCGGCGCGCGGCGGGACCACGGCCGGTGCGGTGCGCGCCCGGCCGGCGCGCAGCGGTGCGCCGGCATCGTGGCCGGCGGGATCCGTCCCCTCAGGCAGCGGCCAGGCGACGCTGCCGCGTGGCCACCGGGCTGTGCAGCGCCCGGTCGTAACGGTGCAGCAGCAGACGGGCGACGGCGGGGTGCGCGCCGAGCGGGGCGGCGGCGATCCAGGGCGCCGCCCCGGCGCTCTGGGTGGCGAAACGGCCGGGGGCGGTGAAGTACGAGGCGACGGCCACCCGGTGCCGGCCGCGGGCGGCGAGCGCCCGCACAGCGTCGGGCACCGCGGGTGACCTGGTGGAGGCGTACGCCGGTACGACCGGCACTCCCCCGAGCCGCTCGCTCAGCATCCCGGCCGTGCGGCGGACGTCGGAGGCCGACGCCGGGTCACGCGAGCCGGCCGCGGCGAGTACCACCCCGGCGGACCGGGACCCGTGGTCCGCGGGGCGCCAGCCCGCTTCGACGAGCCGTGCGTACAGCGCCTCGACCACCAAGGGGTGCGGCCCCAGCGGATCGGCGAAGCGGGTGTGCAGGTCCGGGGCGGTGGCGGCGGCCCGGGGGATGTCGTGGCTGACGTGATGGCCACGGCTGAGCAGCAGCGGGACCAGGACGGCGGCGCGTACCGGGCTGCTCCCCCGCCCGCCGCCGCTTTCGTCCGTCAGGCCGGCGAGTGCGGCGGGCAGCAGGGGTTCGTTCAGTTCGATGTGGCCCAGGTGCACGGAGAGCCCTGGGCGCAGTTCCCGTACCCGTTCCATGAGCGTCCGTACGGTGCGCAGGGCCCGCGGGTCACGGCTGCCGTGCGCCACGGCGACGAGGGCGGGGGCTGGGGCGTGCACGGACGTCCGGTTCATGGGGCCGATCCTGCCCGGCCGAGATTGCCGGCTCGTTGCCCGGCGGTCACGGGCGTTTGTCGCGGACCTCCCGGGCCGCCCGCGGCGGTCGTGCCCCGCTCCGTCGCGCCGGTGGCCCGGCGGCGGTGCCCCGGAGAGCCGCCGGACCTCCGGTAGCCGGACCGTCCCCGGTGGAGGAACGTGGGAACGAGCCCACGGGACGGCCCTACGGAGGAACAGACCGATGTCGAAGGTGATCGCCAATATGACCATGTCGCTCGACGGGTTCGTCTCGCACCCCACCGACGGCGTCGACCACCTCTTCCAGTGGTACGCGAGCGGGGACGTCCCCGTCCGCACCGCGGATCCGAAGATGACGTTCCGGTTGTCCGCCGCGAGTGCCGAGCGCATGAACCGGGCGTTCGAGGGGATCGGGGTGCTGTTGTACGGGCGGCGCACGTTCGACGAGTCGGGCGGCTGGATCGGCGGCCACCCCATGGGCAAACCGGTCATCGTCGTCACGCACAGCATTCCGGACGGCTGGCCGCGCGCCGACACACCGGTCACCTTCGTCACCGACGGGCTCGAGAGCGCGATGGCGCAGGCCAAGGCGACCGCCGGCGACAAGGCTGTCGCCGTCGGCAGCGCCGACCTCACCCAGCAGTGCCTGAATCTGGGGCTGCTCGACGAACTGCAGATCGACCTGGTGCCGCTGCTGCTCGGCGACGGAATCCGCTTCCTCGACCACATCAGCAAGACCCCTCTGGTGTTGCAGGAGCCGTCGGTGATCGAGGGGAGAGGAGTGACACATCTGTCGTACCGCGTGCGTTGACCCCGCCGGGGCGGCGCGGTGGCAGGGTCGGTGGCGGGGTCGGTGGCGGGCCGAACCGAACGCCTGCCCGGAGCGTCTCTGACGACGACACGGCCACCACCGGGGGGACTTTCATGCGCAGGCCACAGCTGCCGAGAACGCGACGCGGGAAACGACTGGCCGTCCAGGCGGTCGTGCTGGGGTGTGTGCTGGCGCTCGCGCCGGCCACCTGGGTGTTCGCGGTCGCCGGCAGCCGGGTGCGGACGGCGGCCGATGTGCCGGCGGCCGATGTCGCCGTCGTGTTCGGCGCCGGGCTCCGGGAGGGCCGGCCATCGCCGTACCTCGCGCACCGGCTGGACGCGGCCGCCGCGCTGTACCGGGCGGGCAAGGTCCGGGTGGTACTCGTCACCGGGGACAACAGCCGCAAGGACTACGACGAACCGGATGCGATGCGGGCCTATCTGGTCCGGCAGGGTGTGCCGGGCCGGCAGGTCGTCGGTGACTACGCGGGATTCGACACCTGGGACTCCTGTGTCAGGGCCAGAAAGATCTTCGGGGTCGACCGTGCGGTGCTGGTGAGCCAGGGATTCCACATCCGGCGGGCGGTTGCCCTCTGCCGGGCCGCGGGCATCGACGCGTACGGCGTGGGGGTCAGCGATGTGCACAACGTGACCTGGTACTACGGCGGAGCACGTGAGGTCTTCGCGGCGGGGAAGGCCGCGCTGGACGCCGCGTTCAAGCCCGATCCGCAGTTCCTCGGCCCGCACGAGCAGAGCGTCGCCCGCGCCCTGAAGCGGTGAGCCGCGCAGGTCGGGGCCATCGGGCGGCTCTCCACTTCCTCACAGCCCCCGGAACGTTGCGCTGAGGTCGGTGTACCCGGTGCGTAATGCGTCGTCGCCTGAGCCGTAACACCGCGGATGCAGGCTCGTCCCATGTCCACAGGCATCTCCGCGACCACGGCGACCCACTGCCCGTACTGCGCCCTGCAGTGCGGGATGAACCTGCGGCCGGGGGCCGGCGGCCTCGAGGTGGTGGAGCGCCCGGACTTCCCGGTGAACCGGGGGGCGCTGTGCGGCAAGGGGCGTACGGCTCCCGCCGTGCTCTCGCCCGCGGTGCGGCTGACCGAGCCGCTGGTACGCCGCACGGCCACCGGCAGGCTCGAACCGGCCGGCTGGGACGAGGCGCTGGGGAGGATCGCCGAGGGGCTGCGGCGCACCCGGACCGAGCACGGCGCGGATGCCGTCGGGGTCTTCGGCGGCGGCGGGCTCACCAATGAGAAGGCCTACGCCCTGGGCAAGTTCGCCCGGGTCGTCCTGGGCACATCGCAGATCGACTACAACGGCCGCTTCTGCATGTCGTCCGCGGCCGCCGCCCACCAGAAGGCGTTCGGGCTCGACCGCGGTCTGCCGTTCCCGCTGGAGGACATCCCTCGCACCGGCTGCGTGATCCTGGTCGGCTCCAACCTCGCCGAGACCATGCCGCCCGCGCTGCGGTACCTCACGGAGCTGCGGGAGAACGGCGGCCTGCTCATCGTCGTCGACCCGCGCCGCACCCGTACCGCCGAGCAGGCAGATCTGCACCTGGCCCCCCGGCCGGGCACCGATCTGGCGCTCGCGCTGGGCATGCTGCACGTGCTGATCGCCGAGGGCCGCACCGACGACGACTTCATCGCGGCGCGGACCACCGGCTGGCAGGACGCGCGGGCAGCGGCGATGGCGCACTGGCCCGAGATGGTGGAGCGGATCACCGGTGTTCCACTCCCCCGGCTCCGGGAGGCCGCGCGGATGTTCAGCGAGGCGGAGTCCGCGATGGTCCTCACCGCGCGCGGCCCCGAGCAGCAGTCCAAGGGCACCGATACCGTCGGCGCCTGGATCAACCTGTGCCTCGCCGCCGGAAAGGCGGGCAGGCCGCTGTCCGGGTACGGCTGTCTCACCGGACAGGGAAACGGCCAGGGTGGCCGCGAACACGGCCAGAAGGCAGACCAGTTGCCCGGTTACCGCAAGCTCACCGACCCGGCGGCGCGACGTCATGTCGCCGGGGTGTGGGGCGTCGATCCGGACACTCTGCCGGGGCCGGGGCGCAGCGCGTACGAACTGCTCGACGCACTGGGCGGAGACGTGAAGTCCCTGCTCCTCATGGGGTCCAACCCGGTTGTCTCCGCGCCGCACGCCGCCCATGTCGAGGGCCGGCTGCGGGCATTGGACTTCCTCGCGGTGGCGGACGTGGTGCTCTCCGAGACGGCGGCGCTCGCCGATGTCGTTCTGCCGGTGGCGCAGTGGGCCGAGGAGACGGGGACGACCACGAATCTGGAGGGCAGGGTGCTGCTGCGCCGCGCCGCGCTCCCGGTGCCGGCGGGGGTCCGCAGCGATCTTCAGGTGCTGCACGGCCTGGCCGGGCTGCTCGGCCACAAGAAGGGGTTCTCCGCCGCGCCCGAGGAGGTGTTCGACGAGCTGAGGCGTGCCTCGGCCGGCGGGGGCGCCGACTACTCGGGGATCAGCTACGCCCGCATCTCCGCTGAGGACGGCGTCTTCTGGCCGTGTCCCGGCGAGCGGCACCCCGGCACGCCCCGGCTCTTCCTCGACCGGTTCGCCACCCACGACGGCCGCGCACGGTTCGCCGCGGTATCGCACCGGCCGGCCGCCGAGGAGCCGGACGCGGACTTCCCGTTGTTCCTGACCACGGGGCGGGTGGTGTCCCAGTACCAGTCGGGCGCCCAGACCCGGCGGGTGGCCGAACTCAACGCGGCGGCGCCCGGCCCCTTCGTGGAGCTGCATCCGCGGCTGGCGGACCGTATCGGCGCGGTGAACGGCGAGCCGCTGACCGTGACGTCCCGCCGCGGACAGGCCGTGGCACCGGCCCGGATCACCGACACGATCCGCCCCGACACCGTCTTCATGCCCTTCCACTGGCCGGGCGCGGGCCGCGCCAACACCCTCACCAATCCGGCGCTCGACCCGGTTTCCCGGATGCCCGAGTTCAAGGTGTGCGCGGTACGGGTGGAGCGGGAGCCGGACGCACCGCACACCCCGTAGGGCCTCGGCTTTCCGCAGCACCCGCGCCCCTGAAGGGCCGGATGGGCTTCGGCATGGCCGATGTTCCGCTGTCAGGCCCCCGCGTCCTCCAGATACCGGAGCACCGCCAGCACCCTGCGGTGGCCCGTCTCCGACGGCGGCAGGTCCAGTTTGGTGAAGATGTTCGAGATGTGTTTCTCCACAGCGCGCTCGGAGACGACGAAGGACGCGGCAATGGTGTGGTTCGTGTGCCCCTGCGCCATCAGACCCAGCACCTCCCGCTCCCGCGGGGTCAGTGCGTCCAGCGCGGAGGTACGGCGGCCGGCGCCGAAGAGCTGGGCGACGACCTCCGGGTCGAGTGCGGTGCCGCCGGCCGCCACCCGGTGCAGGGCGTCGACGAACTCCCCGATGTCCACGACCCGTTCCTTCAGCAAGTAGCCGACTCCGCCGACGCCGTCTCCGAGCAGCTGCGCCGCGTACTTCGTCTCCACGTACTGGGAGAAGATCAGCACGCCGACGCCGGGCGAGGACCTGCGGATGGCGACCGCGGCGCGGAGTCCCTCGTCCGTGTGTCCGGGCGGCAGCCGGATGTCGACCACGGCGGCGTCCGGGCGGTGTTCCCCGACCGCGGCGAGCAGCGCCTCCGCGTCCCCGACCGCTGCTGCCACCTCCACCCCGCGCAGGCTGAGGAGTTGGACGAGGCCGTCACGCAGGATCGCTGAGTCCTCGGCAATGACGACGCGCATGGGGCCTGCCTCGGAATGTCATCGGTACGGGAGGGTGACGGTCACCACCGTAGGTCCTCCGACGGGGCTTTCGCAGGTCAGTGTGCCGTCCACGGTACGGACCCGGGCCCGCAGCCCGGTCAGTCCGCTGCCCGCACCGACTACCGCTCCTCCGCACCCGTCGTCGCGTACGGAGAGCCGCAGAGCGCCCTCCGCGCCGCGTACCGCCACCCGGACCTCCGGAGCCCGGCTGTGCTTGACCGCGTTGGCGAGGAGTTCGGCCGTACAGAAGTAGGCGATCGACTCCAGGGCGGGGGACGGCCGTTCGGCGATGTCGGCGGTGACGGTCACCGGCAGGGCGCTGTCCGCCGCGAGGGTCGCGAGTGCGGTGTCCAGGCCCTGGTCCAGTACCGGCGGATGGATGCCCTTGACCAGGACGCGCAGGTCGGCCACCGCCTGCTTGGCGTTGGTGCGGGCCATTTCGACGGTGGCGAGCAGCTGGTCCCGGCCGGCTCCGGCCTCGACGAGTTCGGCGATCACGGTGAGGTGCATGCCGAGGCCGACCAGCCGTGCCTGGGTGCCGTCGTGCAGATCGCGTTCGATACGGCGCAGCGTCGCGGCGGCGTCGTCGACGGCCTGGGTGCGGGTCTCCTCCAGGGTGCGGATGCGCTGACCCGCGGCGTCCGGGCCGAGCAGGGAACGCAGCAGGAGACCGTGCGGGACGAGTGCGCAGCGCACCAGCCACGGTGCGAGGAGCAGCAGCAGGATGCCGGCCGCCACGACGATCAGCCACCTCGGCCAGGAGTCGAGCTGGACGTTCGCGATCTCCAGCGAAACATGGCGCACCGAGCCGTCGGGCTCGCGGACCGTCCAGTAGTTCCACCGCTTGATCAGCGGGTGCAGGAGGAACAACAGGCCGTAGACGTACCCGCACACCGCGGCGGCCAGCGGCGGTACGGCGGTCAGCGGCGCCGCCAGCGCACAGCCCACCGCCCGCCAGGCGGCCCGGTCCCCGAGCACGGACCGCCGCCAGCCGAACACGCCCCGCTCCTCGCGACCCGCCGGCGGGTCGATCCGTATGCCCAACAGGCTGCTGCACAGCTTTCGTTGCAGGTGTCCGGCACCAAGTGCCCCACGCGCCGTCAGCGCGATGAGCCACAGTCCGAGCGGGGTGACCGAGAGGACTCCGCCGGCCAGCAGCCCCGCGAGGACCAGCACCATGCCCAGCAGGGCGATGGGCAGGGCCAGGACCGCGTAGAGGAGGGCACACAGACGTCGTCGCATGAGGGACAACCTAGAGCTGGTGGATGATCGGCACGGAGAGCAGGGCGCACACGGCGGCGACACCGAGGGCGATGCCCGTGGTGCGCAGGAGCGCGGTGCGGTCCGTGCCCAGGAAGCCTGTCACCAGCCGCGACTGGAGTGCGGTGAACCCCTTGACGACCCAGGGGGTGAGGAACAGGAACGTCACCCCTCCGCCCACGGCATGCACGGCCCAGGCCCCCGCCATGGTGGGGCCGCCCCAGGAGTGGGCGGGGCCGCCGTCGGTCCGCAGCGGATAGCCCAGGTTGATTCCCACGATGGTCCAGAAGTAGCAGACGACCGTGAAGGCGACGAGGTTCAGCGGGGCGCTGATCACCGCATGCGCGAGGGCGATCGGCCCGGTGCGTGCCGGCTCCTCGGTGTCCAGGTGGAGCAGCCGGCGGGCGAGACCGCGCTGGACCCGGCCTGCGGGGCCGCCGACGAGAGCGAGCGGGACGCACACCAGGCCGACCGGGAGTACGAGCAGGATGTATGCCGTACGCCGCCAGGTAGCGGCGCGGAACGGCTCATGGAGGATCGTCAGGGCGCGGTCGGCCGCGCTGCCGCGGCGGGTACTCCGAGGGGCGTCGGGCTGCTGTGTGAGGTCCATGCGTCCAGCCTTCCGGCTGGACGGCGCCGGATCGATCGTGCCCGCACGGAGGCGGATGGTTCGGTTTGCCCCACCCCCTCGACGGGGCACGGCGGCGGGCGCCGGGCCTCACACCCCGCCCCGGCCCGCGCTGAGCGCAACGTGCCCGCGGGGAAACAGCCGGGATCCCGTCGGGTAACACCCACCGCGCACGCTGCGGTTATGGGCAAGGACATCGTGGTGATCGGCGGCGGCACGGCCGGCTCCCGGCTGGCCGGACAGCTGGCGGGCTCGGGCTCGGCCGTCACGGTGCTCGGCGAGGAGACGCACGCTCCGTACAACCGGGTGCTGCTCGCCGATGTCCTCGCGGGCCGTTACGGGCCCGAGGTCATCTCCCTCCCCGCTACCGAGGTACGGCGCGGGGTGCGGGCGGTCAGGATCGACCGTGCCGACCGGGTCGTGCAGTGCGACGACGGCAGCGCGGTCCCCTACGGCACCCTGGTCCTGGCCACCGGATCGAATCCGGTCCTGCCGCCGCTGCGCGGGCTCGGTGACGAGCTGCCCGACGGTGTCCACCCGTTCCGCACCATGGACGACTGCCTGGCGCTCGCCGCCGCCGTCACCGGGGGCACCCGCGCCGTCGTCATCGGTGGCGGGCTGCTCGGTGTCTCGGCCGCCAGGGCGCTTGCCGAGCGCGGCGCCCAGGTGGTGCTGGCCCAGCAGGGCGAGCATCTGATGGAGCGCCACCTCGACCTCGCTGCGAGCGATCTGCTGCGCGGACATCTGGAGTCACTGGGCGTCGAGGTGCACACGGAGTGCCGGGTACGCGGTCTGCGCGGCACCGATGTCCAGCTCGCCGACGGCTATGTGCTCGGTTCCGATCTGACCGTGCTGGCCTGCGGAGTACGCCCGAGGACCGGCCTCGCCGGGGCCGCCGGTCTCGAGGTGCGCCGGGGGATCGTCGTGGACGACGAACTGCGGACGTCCGATCCGGACATCCACGCCGTCGGCGACTGCGCCGAGCACCGGGGCCGGATCTACGGCCTGGCAGGCCCGGCCGTGGAGCAGGCCGACGCGCTCGCCGCGCTGCTGACCGGCAGGGCCGCCGCCTACACCGGCACCCGCGCCCTGACCCGGCTCACGCTGCCCGGCGTGGGCCCCCTCGATCTCGCCGCCTTCGGCGAGACCACCCCGCTCCCCGGCGACGACGTGGTGCGTCTCGCCGATGCCACCCGGGGCTCCTACCGCAAGGTCGTCCTCCGCGGCGACCGCCTCGTGGGTGGCGTACTTCTCGGCGATCTCACCGCTGTCGATGAGCTCGCCCGCACCTGGGAGGGCGACGAACCGCTCCCCTCCACCCCGCTGTTCCATCTGCTTGGAGGCTCCTGAGATGTCCACTCCCACGATCGTGGTCATCGGCCACGGGATGGTCGGCCAGCGTTTCCTCGAGGCACTCGCCGAGCAGGGCGTCACCGACAGGGCGAGCGTGGTGGTGCTCTGCGAGGAACCCCGCGCCGCCTACGACCGGGTCCAGCTGACCTCGTACTTCTCCGGCCGTACGCCGGACGACCTCTCGCTGGTCGAGGACGGCTTCCTGGAGCGCCACGGCATCGAGCTGCGCCTCGACGACCCGGCGCAGACCGTGGACCGCGCCGCACGCACGGTCACCTCACGGGCGGGGAAGGTCTTCGGCTACGACACGCTGGTGCTGGCCACCGGCTCGTACCCCTTCGTGCCGCCGGTGCCCGGCAAGGACGCGACGGGCTGCTTCGTGTACCGCACCATCGAGGACCTGCTCGCGATAGAGGAGTACGCGAGGACCGCGAAGACCGGCGCGGTCGTCGGCGGCGGCCTGCTCGGCCTCGAGGCGGCAGGCGCGCTCAGCGGGCTCGGACTCGACACCCACATCGTGGAGTTCGCACCGCGGCTGATGCCGGTGCAGGTCGACGAGGGCGGCGGCGCCGCGCTGCTGCGCACCATCAGCTCGATGGGTCTGACCGTGCACACCGGTGTCGGCACCCAGGAGGTGACCACCGGTCAGGACGGCGCGGTCAGCGGCATGGCGCTGTCGGACGGTTCCACCCTCGCCACCGACCTGGTGGTCTTCTCCGCCGGGGTCCGTCCGCGCGACCAGCTGGCCCGCGACTGCGGTCTCGCGGTGGGCGAGCGCGGCGGCATCACGGTCGACGAACAGTGCAGGACATCGGACCCGGCGGTCTTCGCGATCGGCGAGTGCGCGCTGGCATCGGACGGCCGGGTCTACGGTCTGGTGGCGCCCGGCTACGAGATGGCCGAGACGGCGGCGGTCACCATCGCAGGTGACTCCAGGTCCTTCTCGGGCGCGGACCTCTCCACCAAGCTGAAGCTGCTCGGCGTGGACGTGGCGTCCTTCGGGGACGCCCACGGTCACGCCGAAGGATCCCTCGACGTCGTCTACTCCGACTCCCGCTCGGGGGTCTACAAGAAGCTGGTGGTCTCCCCCGAGGGCGCCCTGCTCGGCGGCATCCTGGTGGGGGACGCGGACGCCTACGCGATGCTGCGCCCGCTGACCGGTTCGGTACCGCCCATCGCTCCCGAGCAGCTGATCGCGCCCGCCGGCTCCGCCGTCACCCTGGGCCCCTCATCGCTGCCCGACGATGCGGTGATCTGCAACTGCCACAACGTCACCAAGGCCGCCATCACCGCCTGCTCGGCACTCCCCGAGGTCAAGAAGTGCACCAAGGCCGGTACGGGCTGCGGCAGCTGCGTCAAGCTGATCGGCCAGCTGCTGCCGGAGACCGGCGACAAGGGGCTCTGCGGCTGCTTCCCGCACACCCGCAGCGAGCTGTACGAGATCGCCCGCACCCTGCGGATCAACTCGTTCGCCGAACTGCTCGACAGTCACGGCCGCGAGAGCGCACGCGGCGGGGAGGGCTGCGAGGTCTGCAGGCCGACCGTCGGTTCCATCCTGGCGAGCCTGGCCCCGGGCATCGAGGCCAGCGGATACATCCTGGACGGTGAGCAGGCAGCGCTCCAGGACACCAACGACCACTTCCTGGCGAACCTGCAGAAGAACGGTTCCTATTCGATCGTGCCGCGCATTCCCGGTGGCGAGGTCACCCCGGAGAAGCTGATCGTGATCGGTGAAGTGGCACGGGACTTCGGCCTCTACACGAAGATCACCGGAGGCCAGCGCATCGACCTCTTCGGTGCCAGGGTCGAGCAGCTTCCCCTCATCTGGACGCGCCTGGTGGACGCCGGCTTCGAGTCGGGACACGCCTACGGGAAGGCGCTGCGCACCGTGAAGTCCTGTGTGGGGCAGACCTGGTGCCGCTACGGCGTGCAGGACTCGGTGAAGATGGCGATCGACCTGGAGCTGCGCTACCGCGGCCTGCGGGCCCCGCACAAGCTGAAGTCGGCGGTCTCCGGATGTGCCCGCGAGTGCGCCGAGGCCCAGTCGAAGGACTTCGGTGTGATCGCCACCGCCAACGGCTGGAACCTCTACGTCGGCGGGAACGGCGGCGCGACCCCGCGCCACGCGGACCTGCTCGCCCAGGATCTGTCCGATGCCGAACTGGTGCGCCTGATCGACCGGTTCCTGATGTTCTACATCCGTACGGCGGACCGGCTGGAACGCACCGCGGGCTGGCTGGAGCGCCTCGACGGCGGCCTCGACCACCTGCGGGACGTCGTCGTGCACGACTCGCTCGGACTCTGCGGCGAGCTGGAGGCGCTCATGGCGGCGCACGTCGCCAACTACCGCGACGAATGGGCGGAGACCATCAACGACCCGGAGCGGCTGCGCCGCTTCGTCTCGTTCGTCAACGCCCCCGACGCCCCGGACCCGACCGTCGCCTTCGTCCCGGAGCGCGACCAGATCAAGCCCGACCTGATGATTCTCACCCTGGACGCCCTGGAAGGGACGATCGCGCGATGACTCTCGAACTGCTGGTGAACCAGGACTGGTTCACGGTCTGCGACCGCTCCGACCTGACGCCGGGCCGGGGTGTCGCGGCGCTGCTTCCTGACGGCCGCCAGGTCGCTCTCTTCCTGGACCGCGGCGCCCGCCCCTACGCCATCGGCAACCGCGACCCGTTCAGTGGCGCGCAGGTACTGTCCCGCGGCCTCATCGGTACGCACGAGGGGCGGACCTTCGTCGCGTCGCCACTGCTCAAGCAGCGCTTCGACCTGGAGACCGGCGCCTGCCTCGACGACGACCTGGTCTCCGTGCCCGCCTTCACGGTCCGGGCGGCCTGATCACTGCGCGCGCCGTGCGACAGGCCCGGACCGGCCGCACGGCGCGCGCCTCTCCCGCAGGGCGCCGCTGCCCGACAGCGGGGCCGGCCGGGGAGGGGCCGCAGGGCGGAGCGGCGACCGGCCCGACGGACGGGCCGGACGGGCTCGGCCGCCGTGGTGGGGCCGACGGCCCGGTCCGTTCGTCCGGTCGTACGCTGGGGCCCATGACCAAGGCCTGGAACGCCAGTGACATCCCCGACCAGAGCGGGCGCACCGCCGTGGTCACCGGGGCCAACAGCGGTATCGGCTTCGTCACCGCACTCGAACTGGCCCGGCGCGGAGCACACGTGGTGCTCGCGTGCCGCAGTGAGGCCCGGGGCACCGAGGCCGAGGCCCGGATCCGGCGCGAGGTGCCCGGTGCGTCCGCCGAGTTCGTACCGCTGGACCTGGCGGACCTCTCCTCGGTACGGGAGTTCGCCGCCGGGTACACCGCCGACCGCCTCGACCTCCTGATCAACAACGCCGGAGTGATGGCCCTCCCCTACACCAGGACGGCCGACGGCTTCGAGACCCAGTTCGGGGTCAATCACCTGGGGCACTTCGCCCTCACCGGGCTGCTGTTCCCGAAACTGCTCGCCACGCCCGGCGCCCGGGTGGTGAGCCTGTCCAGCGGGTTCCACGCCCTGTCCAACATCGACATCGGGGACCTCAACAGCGAGCGCCATTACCGCCGCTGGATCGCCTACGGACGCTCCAAGACAGCGAATCTGCTGTTCGTCCACGAGCTGGCGCGCCGTCTCACCGCCGCCGGTTCCGATGTCGTGGCCGCGGCGGCGCACCCGGGCTATGCGGACACCAATCTCCAGACGGCCGGCGTCCGGATGGAGGGGCGCAGGAACGCCGAGCGGGTGGCGGAGCTCGGCAACCGGCTGATGGCTCAGCCCGCCGAGGCCGGAGCGCTGCCCACGCTCTACGCGGCGACCTCACCCGGCGTACGACCCGATTCCTTCACCGGGCCGCGGTTCCTGGGCTGGCGCGGGGCTCCCGCGCCGTCCTGGCGGGCGAAGTGGACGACCAACGATGTGGCCGGCGAGCGGCTGTGGGCGGCATCGGAGCAGCTCACCAGGGTGTCTTACCAAGGGCTCACGGTCTGACGTCCCCGGCGCGCCGGCGGCCCGGTCAGCTCTCGACCGCGGCGGGGTCCATGTACATGACCTCCCAGATGTGACCGTCCGGGTCCTGGAAGGAACGCCCGTACATCGGGCCCTGGTCCTGAGTGTCGTTGGCCGGCGTCCCGCCGGAGGCCAGAGCCGTGTCGGCGAGGCGGTCGACCGCCTCTCTGCTCTCGGCGGAGAGGCAGACCAGCACCTCGGTGGTCGTGGTGGCGTCCGCGATGCTCTTCCGGGTGAACTGCTTGAAGAACGGTTCGGTGAGAAGCATCGCGTAGATCGTGTCGCTGACGACCACGCACGCTGCGTTCTCATCGGTGAACTGCGGGTTGATCGAGTATCCGAGCGCGGTGAAGAAGGACTTCGAGACCTCGAGGTCCTTGACCGGCAGATTGACGAAGATCAGCTGCGGCATGATCGGCTCTTTCCCGTGGTGGCGCGCCCCGTGGCGCGCCGTTCACAGAAGTAGACGTACGCCCGCAGGAAAACTCATCGGTCCTGCCGCAACGAACCGTCCCGGGTCCTTCCTCACTCTCCCCGCGTCACCCGTGGCGACGACATCCGCGCGCAACACCCCTGTCGTAATCCCGTCGCATGGTTGATCGTTGGGCCGTACAACGACGATCAGGGCCCACGGAACCAGGGGGACGCATCATGACCATCAGTCGCAGGCGACTGCTCAGTACCGGTGGCAGCCTCGCACTGACCGGGGCACTCGCGGCAGGTTGCGGGTCCAACACCGGACGGGACAACGACGGCTCGGGCGACGCACACAGCGGCGGCGCAGTCACGCTTCAGCAGTGGTACCACCAGTACGGCGAGGCCGGAACCGAACAGGCCGTACGGCGGTACGCCGGCGCGTACGGCAAGGCAGACGTCAAGGTGCAATGGCGGCCGGGGAACTACGACCAGCAGACCGCGGCGGCGCTGCTCACCTCGTCCGGGCCCGATGTCTTCGAGGTCAACGGGCCCACCCTCGACCAGATCCAGGGCGGCCAGATCGCCGATCTCACCGATCTCTTCGACGGCGTGAAGAACGACTTCAATCCCGCCGTGCTCGCACCCAAGACCTGGGAAGGCAGGATCTGGGGCATCCCGCAGGTCATCGACATGCAGTTGCTCTTCTACCGCAAGAGTCTGCTCCAGGACGCGAATCTGCGGCCTCCGGGCACTCTCGACGAACTGATTTACGCTGCCGCGGAGCTGACGCGCAAGAAGGTCAAGGGACTGTTCCTGGGCAATGACGGCGGAGCCGGGGTGCTCGGCGGAACACCGCTGTACGCGGCCGGACTCAGCCTCATCACCGAGGACGGCAAGGCCGGCTTCGACGACCCGGCCGCGGCCCGCACTCTGGGGAAGTTCCACCGGCTCTACGCCGACAAGTCGCTGCTGCTCGGCGCGCCCACCGACTGGTCGGACCCGTCCGCGTTCATCCAGGGGCTCACCGCCATGCAGTGGTCCGGGCTGTGGGCACTGCCCGCCGTCAAGAAGGCCCTGGGCGACGACTTCGGCGTACTGCCCTTCCCCCGGGACGGCGCCGCGGGCAAACCCAGTGTCCCGGTCGGCGCCTACAGCTCCGCGGTCAGCGCACGCAGCAGGCACCGGGCCGAGGCGAAGGCGTTCGCCAAGTGGCTCTGGATCGACAGGACCGCCTATCAGGAGGACTTCGCCCTCTCCTACGGGTTCCATGTCCCGGCCCGGATCTCGCTGGCGAGGAAGGCGCAGAAGCTGCGGGAGGGCGCGGCGGCCGACGCCGTCCGGTACGCCACCGAGAACGGCTACGCCCAGCCGCTGCTGTGGACACCGGCCGACCAGACCGCGTACCAGGACGCTCTCAGCCGCATCATCAAGGACGGGGCCAATCCGGACACCGAGCTCAAGGCGGTGGTCCGCAGGACCAACGACGAACTGCGACGGGTCAAGAAGAAGAAGTCCTGAGGCACTAGTGAGGCAACAGTCGAGTCACCGCACCCTGTGGTTCTGGGTCTTCGTCGGCCCGTTCGCCGCCGGCCTCGGGCTCTTCACCTACGTACCGCTGCTGTGGAGCCTCTACCTCAGCTTCTTCGACGCGCACAACACGGTATCGCCGACGAAGTTCGTGGGGCTCGACAACTACACGTCGATGCTGCGCGACGGGGCGTTCACCGGCAGTCTGTGGACCTTCACGGTCTTCTCCCTCTTCATCGTGCCCGCGACCTACGCCCTCTCGCTCGCGCTGGCGCTGATGGTGAACAGGCTGCGGTTCGCCCAGGCCTTCTTCCGGTCGGTCTTCTTCCTGCCCGCGGCGTGCTCGTACGTCGTCGCGGCCCTGATCTGGAAGCTGTCGATCTTCAACGGAGTGCGGTTCGGGCTCGCCAACACGGTGCTCGACTGGTTCGGCCGCGACCAGACCGCCTGGCTCTCGACGACCCACCCGCCCTGGTACTGGCTGGTGATCGTCACCGTGCGGCTGTGGTTGCAGGCAGGCTTCTACATGGTGCTGTTCCTCGCCGGGCTCCAGCGGATCCCGGCGCAGCTCTACGAGGCGGCAGCGGTCGACGGGGCCCGGCCGGGCCCGCAGGTCTTCCGGTACATCACCTTCCCTCAGCTGCGCGCCACCTCGGTGGCCGTTGTACTGCTGCTCGTCATCAACGCCTTCCAGGCGTTCGACGAGTTCTACAACCTGCTGAGCGACGCCCGCGGCTATCCGCCGTACGCGCGGCCCCCGCTCGTCTATCTCTACTACACGGCTCTGGGGCAGGGGCAGAACCTCGGTCTCGGCAGCGCGGGAGCGGTCATCCTCGCTCTGATCATCGCGGTGGTGACGATCGTCCAGGCCCGGTGGTTCGGGCTCGGCAGAAAGGAGGACTGAGATGGCCCGAACACCGGCCGGCCACGATCAGGGCCTGGTGCGGGCGGGGCGTGCGCTGCGCGTCGTGCTGCTGATCGCGCTCGCGGCGCTCTTCCTGATCCCCTTCTACCTGCTGCTGCGCAACGGCCTCGCGACCGAGCAGGACATCACATCGCCGGAGTGGACCTTCTTCCCTTCGGACCTCCGGTGGTCGAACATCACCGAACTCTTCGACGACCCCGCGGTCCCGATGGCCCGCTCCCTGCTCAACTCGGCGCTGATCGCCGTCGCGACGACGCTCGGTACGGTGCTGCTCGCGTCACTGGCCGGATACGGACTGGCCCGGATCCCCTACCGGCACGCGGGCAAGGTCTTCTACGCGATCCTCGGCACGCTGATGGTCCCCGCCGCCGTCACGTTCGTGCCGAGCTTCGTGCTTGTCTCGACGCTCGGCTGGATCTCGACCCTGCGCGGGCTGATCGTCCCGACGCTCTTCTCCGCCTTCGCCTGTTTCATCTTCCGTCAGTACTTTCTGGGCTTCCCGCAGGAACTGGAGGACGCGGCGAAGGTCGACGGCCTGGGGTACTGGCGCACCTACTGGCGCATCGTCGTGCCCAACTCCCGGCCGGTCTTCGCGGCGGTCGGCACGATTGTCTTCATCGGGGCGTGGAACGCGTTTCTCTGGCCGCTGGTGATCGGCCAGGACAAGAACGCCTGGACGGTGCAGGTGGCGCTCTCCACCTTCACCACCGCCCAGGTGGTCAACATCCATGAGCTGTTCATCGCGGCCGCGGTGTCGATCCTGCCGTTGCTGCTGGTGTTCCTGCTGCTCCAACGGCACATCGTGGCAGGCGTGGAGCGCTCCGGGATCGACGACTGAGGACGAGCGGGACGCAGGCCGGTACGGGAGCGGGCGCGACGGAACGGGCGGGCGCCGCTCGGTCCGCGCGCGACGGAGGGGCGGCAACCCCCGCACGGGGTACCGCCCCTCCGTCTGTCACACCGGAGCCGCCGACGAGGTCGGTGAGGGTCTCGACGTGACCCGCCGGCTGCTCCGGAGCCTGCTCAGCGGCTGTCGCTGCCCTTCGACAGCGCCGCCGCGCGGCCCGCCTCGAGCCGGGCCACCGGGATACGGAAAGGCGAGCAGGAGACGTAGTCCAGCCCCACCTCGTGGAAGAAGTGCACCGACTCCGGGTCTCCGCCGTGCTCGCCGCACACGCCCAGCTTGAGGTCCGGGCGGGTGGCCCGGCCGGCCTCGCAGGCGCTGCGCACCAGCGAGCCCACGCCGTCCCGGTCGATCGTCTCGAACGGGGACACCCCGAAGATGCCCTTCTCCAGGTAGGCCGTGAAGAACGAGGCCTCCACGTCGTCACGGGAGAAGCCCCACACGGTCTGGGTGAGGTCGTTGGTGCCGAAGGAGAAGAACTGCGCGGCCTCGGCGATCTGGCCGGCGGTGAGCGCGGCACGCGGCAGCTCGATCATGGTGCCGATGGTCAGCTTCAGTGCGACACCGGTGGCGGCCTCCACCTCGGCGATGACCCGGTCGGCCTCCTCCCGGACGATCTCCAGCTCCTGGACGGTGCCCACCAGCGGAATCATGATCTCCGCCCGCGGGTCGCCCTTCGCGTTCTTGCGCGCGGCGGCAGCCTCGGCGATGGCCCGTACCTGCATGGCAAACAGACCCGGGATGACCAGGCCCAGACGCACTCCGCGCAGACCCAGCATCGGGTTCTGCTCATGGAGCTTGTGCACCGCCTGGAGCAGACGCAGATCGTTCTCGTTGGCGTCCTTGCGGGACTCGGCGAGGGCGACCCGGACCGAAAGCTCGGTGATGTCGGGAAGGAACTCGTGCAGCGGCGGGTCGAGCAGCCTGACGGTGACGGGCAGCCCGTCCATCGCCTCGAAGAGCTCGATGAAGTCCTTCTTCTGCAGCGGCAGAAGCGCACCGAGCGCTGTCTCCCGCTCGTCGTCGGTGTCGGCCAGAATCAGCCGCTCGACCATCTCACGGCGCTCGCCGAGGAACATGTGCTCGGTGCGGCAGAGACCGATGCCCTGCGCCCCGAACCGCCGGGCGCGCAGCGCGTCCTCGGCGTTGTCCGCGTTGGCCCGCACCCGCAGCCTGCGGCGGCGGTCGGCGTACGCCATGATCCGGTGCACCGCCTCGACCAGCTCGTCGGCGTCGTCGGCGCCCGCGTGCATCCGGCCCTCGAAGTACTCGACGACCGGTGACGGTACGACGGGCACCTCGCCCGCGTAGACCTTGCCGGACGAGCCGTCGATCGAGACGACGTCGCCCTCCTCGATGACCACACCGTTGGGGGCGGTCATCCGGCGGCGCTTGGTGTCGACCTCGATCTCCTCCGCGCCGCAGACACAGGTCTTGCCCATGCCGCGGGCCACGACGGCGGCGTGCGAGGTCTTGCCGCCGCGGGAGGTGAGGATGCCTTCCGCCGCGATCATGCCGTCGAGGTCGTCCGGGTTGGTCTCGCGACGGATGAGAATGACCTTCTCGCCCGAACGCGACCACTTGATCGCGGTGTAGGAGTCGAAGACGGCCTTGCCCACGGCCGCGCCCGGTGATGCGGCGATGCCCCGGCCGATCCTGTCGACCTTGGCGTCCTCGTCGAAGCGCGGGAACATCAGCTGGGCGAGCTGCGCGCCGTTGACCCGCTGCAGCGCCTCGGCCTCGTCGATCAGGCCCTGGTCGACCAGCTGGGTGGCGATCCGGAAGGCGGCACCCGCGGTGCGCTTGCCGACCCGGGTCTGGAGCATCCACAACTGGCCGCGCTCGATGGTGAACTCGATGTCACAGAGATCCTTGTAGTGGGTCTCCAGGGTCTCCATGATCTGCATCAGCTGGTCGTAGGACTTCTTGTCGATCTGCTCGAGATCGGCGAGCGCCACGGTGTTGCGGATGCCGGCGACGACATCCTCGCCCTGGGCGTTCTGAAGGTAGTCGCCGTAGACGCCCTGATGGCCGCTGGCCGGGTCACGGGTGAAGGCGACTCCGGTACCTGAGTCGGGGCCGAGATTGCCGAACACCATGGAACAGACGTTGACGGCCGTGCCGAGGTCGCCGGGGATGCGCTCCTGGCGACGGTAGAGCTTGGCCCTGTCGGTGTTCCAGGACTCGAAGACCGCCTTTATGGCGAGGTCCATCTGCTCGCGGGGGTCCTGCGGGAAGTCCCGGCCCGCCTCCTGCTTAACGATCTTCTTGAACTGGCGGACCAGCTTCTTCAGATCGGCCGCTTCGAGGTCGGTGTCCACGCTGACCTGCTTGGCGGACTTGGCCGCTTCCAGCGCATCCTCGAAGAGTTCGCCGTCGATGTCGAGCACCGTCTTGCCGAACATCTGGATGAGGCGGCGGTAGGAGTCCCAGGCGAAGCGCTCGTCGCCGGCCTGCTTGGTGAGGCCGACCACGGACTTGTCCGAGAGGCCGATGTTCAGGACGGTGTCCATCATGCCCGGCATGGAGAACTTGGCGCCGGAACGGACCGAGACGAGCAGCGGGTTGTCGGGCTGTCCGAGCTTCTTGCCCATCGTCTTCTCGAGGGCGTCGAGGTGTGCACTCACCTCGTCGCGGAGCGCGGCAGGCTCGTCACCGCTGTCGAGATAGACCTTGCAGGCCTCGGTGGTGATCGTGAAACCCGGAGGGACGGGCAGACCGAGGTTGGTCATCTCGGCGAGGTTGGCGCCCTTCCCGCCGAGCAGGTCCTTGAGGTCCTTGTTGCCCTCGGTGAAGTCGTAGACGAACTTCGTTACGTGGAGGTCTTTGTTTTCCGACACGGGTCTCGACTCCTCGAGGACGCGGTGGCTGCCCTGACGGCGAGGAACATACCCAGATCGAAGGCGCCTGGGTACGTCCACTTGTGCGTCATACGGCCGTAACCACTCGTCTGCCAGCAGATCGAAAGTGTTCAGAAGGGTGGAGTCAACACCCATCTGACTTCATCTCTTGAACGCAATGGAGCGCTGTGTGAGCGTAAGCGTCTGGCGCACCCACGCACGGCAACCATGACTTCACGGGAAGAATGATCGAGCATTGGCACCCAGTGCCACCCTTTGAGAAATGCACCCCGCATCAACCCGCTCGTTTGAGCGCAACCCCCATCAGGCGTGGCGAGAATCACGCCGCCTGAACCGGCCTCACGCCAGGATCCGGACTCCGGCGACCCCCCTGGCGGACGACCGGTACCGCACACCGGACACTCTGCACTCAGTGCCGTGCACAGATGAGCGGTGCCGGTTCCGGCGTGGCGGTCTCAGCCCCCCGAGGTGTCCAGTTCGGCCTCGGCACTCACTCCGGAGCAGTCGTAGGGGTCCTTCAGCCAGCCGTCCGGAAGCACCACCCGGTTGTTGCCCGAGGTGCGGCCTCGCGGGCCGTCCGCACCGTCCGGCCACGGCTGGCCGAGGTCCAGCTCCTGCAGCTGCCCGCCCAGTTCATCGAGCGAGGAGGTCACCGCCAGCTTCCTGCGCATCTCGGATCCGACCGCGAATCCCTTGAGATACCAGGCCACATGCTTACGGAAGTCGATCACGCCGCGGGTCTCGTCGCCGATCCACCCCCCCAGCAGTGTCGCGTGCCGCAGCATCACGGCCGCGACCTCCCGCAGTGTGGGCGCCTGCCGGGTGGCGGCCCCCTCGAAGGCGCTCACCAGGTCACCGAAGAGCCATGGCCGCCCCAGGCAGCCGCGGCCCACCACCACACCGTCACAGCCGGTCTCGCGCATCATCCGCAGGGCGTCGTCGGCGCACCAGATGTCGCCGTTGCCGAGCACCGGGATCTCCGGCACATGCTCCTTCAACCGCGCGATGGCGTCCCAGTCGGCCGTGCCGCCGTAGTGCTGGGCGGCGGTCCTGCCGTGCAGGGCGACGGCGGTGACGCCCTCGTCGACGGCGATCCGGCCGGCGTCGAGATAGGTGAGGTGGTCGTCGTTGATGCCCTTGCGCATCTTGATGGTCACCGGGAGGGCGCCCGCGCTGGACACGGCCTCGTGCAGGATCGCCCGCAGCAGCGGCCGCTTGTACGGAAGCGCCGATCCGCCGCCCTTGCGGGTGACCTTGGGAACCGGGCAACCGAAGTTCAGGTCGATGTGATCGGCCAGGTCCTCGTCGACGATCATGCTGACCGCCTTGCCGACGGTGACCGGATCCACTCCGTAGAGCTGGATCGAGCGGGGTGTCTCGGTCTTGTCGAAGTGGATCAGCTGCATGGTCTTCGCATTGCGCTCCACCAGCGCCCGCGTCGTGATCATCTCGCTGACGAACAGCCCCTTGCCGCCGCTGAATTCACGGCAGAGGGTACGGAACGGGGCGTTGGTGATACCCGCCATGGGGGCGAGTACGACGGGCGGCTGCACGGAGTGGGGGCCGATGGAGAGGGTGGTCATGGACCCATTGTCGCGTACCGAAGGAGTCGTTAGTTAGCCGTACTATTGATGAATGCCCGAGCTCAGTTACCGCCGGCGGATGCTGGTGCTGGCGATCTGCTGCATGAGCCTGCTGATCGTCAGTCTCGACAACACCGTCCTCAACGTCGCCCTGCCCTCGATGGCCCGCGAACTGCACACGTCGGTATCCGGGATGCAGTGGACCATCGACGCCTACACGCTGGTCCTGGCATCGCTGTTGATGCTGGCGGGCTCGATGGCCGACCGGATCGGCCGCCGCAAGGTCTTCAAGACCGGCCTGGTCGTGTTCACCGCCGGCTCGGTGCTCTGCTCCGTCGCACCGAACCTGGAATCACTGGTCGTCTTCCGGATGGTCCAGGCCGTCGGCGGTTCGATGCTCAATCCGGTCGCCATGTCCATCATCACCAACACCTTCACCGAGCCGCGTGAGCGCGCCCGGGCGATCGGGGTCTGGGGTGGCGTGGTCGGAATCTCCATGGCCGCGGGGCCGCTGATCGGCGGGCTGCTGGTGGACTCGGTCGGCTGGCGCTCGATCTTCTGGATCAATCTGCCGGTCGGCCTGGCCGCTCTCCTGCTGACCTGGCGCTATGTGCCGGAGTCCCGTGCGCCGAAGGCCCGCAGGCCCGACCCCGTCGGCCAGTTGTGCGTCATGGTGCTGCTCGGCTCGGTGACCTACGCGATCATCGAGGCCCCGTCCGCGGGGTGGACGTCGCCGGTCATCCTGTCGTTCGCGGGTGCGGCGCTGCTCGCGCTCGCCGTGCTGCTGAGATACGAGCCCAGGCGCCCGGAGCCGCTGATCGATCTGCGTTTCTTCCGCAGCGCCCCGTTCAGCGGCGCCACCGTCATCGCGGTCTGCGGCTTCGCCGCGCTCGCCGGCTTCCTCTTCCTCAACACCCTGTATCTGCAGAACGTCCGCGGCTTCTCGGCCCTGCACGCCGGGCTCTACATGCTGCCGATGGCGGCGCTCACCTTCGTCTGCGCCCCCTTGTCGGGGCGTCTGGTGGGCAGCCGCGGACCACGGCTCTCGCTGCTGGTGGCCGGGACGGCGATGGCGCTCAGCGGCCTCTTGTTCGCGGCGCTCGACGCGGAGACGAACACCGCCCTGCTCTTCACCGGCTATGTGCTGTTCGGCATCGGCTTCGGCATGGTGAACGCACCGATCACCAACACCGCGGTCTCCGGGATGCCCCGCGCGCAGGCCGGGGTGGCGGCGGCCGTCGCCTCGACCAGCCGTCAGATCGGGTCGACGCTCGGGGTGGCGGTGATCGGGGCCGTACTGGCCTCGGGCATCAGCGGCGCCACCCACACCGACGGCTTCGCGGAGGCGGGCCGCACGGCCTGGTGGATCATCACCGGCTGCGGCCTTGCGGTCCTGGTCTTCGGGCTGCTGACCAGTGGCGCCTGGGCACGCAACTCCGCGCTGCGGACGGCCGAACACCTCGGCGAGCCCGAGACGGCTCAGAGCGTCGCGGGCGCCAGGGCGTAGAGGCGCTCCAGACGTTCACGGGACTCGGTGTTGGCCGGGACGTACGTCACCAGGCGCGGGCCCGGCATGGGCCCAAGCCAGAGATTGGTGTGATCCAGCAGCAGCGGTCCGACGTCACGGTTGTGGAACCGCTTGGTCTTGCCGCCCTGGCCCACGACCTCGTGGCGCGCCCAGATCTCCCGGAACTCCGGCGACACGCTCTCCAGCCGCCTCAGCAGGGCCTTCCAGGCGGGCTCCGCCAGGTGCTCGGCCATCGCGCCCCGGAACTTCGCGGCCATCACACGGTTCATCTCGTCGAGATCGACGACGGAGGAACGCCAGTCCTCGTTGGTGTAGGAGAGCAGCATGCAGTTGCGGTCCTCGGGCGCGACCGCGTCGAGGTCGCAGAGCAGCCGCCCGTAGGTGCGGTTGTACGCGAGGATGTCGTAACGACTGTTCTGGATACACGCAGGGATGGGGTCGAGCTGCTCGATCATCACCGCCACCGCGGGTGTGATCACAGGGCAGGTGGTGTTGGGGGCCGGATCGATCGCACCGGCCAGCGCGAAGAGATGGGCGCGCTCGCTGGAGTCGAGAAGCAGCGAGCGGGCCACCGCGTCGAGCACCTGCGGGGAGACCTGGATGTCCCTGGCCTGTTCCAGCCAGGTGTACCAGGTGACACCCACCGCGGAGAGCTGGGCGACCTCCTCGCGGCGCAGCCCAGGGGTACGCCTGCGGCTGCCGCGCGGAAGCCCGACCTGCTCGGGGGCGATCCGTTCGCGGCGGCTGCGCAGAAACTCGGCGAGCTCGTGCCTGCGTACATCGCTCTCCTGCGCCACAGTGGTCATGCGTCCAGCATGCCGGATGGCTCAGCCCATTGCCAGGTACTCCTTCTACCAGGATAAAGAGACTCTGGTACCAGGCTGTGGGGTCGCGCATCCTCGTTCTCGTGAGTAACACGACTGCGTCAGTACGGACCACTTCCTCCCTCACCCCCACCGGCACCCGGCACGACCACCCCACCCCGGTGCTCGGCACGCTCGGGCTGTTCACCGTGCTGCTCGGTGCCGCGCTTCCGCTCATCGACTTCTTCATCGTCAATGTCGCGCTGCCCACCATCGACCGGGACCTCGCCGCGGGCCCCGCGATGCTGGAACTCGTCGTCGCCGGATACGGCGTCGCGTACGCCGTCCTGCTGGTGCTGGGCGGACGGCTCGGCGACATGATCGGCCGGCGCCGGCTCTTCCTGATCGGCATCGCCGCCTTCGGGCTGACCTCGCTGGCCTGCGGTCTCGCCCCCGACGCCCTGACCCTGGTCGGAGCGAGGGTGGCGCAGGGTGCCTCGTCGGCGCTGATGCTGCCGCAGGTGCTCGCCACCATCCAGGCGACCACGGCGGGCCCCCGGCGGGCCAAGGCGATGGGGCTCTACGGAGCCACCGCGGGCCTCTCCATGGTCGCCGGGCAGATCATCGGCGGCGTCCTGGTGGCCGCCGATGTGGCCGGCACCGGCTGGCGTTCGATCTTCCTGGTCAATGTGCCGGTGGCCGTCCTCGGGATGATCCTCGCGGCCCGTTCCGTACCGGAGACCCGGTCCGACAGGCCGGCACCGGTGGACGTGCCCGGCACCCTGCTGCTGGGACTCTCGCTGATCACCCTGCTCGCGCCGCTGACCGAGGGCAGGGCGGCCGGATGGCCGCTGTGGACCTGGATCTCGCTGGGCGTCTTCCCGTTCGCCGCGGCGGCGTTCTTCCTGACCGAGCGGGCGGCCGACCGCAGGGGCGAGGTACCGCTGGTGCCACCGAGCCTGCTGCGTCTGGACTCACTGCGCCGCGGGCTCGCCCTGGTGCTGCCGTTCTCGGTCGGCTTCGGCGGATTCATGTTCGTGATCGCGGTGGCGTTGCAACAGGGTCTGCGGATGGGCCCGGTGACGGCCGGCCTCGCGCTGGTGCCGATGGCGGCCGCCTTCTTCCTGGCCTCACTGGCAGGACCCCGACTGGTCGGCCGGTTCGCCAGCCGGGTGGTGACGGCGGGCGCGCTGATCCAGGTGGTGGGTGTCGCGGTGATCGCCGCGACCGTGTGGTGGGGCTGGCCCGGCCTGGGCATCGCCGCGCTGGCCCCGGGGACCGCGCTGGCCGGGTTCGGGCAGGGTCTGCAGCTGCCTGTGCTGTTCCGGATCGTGCTCTCCGACGTGCCGGCCGACCGGGCCGGGGTCGGCAGCGGTGTCATGACCACCACCCAGCAGTCCGCCCTCGCACTGGGGGTGGCGACGCTCGGCAGCCTCTTCCTGTCGCTGAGCTCATCGGTGGGGATGCGGGAGGCTCTGGTGATCACCCTGCTGCTCCAGCTCGGCACGATCGTGGTCACCGCGCTGCTCAGCCTCCGGCTGCCGCGCGCTGTGCGGTAGCCGGGTGCGGGTGGGGAGACGGCCGCGGGCCCGGATCGCGTACGGCGATCCGGGCCCGCAGTTCTCTGTTTCGTGCCGTGCGGCGGCCGTCAGTCCTGGGCGCCGTCCTCGGGGGTCACGGTGCCCTCCGCGCGCTCACGCATCTTCCGCAGCAGTTCCTGCTTCTGGTCCGCCGCCGACCGGCGGTCCTCGGCGCTCGCGGCGGCCGATCCTGATTCCCCGGAGCGGGGCATCTTCTTGCGCTGCCCGCCCACGCCAAGAAGGTTGTTACGACTCTTTGCCATGCCGGCCAGCGTACCCGGCGCGCCGGCGGGGGCCGCACCGTTTTCCCGTCGGCGCCGGTCGTGAGCCGGCCTCCGAGCGCGCCTGAGGCACCTGTGCGCCCGGGAACCGTGCTGCGCGCACGCGATCGGCCACTCTCCGCGAATGTGCGCAACGAATCGCCGCAGATGCGCAAGGAACCTGCATTACGGACCACTGCACCCACCTCGTAGGGTTCTGCCCTGTACGTGGAGCGGTGGAGACCCCAGCTCGGCGGTCCTCACCTGCTGTGCGCCTGGACGCGCACCCCTGGCCGGGGCCGTCATCGCGGGTCGCCGCCGCCAGAGCCGGCAGCGATGAAGGAGCCTCACCGTGGCACGACCTGACGCAGCGCCGATCGTCCGGAGCCGCCCGGATCCCGGCCCCGGTTCCGGGCCGGGAGGCGGTGGAACGGGCTCCCGGCTGATGCGCCGCAAACCCGTCGAGCGCCTGATAGCCGAGGGCGGCCAGGGCGAGGGCGGGCAGCTCAGGCGCTCGCTCGGCATGTGGCAGCTGACCATGATCAGTATCGGGGCCACACTGGGCACCGGCATCTTCGTGGTCCTCGGCGAGGCGGTCCCCAAGGCCGGACCCGCGGTCGTCATCTCCTTCGTGATCGCCGGGCTCACCGCCCTGTTCTCCGCCCTGTCGTACGCCGAGCTGGCCGGCACCATCCCGGTCTCCGGCTCCTCGTACTCGTACGCCTACGCGACCCTGGGCGAGTTCATCGCCTGGATCTGCGGCTGGTGCCTGATGCTGGAGTACGGCGTCTCCGTGGCGGCCGTCGCCGTCGGCTGGGGCCAGTACCTCAACGAGTTCCTGGACGGCACCGTTGGGATCACCATCCCCACCGCGCTGTCCGCCCCGCCCGGGGACGGCGGCATCGTCAACATCCCCGCCCTGCTCGTCGTCCTGCTGGCGATGGCCTTCCTGCTGGGCGGTGCGCGCGAGAGTGCCCGGGCCAACACCATCATGGTCGTGGTGAAGATCGCCTCGCTGGTGCTGTTCTGCGTGGTCGCAGCCGCGGGCATCAAGGCCGGCAACTACAAGCCCTTCATGCCGCTCGGCATGACCGGCGTCAGCGCGGCCGGTGCCAGCCTCTTCTTCTCGTACATCGGCTTCGACGCCGCCTCCACCGCCGGCGAGGAGGCCAGGAACCCCAAGCGCGACATGCCTCGCGCGATCATGCTGTCCCTGCTGATCGTCACCGCGCTCTACTGTCTCGTCGCCCTCATCGCGGTCGGCGCCATGCCGTGGCAGAACTTCGGCAACGCCGACGCCGCTCTCGCCCAGATCATGCGGGACGTCACGGGCCAGAGCTTCTGGGCGGTGCTGCTCGCCGCGGGAGCCGTGATCGCCATCGCCAGCGTTGTCCTGACCGTGCTCTACGGACAGACCCGCATCCTGTTCTCCATGGCCCGCGACGGTCTGGTGCCCAAGGTGTTCGCCAGGGTGAACCCGCGTACCGGGACCCCTGTCGCCAACACACTGATCGTCTCGCTGTTCTGTGGCATCCTCGCCGCCGTCGTCCCGCTGGGCGAGCTGGCCAACGCCACCAGCATCGGCACACTCTTCGCGTTCGCCCTGGTCAACGTGGCCGTCATCGTGCTCCGCCGGACCCGGCCCGACATGCCGCGCACCTTCCGGGTGGCGTTCTCCCCGGTCACCCCGGCCATCGGATTCGCCCTGTGCCTCTGGATGATGACCAGCCTGGGCGCCGCCACCTGGGTGTGGTTCGGGATCTGGATGCTCCTGGGCCTCGCGCTGTACTTCGGATACGGCATGCGCCGCTCCCAGCTCGCCCGTGAAGGCGCGCCTGCCCGGGACGAAGTGTGATCCCCCCGCGTTGCGACTGAACGATCTCGACGAACGCATCGTCCACGCTCTCGCCGGAGGGGCCCGCCGCTCCTACGCGGACATCGGCGCCCAGGTCGGCCTGTCCGCCCCCGCCGTCAAGCGCAGGGTCGACCGGCTGCTGCGCTCCGGTGCCATCACGGGCTTCACCGTGCGGGTGGACCCCGCCGCAATGGGCTGGGAAACGGAGGCGTTCGTCGAGATCCACTGCCGCCGCAGCACCTCCCCCGGGGACATCCGCCGCGGTCTGTCGCGCTACCCGGAGGTGGCGTCCGCCTCGACCGCCACCGGCGAGGCGGACGCCGTGATCCAGATCTACGCCGCTGACGTACGCCATTTCGAGCGGGTGCTGGAGCGCATCGCGGGCGAACCGTTCGTCGAACGCACCAAGTCCGTCCTGGTGCTTTCCCCGCTCGTGCGCCGGTTCAGCTCCGGCGTTCCTGCGTAACGCTCCGCACGTCGCCGGTCCTCACGCGCGGAGCACCCCGGGCGGCTGCTCCGGGCGGGCCGCCTGTCGCACGTCGCACAGCGAATGACAGATATTGAAATCTGTCATTCGCTATGCCATAGTCGCCCCTGCGTCGGTTTCCCCGGCTTCCTACGGAGGAGTGCCTCATGTCCGTCACACCCGTCCCCGCCCGCGTCCTCGGCGCCACCGGCCCCCGGGCATCGGTGCTCGGCCTCGGCTGCATGGGCATGTCCGCGCTCTACGGCGAAGCCGACCGCAACGAATCCATCGCCACCATCCATGCCGCCCTGGACGCCGGGATCACCCTGCTCGACACGGGCGACTTCTACGGCATGGGCCACAACGAGCTGCTGATCGGCGAGGCGCTGCGCACCGCCCCATCGGCGCAGCGCGAACAGGCCCTCACCAGCGTCAAGTTCGGCGCACTGCGTACCGTCGAGGGCGGTTTCACCGGTTACGACGGCCGCCCCGCCGCGGTCAAGAACTTCGCCGCCTACTCGCTCCAGCGCCTCGGTACCGACCACATCGACATCTACCGGATCGCCCGGGTGGATCCCGACGTGCCGATCGAGGAGACCATGGGCGCGATCGCCGAGCTGATCGAAGCCGGTCACGTCCGGCACGCCGGACTCTCCGAGGCCGGTGCCGACACCATCCGCAGAGCCGCGTCCGTCGTTCCCGTCGCCGATCTCCAGATCGAGTACTCGCTGGTCTCCCGGGGCGTCGAGGAGGCCATCCTGCCGGTCACCCGCGAACTCGGCATCGGCATCACCGCGTACGGGGTTCTCTCCCGCGGTCTGATCAGCGGCCACTTCACCCGGGACCGCGAACTGGCGCCCGGCGACTTCCGCTCGATGAGCCCGCGCTTCCAGGGCGAGAACCTCCAGCACAACCTCGGCCTGGTCGACGAGCTGCGCAAGATCACCGAACAGAAGGGTGCATCCGTCGCCCGGATCGCCATCGCCTGGGTCGCCGCCCAGGGCACCGACATCGTCCCGCTGATCGGCGCGCGCAGCCGTGAACGGCTGGCGGAGGCCATCGGCGCCCTCGATGTGACGCTCGACGCCGACGACCTAGCCGCCATCGAGCGGGCGGTACCCGCCGGCTCCGCCGCGGGCGAGCGTTACCCGGCAGCCCAGATGGCCCACCTGGACAGCGAGCGCTGAGGCCCCGGTACGGTCGCGGGGTCGTTCCGCCCCCCGAAAGGCAGCACAGACCCCATGACACCCGAAGCCCTGACACCCGAGCGCATCCTCCGGGCCACCGAGGATGTGCTGCGCCGCCACGGCCCGGCCAAGGCGACGGTGGTCGATGTGGCACGGGTGCTGGGTGTCAGCCACGGAAGTGTCTACCGGCACTTCCGCACCAAGGCCGCTCTGCGGGAGGCAGTCACCGAACGCTGGCTGGACCGCTCGGTGGCCGACCTCGCCCAGTACACCGACCGGTCGTCAGGCCCGGCGCCGGTACGTCTGGAGGGCTGGCTGAACGCGCTGTTCGCGGCCAAACGCCGTAAGGCGGGCGGGGACCCCGAGCTGTTCGCCACCTACAGCGTGCTGATCGCCGAGAGCAGCGGAGTCGTCGAGCGTCACATCGGGGCCCTGACCGGTCAGCTCGCCCGGATCGTCGAGGACGGCTGCGCACAGGGCGAGTTCACGGTCGGTCACACCGATCACGCGACCACCGCCCGTGCGATCTTCGATGCCACCGGCCGCTTCCACGATCCGGTGTACGCGGCTCAGTGGAGCGGCGCCGGCATCGAGGAGGCGTTCGTCGCGGTGCGCGATCTGGTGCTGCGGGGACTCGGGGCGCGCTGACGGGCGCAGACCCCCCGGCCGGTCATCTTGTGGGGTAGCTGATGCGTACCCTTCCGGACCCCGAGGAGACCTGGATGAGCCGGTCCGCGAGCGGATCGTCGATACCCCCTCCGGCGCTCCAGGTGCCCGAGCGGGTGCCGCCCCGCACCCGGTACCGCGAGCCGGTGGGCACGATGACGACGAATTCTCCCGCGCCCGACGCCCCGGTCAGTCTCCGCGGCGCCGAGGCGAAGTCCAGCTCCGCGCGGCCGGCGCCGGTGCACCACTGCGGCGCCCGGCCGGGATCTGGTCACCGCCTGCACACTTGCCGTCTGCGCCGAACTGCCCCTGGCCGCGGTGTGCGCGGTGCTGGCGGCCCGTCGTTCCTGAGAGTCCGGGACGACCGGGGGCCCCGGCTCCGCTGAAGCGGAGCCGGGGCCCCCGGTCGTGCGCGTCCGGCTGTCAGCAGCCCAGCAGGTGGCTGCCCAGGTACGACTGGATCTGGTCCAGCGAGACCCGGTCCTGCTTCATGGTGTCGCGCTCGCGCACGGTCACCGCGTTGTCGTCGAGGGTGTCGAAGTCGACGGTGACACAGAACGGTGTGCCGATCTCGTCCTGGCGGCGGTAGCGGCGGCCGATGGCGCCCGCGTCGTCGAACTCGATGTTCCAGTTCTTGCGCAGGTCGGTCGCCAGCCCCTTGGCCTTGGGCGAGAGCTGCGGGTTGCGCGAGAGCGGCAGGACCGCGACCTTGACCGGCGCCAGGCGCGGGTCGAGGCGCATCACGGTGCGCTTCTCCATGACGCCCTTGGCGTTGGGAGCCTCGTCCTCGTTGTACGCGTCGAGCATGAAGGCCAGCATCGTCCGGCCGACGCCCGCCGCGGGCTCGATGACATACGGGGTCCAGCGCTCGCCCTTCTCCTGGTCGAAGTAGGAGAGGTCCGTGCCGGATGCCTTGGCGTGCGCGGAGAGGTCGAAGTCGGTGCGGTTGGCGACGCCTTCGAGCTCGCCCCACTCACTGCCGCCGAAGCGGAACCGGTACTCGATGTCGGCGGTGCGCTTGGAGTAGTGGGAGAGCTTCTCCTTCGGGTGCTCGAACCACCGCATGTTCTCCTCGCGCATTCCGAGGTCGCGGTACCAGTTCCAGCGCTGCTCCATCCAGTATTCCTGCCACTGCTCGTCCTCGCCCGGCTTGACGAAGAACTCCATCTCCATCTGCTCGAACTCGCGGGTGCGGAAGATGAAGTTGCCCGGAGTGATCTCGTTCCGGAAGGACTTGCCCATCTGCGCGATACCGAACGGCGGCTTCTTGCGCGAAGTCTGCTGCACCTGGCCGAAGTTGGTGAAGATGCCCTGGGCCGTCTCGGGACGCAGATAGGCGACGGAGCCGCTGTCCTGGGTCGGGCCGAGGTGGGTGGAGAGCAGACCCGAGAAGTTCTTGGGCTCGGTGAAGGTGCCCTTGTTGCCGCAGTTGGGGCAGTTGAGGTCGGCGAGGCCGTTGGCGGGCGCGTGGCCGTGCTTCTCCTCGTAGGCCTCCTCCAGGTGGTCCGCGCGGAAACGCTTGTGACAGGAGGTGCACTCGGTGAGCGGGTCCGAGAAGGTCGCCACATGGCCCGAGGCCTCCCACGTCTCGGAGGCCAGGATGACCGACGAGTCGAGACCGACCACGTCCTCGCGCGAGGTGACCATGTAGCGCCACCACTGACGCTTGATGTTCTCCTTCAGCTCGACACCCAGCGGCCCGTAGTCCCAGGCGGCCCGCTGGCCGCCGTAGATCTCACTGGAGGGGTAGACGAAGCCACGGCGCTTGCTCAGGCTGACGATGGTGTCGATCTTGTCGGCGGCCACGGTGCTCTCTTCATTACGACGATGGCGAACAGCGGAATGCTTCAGGTTACCGGCGGCTGCACCCCCCGGATCAAATCGGTTCCCCCTTCACGCCCGGATCGGCTCGCGACGGACGCTTGTTGACAATCGTTTCCACTTTAGTTGAAAATGACTGTCATGAACGTACGACGCCTCATACCCGTCGCCGCCGTCTCCGGAGCCGTCGCTCTCGGCATGGCCGCCGTCTCCGCCTGCGCGGGTTCCCCCATCGCGACGGACCGCAAGGACGGCAGACTCGATGTGGTGGCGTCGTTCTATCCACTGCAGTACCTGACCCAGCAGATCGGCGGCGATCACGTCTCGGTCACCGTCCTGACGAAGCCCGGCGCCGAGCCGCACGATCTCGAGCTCAGCCCCCGGCAGACCGTCGCGCTCTCGGGTGTCGACGCGATCGTCTACCTCAAGGGGCTCCAGCCCGCTGTCGATGAGGCGATCGCGCAGTCCGGGGTGAAGCACACCGCGGACGCCGCCGCCATGACCTCGCTCGAGAAGCACGGCACCGAGGTCGACGGCCGTCACCACACCACCGGCAGCAACAGCTCGCACTCGGAGAGCGAAAAGGGCACCGACCCGCACATCTGGCTCGATCCGGTGAAGTACGCGCAGGTCGCCAGGGGCGTGAACAGGACGCTCGCCGCCGCCGACCCGGCCCACAGGGCGGACTATCAGAAGAACACCGACGCCCTGGTCAAGAAGCTCGGCGCGCTCGACAGGCAGTACCGGGACGGGCTGAAGAACCGCACATCCGACACGTTCGTCACCACCCATGCCGCCTTCGGCTACCTCGCCGAGCGCTACGGCCTCACCGAAGAGGCCATCAGCGGTATCGACCCGGAGAGCGAGCCCAGCATCTCGCGCATGAGGGACCTGCACGGTCTCGCGGCGCGGCATCACGTCCACACCGTCTTCTTCGAGACGATCGCCAACCCCGACACCGCGAAGACCCTGGCCGGCGACCTCCATCTCACGACGGACGTGCTGGATCCGCTGGAGGGAATCACCGCCAGGTCCAAGGGCGATGACTACATCGAGGTCATGCGGTCCAACCTCGTCGCGCTGCAGAAGGCGCTCGGCGCGAAGTGAGCGCCACGACCGCCCAGAACACCGGCACAACGGCACCGGAGGTACGAGCCATGAAGCAGGAACCCGTCATCTCGCTGCGCGGGGCGACAGCCACGCTCGGCTCACGTCCGGTGCTGCGCGGCATCGATCTCACGGTGCACCGCGGCGAGGTCGTCGCCCTGCTCGGCGCCAACGGCTCGGGCAAATCGACCGCCGTTCGCTCGGTGATCGGACAGGTCCCGCTCACCGACGGCGGGATCGAACTCTTCGGCACCCCCCTGAACCGCTTCCGCGACTGGGGTCGCATCGGTTACGTACCCCAGCGCACCACCGCGGCCGGCGGGGTGCCCGCGACGGTCCGCGAGGTGGTCTCGTCCGGCCGGCTCTCCCGTGCCAGGCTGAAATGGCCCTCAAGGGCCGACCGTGCCGCCGTCTCGCGCGCCATCGCCCTGGTGGGCCTCACGGACAGGGCGGGCGATTCCGTGAACGCCCTCTCCGGCGGACAGCACCAGCGGGTCCTGATCGCCCGCGCCCTGGCGTCCGATCCCGAACTCCTGATCATGGACGAGCCGATGGCGGGCGTCGATCTGGCAAGCCAGGAAATCCTTGCCACGACCCTGCGGGAGCAGGTCTCCGCACGGACGACCGTCCTGCTCGTACTGCACGAACTGGGCCCCCTGGAACCGCTGATCGACCGGGCGGTCGTCCTGCGCGACGGCTGTGTCACCCATGACGGCCCGCCGCCCGAGGCCGTCGGTCAGCACGCCCTGCCGGGCCACGACCACGTCCACCCGCACTCGGCCGTCGAGCCGGCCCGTACAGGACTGCTGAGCTGACATGGAAATCCTCCAGAGCGTTCTCATGCAGCGAGCGCTGCTCGCCGCCGTCCTGGTCGGGATCACCGCCCCGGCCATCGGCATCTATCTCGTCCAGCGCCGGCAGGCCCTGATGGGCGACGGCATCGGGCACATCGCCATGACCGGCGTCGGCCTCGGTTTCCTGCTCAACACCAGCCCGGTGTGGATGGCGACACTCGTCTCGGTCGTCGGTGCGGTCGGCATGGAGCTGATCCGCTCCTACGGGCGGATGCGCGGCGATGTCGCGCTCGCCATGCTCTTCTACGGCGGAATGGCGGGCGGTGTGCTGCTGATCAACATCTCCTCCACCGGCTCCACCGCCAACCTCTCCTCGTATCTCTTCGGCTCGCTGGCAACCGTCTCCAGCAGTGAGGTGACCTCGATCTGCGTGCTGGCCGCGTTCGTGGTGCTGGTGACGCTCGGGCTGCGCAGGCAGCTCTTCGCCGTGAGTCAGGACGAGGAATTCGCCCGGGTGACCGGACTCCCGGTGCGGGTACTCAATCTCCTGATCGCGGTGACCGCCGCCATCACCGTCACGGTGGCCATGCGGGTGGTAGGGCTGCTGCTGGTCAGCGCGCTGATGGTGATCCCGGTGGCCGCGGCCCAGCAGCTCACGAAGTCGTTCGCGACGACCTTCGCGCTGGCCGTGCTCATCGGTACGGCTGCGACCCTGTCCGGCACGATCGTCTCCTACTACCAGGACGTTCCGCCGGGCGCGACAATTGTGTTGCTGGCCATCGGCGTCTTCATCGCCCTGACAGCGCTGGCCGCACCGCTCGCCAGAAGGCGTGCACGGGCCGCGGAGGCCGCCGAGGCAGGTTGCGGCCTCCGGGTCCCGGCCACGCGTCAGCCCGCGGACGCGGTCAGGACCTGACCGAACTGGCACAATGGCCCCACATATCGGCGGGCGACGGACGGCAAGGAGGCACCTGTGACGGCGGGAGCACCAGTACGAGGCCGGTCGACCCGGCAGCGGGCCGCGGTGGCTGCGGCGCTCGACGAGGTGGACGAGTTCCGCAGCGCGCAGGAGCTGCACGACGTGCTCAAGCACCGCGGCGACTCGGTCGGCCTGACGACCGTGTACCGCACCCTGCAGTCGCTGGCGGACGCGGGAGAGGTCGATGTGCTGCGCACCGGGGACGGCGAGTCCGTGTACCGGCGCTGTTCCACCGGCGATCACCATCACCATCTGGTCTGCCGGACCTGTGGCAAGGCCGTCGAGGTCGAAGGGCCCGCGGTGGAGAAGTGGGCCGAGTCGATCGCGGCGCAGCACGGCTATGTGAATGTGGCGCACACGGTGGAGGTCTTCGGCACCTGCTCGGAGTGCGCGGCCTCGGCTTCGGACGGCTGAGCCCGGTCCCGGCGGCCGGGTCACGGCGCGGCGCGCCGTCCGCCCGGCCCCGGCCGTCCGAGATCTGCCTCTGGGGCTGAGGCCGCGGCTGAGGTCTGCCGCGGCTCGCCCCCGGGTCAGGCCGAGGTCTCCTCTATCGCTCCGCCGAACCGCCGGTCCCGCTGGGCGAATTCGAGGCAGGCACGCCACAGGTCACGCCGGTCGAAGTCGGGCCACAGCACGTCCTGGAAGACCATCTCCGCGTAGGCGCTCTGCCAGATCAGGTAGTTGGACGTGCGCTGCTCGCCGCTCGGGCGCAGAAAGAGGTCCACGTCCGGCATGTCCGGGTAGTAGATGTACTTGGCGAAGGTCTTCTCATTGACCTTCGCGGGGTCGAGCTTGCCCGCCGCGACATCGCGTGCGATGGCCTGCGCGGCGTCGGCGATCTCCGCGCGGCCACCGTAGTTGACGCAGAAGTACAGCGTCATCGCGTCGTTGTCCTTGGTCTGCTCCTGGGCGACCTGGAGCTCCTCGACAACCGATTTCCAGAGCTTGGGCATCCGGCCCACCCAGCGGATCCGGATGCCGAGCTCGTCCATCTCGTCGCGCCTGCGCCGGATGACGTCGCGGTTGAAGTTCATCAGGAAGCGCACCTCTTCCGGCGAGCGCTTCCAGTTCTCGGTGGAGAAGGCGTACAGCGAGAGGTTCTTGACGCCCATCTCGATACAGCCGTTGAGCACTTCGAGCACGGTGCTCTCGCCGACCTTGTGCCCCTCGGTGCGCGGCAGCCCGCGGTCCTTCGCCCAGCGGCCGTTGCCGTCCATCACGACGGCGACATGGTTGGGCACCAGTTCGCCCGGGATCTTCGGCGGGCGCGCGCCCGACGGGTGCAGTTCGGGGACCTTGTACTCGCGTTTACTGCGCCCCAGAATCCCGCGTCGTGCCATGAGCTCGTCTCCCTCTCGCTACTTCTCTACGTACCGCATCGAGCGCAGTCCGCGCTCCAGGTGCCAGTGCAGATAAGCGGACACCAGCCCGCTGCCCTCCCTGACGTGCCGCGGCTCGGCCGCGTCGGCAGTCGTCCAGTCCCCGGTCAGTAGCGCACTGAGCAGTCCGACGGCCTCCGCAGAGGGTACGACGCTGCCGGGCACCCGGCAGTCCCCGCACACCACGCCGCCGCCCGCGACCGAGAAGAATCGGTTCGGGCCTTCGAGGCCGCATCTCGCGCAGTCGCCGAAGCTGGGCGCATAGCCGTTGACGGCTAGCGAGCGCAGCAGGAACGCGTCGAGGATGAGATTCGGTGCGTGCTCACCCCGGGACAGCGTGCGCAGCCCGCCGACCAGCAACAGGTACTGCTGCACGGAGGGCTCGCCCTCGTGGTCGGTGAAGCGCTCCGCGGTCTCCAGCATGGCCGTGCCCGCGGTGTAGCGGGCGTAGTCACCGGCGATCGAGCCACCGTACGGAGCGATGGTCTCGCTCTGTGTGCACAGCGGCAGCCCGCGCCCGATCAGTTCGCTGCCGCGCGCGAAGAACTGCACATCGACGTGGGAGAACGGCTCCAGCCGCGCCCCGAATTTCGACTTGGTCCGCCGCACCCCGCGGGCAACGGCGCGCACCCGCCCGTGCCCGCGGGTCAGAAGCGTGATGATGCGGTCGGCCTCACCGAGCTTCTGGGTCCGCAGCACGATGCCGTCGTCCCGGAACAGACTCATGCGCTCCATTGTCGCGTACGGGTGACACGGGCGGCGCCGAGCACCGGTTCCGGAGCCGGGCCGGCCCCCGGCCCCCCTGCACAGGAGTGGCGAGGCAACCGGAGCCCGCCCAGGGCACCCCCCTCGCCCCGCACCTGAACAGTGTGGCCACTTCTGTTCACCAGCGGCTCATAGGAGCAGCTGGATGACACTCCGGCAGCAAGTGCTCACGTTTTTACGAAGGGCCCGTGGGACACCCGCTCCCGGAACGGCCGGTGATGCCGGGAAGGGCATTCAGGACAGCGGAAACAAAACTGAGGACAGCCCTCAGGAGCCCGGGACGACCAGACCCGACTCGTAGGCGATGATGACCAGTTGGGCCCGGTCACGGGCGTCGAGTCTGCCCATGATGCGGCTGACGTGGGTTTTGGCGGTGAGCGGGCTGAGTCCGAGGGACTCGGCGATCTCGGTGTTGTTCAGACCTCGCGCCACGAGGGCGAGTACCTGGCGCTCCCGGTCGGAGAGGCCGTCGGGGCCGCCGGTGGCCGGGGGTTCGGGGCTGCGCAGCACCCTGGCGATCAGCCGGGCGGTGGGGCCCGGGGAGAGCAGGGCGTCGCCGGCGGTGACCATCCGGATCGCGTCGAGAAGGTCCGCCGGCCTGGTGTCCTTGACCAGGAAGCCCGACGCTCCTGCGCGCAACGCGTCGACGACATGGTCATCGGTGTCGTAGGTGGTCAGGACCAGTACCCGGACTCCGGCAAGGTCCTCGTCGGCCGCAATCAGACGGGTGGCCGCGATACCGTCCAGATCCGGCATCCGCAGATCCATCACCACGAGATCGGCGCGGGCCGACCGGGCGAGCGCGACCGCCTCACGGCCGGTGCCGGCCTCGCCCACCACCTCCATGTCGGGGGCCGACCCGATCAGCATGGCGAAAGCGGCGCGTACCAGCGTCTGGTCGTCGGCCAGCAGCACACGGATCAGGCTCATACGGTCCCCTCCTCTTGGAGCAGTGGCAGTACGGCACACACCTCGAAGCCACCGTCGGGGCGCGGCCCCGCGGCCAGCGTGCCGCCCAGGCTGCGGGCCCGCTCCCGCATCCCGATCAGCCCGAACCCCACGGCCCCGGGAACGGCTGATCCTCTGCCGCCCCCCGCCGGGACCGCTCCGGCGTGCGGCGAGCCGTCATCGCTGACCGTGACCCGCAGCGTTCCGGCGACAGGCAGCACCCGCACGCGTATCCGTACGCCGGGGCCGGCGTGCCGTACCGCGTTGGTCAGTGCCTCCTGCACGATCCGGTAGGCCGCCGCGGCGGCAGCGGGCCGGACACCGGCCGCCGGCAGGGTCAGGTCGACCGAGGCTCCGGCCGCCTCGGCTGCGCGCACCAGGTCAGGCACGGCCGCAAGATCGGGCAGCGCGGCCGGGGCCGGAAGCGGGTCTTCGGAACTCCTGTCGGACCGCAGCACCTCCAGAGTGGTCCGCAGTTCTCCGCGGGCCGACCGACAGGTCTCCGAGACATCGTCGAGGGCCTTCGCGATGGCGGCCCGGTCCAGACGTTCGGGGTCGGTGAGCAGGACGTGGGAGGCCACCGATGTCTGTACACCGATCAGGGTGATCGAGTGGGCGAGCAGATCGTGCAGATCGCGGGCGATCCGCAGCCGCTCCTCGGCGACCCGGCGGGCGGCCTCCTCCTCTCTGGTCCGCTCGGCCCGCTCGGCCCGGCCGACGACGGACGCGATGTAGCGGCGGTAGGTGCGCAGGTCCACTCCGAGGATCAGCACCGACAGGATCCAGCCCGATGTGCGCAGCGCCTGCTGGCCCTCGTGCGCACCCACCTGGAACATCACCGTCACGGCGAGCGAGATGACTCCGGCGCCGATCAGCAGCGCGTGCAGCGGCCGCCGGGTGACGGCCACGGTGTAGACGGCGACCAGGGAGCCCGGGACCGCCGCGAAATGGCTGTTGTCGGCCGCGTGGTACGGAACGACACAGGCGAGCACCGCCAACAGGACGAGCACCGGGCGGCTGTGTCGCCACACCAGCGCCACGACACTGCAGGTCAGCAGCGTCCAGCCGAGGACATCGGGCCGCCTGCCCTCGTCACCCCAGAAGACCAGGGCGACGGCCGTCACCGCGACGGCCGCCGCCAGGAACGCGTCGTTGCGCAGACGGTGCGGCACGGTCAGCGGGTCGCGGCCCATCGCGGCCGCTATGCGTTCCCCCAGATTCGGGCGGCCCGCTGTTCCGGTCGCCACGACCGTCGTCTCCGGCTTGTCCACCGTTCCGTCCTCCCGTTGTCCACCGCGCCGTGGCCGCCCTCGCGTTCAGTGCGTACCCACCCGTGCGCGTTCCTGCTGCGGTGCTCCGGCGGCGGGCCGCCGGCTGAGCTTTCCGGGCCACCACATCAGACGCCCGAGCAGCAGGCTCGCGCTGGTCACCAGAAAGGTCCGCACGAGGAAGGTGTCGAGCAGAACACCGACCGCCACCACCAACCCCATCTCGACCATCATCACCAGCGGCAGGTTCATCAGGACCGAGAACGTCGCGGCCAGGACGACGCCGGCGGAGGCGATGACACTGCCGGTCGTCCGCAGCGCGGTCAGCGCCGCGTCGGCCGGGCGGGCACCCGCCAGGGTTTCCTCACGGGTGCGGTGCATCAGGAAGATGCCGTAGTCGACGCCGAGTGCCACCAGGAAGACGAACCAGAGCAACGGCAGCCCCGGGTCGATGCCATCGAACCCGAGCAGCGGCGAGAAGACCAGCCCGCCGATGCCCATGGCAGCGCCCCATACCGCGACTACCGCGGCCACCAGGATCAGCGGCGCCACCAGACTGCGCAGCAGGACGATCAGGATGAGCAGCACGGCGCTGAGCACCAGGGGGACCACAACCCCTCGGTCGTGAGCGTTGGTGTGCTCCAGGTCGAGCTGCTGGGCGCTGGGGCCGCCGACCAGGCTGCCGGGCAGGTCCGCCCGCAGCGCTTCGATGGTGCGGGTCTCGCCCTTGGACTCGGGTGCGTCCTCGGCGATGACGGAGATCTCCGTCCACCCGGCCGCACTGCGTCCGCGTGTCGCCGACGCCACTCCGCCGGTGCCTCTGGCCCGCGCCAGCGCACCGTCGGCGCTCCGCGTCGGTGCCAGCACGCTGATGGGCTGGCTGCCGCGCTCGGGAAAGGCGGCGGTGGCGGTCCGCAGCGCGGACACGGACTCCGGGCGGTCGGTGAAGCCGTCCTGCTGGGCGAGGTCACCCGGCAGCCGGAACACACCGAGGGCGAGCGCGCCCAGCAGGATGCCACCGCAGGCAAGGATCACGCCGGGCCTGCGGCCCGCGGTGCTGCCGATCGCGGCGAAGGCCGAGCGGCGCTGCCGGGGCGCGCTGCCGTACGCGGGGACGAGCGGCCAGAACACCCGGCGGCCGAGCAGGACGAGCACGGCGGGCAGCAGCGTCAACATCGCGGCAAGCGCACCCATCACGCCCACCGCACCGACCGGGCCCAGCCCGCTCGAGCTGTTCAGATCGGCGGCGAGGAGACAGAGCAGACCGGCGGCGACGGTCCCCGATGACGCGAGCACGGCGGGCCCGCATCCGCGCAGGGCCGCTCGCATCGCCTCGTAGGGCCGCGGCACGCGACGCAGTTCGTCCCGGTATCTCGCGGTGAGCAGCAGCGCGTAGTCGGTGCCGGCGCCGAAGACCAGCACGGTCATGATCCCGGCGCTCTGACTGGTGACCGTGAGGCCGAAGCCCTGGGCAAGACCGTAGACCGCGGCCCGGGTGGTGAGGGCCGCCGCGCCCACCGCGAGCAACGGGACCAGCCAGAGGAACGGGCTGCGGTAGATGACGATCAGCAGCAGGGCGACGACCAGTACGGTCGCGATCATCAGCTTGCCGTCGATCGAACCGAAGACGCTGCTCATGTCGGCCTGTACGGCGCCCGGCCCGCCGACCTCGGCGCTCAGCCCCGCGCCGCCGTTCACCTGTTCCCGTACCGAGTCGACGAAGGCGGTGCGGGCCGCGTCGTCACTGCCCGGCCCGTTCGCCGAGACCGGCGCCATCAGCGTCGTGCCGTCCACGGAAGCGACGGCCGCAGGAGTGGCGGAGAGCCGGTGTGCCGCGGCGACGGCCGCGATCTGCCGCTCCGCGGTCGCCCGGTCCTCCGCGGTCAGCCCGCCCGCACGGTGATACACGAGCACCAGGTCGGTGGACTCCCCACCAGGCAGGGCCTGTTGAATTTTCGCCACTTGGGTGGAGTCGGCACCGGCCGGCAGATAGTCCACGATGTTGTCGCGCTGCACATCGCCGAGCCGGCCGGCGAACGGCGCTGCGATCGCGAGAACCGCGACCCACAGGGCGACGACGGCCCACGGCAGCAACCAACGCCGCCGGCCGCCCGGTTCGTCCCCGGATCCCGTGTTCCCTGGCCTCATGCGGTTCCTCCTCAGGACGGATCAGCTGTCCCTTCCAGAGTCCCGGCCGGAGAGCTCCCGGTCATCGCGCGCCGGGCCGACTCCGCGGATACCGCCAGGGGTGGTCCGCTGGGCGCATTACTCCCCCGGGAGTACGCGGTGCAGCGGGCGGAGCAACTACACTCCCGCCCCATGATCGATTCCAGCACCCGGGTGCGCGTCGCGCGGCCGTCGGGGGATCTCGCCGCCGCCGAGCGTTTCTACGTCGAAGGGCTCGGGCTGGAGGTCATCTGGCGCACCGGCGCGCACGTGTCCGGCGAACACGATCTGCTGATGGTCGGCCCACCCGGGGGCAGCTGGCACTTCGAGCTCACCCACGACCCCGAGGATCCTTTGGTCCCGGCACCCACCGTGGACGACCTGTTCGTGGTGTACCTGGGGGAGCCGGTCGCCGAGGACCTGGTGCACCGGCTGATCGAGACGGGCGGCACCCGCGTCACCTCGCACAATCCCTACTGGGACACGCACGGGGTGACCGTGGTGGATCCGGACGGCTACCGGCTGGTCCTCTGCTCGCGCACCTGGGACTTCTGAGCCTGACGGTTCAGGACGGCATCCGGGCCGCCGCCGTCAGCAGGCGTGAGGTGTCCTGGGCGCAGAGCTGCAGCGCCCCGCCGACGGTGGCCAGCACCTCTCGTTCCGCCGGGCTGTACGGCCCGTCCGCCAGAGCGATACGGGCGCCCTGGAGGAGAATCGATTCGCGGCCCGCCGGGGCGAGGTGCGGAGCCAACGGCTGCAGGGCCTCGTGCAGTTCGATGGTCAGCGCCGCGCCGCACGGCTCGGCGTCGGTGACGAAGCGGCCCGTGTCGGCGGCGAGGGCGTCGACCAGTGCGGTCAGCTGCTCCTCGGTGCATTCGTCGAACCCGGCGGCCCTGACCGTGGCGACCGCGGTCTCGGTGACGGTGTGGGACGAAGCTCCGCCTGCGGTGAGCACGGCGAGCGTGACGGTGTGCACGGCGTCGCGCAGCATGGCGGAGAAGCGGGTGGTGGTGGGGTGGTCGAGCGCCTCGGTGGTGAACCGGGTCTCGCAGGCGGCGCATTCGATCACCGGCCCGGTGCGGCCGCGTGCCAGCAGCGGGAGGCCCAGGACGGTGAGACGGCGACGTCCGGTGCGCCGGAGGTAGTTGCGGTCCCCTCCGCAGTCCGCGCAGAAGAACTCGCCGTCGCCGACGGTCTCCCAGGAGGTGCGGACGGCCCAGATGATCGACTTCTTGCCGCTTCGTCCTCGGCTTGGCAGCACGGTTCACCTCCGTAACCCCTCGGCAACGTTGCCGCGTGGACGTGATGTTAGCCACATTGATGATGTGACGTCAGCCCCTGGCCGGAGAAGACTCGGCCCCGGCCACCGCCCGAGGTGGCAGGGGCCGGGAAAAGTGCCAGGTCAGAAGGGAATTACGGGGTCAGGATCAGCCGGAGCATGTAATCGGTCACGTACGTGCGGTGATGACCGTGATCACGACCCCGGTCCGGGGCCGTGATCGCGCGGTCAGCGGGCGGCCCGGTTGACCGCGGAGACGACCGCCTTCAGCGAGGCGCGCGTGGTGTTGGCGTCGATGCCGATACCCCACATCACCTTTCCGTCGATCGCGCACTCGATGTAGGAGGCGGCCAGCGCGCTGGCACCCTCGCTCATCGTGTGCTCCTGGTAGTCCAGCAGCCGCGCGTCCACACCGGTCGCCGACAGCGCGGCGAAGAAGGCGGAGATCGGACCGTTGCCCGTGCCGGTCAGCGCGGTCTCCACACCGTCGACGACCGCCTCGACCGTCAGGGTGTCCCTGCCGTCCGTGTCGGTGGTCGTCTGTCCGGAGCGCAGCTGGATACGGCCCCACCGGGTTCCCGAGTCGCCGGGGCTCGGCAGATACTCGTCCTGGAAGATCGACCAGATGTCCTGCGGGGTGACCTCGCCGCCCTCGGCGTCGGTCTTCGCCTGAATGATCTTGGAGAACTCGATCTGCATGCGACGCGGCAGGTCCAGCTTGTGGTCGTTCTTCAGGACGTAGGCGATTCCGCCCTTGCCGGACTGCGAGTTGACCCGGATGACAGCCTCGTAGGAGCGGCCCACGTCCTTGGGGTCGATCGGCAGGTAGGGGACGGCCCATTCGATGTCGTCGACCGTGCGGCCCTGAGCCCCGGCTTCGGCCTCCATCGCGTCGAAGCCCTTCTTGATGGCGTCCTGGTGGGAGCCGGAGAAGGACGTGTAGACCAGATCGCCCGCGTAGGGGTGGCGGGGGTGGATCTCCATCTGATTGCAGTACTCGGCGGTCCTGCGCACATCGTCGATCTGCGAGAAGTCGATCTGCGGGTCGACGCCCTGGCTGAACAGATTCATGCCCAGCGTCACCAGGTCGACATTGCCGGTGCGTTCGCCCTGCCCGAACAGGCAGCCCTCGATACGGTCGGCGCCCGCCATGATGGCCAGTTCGGCGGCGGCGACGGCCGTGCCGCGGTCGTTGTGCGGGTGGACGGACAGGCAGACGTACTCGCGACGGGACAGGTTGCGCGACATCCACTCGAAGCGGTCCGCGTGCGTGGACGGTGTGGAACGCTCCACGGTGGCAGGCAGGTTGAGGATGATCTCGCGGCCGGCCTCGGGCTGCCATACGTCCATGACGGCTTCACAGACCTCCAGCGCGAAGTCCAGCTCGGTGTCGGTGAAGATCTCCGGGCTGTACTGGTAGCCGAAGGTCGTCTCGGGGCCCAGGATCTTCTCGGCGTACTCGACCACCAGACGGGTGCCGTCCACGGCGATCTGCTTGATGTCGTCCTTGGAGCCGCGGAAGACCACCCGGCGGAAGGTCGGCGCCGTGGCGTTGTAGAGGTGAACACTCGCCCGGTGCGCGCCGCGCAGCGACTCGACGGTCCGCTCGATCAGGTCCTCACGGGCCTGGGTCAGGACGGAGATCGTCACGTCCTCGGGGATCGCGCCCTCTTCCTCGATGATGGAGCGCACGAAGTTGAAGTCGGTGTCGCCGGATGCGGGGAAACCGACCTCGATCTCCTTGTAGCCCATCCTCACCAGCAGGTCGAACATCTCGCGCTTACGGGCCGGCGACATGGGGTCGATCAGGGCCTGGTTGCCGTCACGCAGGTCGGTGGACAGCCACCGCGGCGCCTTGGTGATCCGGCTGTCGGGCCAGGTGCGGTCCGGGATCTCCACTGCCTCGTACGGGCGGTACTTGTGGACCGGCATCCCGGACGGCTGCTGGGTCTGGGTGGCATTGGTGATCGGCGTCGGATTCGACATCTGCGCAGGGCTCCTCGGGTGTCCAGCGGTGGGACGGCCGACTGTGTCGCTGCAGCACCAGACTCCGCGGGGAGGGGGTCGGCCTACGACTACAGGCCCTCGCCGCGGCAGCTAAGGAGAAGCAGCCCGAAACGCATGATGAACGGCAGCCTAGCCCAGCGGTGCCCGGAATGCCGCCGCCGTATCAGTATGCGGGATGCACAGCAGGTAACGGCCAAACGATGACCCATCACTCGTTTTCGGCAATTCAGGTAGCAACCAGTGACAGAGCGACGACACAGTGCCACATTGCACACCATGAACGCGCATCCTGTCTTCTGCACGATCGTGCCGCCCCACATCCTCGACAAGCTGGCCCGCGCCGACGATCCGGCGCTCGCCGAACCGGCCCGCCGCACCCTGCGCGCCGACTCCGCCCACCGCACCCGCCGGCTGACCGCGACCCTCGCCGCACCCGGCACCCCCCGTGACACTCCCCGGCGCACCGTCTACGACGCCCGGCACCGCACCACGCTGCCCGGCCACAAGGTGCGCGGCGAGGGTGACGACGCCGGAAAGGACGCGACCGTCAACCGCGCGTACGCCGGGCTCGGCGCCACCTTCGAGCTCTACCTGAAGGCCTTCGGACGGCACTCGATCGACGACAACGGCCTGCCGCTCGACGCGAGCGTCCACTACGACGAGAAGTACAACAACGCCTTCTGGGACGGCACGCAGATGGTCTTCGGGGACGGCGACGGCGAGATCTTTCTCGACTTCACCATCCCGGTGGACGTCATCGGCCACGAACTCACCCACGGGGTCACCCAGTACACCGCGAATCTCACCTACTCCGGTCAGTCCGGCGCGCTCAACGAGTCGGTTTCGGACGTCTTCGGGTCCCTCATCAAGCAGTACGCCCTGGGACAGACCGCGGACCAGGCGGACTGGCTGATCGGCGCCGGGCTGCTGGCGTCCGGCGTCTCCGGGGTCGCGCTGCGCTCGATGAAGGCCCCGGGGACCGCGTACGACGACGACGTGCTCGGCAAGGACCCGCAGCCGGCGACGATGAGCGGCTACGTCACCACTGACGACGACAACGGCGGTGTCCACCTCAACTCGGGCATCCCCAACCATGCCTTCTACCTGCTGGCCCGGGAGCTCGGCGGCAAGGCGTGGGAGCGGGCGGGGCACGTCTGGTACGACACGCTGACCGGCGGCGATCTGCCCGCCGAAGCGAGCTTCTCGGACTTCGCCCGGCTGACCGTGGCCGCCGCGACGGCCCGCTTCGGCGGCGGCGCGGAGCAGGAAGCGGTCGTGAAGGCGTGGTCGCAGGTCGGTGTCCCGACAGGCGCGTAGCAAACCGACGACGGGTAGAAGGTTCCCATGCGTATCGAGGTAAGCCGCACGGGAGGATTCGCCGGTATCGCGCGGCGGGCAGAGGTGGACACCTCTGCCCGGCCCGACGCGGACGAGTGGCACGTCCTGGCCGAACAGGCGCTCACCACCGGCCAGGACGCGCCACCCGCCGGGGTACCGGACGGCTTCCACTACCGGATCACGGTGGACGGCCGGACGGTCCACTGCGCGGATCCGCACCTCAGCGACGCGCAGCGGGCACTGATCTCGCGGGTGCTGAAAGAAGGTGCCTGAGCCCACGACGCCCGTGCCGGGCGGGCGCCCGTGCCCGGCACGGGCCGCCGTTCGCGTCCGGCTGCGGACTCAGAAGCCCAGCTTGCGCAACTGCTTCGGGTCGCGCTGCCAGTCCTTGGCGACCTTGACATGCAGGTCGAGGAAGACCGGCGTGCCCAGCAGGGCCTCGATCTGCTTGCGGGACTTCATGCCGACATCCTTCAGGCGGGCGCCCTTGGGGCCGATGATGATGCCCTTCTGGCTGGGCCGCTCGATGTAGACGTTCGCGTGGATGTCGAGCAGCGGCCGGTCCGCCGGGCGGTTCTCCCGCGGCAGCATCTCCTCGACCACAACGGCGATGGAGTGCGGCAGTTCGTCCCTCACGCCCTCCAGCGCGGCCTCCCGGATCAGCTCCGCGACCATCACCATTTCGGGCTCGTCGGTGAGGTCGCCCTCCGGGTAGAGGGGCGGGCTGAGCGGGAGCAGCGGCGCGATGAGGTCGGCCAGCAGCGACACCTGCTTGTCGCCGACGGCGGAGACCGGGATGATCTCGGCCCATTCGAAGCCGAGCTCCGCGGCGAGCTGATCGATCGCGATGAGCTGCTCGGCGAGCTGCTTGCCGTCGACCAGGTCGGTCTTGGTGATGACCGCGATCTTCGGCGTCTTTTTGATTCCGGCGAGCTCCTTGGCGATGAACTTGTCACCGGGGCCGAGCTTCTGGTCGGCGGGCACGCAGAAGCCGATGACGTCGACCTCGGCCCAGGTCGTGCGGACGACGTCGTTGAGGCGCTCACCGAGCAGGGTGCGCGGCTTGTGCAGCCCCGGTGTGTCCACCAGGATCAGCTGCGCGTCGGGGCGGTGCACGATGCCGCGCACCGTGTGGCGTGTGGTCTGCGGACGGCTGGAGGTGATGGCCACCTTCTTGCCGACGAGAGCGTTCGTAAGAGTGGACTTGCCCGCATTGGGGCGGCCGACGAAGCAGGCGAAACCGGCCCGGTGGGAGGCTTCGGAAGACTGGGTGTGAACGCTCATGGCGCCCATTCTCCCCGATCGGCCGGGACCCGCCGACCAGACGGCCCGCAGTGAGTTCCCGGTAACCCGCCCGCAACACGAAATCTGGACGAAACATGCGTGCAGCCACCCGGAAACGCGGAGCGGCGACCCTCTATCGGACCGTACTGGGAGAGGTGACCCCCCTGTGACGCATGCAACGGCTGCGACACCCCTGACCACCCTGGCGGCCGGTATCGACACCGGCGACACCGCCTGGCTGCTCGCCGCGACCGCGCTGGTGCTGCTGATGACGCCGGGCCTCGCGCTGTTCTACGGCGGCATGGTCCGCACCAAGAGCGTGCTGAACATGCTGATGATGAGCTTCGTCTCTATCGCGCTGGTGACCGTGGTGTGGCTGGTGGCCGGCTACTCGCTCGTCTTCGGCGGCGACGCCTTCGCCGGACTGATCGGTGGCCTCAGCCACCTCGGTATGGCCGGAATCGGCCCCTCCGACGTCCAGGGCACCGTCCCGACGCTGCTGTTCGCGACGTTCCAGCTCACTTTCGCGATCATCACGGCCGCGCTGATCAGCGGGGCGATCGCGGACCGGGCGCGGTTCGGAGCCTGGCTGATCTTCGTCCCGGTGTGGACGCTGCTCGTATACATTCCCGTCGCGCACTGGGTGTGGGGGCCCGGCGGCTGGATCGCGGCGGATCTCAAGGCGCTGGACTTCGCCGGCGGGATGCCGGTCGAGATCTGCTCCGGAGCCTCCGGGCTCGCCCTGTGTCTGGTGCTCGGGCCACGGCTCGGCTTCAAGAAGGACGCCATGCGGCCGCACAACATGCCGATGGTGGTGATGGGCGCCGGGCTGCTCTGGTTCGGCTGGTTCGGCTTCAACGCGGGCTCCGCGCTCGGCGCCAACGGCCTGGCGGCCGCGGCCTTCCTCAACACGCTAGCCGCGGGCTGCACCGGCCTGCTGGGCTGGCTCTTCGTCGAGCAGCGCAGGGACGGCCACCCGACCACGCTGGGGGCGGCATCGGGCGCGGTGGCCGGCCTGGTGGCGATCACTCCGTCCTGCGGCTCGGTCGGGCTGATCGGGGCACTGGTGGTCGGACTCGTCGCCGGGGTGCTCTGCTCGTACGCCGTCGGATGGAAGTTCAGGCTCAACTACGACGACTCGCTCGATGTCGTCGGGGTGCACCTGGTCGGGGGCATCGTCGGCACGATACTCATCGGTCTCTTCGCGACCTCCGCCATGACCGGCGGCGCCGAAGGACTGCTGTACGGGGGCGGTTTCGGCCAGCTCGGCCGGCAGGCGGTCGGCGTGGTGGCCGTCGGGGTGTACGCCTTCGCCGTGACCTACGGCATCGGCAAGGCGATCGACCGGCTGGCCGGCTTCCGGGTGGAGGAGGAGCACGAGTATCAGGGCCTGGATCTGACGGTGCACGCCGAGAGCGCCTACGATCACGGCGTGCTGGGACACGGTGCCCCGCTCTCCGCCTCCGCAACGCAGAAGGTCAAGCCATGAAGCTGGTCACCGCAGTCGTCAAGCCGCACAAGCTGGACGAGGTGAAAACCGCCCTCCAGGAACTCGGAGTCAACGGACTCACCGTCACCGAGGCAAGCGGTTACGGGCGCCAGCGCGGGCACACCGAGGTCTACCGGGGCGCCGAGTACCGGATCGACCTCGTGCCGAAGGTCCGTATCGAGGTCGTGGTCGACGACGCCGAGGCCGACGCGGTCATCGACGCCGTGGTGGATGCGGCGCACACCGGGAAGATCGGGGACGGCAAGGTCTGGGCCGTGCCGGTGGAGACGATGGTCCGGGTCCGGACGGGTGAGCGCGGCCGCGACGCGCTCTGAGACGGGTCCACCGGCGGTCCACGAGCCTGTTGTCCGCAGGGCCCGTTGTCCCAGAGGCCCGTTGTTCCTGGGCCCTCGCTGTTCCAAGGGCCCGCTGCCGGGCCGGCCTGCCGATGACCGGGCCGTGAAGACAACGGCCGCCGCATGGCTGAGGGCGGTGCGCGGCGATCGGCCGCGCACCGCCCTCAGCCATCAGCACGTACGACCGGTGGTCAGCCCGCGGTCACCGTGGACCGCAGAGTGCCGTCGGGGCCCGCGAGCAGGACCGGTGTCTCCGGGCCGCCCAGGTCCCTCACCGCGGCGCGGTCCTCGTCCGCCGCCTCGGCGGCCTCACCGACCACGGCTGCCGCCTCCAGGGACTGCGCACCGCTCGCCACCGCCATCGCGACGGCGGTGCGAAGCGCGGAGAGCTTCAGCGATTCGAGGGCCACGGTGCCCGCGACATAGGTGCGCCCGGTCTCGTCCCGTACGGCGGCGCCCTCGGGCACCCCGTTGCGTGCCCGGGCGCTGCGCGCCAAGGTGATGATCTTGCGGTCCTCTGCGTCGAGGTCGGTGTTGTCGCTCATGCGCCGAGCATAGGGCGGGCCGGCCGGCCGATGACGGTCAGCCTGCGACCGGATACATCGACCCTCTGCGGCCCTCCGGCGAGGCCAGCCACTGGAGCCTCGACTCCGTGCCGGTGTCGGGCAGCGGCGTGTGCAGCACGATCGCCAGGTCCGGGCGGGCGGGCACTCTCAGCTGAGTGGACTCCACATGCAGCGTGCCGACCACCGGGTGCTCCAGCTGCTTCTGGATCTGGCCGCCCGGTGCGATGTCCCGGCGTTCCCACAACTCGGCGAATTCGGGGCTGAGTTCCTTTGCCTCGTCAACCACGGCCTGGAAGCCCTCGTCGTCCGGGCACTCCGAACAGGCGGACCGGAACTGCGCGACCACCTGGTGGGCGATGGCTTCCCACTGGCGGTTGCGGGACCGGTAGACGGGATCGGTGAAGAAGGCGATCAGGCAGTTCTGCACGATGTCGGGGCGCATGGCCAGCACCATCGCCGCCGCGTCGTTGTAGAGGACCGTGTTCCAGTACCGGTCCATGATGTGCGCGGGGAAGGGCATCCAGGCGTCGATCAGCCGCTGCAGCCCGTCGCACATGTTCACGTCCGCCGGGTCGACCTCGGCCGGGGGCGGGTTGAGACCTGCCAGCACATACAGATGACGGCGCTCGACGCTGCTCAGCCTCAGTACCCGTCCCACCGAGTCGAGCACCTGCGGCGACACGGTGATGTCCCGGCCCTGTTCGAGCCACTGGTACCAGGAGACCCCGACGCCGGCGAGGACGGCGACCTCCTCACGGCGCAGCCCCGGGGTGCGGCGCCGGGCTCCGCCGTCCGGCAGTCCGGCCTCGGCCGGGGTGATCCGGGCGCGCCGGCTCATCAGGAACTCCCTGAGCTCACTGAGCCGGTGTGGTTTGGTGCCGGGCCTGAACCCCTCCGGCTTGATCTCCGTCGGACTCGCCACGCCATCCCCCTGTACGGCTGCCTGGTGGTGCGGCCACCAGCATAAGTTGCCGCTCCCCACGATTGCTCCCGAAGCACGAGGCTCATGGGCATGGCGACAGACACCGCATCAACCCGCATCACGACCCCCGACCCCGCCCCGCACACCGCTCCCGAGCGGCTCTCCAGCCGGGCCAGGCTCGTTCTGTTCGTGCTGTGCGCCGCCCAGTTCATGGTGGCGCTCGACTTCTCCGTACTGAACGTGGCACTGCCGGCCCTCGGCAGGGATCTCGGCATGAGCCAGGCAGGCCTGCAATGGGCCGTCACCGCCTTCGCCCTGCCGTCCGGTGGCTTCCTGCTCCTCTTCGGCCGGATCGCCGACCTGTTCGGACGGCGCAGGCTGTTCCTCGGCGGACTCGCGGTCTTCGGCGCCGCCTCACTGATCGCCACCTGCGCCTGGAACCAGGAGGCCTTCCTGGCCGGGCGGGCGCTGCAGGGGCTCGGCGCCGCGGTCATCGTGCCGACCGGGATGTCCCTGCTGACCACCACCTTCCCCGAAGGCCCGCTGCGTGACCGGGCGCTGGGAATCAGCGGCACGCTGCTCTCGCTGGGCTTCACCGCCGGCATGGTGCTGGGCGGCGTGCTGACCGACACGCTGGGCTGGCGGTCCACCATGGGGCTGCTCGGCGCGGCGTCGGTCATCGTGCTGGCGCTGGCGCCGGGACTGCTGACCGAGTCGCTCCCCCACGGCCGCAAGGGCATGGGAGGTGCCCCCGTCCCCGAGCGGCCGCGTCTCGACGTGCCGGGTGCCGTCGCCGTCACCGGTGGTCTGCTCGCTCTGATCTACGCCCTGTCGACGGCGGCGCAGAGCGGCTTCGGCCACGCGGACGTCCTCGTCACTCTGGTCCTCGGTGTCGTCCTGCTGGCTGCCTTCGTGGTCATCGAGTCCCGCTCCGCCGTCCCGCTGGTGTCGCTGCCGATGCTGAAGCGGCGCACGGTCGCGTGGGGCAACCTGGGCGGCCTTGTCACCTTCTCGATGATGTCGACCGTCATCTTCGTGCTGACCCTGTACTTCCAGGAGGTGCTGAACCTCTCCAGCCTCGAAACGGGACTGATCTTCGGCGTCCAGGGCGTGGCTTCGGCCTTCGCCGGTGCCTTCGCCCCCAAGGTCATCGGCAGGTTCGGCGCACACCGGGTGCTGGTCGGCTCCCTGCTCGTGCAGGGCCTGTTCATCGGCTCGATGGCCGGCATCGGCGCCCACTCGGGTGTCTGGCTCGCGACGATCGGCGTCTCGACCGCCAGCATGGCTCACCTGGGCGCGATCATCTCGTACGGACTGACCGTCACATCAGGTGTCCCGGACGACGAACAGGGCCTGGCCACCGGCCTGGTCACCACCACGCAGCAGGTCGGCATCACCATCGGTATTCCGCTGCTGGGTGTACTGGCCACCACCCAGTCCACCCTCTTCGGTGGGGTGCGGACGGTGCTCGGTATCGACGCGGCGATCGTGATCGGAGCCGCACTGCTGGTCGCTGCCGGCCTGGGAACGCGCGGAGAGAACCGCAGTTGACGAGGGCGAGCGGGGCCACAGGCCGTATCCGGTGCACACCGGATACGGCCTCAGGCCGTTCGTCGCCCCGCCCGGAGCGACGGTCCCCGCCCCCGCTGGCGCTGACTCAGGACCGGCACTCCGCGGCCCTGGTCACGGCCGCGGCTTCGTGCGGCCGCCTGAGGCTTGCTGAGTGTCCGCGCCGGAGCTGACGTGTCGCTCGGTCTCCCGGGGGCCGTGCCAGTCCAGGCACATCACGGTGGCATCATCGTCGAGCCGGCCGCCGGCGGCCTCCAGGACTGCGGACGTCAGCGCCAGTGAGGTCTCCCGCGGGTGCAGGTCCCGGGTGCGCTCCAGCAGGGCGGGCAGATCGACCTTCTCCGCATGACGTTCGAGCATGCCGTCGGTGAACATGAGCAGACGGTCGCCCGGGCGCAGATCGAGGTCCTGAATGCGATAGGGGTGGGGCGCGGGCAAGGCCAGCCCGAAGGGATGGTCCACCTCGCAGGTGATCGCCTCCACAGCCCCCTCGCGCATGCGCAGCGGCCAGGGGTGGCCGGCGTTGACGAGCTGGGCCTGCCCGGTGTCGAGGTTGATGCGCAGCAGCTGTCCGGTGGCGTGACCGCGGCCGTGGTCGGCCAGGGCCTGGTCGGCTCGGCGGGCTTGCTCGGCCAGGTCGGCTCCTGCGCGGCGGGCGCCGCGCAGGGCGCCCACCAAGACCGTGGCGGCCAGGGCGGCGTCGATGTGATGTCCCATGGGGTCGGTCACCGACAGGTGCAGGGTGCCGCGGTCCATGGCGTAGTCGAAGGTGTCGCCGCTGAGGTCTTCGGAGGGCTCCAGGCTCCCGCACAGCGTGAACTGTGCGGCCTCGCACGAGAGCGACAGGGGCAGCAGCTGGTACTGGATTTCTGCAGCCAGGGTGGGAGGCCTGGAGCGTTTGCCCCAGGTGTAGAGGTCGGTGAAGCGCCCGTTGGCGATCACGATGTAGGCCAGGATGTGGGCGGCTTCCCCGATCTCGTCGAGGACGTCCGCTCCGACTTCGGTCGGCAGGAGCAATTCCAGCAGACCGATGGCGTCCCCCCGGTTGGTGACCGGAACGATCACACGCTGTTCCTGGCCGATCGCCTCCTGATACAGCCGCTGGGTACGGATCACATGCTCGTAGACAGTGCCGAACAGGGGGATCCGCTCCGTTTCGCGCCCGCCGTCCACGGCGCCGGCTGTGGACAGCCGCGCCACAGCCTTTCCTGTCAGGTCCACGATGAGGAAAGAGACCTTCGTCGCCTTGAAACGCAACCGCAGATCCTCTGCGACCACGTCGACGGCCTCCACGGGCGCTGCCGTCTCCGCTGCCGTCAGCAACCGGGCGAGTTCGCTGTGCCCACGACGCACGACCCGCTCCCTTCCCCACCCCTTCCCCACCAGTCTGGGGACCCTCACGGTGGCCGTCAATCTGTGGCAGCCACGGTGGGGAACGCGGTCACTCCATGCGTTCGCAGAAATGCGCAGTCGGAGAGATCACGGTCCTCCGCCGGAACCGGTCCGGCCTTCCCTGATCTTCACGCCCGCGACCTGCGCACCCGGGGCGGCGCTGTCCCGCAGATCGCCCGCGAGCTCGTCATTCCCTCGGGCAGGAACAAGCGGGTGGGAACAAGGGGCGAGCACCCCTCGGCCGCCACCGTCCACCGCCTCCTCGCCGGAGACGACAACGCCGACGAGTGAGCCGGGGCGCCACTCAGGGCTTCAAGATCACCTCATCGCCCCTTTGCCGCGCACCTCGGTCGGACCCCGGCAGCGGGCCCGGAACAGGTGCGGCCGGGGCCGGGGGGTCAGGGCCGGTCGAGGCGAAGCCGTTCGGCCTTCGGCAGCCCCGCCACCACCAGGTCGTACGAGTCCTCGATGAGTTCACGGACCAGCCGGTCGGGCACCTGGCCGACCGTCACCGTGTTCCAGTGGCGCTTGTTGAGATGCCAGCCGGGAACGATCGCCCGGTGGGCGGCGCGCAACCGCACCGCCTCGTCCGGATCGCACTTGAGGGAGACCGTGAGGGGGTCGCCGTCCAGATGGGTCAGCGCGAAGACCTTGCCGCACACCTTGAACACCGAGACCTCGGGGTTGAAAGGGAATTCCTCGGTGGCGGCGTTGAACTCCAGGCAGAAGGATCTGAGTTCCTGCGGTGTCACTCCGCTGTCTCCTCTGCCGGAACCGGCTCGGCCAGCACGGTGACGATCTTGTTGCGGCGGCCGGCCGGGGACTCGGCGGTGAGCCGCAGCCGCCGTCCGTCCGGAAGATCGACCACCGCGGACGCCCCGGCGATCGGGACCCTGCCCAGCGCCTTGGCCAGCAGGCCGCCCACCGTCTCCACGTCCTCGTCGTCGAACTCGTCGAGGCCGTAGAGCTCACCCAGATCGTCGATGTCCAACCGGGCGGTGACCCGGAAGCGCCCCTCGCCCAGCTCCTCGACCTGGGGCAGCTCACGGTCGTACTCGTCGGTGATCTCGCCGACGATCTCCTCGAGAATGTCCTCGATGGTGACGATGCCCGCGGTGCCGCCGTACTCGTCGATGACGACGGCGACGTGGTTGCGGTCCTGCTGCATCTCACGCAGCAGATCCCCGGCGTTCTTGGTGTCGGGCACGAACACCGCCGAGCGCATGGCGGTGGAGACCAGATCGCTCTCCGCTTCCCGGCTGATGTGTGTCTTCCTGACCAGGTCCTTGAGATAGACGATGCCGACGATGTCGTCCTCGTTCTCACCGGTCACCGGGATCCTGGAGAAGCCCGAACGCAGCGCCAGAGTGGTGGCCTGACGGATCGTCTTGGAGCGTTCGATGCAGACCAGGTCGGTGCGCGGGACCATCACCTCGCGTACGAGAGTGTCGCCCAGCTCGAAGACGGAGTGCACCATCCGGCGCTCGTCGTCCTCGATGAGGGACTCCTGCTCGGCAAGATCGACCATCGCGCGCAGTTCGGCCTCGGAGGCGAACGGCCCCTTCCGGAAGCCCTTTCCGGGAGTGAGCGCGTTGCCGATGAGGATCAGCAACTGCGGCACCGGGCCCATCACCCGGGCAAGCGGCAGCAGCACATAGGCCGCCGCCGTCGCGGTGTTGAGCGGGTGCTGGCGGCCGATGGTGCGCGGCGAGACACCCACCGCGACATAGCTGACGAGGACCATCACACCGATGGCCAGGGCCAGGGCCTGCCAGGTCTCGGTGATCTCCCGCAGACAGACATAGGTGACCAGGGAGCCGGCGGCCATCTCGCAGGCGACCCGGACCAGCAGCGCCAGGTTGAGATAGCGGGTCGGGTCGGCGGCGATCTGCGCCAGCTTCTCGCTGCCGCGCCGCCCGGAGCGGGCGGCCTCGGCGGCGCGGAAGGTCGACGTACGGGCGATGCCCGCCTCGGCGCTCGCCGCCAGCCAGGCGATGACGACCAGGGCGACCGCGCCGACGATCAGCTGTGCGCTCATGAAACGGTCGGCGCCGGGGAAGGACCTGTCAGCCCCTTCTCCGTCCGCCAGCCGTCGACGATGGCTGCCTGGAGACCGAACATCTCGGCCTTCTCGTCGGGCTCCTCGTGGTCGTATCCGAGCAGATGCAGCACTCCGTGGACGGTGAGGAGCTGGAGCTCCTCGTCCATGGAGTGCTGGGTCGGGGCTTCCTCGCCCTGCTGCTTGGCGACCTCGGGACAGAGCACGATGTCACCGAGGAGCCCCTGCGGGGGCTCCTCGTCGTCCTTGGCCGGCGGACGCAGCTCGTCCATCGGGAAGGACATCACATCGGTCGGACCCGGCAGGTCCATCCACTGGATGTGCAGCTGCTCCATGGCGGCGGTGTCCACCACGATCACCGAGAGCTCGGAGAGCGGGTGGATCCGCATCCGGGCGAGGGCATGGCGGGCGATGTCGAGGATCGCCTGCTCGTCGACCTCGGTTCCGGACTCGTTGTTGACGTCGATCGACATGGTGCGCGGTGACTCTTTCAGTTCATGTCACAGCCTGTGTTGGCTGTCGTGCTTCTCGTACGCGTCGACGATACGGCCGACGAGCTTGTGCCGGACGACATCCTGGGAGGTGAGCCGGGAGAAGTGCACATCGTCGATGTTCTCCAGGATGTCCTGGACCTGGCGCAGACCGCTCTTGGTTCCGTTCGGCAGGTCGACCTGGGTGACATCGCCGGTGACGACGATCTTGGAGTCGAAGCCGAGCCTGGTGAGGAACATCTTCATCTGCTCGGCGCTGGTGTTCTGCGCCTCGTCGAGAATGATGAACGCGTCATTCAGCGTGCGACCGCGCATGTAGGCCAGCGGCGCCACCTCGATCGTCCCGGCCGCCATCAGCCGCGGGATCGAGTCCGGGTCCAGCATGTCGTGGAGTGCGTCGTAGAGCGGGCGCAGATACGGATCGATCTTGTCGAAGAGCGTGCCCGGAAGAAACCCGAGCCGCTCGCCCGCCTCGACCGCGGGCCTGGTCAGGATGATCCGGCTGACCTGCTTGGACTGCAGGGCCTGCACTGCCTTGGCCATGGCGAGATAGGTCTTGCCGGTGCCCGCGGGACCGATGCCGAACACGATGGTGTTCTTGTCGATGGCGTCGACATACCGCTTCTGGTTGAGCGTCTTGGGGCGGATGGTGCGACCGCGGCTGGAGAGGATGTTCTGGGTGAGTACCTCGGCGGGTGTCTCGCCCCCGGGTTCCCCATCGCCGCTCTCGCTTGTCCGGAGCATGGCGATCGAGCGTTCCACTGCGTCCTCCGTCATCGGCTGCCCGGTGCGGAGCACCAGCATCATCTCGTCGAACAGGCGCTGGATCAGGGCGACATCCGCCGCCCCTCCCGTGGCACTGATCTCATTGCCCCGGACATGGATGTCGGCCGCCGGGAACGCCGCTTCGATCACGCGCAGCAACGAGTCGCCCGACCCGAGGAGCATCACCATGGGGTGTGCGGCCGGAATCCTGATCTGGGCACGTGCCTGCGGCTGTGTGGGTGACTGAGTCATGGGCCGGCCCTCGGGCCTGCGCATACCTCCCGTTGCAGGGCCGTCGCTGCTCGACAACCTCTGGACCACCAGCCTACGGCTCCGCACTGACAACGCCGAGAGGTTTTAGCCCACCGTGCGTGCCGTTTCACGGCGCGCGGAAGCCGATCGTCGGTACGGCCCTGCGCAGGGGCCAGGACCGGGCCGCCGCGGGCAGCAGGTCCTCGAGGAAGGCGTAGCGGCGCAGCGCTGCCAGGTCCTGCCCTTCACAGGTCCGCACCTGCTGCCACCAGGCGGCCACCTCGGCCCAGCCGGGCGCCGACAGCGAGCCGCCGAACTCCTGCACCGACAGCGCCGCGGTCAGTCCGGCGAACGCGAGGCGGTCGGCGAGCGGCCAGCCCGCCAGCGTGCCGGTCACGAAGCCGGCGACGAAGACGTCGCCGGCGCCCGTGGGGTCGAGCGCCTCGACGGCGATGGCGGGCACCGATGCGGCCTCGCCGGTCGAGCCGTCCACCGCGTAGGCACCTTCCGCGCCCAGCGTGACCACCGCGAGCGGCACCATCTCGGCCAGGGCGTGCGCCGCGGCGCGCGGGCAGTCGGTGCGGGTGTAGCGCATCGCCTCCTCGGCATTGGGCAGAAAGGCCTCGCAGTGCCGCAGGTCGGGCAGGGCCGCCAGATCCCAGCGTCCGGTCTCGTCCCAGCCGACGTCGGCGAAGACCTTCGTGCCGCGGCTCGCGGCGCTGGCGACCCACTCCTCCCGGCTGCCGGGGCCGAGCGATGCCACCGCCGCCCTGGCCCGGGGCGGGCAGTTGGGATAGCTCCCGGCGGGCGGCGGGGCCTGGTGGCCGTGCGAGACCATGGTCCGCTCGCCCTCGTACGCCATCGACACGGTGACCGGCGAGTGCCAGCCGGGCACCGTGTGGGACCGCGAGAGGTCGATCTGTTCGCCCTGCTCCAGGGCGTCCCAGCAGTATTCGCCGTAGTGATCGTCGCCGAAGGCGGCGGCGAGCGAGGTGCGCAGTCCGAGCCGGGCCAGCGCGGTGGCCATGTTGGCCACCCCGCCGGGGCTCGATCCCATGCCGCGCGCCCAGGACTCGGTACCGCGTACCGGGGCGCTGTCCAGTCCGGTGAAGATGATGTCCAGAAAGACCGTGCCGGTGAGGAAGACGTCGCACTCGGGGTCCTGGGGGGCGCGCAGCCCGTCCAGCGGGTCGAGAGTCTTGTTGTCGTAGACCACCCTGCGCTCCCCGGTTGCGGTGCAATCAGGCCAGTCTGCCCGATCCCTCGCCCCGGCCGCTGTCACCAGCGCGGCAGAACCGGCCCCGTCCAGTCCTCGTACCCTGTGCCCTTGCGCATGGCGGCCGCGTCGTCACGGTCGCGCATGGTGCCGTCGTCGTCGAGCCAGCGGCGGTGCAGAGCGGCGAGTTTCTCGCGGTCGAGTTCGACGCCGAGGCCCGGGGCCCCGGAGACCGGGAGGCGGCCGTCCGTGAAGACATGACGGGCGGTGATCACGTCGTCCGTCTGCCACGGGTAGTGGCTGTCGCAGGCGTAGTCCAGGTTGGGCACGGTGGCGGCCACATGGGTCATCGCGGCGAGGCTGATACCCATATGGGTGTTGGAGTGCATGGAGAGTCCGACACCGAAGGTGCGGCAGATCGCGGCCAGTTCACGGGTGGCGTGCAGTCCGCCCCAGTAGTGGTGGTCGGAGAGAACGACCTGGACCGCGTCGGTGAGGAATGCCTCACGGATCTCCGGGACCGTCGTCACACACATGTTGGTGGCGAGGAGGACGCCCTCCTGCCGTCCGCCGGCCCCCCTGCTCCCCGCGCCTTTGACGGCCGCCGAGACCTCGGCCATGTTCGCCGTGCCGGAGGTCGGGTCCTCCAGGTATTCGAGCACGTCGGCCAGTTCGGCCGCGACCTTCAGCGAGGTCTCGGGGGACCAGCCGCCGTTGGGGTCGAGCCGCAGCGGGTGGCCCGGGAAGGCCTCGGCCAGGGCCTTGATCGCTGCGATCTCCTCGGCCGGCGGGAAGACCCCGCCCTTGAGCTTGAAGGAGGTGAAGCCGTAGTCGTCCACGAAGCGCCGCGCCTGCGCGACGATGCCGGCAGGGTCCACGGCCTCTCCCCAGGAGTCCCGCTCCCCCGCACCGTCCGGGTGTTCGGCCCAGCGGTAGAAGAGATACGCGCTGTACTCGACGGTGTCGCGCACCTTTCCGCCGAGCAGCGCGTGCACCGGAAGCCCCTGGACCTTGCCCAGCGCGTCGAGGCAGGCCACCTCGAAGGCCGAGAAGACGGACAGCCGCAGTTTGTCGGCGGTCTGGATACCCCGCAGGCCCCCCACGTCGACCGCGTCCTCGACCCGCGCCTCGTCGATGCCGACCTGCTGGGCGAGGGCGGCCAGGCCGTTGAAGTCGGCGATGGAGTGCCCGGGCAGCAGCTCCGCGTACGGGCGTGCGATGTCCAGGTACTTGGTGTCGCCGTAGGTTTCACCGATGCCGGTGACCCCGTCCTCGGTGACGATCTCGACGACCAGCCGGGGGGTGTACGGCTGGTGCACACCGTGCACATTGAGCAGCGGCGGGTCCGAGATCAGCACCGGCGTGAGCCGGACTTCGGCGATCGTCAGGTTCCTGGAGGGCTTCTGCGTCATCGGGTGGCTCCTGCGAGGTCGAGTCCGGTGTTGAGCAGCGCGTCGAGGGCCGCGAGGTCGTCGCGTCCCGGGTCGGTCAGCGGCGCGCGCACCGGCCCCACCTGATGGCCGCGCAGCCGTGCCGCGGCCTTGACCAGGGACACCGCGTAGCCGGGGACCCGGTCGCGGAGCTCGACCAGCGGCACGTAGAAGCCGCGCAGCAGGGTGTCGATCCGGTCGTGATCGCCCTTGGCGAGGGCCGTGAAGAAGGCCCCGGCGATCTCGGGTGCGAAGGCGTGGACGGCGGAGGAGTAGGCGGGAACGCCGACGGTGGCGTAGGCGCGTGCCTGGATCTCGGCGGTGGACGCGCCGTTGAAGAACAGGAAGCCCTCGGGCGCCGCGAGCGTCAGCCGCTGGAGCCGGTCGAGGTCGCTGTGCCCGTCCTTGAGTCCGACGACCCCGGGGATCGCGGCGATGCGGCGCAGTGAACCGGCGGTGAAGGTGACCTGGCCGCGCTGGTAGGCGATGAGCGGCAGCCGGGTCCTGGCGGCGATCTGCTCCAGCTGCGCGACCAGTCCGTCCTGCGGTGCGGCGACGAGATAGTGCGGCAGGACGAGCACGGCGTCGGCGCCCGCCTCCTCCGCGATCCGCGCGAATCTGACGGCCTGGGCCCAGCCGTAGCCGATGCCGGCGACCACCGGGACGCGCCCGTCGGCCGCCTCGACCGTGGCCGTGACGACCCGGCGGTACTCGTCCTCGTCGAGCGAGAAGAACTCGCCGGTGCCGCAGGCCGGGAAGACAGCGCCGGGGGCGGCCGCCAGCTGGGTCTCCAGATAGCTCCGGTAGCCGTCGACGTCGAGTTCGCCTTCGGCCGTGAAGCTGGTCAGCGGGAAGGAGAGGACCCCGCGGGCCATGCCCGTCCTGAGCCGGTCCACCGCGACTGTCTCCGTATGTAGATGCTGTCTACGCATGAAGATGGACATTAGATAGATGAACGCCGGGCGTCAAGAGTGCCCGCGCGACGTCTTAGGATCTGCGCATGCCAGAGACCGGAGGGGTACGCGAGGTGAAGTCGGCGGGTCGCACCGTCGAGCTGCTCGAAGTGCTGGCCGCACGGGGCGACCGGCCGGCCAGGCTGCTCGAACTCGCCGAGGAGCTGGGCGTGCCCCGCAGCTCCATGTACGCGCTGCTGCAGACCCTCATCGACCGCGGCTGGGTCCGTACCGATGCGACCGGATCGCTCTACGGTATCGGCATCCGCGCCCTGCTGACCGGCACCAGCTATCTCGACACCGATCCCCGGGTGCGGGTGGCGAAGCCGTATCTGGACGAGGCGTCAGCGGCGCTGGGCGAAACCATCCACATGGGCCGGTTCGACCGCGGTGACATCGTCTACCTCGCCACCCGCGAGTCGCACGAGTATGTGCGTACCCTCAGCCGCGTCGGCCGCAGGCTGCCCGCGCACGTCGGCGCGCTGGGCAAGGCCCTGCTCGCCGAACGGGACGAGAGCGCGCTGCCGGACGGCGATCTCGAACGCTTCACCCCGAACACCCTCCCCGACCGGGCGTCGCTCGCCGCCGATCTGCTGCGGGTGCGCGAGCGGGGTTACTCGATCGACCGCGAGGAGGGGGTCTCCGGCATCGTCGGCTTCGGCTTCGTGCTGCGTTACGACCGTCCCGCTGTCGACGCGATCAGCTGCTCGGTGCCGGTCGCCCGGATGACGGACGAGCACGAGCGGCAGATCGTCGCGACGATGCGCGAGGTAAGGGAGAAGATCGAGACGGCGGTTCCAGCGCTGCCGGGCGCGCCCGACTGGCGCTGAGCCGCCGCGGTCAGCCCAGGTCGAGATCGGCGTCGAAGTCGTACTCCTCCACCTCGGCCAGGTAACGCGCCCTGCGGTCCTCGTCGTCGTCCAGGAAGGCGGCCAGGAAGGAATTGCGGGCCAGGGTCCGCAGCTCCTCGCGGCCGAGCCCCAGCGCCTCGTGCACGGCGTGGAAGGTGTCGCCCGCATAGCCGCCGAAATACGCCGGGTCGTCGGAGTTGACGGTGCAGAGCAGCCCGGCGTCCATCATCCGCCGCAGCGGGTGCTCCTCCAGGGTGTCCACCGCACGGAGCCTCACGTTCGACAGCGGGCACAGCGTCAGCGGCACCCTGTCCCGCACCAGCCGCTCCACCAGCGCCGGGTCCTCGATCGACCGCAGGCCGTGGTCGATGCGCTCCACCCCGAGGATGTCCAGCGCCTCCCAGACGTACGCGGGCGGCCCCTCCTCGCCCGCGTGCGCGACCTTGCGCAGCCCGAGCGCACCGGCCGCCTCGTACACCTCACGGAATTTCGACGGCGGGTGCCCGACCTCGGCCGAGTCGAGACCGACCGCCGCGATCCGGTGCAGATGCGGCTGGGCGGCCTCCAGCGTCCGCAGCGCCGAGTCGGCCGAGCTGTCCCGCAGGAAGCACATGATGAGCCGGGTGGAGATTCCGTGCCGCTCCTCGCTGCGCTCGAGCGCCCGCGAGATCCCCTCCGCCACCGTCGCGAACTCCACCCCGCGTGCCGAGTGCGCCTGCGGGTCGAAGAAGATCTCCGCGTGGCGTACCCCCTGGGCGGCCGCGCGCGCCAGATAGGCGTCGGTGAGCTCCTCGAAGTCCTCGGCGGTGCGCAGCACGGCCATCAGCCCGTAGTACAGGTCGAGGAACGACTGCAGATCGCTGAAGAGATAGGCCTTGCGCAGCGATTCGGTGTCCGGGTAGGGCAGCTCGACGCCGTTGCGGGCGGCGAGTGCGAAGGCGAGCTCGGGTTCCAGCGTGCCTTCGATGTGCAGATGGAGTTCGGCCTTGGGCAGGCGGTGCACAGGAAGGCGGTCAGGGAGGTGGTGCATGGGGGGATCTCGCTCAGCTCGATGAGGGTTCAGGTTGCGGGGATGTGCCGGGTGGGGACGGGGACACGCATGAGATCGGCGGCGATGGTCAGCTCCCCGTCGAATCCGGCGGCGCGCGCCTGCCGCCCGAATTCATCGGGGTCGGGGTACCGCTGGGAGAAGTGGGTCAGTACGAGATGCCGGACGCCCGCGTCCCGCGCCACCCGGGCCGCCTGGCCGGCGGTCAGATGGCCGTGGTCGGCGGCCAGCTGTTCGTCCTCGTCGAGGAAGGTCGACTCGATGACCAGCAGATCGCAGCCCTCGGCGAGACGGTACACACCGTCGCACAGCCGGGTGTCCATGACGAACGCGAACCGCTGCCCGCGCCGCACTTCACTGACCTGGTCGAGGGTGACGCCGTCGGCCTCGCCCTCCCGCTGGAGCCGGCCGATGGCCGGCCCGGTCACCGAGTGCGCGGCCAGTTTCTCGGGCAGCATCCGCCGCGCGTCGGGTTCGGTCAGCCGGTAGCCGTACGCCTCGACGGGGTGCGAGAGCCGGTGCGCCTCCAGGGTGTATCCAGAGGTCTCGGCCAGCACCCCGCCGTCGCCGGTGGCCGGCAGCTGCGCCAGCTCGGCCGTCTCCCGGTACGCGGTGGCGTGACGCAGCCGGTCGAAGAAGTGCTGTCCGCTCGACGGGTAGTGGGCGGTGATCCGGTGCGGGACCCGGTCCAGACTGATCCGCTGGATCACCCCGGCCAGGCCCAGCGAGTGATCGCCGTGAAAGTGCGTCACACAGATCCGGTTGATGTCGTGCGCGGCGACGCCGGCGTGCAGCATCTGGCGCTGGGTGCCCTCGCCCGGATCGAAGAGGATGCCCTCGCCGTCCCACCGCAGCAGATACCCGTTGTGGTTGCGGTGCCGGGTGGGCACCTGGCTCGCGGTCCCCAGCACCACCAGTTCGCGTACGGACAACGCAGCTATCCGGGGGGCCAGTTGAGACCGCGGCCGCCCAGCACATGGGCGTGCGCGTGGAACACCGTCTGACCGGCACCCGACCCCGTGTTGAAGACGACGCGGTAGCCCGTGCCGTCCACCTTCTCGTCCGCGGCGACCCGGCCTGCCTCCTCCAGCACGTCCGCGGCGATCCGCGGTTCGGCGGCGGCGAGGGAGGCCGCGTCCGGGTAGTGCACCCGGGGAATCACCAGGACGTGCGAGGGGGCCTGGGGATTTATGTCGCGGAAGGCCACGGTCGTTTCGCTCTCGCGGACGACGGTCGCCGGGATGTCCCCCGAGACGATCTTGCAGAACAGGCAGTCGGACTGCGGTTCTCCCGCCATGCGGCGACTCCTCGGTGGTCGTGTTGATCAGTACGTGCCCATGCTAGCCGGGAGGCCGGTGGCGGCACGGAGGGCTCGGGGGGGCGTCACCAGGCCGCACCCCCCGGCCGGGGTTACGGCAGCGGGGGCGGGGTCTTCGCCGGGTTCTCCGCCAGCGCCGCGAGTGCGATCCGGATCGCCTCGTCCAACTGGGGGTCCCGCCCCGCCGCATGGTCCTGCGGCGCCTGCGCCACTTCGACATCCGGGTCCACACCGTGGTTCTCGACACCCCAGCCGTAGCCCTCGAGCCAGAAGGCGTACTTGGGCTGGGTCACCAGCGTCCCGTCGACGAGGCGGTACCGGCTGTCGATGCCGACGACGCCGCCCCAGGTCCGGGTGCCCACCACGGGGCCGATGCCCAGCGCCTTGATCGCGGCGTTGACGATGTCCCCGTCCGAACCCGAGAACTCGTTGGCCACGGCGACCACGGGGCCTCGCGGCGCGTCTCCCGGGTAGCTGTACGGGGTCATACCGCGCGGGAGGTCCCAGCCCACGATCCGGCGGGCCAGCTTCTCCACGACCAGCTGCGAGGTATGACCGCCGCGGTTCTCCCGGACGTCCACCACCAAGCCGTCCCTGGCCACCTCCACCCGCAGATCACGGTGCAGCTGGGCCCATCCGTTGCCGACCATGTCGGGGACGTGCAGATAGCCGATGCGGCCACCGGAGTGTTCATGGACGTACGCCCGTCGTCCGGCCACCCAGTCGTGATAGCGCAGCGGCTCCTCGTCACCCGTCGGGACGACCACCACATGGCGCGGGTCACCGCCGTCGACCGGTGCGACCGTGAGCTCGACCGGCCTGTCCGCCGAGCCGGTGAGCAGCGGTCCCGGGCCGGCGACCGGGTCGACGGGCCGGCCGTCGACGGCCAGGACCGCGTCTCCGGCGCGCATCGCCACCCCGGGCGCGCCGAGCGGGGCCCGCGCACGCGGATCGGATGTCTCCGCGGGAAGGATCCGGTCGATGTGCCAACGGCCGTCGGAGCCTCGGGAGATGTCCGCGCCCAGCAGCCCCTGGCGGGCCGAATCGTCGCGCCAGCCGGCCGGCGGTGTCACGTAGGCGTGCGAGGTACCCAGCTCGCCCTGCACCTCCCACAGCAGGTCGACCAGGTCGTCATGGGTGGCGATGCGCTCCAGGATCGGCCGGTAGCGGGCCAGCACCCCGTCCCAGTCGATGCCCCCCATGTCCGGCAGCCAGAAGTTGTCACGTGCGATGCGGCCGTTCTCGTCGTACATCTGCCGCCATTCGGCCGCCGGGTCGAGGGTGCGGCGGATACGGGCGAGGTCGACGGTGATGCTGCTGTCGGAGTCCTCGTCGTCGGAGGACGGGGCCCGGCTGTCGGACGGGACGACGCGCAGCGAGCCCTCCGTCTGCAGCACCAGCCGTTTGCCGTCGCCGCTCACCTCGAAGTGATCGGCGTCGGACGCGATCTCCTCGCTGCGCAGCTTCTCCAGGTCGTACCGCTCCAGCACCGTGCGCGGCCAGGGTGCGTCAGGGGTGGCCCTGGTCGTGCCCAGGACTCCGCGCAGCGGATGGCGCAGCCAGAGCAGGCCGTCCTTGGCGGCACGCAGCGTGGAGTAGCTCGCCGCCTCCACGGGCAGCGGCACGATCCGGTCGGCGAGCCCTTCGAGGTCGATACGGGTGACCGGCAGTGCGCTGGGTGCGTCGTGCTCGTCGGCGTCCCTGTCCTTCTCGGCGGCACGGCCGTGGCGCTGCGGGCCGAACGGCGAAGGCGTGGTGGCGGCGAGCGTCAGCAGATGCGGACGGCAGGCGCCGATGAACGCCAGGTCGAAGACGTGTGCGTCATAGATCGGGTCGAAGGCCCGCTCGGAGAGGAAGGCGAGGTGCTTGCCGTCGGTGGTGAACGCGGGCTGGAAGTCCCGGAAGCGCAGCGGTGTCGCCTCGGCGACGGAGAGGTCCGCGAGGTGCGCGAGCTTCAGCTGACGCAGCGGCTGCGGACCGGGGTGCGACCAGGCGAGCCAGGCCGAGTCGGGAGAGAAGACCAGCCCCGATGCGTCGCCGTCAGCACTGCGGTCGACCTCGTGCACGTCGCCGGACTCCCGCTCGACGATCAGCACCCGCCCGTCGTGCGCGGCGACCGCGAAGCGGCTGCCGTCGGGGGCGGCCGCCAGACTCAGGACCCGGCCGATACGTCCCTGGGCGAGTCGGCGGGGCGCGGCTTCCGGGGCGGCGCCGGTGGCGGGCGCGCACTCCAGGGCGTCCTCGCCCTCGGCGTCGGTGACCCAGACGACGTGCTCGGTGCCCTCGGACCTGAAGGTGCGCGGCAGCCGGGCGCGTACCCCCGGCTCGGTGGCCAGCGCGCGTGCCGGGCCCTCCCGGTGGGTGACCCAGTGGACGGCACCCCTGGACTCGACGGCGCTGCCCCGGCCCGTGCGGTCCGGGGACACCGCACCGATGCGGTGCACGCCGCTCACGGGGTGCGGCTGCAGATCGGCCCGCTGTCCGCCGGGCCTGATGTCCAGCCGGCGCGGCTCGGCCCCCTCGAGGTCGTCGACGATCCACAGCTCACCCGCGGATGCGTACACCACACGGGCCCCGTCGGTGGCCGCCTGGCGGGCGTAGAACCCGTCAACTCCGCTGTGGCGGCGCAGATCCGAGCCGTCCGGGCGGGACGAGTACAGCGCGCCGACCCGCTCGTGGTCGGAGAGGAATGCCACCCTCCCCGGCGCCGTCCCCCGCGCTCCGGCGTCCGATGCGTCCTCCCCCACCCACATCGGGCACTCGATGTTCCCTTCGATGTCCTGGTGGAGCCGTACGAAGTCGCCCCCGGCCTCCCCGGTCCACAACTTGCCCGCGGTGCCGCCCCGGTAGCGCTTCCAGTGGGCGGCCTCGCGCCCCATGGTGGCCGAGAGCAGCAGCACCCGCCCGCCGGGCCCGTACGCGAGGGAGCCGACAGGGCCGTACGGCAGGGTCCTCGCCGGACCTCCGTCGACCGGCACGGCCCGCGCCCAGCTGCGGCGCAACGAGGCCTGGCCGTAGGTGCTGATGGCCAGCACCTCGCCCTCCGGCGTCCAGCCGCGGACGGATGTCCTGGCGTCACCCCAGTAGGTCAGGCGCTTCGAAGGGCCGCCATCGGCCGGCGCGAGATGCACTTCGGGCGCCCCGTCCCGGGTGGACGTCCAGGCCACCCACCGGCCGTCGGGAGATATCCGTGGATGGTCGACGGGCCGGTTGTCGGCGCTGACACGCCAGGCGCGGCCGCCGCCGAGCGGGGCCATCCAGACGTCGTCCTCTGCGGTGAAGGCAATCAATTCGCCCTGGATATGCGGAAACCGGAGATAAGCAGGCTGCGTCACATGGATCACCCTAAGGGCTGTCCGTAGTCCCTGGTGGATTACGTACGGCGCCGGATGCGGTGCATCGCAAGGCGGCGGAACATCCGCATACGTGGCGTATTCGGGTGCTCCCGATGCGGCGGGACGGCGTCGCTGCCGTCCTGCGCCCGCCACGGACGACGGGACAGCCCTCAGGCCGTCATCCGGCCGTCGGAGCCGGAGTTGCGGTTCTCCCGGGAGCGCCCCCGGCCGGCCGGGCGGGTGGTCACTTGCCCGGGTACTGCGTCACCGTCACCGTGACGGTGACCGTCGGCCGGGCCCCGCCTCCTGTGCCCGGCGGGTTCGCCCCGCTGCTCGTCGGGGCGGCGTCGCAGTTGCCCAGAAGTGTTGCCCGGAAGGCGAGTTCGCCACCTACCCGGCCCGTCAGGTCCCCACGCACACACCGGCCGTCGACCGCCTTGGTCACCTTGCCCTTGACGGTGATGTCCTTGCCGTTCTTCGTCCTGCCCTGGCAGTCGACCTTCGCCACACTCCGCGCGGAGGCGGACGGCGAGGGCGTCACCCTGGTGTGCCCGTAGTCGGCCTTCCCGTCGTCGGCGGTACAGCTCAGCCACTGGACCCCCACACCGTGGTGTTCCAGGGCGCTCGTCGCGGTGCGGTCGGTCGTGTAGGCGACCGAAGCGGTGTCCAGTCCGCCGACCGGGTCGCAGGCGGTGACGCCGGCGACAGCCGCGGCAGCGGCGGCGGCCGCGAAAACCGGCCCGTAGTGTGCTCGTCTCATTGCCCCCATGAAGGGCAGGGTCCCACCGGCGCGGGTGAGCCGGTAGGTGTCTTGCGGCCACATCACCCGGGTGGGCGAGGGGAAAACAGCCGCGTTCCTCCGTAACGCCCGGCTCCCGGGGGCGCTATGGGCGACCTTCGCCCCGTCGCGACACCCGGCACGCACTCCCGCTGCCCGCTCATCAATGGACGGACAACGCCCGCCTGCGCACCGGGGGCGCGAAGTGCACTACCCCCAGCGCCCGGTACGCCCCAGCAGGAGCGCTGCCGCTGCGGTCCCCGCGGTGGATGTCCTGAGCACACTCGCGCCCAGCCGGCTGGTCCTCGCCCCCGCATCCGCGAAGACCGCCAGTTCCTCCGGGGACACTCCCCCTTCGGGGCCGACGACCAGCACGATCTCCCCCGCGGAAGGCAGCTCCACCGCGGCCAGTGGGGCGCTCCCGTAGTCCCGGTCCTCGTGCAGGACAGCGGCGAAGTCCGCTTCGGCCAGAAGTGCGGCAACCTGTTTGGTGCTCGCCGCGTCCGCGACCTCGGGGAAGCGCGTCCGGCGCGACTGCTTGCCGGACTCCCTGGCCGTACTGCGCCATTTGGCAAGGGACTTGGCGCCCCGCTCGCCCCGCCACTGGGTGATGCAGCGGGCGGCCTGCCAGGGCACGATCGTGTCGACGCCGGTCTCCGTCATCGTCTCGACCGCGACCTCGCCGCGGTCCCCCTTGGGGAGTGCCTGGACGACGGTGATCCTCGGCACGGGCGGCGGCTCCTCGTGCCGGGTGCCGAGTTCCACGACCAGACGGTCCTTGCCCTCGGCCGCCAGGACCACGCAGTCCGCCCACCGGCCGCGGCCGTCGGTCAGCACGATGTCCTCGCCCGCCCGCAGCCTCTTCACGGACACCGCGTGCCTGCCCTCGGGGCCCTGCAGTACGAAGGTGCCGCCGGGGCCCGGTCCGGCACTGCCGAGGTCCTCCGCGACGAAGACAGGGGCGGTCACGGCCTGCCCCGCTCCGCCGACGCGGCGCGCGCCGCCTCCAGTTCGGCGACCAGCACGTCGACCAGCCGGCCGGCCGGCAGGTCACGGGCCAGCCGGTGCCCCTGTCCGGCCCACAGCGCCATGCCCTGGGCATCGCCCACCCCGGCCGCGGCCTTGCGCAGTCCCGCGGTGAGGTGGTGCACCTGCGGATAGGCGGCGGGCGCGTACGGACCGTGCTCGCGCATGAAACGGTTGACCAGCCCCCGGGCCGGGCGGCCGGAGAACGCCCGGGTGAGCGCCGTCCGCACGAACAGCGGATTGGTCAGTGCCTGCTTGTGCAGCACATGGGCTCCGGACTCGGGGCACGCCACGAACGCGGTGCCGAGCTGCGCCGCGTCCGCGCCCGCCGCGAGCACCGCGGCGACCTGGGAGCCGCGCATCAGGCCCCCGGTCGCGATGACGGGCAGCTGAACGGTCTCCCGCACCAGGGTGATCAGTGCGAGCAGCCCGATCCCCGTCCCGTCGGTCTGCGGGTCGTCGCGGTGGGTGCCCTGGTGCCCGCCGGCCTCCACACCCTGGACGCAGACAGCGTCGGCACCGCACCACTGGGCGGCCTGGGCCTCTTCGGGGGTGGTGACGGTGACAATCGTGAAGGTGTTGACCCGGTCGAAGGCGTCGAGGACATCGCGCGACGGGCATCCGAAGGTGAAGGAGACAACCGGTACGGGGTCGTCCAGCAGTATGGCGAGCTTGGCCTCGTAACCGTCGTCCGAGCTGCCGAGCGCGTCCCCGAGCGAGGTTTCGTACCAGGTCGCCTCACCGGCGAGCTGATGGCCGTAGACCTCGACGGCGGAGGGGTCGGCGCTCTCCGGCTGCGGCATGAAGAGATTCACCCCGAAGGGCAGTCCGGTGAGACCGCGCAGCTGTTTGATCTCCTCGTACATGCCGTCGGCGGTCTTGTACCCGGCGGCGAGAAATCCGAGGCCGCCCGCCTCGCTGACGGCCGCGGCGAGCTGCGGGCCCGAAGCACCGCCCGCCATGGGGGCCTGCACGATCGGATACCGGCAGAGATCGGCGAGTGCGGAGGACATGACTGCATCGTGTCACGTCCTCCGCACCGTATCGAACCGATGTCCCGCGGTCCGCGGGACCGGACGGCTACCGCCCGTTGAACGCGTCCTTCAGCCGGGAGAACAGGCCCTGCTGACCCGGCTGGAACTGCCCGGTGGGCCGTTCCTCGCCGCGCAGCTTGGCGAACTCCCGCAGTATCCGCTCCTGCTCGGGGTCGAGCTTCGACGGGGTCAGCACCTCGACGTGCACGATCAGGTCACCCCGGCCGCCACCACGCAGATGCGTGATGCCGCGCTGGTGCATCGGAATCGACTGGCCGGACTGGGTGCCCGGCCGGATGTCGACCTCCTCCAGTGCGTCCAGCGTCTCCAGCGGCACCTTGGTGCCGAGAGCGGCTGCCGTCATGGGAACGGTCACCGTGCAGTGCAGATCGTCTCCGCGCCGCTGGAAGACCGCGTGCGGCAACTCGTGGATCTCGACGTAGAGATCGCCGGCGGGACCGCCGCCCGGGCCGACCTCGCCCTCACCCGCGAGCTGGATCCGGGTGCCGTTGTCGACCCCGGCCGGGATCTTGACCGTGAGCGTGCGGCGGGAGCGGATGCGACCGTCGCCCGCGCACTCCGGGCAGGGAGTCGGCACGACCGTGCCGAAACCCTGGCACTGCGGGCACGGCCGCGATGTCATGACCTGGCCCAGGAAGGACCGGGTGACCTGCGAGACCTCGCCGCGGCCGCGGCACATGTCGCAGGTCTGCGCCGACGTACCGGGGGCCGCGCCCTCACCGCTGCAGGTCGTGCAGACCACAGCGGTGTCGACCTGGATGTCCTTGGTGGTGCCGAAGGCCGACTCGTTGAGGTCGATCTCCAGTCGGATCATCGCGTCCTGGCCGCGCCGCGTCCTGGACCTCGGCCCACGCTGGGACGCCGTTCCGAAGAAGGCGTCCATGATGTCCGAGAAGTTCCCGAAGCCGCCCGCGCCGAAGCCGCCGGCGCCACCGCCGCCGGCCTGTGACAGCGGGTCGCCGCCGAGGTCGTAGACCTGCTTCTTCTGCGGGTCCGACAACACCTCGTAAGCGGCGTTGATCTCCTTGAAGCGTTCCTGCGTCTTGGGATCGGGATTCACGTCCGGGTGGAGCTCGCGCGCCAGCCGCCGGAATGCCTTCTTGATCTCGTCCTGGGAAGCGTCGCGGCGCACGCCGAGAACGGCGTAGTAGTCCGTGGCCACTTACGACTCCGCCAGGATCTGTCCGACGTAACGTGCCACTGCGCGTACCGCTCCCATCGTTCCGGGGTAGTCCATGCGGGTCGGTCCGACCACGCCGAGTTTGGCGACTGCCTCGTCGCCCGAACCGTAGCCGACGGCGACGACCGATGTGGACGTCAGTCCTTCGTGGGCGTTCTCATGCCCGATGCTCACGGTCATGCCCGAGTCCTCCCCGAGCAGTTTGAGGAGCACGACCTGCTCCTCGAGTGCTTCCAGCACCGGCCTGATGGTCAGCGGGAAGTCATGTCCGAAGCGGGTCAGATTGGCGGTTCCGCCGATCATCAGCCGCTCCTCCGTCTCCTCGACCAGGGTTTCCAGCAGGGTCGAGAGGACGGTCGTGACAGTCCCCCTGTCCTCCTGGTCGAAGGACTCGGGAAGATCCTGCACCAGTTGGGGCACATCTGCGAAACGGCGCCCCACCACCCGGCTGTTCAGCCGGGCCCTGAGGTCCGCCAGCGACGTGTCACCGAAAGGCGCCGGACAGTCGATCATGCGTTGCTCAACCCGTCCGGTGTCCGTGATCAGCACCAGCATCAACCGGGCGGGGGCAAGTGAGAGCAATTCCACGTGCCGGACCGTGGAACGGGTCAGCGACGGGTACTGCACGACGGCGACCTGCCGGGTCAGCTGGGCCAGCAGCCGCACCGTCCGGCCCACCACGTCGTCGAGGTCGACCGCGCCGTCCATGAAGTTCTGGATGGCGCGCCGCTCGGGCGACGAGAGGGGCTTGACGCCCGCGAGCCGGTCCACGAACAGCCGGTAGCCCTTGTCCGTCGGGATGCGCCCTGCGCTGGTGTGGGGCTGGGCGATGAAGCCCTCGTCCTCCAGGGCGGCCATGTCGTTGCGGATGGTGGCCGGCGAGACGCCGAGCCGGTGCCGCTCGGTGAGCGCCTTGGAACCGACCGGCTCCTCGGTGCCCACGTAGTCCTGGACGATGGCGCGCAACACTTCGAGTCTGCGTTCGCTGAGCACCGCGCACACCTCCAGTTGTCGATCGTCGGCGGGGCCTGCCTGGCACTCGGTGCGTTCGAGTGCCAGCGACCTCCCAGTGTACGGCGGAGAGGTTCACCCCTGGCAAGCACGGCCCGTCACGCTATCGCGCCGCTGCGGGCCATTTGCGGATAGCGTCTCGGTATGGACGTCACTTGGGAAGACTCCGGCTGGGAACACCTTGCCGCAGATGTCGGCCGGCGCCGTCTCCCCGGCTGGGACGCGACCGTCGGACTGGTCGCGGGCCGGGATGCGGTACTGCTCTACGACACCGGCTCGTCGCTCGGCGAGGGCTCCGCGATCCGCGCCGGGGTGGCGGAGCTGCTGGGCCGGGAAGTGACGCACATCGCGTTGAGCCACCCGCATTTCGACCACGTGCTGGGGACCGCCGCCTTCCCGGGCGCCCGGGTGTACGGAGCGGTGGGTGCGGACCGGCTCCTCACCCGCGGCTCCCGCGGCGCGGGCGCGCTGCGCGACGACGCGGTACGTCACGGTCTCCCGCAGGCCGAGGCCGACGAGGCGGTGGACCGGCTGGTCGGGCCGCACCATCCCGTCTCCGGTGAACTGTCCCTCGATCTGGGCGGCCGGCAGGTCGTCCTGGCGAACATCGGCCCCGGGCACACCGGCCACGATCTGGTGCTCCTCGTCCCGGGCAGCCCCGATGTGATGTTCTGCGGCGACCTCGTCGAGGAGTCCGGCGAGCCGCAGGCGGGCCCCGACGCGGTGCTGTCGCAGTGGCCTGCCGCCCTTGACCGGTTGCTGGCGCTGGGCGGCGAGGACGCGCTGTACGTGCCGGGCCACGGGGCTGTGGTGGACGCCTCCTTCGTCCGTGCCCAGCGGGATGTGCTGGCAGCGCGCTCACGGGTGTCGTAGCGTCTGCGGAATGCGCAGCTACAGCCCCGACTTCACGCCGCCGTGGAAGAAGCAGACGCCTGCCCCCGAGGTCGCGGCCGAACACGATCTGGTCGTCGAGGAGGTCACCACCGGGTTCTGCGGTGCGGTCGTCCGGTGCGAGAAGACGGCCGAGGGGCCGACCGTCACCCTGGAGGACCGCTTCGGCAAGCACCGGGTCTTCCCGATGCCCCCGCGCGGCTTCCTGCTGGAGGGCCGCCCGGTCACCCTCGTACGGCCCGCGGCGGCGCCGCGGCGCCCCGCCCGCACGGCCTCGGGTTCGGTCGCTGTCCCCGGAGCCAGGGCCCGGGTCGCCCGAGCCGGGCGGATCTACGTGGAGGGCCGCCACGACGCGGAACTGGTGGAGCGGGTGTGGGGCGACGACCTGCGGGTCGAGGGCGTGGTCGTGGAGTATCTGGGCGGTATCGACGATCTCCCCGCGATCGTGGCCGAGTTCGCACCGGCGGCGGACGCCAGGCTCGGGGTGCTGGTCGACCATCTGGTGCCCGGTTCGAAGGAGTCCCGTATCGCGGCGGAAGTCACAGGCGACCACGCGCTGGTCGTGGGCCACCCCTTCATCGACGTCTGGGAGGCGGTCAAACCCGCCGCGGCCGGGATCGAGGGGTGGCCCGCGGTGCCGCGCGGTGAGGACTGGAAGACGGGCGTGTGCCGGGCTCTGGGGTGGCCGGAGAACACCGGTGCGGCCTGGCAGCGGATTCTCTCCGGGGTGCGGTCCTACCGGGACCTGGAGCCGGAGCTGCTGGGACGGGTGGAGGAGCTCATCGACTTCGTGACGGCCCCGGCCTGAACCCTGAACAGTGTGCGGGCTCCGGACCTGGAAGGACGCCGCAACGGCGCCGGATCGCTACGGGAAAGGGGCGGGCCGGAACAGGGCCGGCGGCGCGGTCCGGCCGGGCCGGGGCGTCGCGCTGCGGCCCCGGGCGCGCGCTCAGTCCACCAGGTCCCTGACCACCGCGTCGGCCAACAGCCGCCCCCGCAGCGTCAGCACGGCCCGTCCCTCCTCGAAGGGCCCGGCCGACAGCAGCCCGTCCGCCAGCGCCCGGCGGGCCGCCGCCAGCCCGGCGGGAGCGAGGATGGAGAGCGGGCACCCCTCGAGCAGCCGCAGTTCGAGCAGGATCCGTTCCACCCTGCGGTCCTCGTCGGGCAGGATCTCGCGGCCGGCCCCCGGAGACCTGCCGGAAGCCAGGGCCGCGGCGTAGGCCCCCGGATGCTTGACGTTCCACCAGCGCACGCCGCCCACATGACTGTGCGCTCCGGGGCCCGCGCCCCACCAGTCCGCCCCCCGCCAGTACAGCTCGTTGTGGAGACAGCGCGCCGCGTCGGTGGTCGCCCAGTTGGAGACCTCGTACCAGGAGTAGCCCGCCTCGGCCAGCACGGAGTCCGCGATCAGATAGCGGTCGGCGTGGACGTCGTCGTCGGTCATCGGGACCTCGCCGCGCCGGATCCGCCGGGCGAGCCCGGTGCCCTCCTCGACAATGAGCGCGTAGGCGGAGATGTGGTCGGGACCCGCCCCGACGGCAGCGGCCAGCGAGGCCCGCCAGTCGTCGTCGGACTCCCCGGGCGTGCCGTAGATCAGATCGAGATTGACGTGGCCGAAGCCCGCGGCGCGCGCCTCGGCGACACATTCCTCGGGCCTGCCGGGCGTATGCGTACGGTCCAGGACCTTCAGCACATGCTGCCGGGCGCTCTGCATCCCGAACGAGATCCGGTTGAAGCCGCCCTCCCGCAGAGCCGCCAGATAGGCCGGGCCGACGGACTCCGGGTTGGCCTCGGTGGTGATCTCCGCGTCATCGGCAAGACCGAACTCATCGCGGACCGCACCGAGCATCCGCACCAGGTCGGAGGCGTCGAGCAGGGTCGGCGTGCCGCCGCCGACGAACACCGTCCGCACCGGGCGGGGGTCGTCGCCGAGCACCTTGCGGGCCAGCCTCACCTCGTCGATCAGGTTCGCCGCGTAGCTGTCCTGGGAGGCCGCCACACCGCCGGAACTCCGGAGCTCCGTCGCGGTGTAGGTGTTGAAGTCGCAGTAGCCGCAGCGCGTCGCGCAGTACGGCACGTGCAGATAGAACCCGAGCGGCCGCTCACCCGCGCCTGCCAGGGCATGACCGGGCAGCGCCCCGTCGTCGGGCACGGGCTCACCATCGGGCAGTACGGAAGGCATGCCTCCATTGTCACCCGGCCGGCAGGTCTCCCGGCCCGCGGTGGTGGCAGCGGGCCGGGCCCGAGGGCCGGCCCGCTGCCACCACCGCGGTCCTCCGGGCCGGAACACGGCCCGTGCGACGGGTCAGGCCTCGCGCGAACCCGCGTACATGTCCTCGATGAGCGCCTTGTACTCGCGCTCCACCACCGGGCGCTTCAGCTTGAGGCTGGGTGTCAGTTCACCGTGCTCGATGTCCAGGTCGCGGGGCAGCAGCCGGAACTTCTTGACCGTCTGCCAGCGCTGCAGCCCCTCGTTGAGGCGCGTGACATAGCCCTCGATCAGCGACTCGACGGCCTTGGACGCCACCACGTCGGCGTACGTCCTGCCGCCGAGGCCGTTCTCCTCGGCCCAGCCCAGGATGGTCGGCTCGTCGAGCGCGATCAGCGCGGTGCAGAAGTTGCGGTCGGCTCCGTGCACCAGAATGTTGGAGACGAACGGGCACACCGCCTTGAACTGCCCCTCGACCTCGGCCGGCGCGATGTACTTGCCGCCCGACGTCTTGATGAGGTCCTTCTTGCGGTCCGTGATCCGCAGGTAGCCGTCGGCCGACAGTTCGCCGATGTCGCCGGTGTGGAACCAGCCGTCGGACTCCAGCACCTCGGCGGTCTTCTCCGGCAGCCGGTGGTAGCCCGCCATGATGCCGGGGCCGCGGAGCATGACCTCGCCGTCGCCGGCGATGCGCACCTCGGTGCCGGGCAGCGGCTTGCCGACCGTGCCGGTGCGGTAGGCCTCACCCGGGTTGACGAAGGACGCGGCGCTGGACTCCGTCAGGCCGTACCCCTCCAGGATGTGGATGCCCGCGCCGGCGAAGAAGAACCCGATGTCGGGGGCGAGCGCGGCCGATCCGGAGACGCAGGCGCGCAGCCGTCCGCCGAACGCCTCACGGATCTTGGCGAACACCAGCGTGTCCGCGACCTTGTGCTTGGCGGCCAGGGCGAACGGCGCCGTCGCGTTGCCGGTACGGCGGAAGTTGTCCTGGGTGACCTTCGCGTGCTCGCGGGCCACCTCGGCGGCCCACTGGAAGATCTTGTACTTCGCGCCGCCACCGGCTCTCGCCTTGGCAGCGACGCCGTTGTAGACCTTCTCGAAGATCCGCGGCACCGCCGCCATGTAGGTCGGCTGCACCACCGGAAGGTTCTCGATGATCTTGTCGACCCGGCCGTCGACCGCGGTGACATGGCCGACCTCGATCTGGCCGGAGGTCAGCACCTTGCCGAAGACATGGGCCAGCGGCAGCCAGAGGTACTGGACGTCGTCCTTGGTGATCAGCCCGGTCGAAACGGTGGCCTTGGCCATGTACGACCAGTTGTCGTGCGGCAGCCTGACGCCCTTGGGCTTACCGGTGGTGCCCGAGGTGTAGATCAGGGTGGCGAGCTGATCGGCCGTGATGGCCCCGATCCGCTCCCGCACCGCTTCGGGCTGCTTCTCCAGGAGGGCCGCGCCGCGGGCCTCGAGCTCGGCGAGCGAGATCACCCAGCCGCTGTCGTCCGGGGCGATACCGGAGGCGTCGATCACCACCACATGGGTGAGATGGGGCAGCTCCGCCCGCCGCTCCTGCGCCTTGGCCAGCTGCGCGGCGTCCTCGGCGATCAGCACCCGGCTCTCGGAGTCGGAGAGGATGTACGCGGACTCCTCGGCGTTCGTCGAGGGGTAGATCGTGGTGGTGGCCGCCCCCGCGCACATCACCCCCAGGTCGGCGAGGATCCACTCGACCCGGGTGCTCGAAGCGAGCGCGACGCGCTCCTCCGGCCTGACCCCGAGATCGATCAGACCGGCGGCGACGGCGTACACCCGCTCCGCCGCCTGGCCCCAGCTCAGCGACTTCCACTCATCGGGTCCGTCGCCGGAGGCGGCCGGGACGGGGAAGCGGTACGCCTCGGCGTCCGGGGTTTCCGCGACCCGCTGGGTGAAAAGGGTCGCCACGGAGGGCGGCCGGCTATCGATCAAAGTCTGTGTGTCGCTCACGACGTCGTCCTCCGGGCCTGCGGGCAGCACTGCGCGACTGGCTGGTGGCTGGTATTTGAACTGGCGAGTAACTAAGCATCAGAGTAGAGCGCCCTTCTCCGCCACGTAAGAGGGGCCGGACGTGCGCTTCATAACGAACGGGTCCCCGCGCCGAAGCGCGGAGACCCGTCGCACGCCTTCCGGAACCCGGTCCCGGCCTGCGGTCTGTCTGCTTCTCGGCCGGTCTTCCGGCCTATGTCCCGGCTACTTCTTCGCCTTGCTCTCGCCGCCGGACTCGTCGGTGGACAGCACAGCGATGAAGGCCTCCTGCGGAACCTCCACATTGCCCACCATCTTCATCCGCTTCTTGCCCTCCTTCTGCTTCTCCAGCAGCTTCCGCTTGCGGGAGATGTCACCGCCGTAGCACTTGGCGAGGACGTCCTTGCGGATGGCGCGGACGGTCTCGCGGGCGATGACCCGGGCACCGATGGCCGCCTGGATCGGCACCTCGAAGTTCTGCCGCGGGATGAGCTTCTGGAGCTTGGCGACCAGCCGCACGCCGTAGGCGTACGCCTTGTCCTTGTGCGTGACGGCGGAGAAGGCGTCGACCTTGTCGCCGTGCAGCAGGATGTCGACCTTGACCAGCTGGGCACTCTGCTCACCCGTCGGCTCGTAGTCGAGCGAGGCATAGCCGCGGGTCTTGGACTTCAGCTGGTCGAAGAAGTCGAAGACGATCTCGGCGAGCGGCAGGGTGTAGCGGATCTCGACCCGGTCCTCGGAGAGGTAGTCCATACCGAGCAGGGTGCCCCGGCGGTTCTGGCAGAGCTCCATGATCGCGCCGATGAACTCGCTGGGGGCGAGGACCGTGGCACGGACGACCGGCTCGTGCACCTTGTCGATCTTGCCCTCGGGGAACTCACTCGGGTTGGTGACGGTGTGCTCCGTGCCGTCCTCCATCTCCACCCGGTAGACCACGTTGGGCGCGGTGGCGATGAGTTCCAGGTTGAACTCACGCTCCAGGCGCTCACGGACCACATCGAGGTGGAGCAGCCCGAGGAAGCCGACCCGGAAACCGAAGCCCAGGGCCGCGGATGTCTCCGGCTCGTACACCAGAGCGGCATCGTTGAGCTGGAGCTTCTCCAGGGCCTCCCGCAGGTCCGGGTAGTCCGAGCCGTCCAGCGGATAGAGCCCGGAGAACACCATCGGCTTGGGGTCCTTGTAGCCGCCGAGTGCCTCGGTCGCCCCCTTGTGGAGCGAGGTGATGGTGTCACCGACCTTGGACTGCCTGACGTCCTTGACGCCGGTGATGATGTAGCCGACCTCGCCCACCCCGATACCGTCCGCCGGGGTCATCTCGGGGGACGAGACACCGATCTCCAGCAGCTCGTGGGTGGCGTTGGTGGACATCATCCGGATGCGCTCACGCTTGTTGAGCTGACCGTCGATGACCCGTACATAGGTGACGACACCACGGTAGGAGTCATACACCGAGTCGAAGATCATCGCGCGGGCCGGGGCGTCGGCATTGCCGACCGGCGCGGGAACGTCCCTGACCACCCGGTCGAGCAGCGCGTCCACACCGACACCGGTCTTCGCCGAGACCTTCAGCACGTCCTCCGGCTGGCAGCCGATGAGGTTCGCCAGCTCCTCGGAGAACTTCTCGGGCTGGGCGGCCGGCAGGTCGATCTTGTTGAGCACCGGGACGATGGTGAGGTCGTTCTCCATCGCCAGGTAGAGGTTGGCGAGGGTCTGCGCCTCGATGCCCTGAGCGGCGTCGACCAGCAGGACGGTCCCCTCGCAGGCCGCGAGGGAACGTGAGACCTCATAGGTGAAGTCCACGTGACCCGGGGTGTCGATCATGTTGAGGACATGGGTCGTGCCCTTGTCCTCTCCCGCGGAGGGCGCCCAGGGCAGCCGGACCGCCTGGGACTTGATCGTGATGCCGCGCTCGCGCTCGATGTCCATACGGTCGAGGTACTGAGCGCGCATCTGCCGCTGGTCGACGACACCGGTCAGCTGGAGCATCCGGTCGGCAAGGGTCGACTTGCCGTGGTCGATGTGCGCGATGATGCAGAAATTGCGGATCAGCGCCGGGTCGGTACGGCTCGGCTCGGGCACGTTGGTAGGAGTCGCGGGCACGCAGGGTCCTGATTCTTGAGACGGCGGGCGTCTCGTCTCGGGCGATGGCGGATCGATACGTAGGCACCATGGTCCCATGACTGGGAGGCCGCGGGCCGTCCCGTAGCCCCCGGGGCCCGTTTTGGGGCCGTGGGCGGGCTGCTGGTACCGTGGACAGCTGTGTCTGGTCGCCTATCCGGCGGCAGGACACGACCCAAGATCGAATCATCGAACCTGTAAAGGCTCTTTCGTGGCGAACATCAAGTCCCAGATCAAGCGGAACAAGACGAACGAGAAGGCGCGCCTGCGCAACAAGGCCGTCAAGTCCTCGCTCAAGACCGCGATCCGCAAGGCCCGTGAGACCGCTGCGGCCGGCGACCTCGAGAAGGCCACCGCGGCCGCTCGCGAGGCCTCCCAGAAGCTCGACAAGGCCGTCAGCAAGGGTGTCATCCACAAGAACGCCGCCGCCAACAAGAAGTCGGCGCTGGCGCACAAGGTTGCCGCCCTCCAGGGCTGAGACTTCACCGATCGACCGCCGGCCGGGATTCAGCGGACCCTCTCTACCGCTCCCGTCCGGCAAGCAAGACCGTGCCGCACGCGGACGCGTTCGCCACGCGGGTGCGGCACCACCAGAAGCGTCACAAAGGCCCCGTTCGCTGTCCTTCCCCAGGACGGAACGGGGCCTTCGCGCTGCTCGAGGGCCTGGCCGGCGGTGTCCGGCTCTCAGCGCGCCGTACGGCCGACGAGGTCGACGACCTCGCCCAGGAATCCCTCGTCGAGCATGGTGGAGACCGCCGTGTCGCCCTCGTCCTTGAGACCCGTGTCATGGCAGGCGACGCCGACCAGATAGCCGCCGTCGATCTCGAAGGTGGCAAAGGCCCACTCGCCGTGCGAGGCGGGCTCCCCCTGCGGGGTGAGCAGGGCGGTGGCGTCCGGGTCGAAGCCGAACTGGGTGAAGCCCATCCGCATGCCCTGGCCGAGCGCCTTGGTGTACGCCTCCTTCAGAGTCCACGTGCGGACCAGCCCGCGCTGCTGCTCCGATGCGTCGAGAGCGCCGAGCCAGCGGCGCTCGGCGGGGGTGCAGAGATGACGCTGGACCGCCGAGTACTGGATACGCCGGTCCGCCAGCTCGGTGTCGACACCCACCCGGCCGAGCCGGTTGAGGCCCACCACCAGCAGGTCACGTGTGTGGCTGAGGCTGACCTCGATCTGGTCGCAGCCACGCAGGAACGGCCGGCCGCCGGCCTTCGAGGCGAGTTCCACGGTCTCCGGCGGGGTCTGCAGGGCCGCACCCGCCGTGTATTTCAGCAGCAGCCGGGAAGCGGCGAAGCGCTCGCGGGCCTCGGCGTCCTGAAGCGTGTTGAGGCGCTGCCAGTCCCGGGCACCGAGCAGCGGGCGCAGCTGGGGGTCGGCGAGGGTGGCGGGCAGCCAGTCGCGCCAGTTCGCGTGCACCACGACATGGCCGTGCCAGGCCATGGACTGCCTCACCCGGCTCCAGTGGCTGTCCGGGCCGGGCATCAGAAGGGGTTCGGCGATGCCCGTCCTCTTCATGGGGCTCATGGTGTACCTGCTTCCGCCAGAGGCGCGTCGTGAAGATCGAAACTGCGGCCGGCCCGGAAACGCACCAGCAGCTCCTCCGCCACCCGGTCGACGCAGTCCGGTGGCAGCGGGGGAAGAAGGAGACCGAGGCGCCGTCCGTACCGGTGCAGGGCGAGCACCAGCCAGGCGGGGTCGGCGAGGAAGCCGCCGGTGTACCGGTGCTGCTCCCACATGGCGAGGGCCGCACCGGCGGCGGAGAGCACCGCGTGGCGGTCGGCGAGCGCGGCTGTGGCGGGGCTCGCGAGCACCGCCCGGTCCCCCGGCTCGATGAGCAGGCAGCTGTCGCGCACCGCGAGCAGATCGGCGTGGAAGGCGGCGGCCATCGTGCGCAGTACGCCGCCGTACGGCCCCTGATCGGCGGAGCCTGTCAGGCGCTCGGCCGATGCGGTGAGCGCCGCGGCCAGCAGATCCCCGCCACCGGCGACTTCCAGACTGCCGATGTCCAGGGGCGGCAGCGGGTCGGCGATGCGGAAGAGCGCGGCCGGCGGCTCCGCCTCACACCCCCAGGACTGCCGCGCCAGGACGGGTAGTTGGGGAATCACCACGGCGAGGCAGGATGCGGTGCCCGCGTGCCCGAGACCGGCCGCCGGCAGATCGCGGAGCAGTTTGGTGAGCATGCCCTGATCGGTGTCACGGCTGTAACCGCCGGCGCCGAGCACCGTGGCGAGCTCCTCCAGGTCGTCCCTGAGCAGGTCGGGTACGAGGTACTTCAGCTCGGCCGCGGCCAGATGGGCCGCGGTGGGGAGCAGCGAGAGCGCACGCAGCACCGTGGTGGCCATGCAGTCGCCCGCGAGAAGATCCGCGAACACCCCGGCGAGAACGCCCCGTTGCCGTCTGCCGAGGGTGCCTCCGGCGAGCGCGGCACGGACCGCGGACCGCAGCACGGTGTCGACGGACGCGAGCACGGCGCCGGTGATGAGGGTGCGGTTGAGCTGGAACGTCCGCAGCGAGAGCCGCACGCCCGCCCCGGTGTCTCCCACCAGGGCGTCGCCCGGCACCTCGCACTCGTCGAACTCGTACCCGGCGAAACGGCAGCCGCGCATCCCGGTGGTGGAACGGCGCCGCAGCACCCGCAGCCCGCCGGGAGGGAGCCGGTCCGGCTCCATCAGGAACACCGAGTGGGAGGCGGGCCCCGGCGCGGGGTCGGTGCGTACGTAGGCGACGACCGCGCCCGCGCGTTCGGCGTTGATGACGACGTCCTTGCGGCCGTCGAGGAGATGGCCGCCCGAGTACTCCATGGCGGTGATCTCGCCGCGCAGCATCGCGGTGCCGTGCGCCAGCGAGCGGTGCACGATGGCCGCCCGGCCGCCCGCCGAGAGCAGCCCGGCCACGGTTTCGCGCTGCCGTTGCGAGCCGGCGGCGAACACCGGGGCCGCGGCGAACAGCGAGGTGATGCCGTAACCGAAGGCGAGGGCCACATCGCGGCGGAAGACCGGCCGCAGCATCCGCATCAGCCCGTCGGCGTCGCGCAGTCTGCCGCCGAGGCCGACCGGCACCAGCTCCGCTCCGAAGCCTTCCTGGTCGAGCAGATCCTCTGCGCCGAGCAGGAGTTCGGATGCGCCGTCGGCGGCGAGCAGGGCACGGAAGCCCAGCGGGTTCGACGGGTCGCAGGGGTCACCGAAGCGTGCTTCGAGCCGCTGCGCACGGAGACTTGCGTCCAGGTCGGGGGCCGGGACCCGGACTGCGGTGCCGGGCATGTGCTCAGCCACCTTCCGCGGTGTAGAGGGACGACGACGCGTACAGCGGCCGGAGTTCGCCGCGCAGGTAGAGGTCGCGCATCAGCGAGCGGCGGACCTTGCCGCTCGTGGTGCGGCGTACGGTGCCGGGGCGGACCAGGACCACACCGCCGAGGTCGGCGCCGAACTCCTGCTGGATGCAGCCGCGCACCCGCTCGGCGAGGCCGGCGAGCTGGGCGGGGCTCCAGCCGGCACCCCGGATCTCCTGGATGGCGACGATCTCCTCGCGTTCGGCGGGCGCCGAGAGCACGACCGCTGAGCCGAACGGGGAGCCTGACTGAACCAGCTGGCGTTCGGCCTCCTGTGGGTGCAGGGTCCGGCCGTCGACGAGCAGGGCGTCCTTGATCCGGCCGGTGAGGAACAGCCTGCCGTCCCGCAACGCGCCGAGATCACCGGTGCGCAGGAAGCCGTATTCGCCGCCGGATGTGGCGCAGCCGAAGGCCGCGGAGGTTTCCAGCGGGCGGCGCCAGTAGCCGGCGGCCACGGCATCGCCGCGTACCCAGATCTCGCCCACGGATCCCTCCGGCAGAACGGCTGATGTCGCCGGGTCGACGATCCGTACGGTGACGCCGGTCGCGGGACCGCAGCCGACCAGGGTGCGTACCGGACGGCCGGGCACCGGCGCCCCGAGCGCGCCGCGCTCCAGCGCGTCCGCGGCCACCACGGCCGGTATCGGGGGGCGTTCGTCGCCCAGGCTCACCAGGAGGGTGGCCTCGGCGAGCCCGTATCCAGTGGTGAGTGCGTCCGGGCGGAGGCCGGCGGCCGCGAAGCGGCGCGCGAAGGCGGTGACGGTGACGGATGACACCGGCTCGGAGGCGTTGACAGCGATGCGCAGCGCGCTGAGGTCGAGGCCCGCGAGGTCGTCATCGGTGACCTCGGCCAGGCAGCGGGCGTACGCGGAGTCCGGGGCGGCGGTGACGGTGACGCCGTGCCGGGCCACTTCACGCAGCCAGCGCAGGGGGGCGCGCGCGAAGAGCAGGTGCGGCATCAGCACGGCGGTGGCCCCGAGCCACAGGGGGTGCAGCAGCTGCCCGATGAGGCCGAGGTCGTGGTGGAGGGGGAGCCAGCCGCCGACGCGCGAGCTCCGGCCGGTGCCGAGCGCGGTACGCAGACTCTCCATGGTGGCCAGGAGATTGGCGTGGGTGACCTGAACACCGCGCGGTGCGGCGGTGGTTCCCGATGTGTACTGGATGAGCGCGATGTCGGATCCCGCGACGGCCGGCGGCTCCCATCCCGCGCTGCCGTCCGGCAGGGAGTCGACAGCGAGGCAGACCACCGAGGAGTGCCCGGCCGTCGCGAGACGGCGGGACAGCTCGGGGGCGTGCGCCGACTCGGTGAGGGCGATCGCGGCATCGGTCTCCGCCGCGATCGCCGCCGTTCTCTCGGCGGCCGCCCGGGAGTCGTCCGGCGGCGGGACGGGCACGGCGACCGCGCCCGCGTACAGGCAGCCGAGCAGGGCGGTGACGCTGTGCGGCCCGCCGCCCATCGACACCAGCACGGGTGCGCCCGCCGCGTGGTGGCGCAGCAGCGCGGACGCGACGGACCTGGCCCGTACATCGAGCTCGGCATAGGTGAGCCGGGCGGTGCCGCCACCGCCGTCCTGCGGCTCGCTGCCCGGACCTCCCTCATCCACGCAGAGCAGCGCGGTGTCGGCCGCGCTGCCGGCGAACCGCGCCGCCAGTGCGTGCGTGAAGCTCCTCGCTGTTGTCATCCTCTGCTCCCTGCCGCTCGGACGGATGGTCGGTCCTCCTACTCTCCGCGCCTGCCCTCGACGGGTACTTGAAGATCAACTGTGCTGGGGGCGCCGCACCGGTCATCTTCTGCGCCCTGGCACCTTGTTCAGCAGGTCCTGCAGAAGCAGCAGCTCCTGGCGGCTGAGCGGGATATCGGGCCGCAGCCGTTCGGGGTGGCCTGGCGGCGGGCCGTCCGAGTCGGTGCGCAGCATCAGCCGGAAGCCGCTGTCGAGGGAGTGCAGCCGGGCCCGGGTCCCGTCGGCAGCCGTCAGATACAGATCGACACCGCCGTGAATCATCAGGGCTTCACCCACCGGCCGCAGGCAACGGCCGAGCAGACGGCGCCATCTACCTCTGCGGCGCGCCGTGTTGACACCTGGGGAGCGGTCACGACGCGGGTCCCGGCCATCCGATTCCATCAGGCGGTCCATGTCAGAAAACACCTGCCGAGCTGCGGCGTTCCATCATGTTCACGTCACCTCTCCCTTCGCCCGGCCGCCGGACGGCTGCTGGGTGGAGGGATGATGGGGGGCGCCGGTTGAGGCCCGCTCGGGTTCTGGCTGAAATCCATGGGTGGGGACGGCGCGCGTAACGGTACCCACACAGCAGGCGCGGGATTCGTCCGAGCCAATGTTGCGGGCCCCCGGCTGTTGCATAATCGCTATCGAACGACCCATGATCCAGCACAACGGGGGGGCACCATGGTGCGAGTTCTGATTGCCGAAGACATGCATATGCTGCGCAAAGCATTGGTGTCACTGATTGAACTGGAGCCGGACCTGGAAGTGGTTGCCGAGCTGTCGTCGGGAACGGACATTGTGCCCACCGCGATGGCCATGCGGCCGGATGTAGCCGTCCTGGATATTGATCTTCCCGGGACGGATGGAATCACCGCTGCGGCTGGATTGCACACCTCGGTACCGGAGTGCCGGACCTTGATTCTCACCAGCCTGGGAAGACCCGGAAACCTCAGACGGGCGCTGGCCGCCCATGTCTCGGGGTTTCTCCCGAAGGACTCCGATCCCGACAGTCTCTGCGTCGCGATCCGTCAGGTCGCCGATGGCCAGCGGGTGATCGATCCCCAACTGGCGCTGGCCACACTCGACTCCGGCCCCTCCCCGCTCACCGACCGCGAGCGGGAGGTCCTCCAGCTGGCGTCGGAGGGGATGGAAGCCGGACAGATCGCCTCCCGGCTGCACCTCTCGTCCGGCACCGTACGCAACTATCTGACCTCGGCGGTCACCAAACTCAACGCGCGTAACCGGGTCGATGCCATTCGAATCGCCCGCGAAGCGGGCTGGCTGCACTCGGTCTGAGCAGCGGGTCCCTCGACGCGGCCCGGACCAAACGTTTCTCCGGAAGGATGTCAGGCTGCCCCGGCCGGCCTCGGGTTGTCCTGACAGCCGCAGTCTTCTTCAGACGGCCAGCAGCTCGACCTCCGCCCTCAGTTCGAACCAGCCGTCCGGACGCGGCCCGGCGGTGAGCCGGCCGTTGACCGCCTCGATCCGTGTGGCCAGATTGCCGATGCCGCTGCCGCCGCTGATCCGGGAGTCCAGCGAGGGATCCCTGACACGGTCCACCCCGTCGTTGACGAGGGACAGACGCACCCCACCCGCCGCGCGCTCAGCGGTGATCCGGCAGTGCGCGGCGCTGCTGTGGCGGAGCATGTTCGTCAGACCCTCACGGATGGTGGTGGCAAGCACGGTCTCCACCTCCGCCGGCAGTTCCCCGCAGTCCAGCCGTACGGTGGCGTGGATGCCGACTCCCGCGAGCATCGCTGTCGCCTGCTCCACCTCCGCGGTCAGGCGCATCCGCCGGTCGCCGCCCGCCACCGTACGGACATCCGTGACCGCCCGGCGGGCGATGTCGAGCACCTCGGTCAGTTCCCGTTGTGCCTGTACAGGGCTGGCTGGCACGAGACGGCGTACCAATTCACACTTGAGGGTGATTGCCGAGAGGCTGAATCCGAGCAGATCATGCAGGTCACGGGCGAATCGCAGCCGCTCGGTGGTCACCGCGAGGCGGGCGATCTCGGCTCGGGAGCGGTGCAGTTCGGAGGCGAGCTGGGCCATCCGGGAGAGGCCGAACACCACCAGAGCGCAGATCAGGGTGTACGCCGTCTCGTAGACGAGGTCCCGGAGCGCTCCGTCCGCCTGGTGGAAGGCGACATCGACGGCGACCGTCACCGCGCCGATGAATGGCCAGGCGGCCGCCGGGGGCAGCACCAGGAGCGCGGTGCCCGCGACGAAGCCGGGCAGGCCCAGGCAACGGGGGCCGAGGAACAACCAGGGCACACATTGGAGCAGCAGCATGGCCCCGAGGGCGCCCTGGCGCATCAGTCTCGGCCTGCGGGCGAGGCTGATGAACCTCCACTGGAAGGAGACGGCCAACTGCACCAGGAGCGTGGCGAACAGGCAGAGCATCATCGACACCGTCTCGGCGGGCGGAGGCTGGTACGACAGCGAGATCACCGAGTACGCAAGGAAATAGCCCACCAGTACGGCGAGGGTGATCGCGACCGCCGCCCGCGGGACCATGTCCTGGCGCTCCGGGACGGGAGGCCGCAACGGCGGCTGCCCCGGACCGTCCGATCCAGGAGCCGCGACGGAGCCTTCTCCTGGCGTCTGCTCCACGTCATGAGTGAGCGGCAGAACGGCTTGGAGCCGGAACCAGCCCTGGCTGTCCGGGCCATGGGCGAGAGAGCCGCCGAGTGAACCGATCCGGCAGTCCAGCGAGGCGAGGCCGCCGCCCGGGTCCCGTTTCGGCTGCCGTTCACGCACGATGCCGTCGTTGGACAGGGTCAGCACGACGTTGTCCTCGCGGCGTTCGGCCCGGATCCGGCACCGCCCCGCCTTGCTGTGCCGGAGCAGGTTGGTCAGACCCTCCCGCAAGACGGTGGCGAGGACGGTGTCCACCATGCCGGGCAGTTCCCCACAGGCGAAGTGCAGCGATGTTCGGATTCCTGCCGCGGAGAGCATCGATACCGCCGCGTCCGCCTCGCCGCACAGCGACATCTCCCGGTAGCCACGGCTGACCGAACGCACATCGGCGAGCGCCTTGCGCGACGTACGCAGAATGACAGTCAGCTCCTCCTGAGCCTTCCCGGGCGCTTCCGCGAGCAGCCGTTGAGCCAGCTCGCACTTGAGCGTGACCGCTGAGAGGCTGAGACCGAGGAAGCCGTGCAGATCGCGTGCGAATCGCAACCGCTCCGCCGCCACTGCCAGGCGTGACAACTCCGCCCGCGAATCGTGCAGTTCGACGATCATTTCGGACATTCGCGAGAGCCCGACAATGATCAAAGGGATCAGCACGGCTTCGATCACGTTGTACCCGACGGTGAACACATCGTCCCGCGCGAAGATCACCCAGACAGCGAGAACTCCGGCCGCGCAGAGCGTTCGGCCAAGCCACGCCGGGAACACCAGAATCGCGGAGGCACTGAAGAACGAGAGCATCCCGCACCAGCTCTGCCCGAACACCGCCATCGGAGCGAAGGCGAGCAGCGCCAGCAAGGCCCAGGTCAGATACCGGTGACCTGCCAGTCCCGGAAAGAACCCCGGGAAGGAAACGGCCAGTTGCAATCCCATGATTGCGGAGAAACCGAGCAGCGCACCACCCCACTCCCACAAAGGTGGGTGCTCGGCCCACACGAACGAGCCGTCGATCACGAAGAAACCGAGCAGAACGGCGCCCGTGATCGCCGTCGCAGTGCGCGACGGCAGAGTACGATCGCCGGCTTGCGCAAGATCTCCGTCCGCCCAACCGACTGTGTCAGTCGTCAAAAGTCCCCCAAGACGGTTCACGCCGGCCCTGAAACCGGCCCATCGCTCAAGCGGCCACGCCGAGCAGCTCCACCTCGGCCGTGAGCTCGAACCAGCCGTCGGCGCGTGGGCCCGCGCTCAGCCTCCCGTTGACCGCCTCGACACGCGTCGCCAGGTTGCCGATGCCGCTGCCCCCGCTCGCCTTCGACGCGAGACCGGTGTCGGTGACTCCGTCGACACCGTCGTTGACGAGGGTCAGCCGTACCGCGCCCGCGGCCCGTTCGGCGGTGATCCGGCAACTGGCCGCCTTGCTGTGCCGCAGCATGTTCGTCAGCCCCTCCCGCAAGGTGGTCGCCAGCACCGTCTCCACCTCGCCCGGCAACTCCCCGCACTCCAGGCTGACACTGGCGCGTATCCCCACCCCGGCCAGCATCGCCGTTGCGTTCTCCGCTTCAGCGGACAGGCTCATGTGCTGCCGTCCGTCCGCCACCGCACGGACATCGGCGAGCGTCTGGCGGGCGATCTGCAGTACCTCGGTCAGCTCCGTCTGTGCCTGCACCGGCTTCACCGGCGCCAGGCGGCGCACCAGCTCGCACTTGAGGGTGATCGCGGAGAGGCTGAACCCGAGCAGATCGTGCAGATCACGGGCGAATCGGAGCCGCTCCGTCGTCACCGCCCGACGGGTGATCTCGGCCCGGGACCGGTGCAGTTCATCGGCCAGCCGCGCCATGCGGGACAGACCGAAGACCACCAGGGCGCAGATGAGGGTGTACATCGTCTCGTAGATGAGGTCCTGCAGGGATCCGTCGGCCTGGTGGAAGGCGATGTCGCTCGCGACGGTCACCGCGGCGATCAGCGGCCAGGCGACTGCGGTGCGCAGCACCAGGAGCGCGGAGCCGGCGACGAAGCCGGGCAGCCCCAGATAGGCCGGGCCCAGGAAGAACCAGGGCCCGCACTGGAAGAGCAGCAGAGCGCCGACGGCGCCCTGGCGCAGGACCCAAGGGCTGCGGGCCGCCCAGGCGAACCGCCACTGGAAGGACACCGCCAGCTGGATCACCAGGGTGGCGAACATGCAGAGTTCCATCGGCACGGCCTTGCTCGCCGGCAGTCCGTACGACGTGGCGATCACGGAGTACGCCAGGAAGTACCCCACCAGAACGGCGAACGTGATCGCGGCCGCGGCCCGCGGCATCATGTCACGGTGCCCGAGCCCGCGGGGCTGTACCGCCGGCTGGTCGATGTCGTCCACCGCAGCTGCCGCTTCGGCGGAGGCACACGTCTCCTGCTCCGACTGCCCGGGCATCGGCACCACTGCCTCGAGCCGGAACCAGCCACGGCCGTCACTGCCGTGTGTGAGGACACCCCCGAGCTCCGCGACCCGTACGTCGAGCGCGGCCAGACCGCCGGCGGACGCGTCCTTCGGCGGGCGGCCCCGGCCGATGCCGTCGTTGGCGAGTTTCAGCACGACCGTCCCGTCATGGCGTTCGGCCCGGATCTCGCACTGCTCGGCCTTGCTGTGCCGGAGCAGATTCGTCAGGCCCTCACGCAGCACGGTCGCCAGAACGGTGTCCAGCACGCAGGGCAGTTCGCCGTCGTCGATTCTCAGGGTGGTGCGGATTCCGGCGGCGGCGAGCATCGAGACCGCGGCGTCCACCTCGCCGAAGAGCGACATCTCCCGGTAACCACGGCTGACCGTACGGACATCGGCGAGTGCCTTGCGCGACGTGCGCAGCACCTCGGTGAGTTCGTCGTGTGCCTTGGCGGGTGCGTCCCCGAGCAGCCGGTAGGCGAGCTCGCACTTGAGGGAGATCACCGAGAGGCTGTAACCGAGCACATCGTGCAGGTCGCGTGCGAAGCGCAGGCGCTCCCCCGCGACGGCGAGCCGCGCGAGCTCCGTCCTTGACCGGTGCAGTTTGACGATCATGTCGGACATCCGGGAGAGCCCGATGATGATCAGTGGGATCAGCGCGGCTTCGAGGACGTTGTAGAGAACGGTGCTTCGGTCGCTCCCCCGGTACATCACCCCGACGCTGAGCACCCCGGCGCCGAAGAGCGGCCAGCCGACCACTGCCGGGAACACCAGGACCGACGAGGCGGCGAGGAACTCGGCCATCCCGCTCCAGGCGGTTCCGAACAGGGCGAGCGGCGCGTAGGCGAGCACCGCCTGGAGACCCCAGGTCGCGTAGCGGTACCGGTGCAGCCGCGGAAGCAGCATCGGAAAGGAGTGGCCGAGCTGGAGACCCATGATCGCGGCAAAGCCTGCCAGCGCTACGACGCGTTCCCAGACCGGCGGATTCTCGGCCCAGACGAATACGCAGTCGATCACAAAAAATCCGAGCAGCGCCGCCGCCGTGACGGCTATCGCTTTACGTGGCGGCAGCACGTGGCTGCCGACATCCGCGGAGAGAGTCTCCGCGTGGTCGGCCACTTCGCCTTTCAACATTCCCCCATGGTTCACAATGCCCGGTCAGAAGCACGTCCCGGACCAGATCATAGGTAACCCCGCTTCCGAATCTGTAGTGCCGGAACGGTTCTCACAGCCGGGCCGCGCCCTTCGCGTCCATGAAGGCGAGCATGCCCGCGGCGGCAGCATAGGAGCGGGCCGCCCTGACGATCTGTTCCGGGAGCGGCGAATCCAGCGGTGACCGGAATTGGCCGTAGCGGCCCTGCAGGTGGGTGATCAGCCGCGGCGCGTCGGGGCCGTGCAGTTCGACCCGGTGGTCCGAACCCTCGTACGTGAGCACCGGATCGCTGCCCGGCCTGCGCAGGACCACATCGTCCGGAAGCCGGAACTCGGAGCCGGGCGGCACCCGGGGCAGGCGGAATCTGGCCCTCGGCGACTGGGGCACGACACTCAGGAGCGGCGACGCACCGATCGCCAAGTGCCGCACGATCAGGTGCTGAAGACCGTCGAGGGCGCTCAGCAGCTCACGCGAGTCCTCGTTCCAGTCGCTCTCCGGCACGTCGTAGCCGGGGAAGCCGGGCACCACGTTCCCCAGGGACACCGCGCCGAGCTGCATGCGGTGCAGCGCCTCCCTGAGCAGCGTGCCCGGCTGCTCCAGGGCCAGCTCCCCCCAGGGAGCGCAGAGCACGATGGTCCGACCGAACCGGACCGCTATGTCCTCACGCAGTGACCAGAACTCGCTGAGTTCCAGGGCCGCGAGGCGGTCGATGCGCATGAGTGAGGTCCTTCCACCGGCGGGGCTGGTGTTCGCGTCGGGGTTGCGGTTCAGAGGAAGAGCGGTACGCGGTTGAGGTCCTCGTAGCCGGTCGGTGCGGCCAGTCTGCCGAGCGCCACCGGTACGTCGAAGAGCCGTCCCGGGCCGTAGCGGGCCCAGTGCGGTCTGAGTCCCGGCACCACCACCTTGACGACCGGCAGGCCGACGTCCGGGCGTGTCTGGTCGAGGACGAGCATTTCCATCCCCTTGCTCCGCAGCAGTTCCACGGCCGTCTCGATGTCCTCGTACAGGTCTTCGTGCGGAGTGTAGGGGTGCGTGCCGGGGCCGGTCGGCCCGCAGTCGGCCGGCAGCAGGTAGGGGTGGGATTCGACCGTCGCGGTGGACAGCCATGCGTGCACGTCGGGGTCGTCGGCCACCTCGCGCGGCACGCTCCCGTCCGGGGCGACCACGTGCGGCATCATCTGGTTGAGCTCGGTCAGCGCGCGGCGCAGGGCGATCGCCGGGTCGAAGTGCGCGCCGAAGCCGAACATGATGCCCTGCGGCTGCCCGGTTTCCGTGTCGGTACGCCTGGAAAGGGCGGCCATCACCGGGATGCCGAGGTCAGTGGTGAGATCGAGGACCCAGACCGTGCGGTCCAGCGAGGCGTGCACGCGCTGGAGTTCGGTGATCCATGGGTCGTCGAACGCGTCCAGGTCCACCGCGGGCTGCCGGGTGCGGTTGTACCACCACAGGGCGAGGCCGTCGCGCTCGACCAGTTCCAGGAAGCCCTGCAGTACCGCGTCCTCCAGGGTGCCGCCCGCCGCGGTGCCATTGGACGTGGCGAGACAGGAGAAGGCGCCGGCCGGCTGCGGCACACCGTAGTAGAGAAGCGCGGTGGGCAGCAGCCTGCGCTCCTGCCGTGTCACCGACCACAGCGGGGTCCAGTCGGTCGGCAGCTCCTCGTCGAAAGGATCGGCTACGTGCTGGAAGGGCGCATGGACGAAGTTCCAGGTGTGCCGGTCGGTGAACTGCCGCTCGTCGTAGAGCTGGACCTCATTGGGATGGATGGCCTCGGCGGCCAGCTCGCGGTAGGTGCCGCGGACCGTGGCCTCCCCGCCCTCGTAGTGACCCGAGTGACGCTCCAGTGCCTCGGCCAGGGCACTGACCCTGGCATGGAGTTCCGTGACTCCCTTGCCTCCGCAGGACGCCCGGAGGCCACCCCGGATACCACCGATGCCCTGTGTACCCGCAGCCGGATTGAGCCCGGCGGAGAAGGAGTTGAAGAACTCCGGCCCGCAGGCGTTGCGGGTGATGCCGCGCACAAGACCGGTGAGCGGGTCGACCAGATGGCCGTAGCGGTCCAGGAGTTGCTGTGGCGCGAGGCTCCGGTGGCCGCCGCCACCGGTGTCGCGCTTGATGCGGGAGCGCAGCACCACGGGTGCCTTCACCTGGGCGGCCGTCATGCCGGGTTCACCGCAGGTCGGGCACTGCGGGCGGCGTACGACGGGGTGGAGTTCGCCGGCGAGGGTGAGCCCGTCGAGCGTACGCAGGGACTGCTGGCTGGGATGCCGGTAGCCGGAGAGCCACTTGGCGGCCTCAAGACCGGCCAGCTGGAGCGCGGCCAGCCGGGCGGCGGGCAGCGTGCAGGACGGCCGGGGCACCGGGCCGGACCGGCCCAGCATGCGCTGCACATGGGCCTCCACCGGGCGGGACCGCCACAGCCGTTCGGCCAGGCAGGACCAGCAGGGCCCGTCGTGGTCTCCGAAGAAGGGTCCGATCCACAGTTCGGTGCCCTCGGTCTTCACCGGCAGCCAGCGCCGGCCGGCCGCGCGCAGCTCGGCGTCGACGACGGCGAGCGCGGGTTCCAGGTAGTCGTCACAGAGAACGACCGTGAGCTCGGCGTCATCCGCGGTGGTCGCGAGACCGGTGGCCTTCAGGCAGGCGGACAGTGCGTCCGCGGACGTGCTGCCGACGGAGAGGGCGCGTACCGCACCGTGGTTCAGGGCGTCTGCCGCCCGGTGTCCGTCCAGTCCTGCCGCTTCCCAGTAAGCCTGCTCGGCGGCTTCCTCCGGCGTCACCAGCTGCTCACGGCCGCAGAGCAGTCCCGCGCCGGTCAGCCGGGACACCAGCCGTGCCGCCTGTCCGGCCGGGAGGGTGTCCGCGGCGTCCTGGGCGATGCGCTCAAGGTGGCGGGTGCCGTCAAGAAGGGGGGCGATCCTTGCGACCTGCTCGCCGTGCAGAGCGGTCACTCGCTGCTCGGAGATCAGGTACACCGCTTCGCCGGGTACCTGTTCGACCCGCAGATGCGGCTTGAACCCCAGGAGCGGGGCTGCGGTCCGGACAGCTCCCATCAGGCGCTGCGCCGGGCGTTCTCGGTGGTGCCGGAGACGGGTATCTGGGCAACTCCGGAGCCGATGCAGGGCTGCGGTACCTGGCTGAATGCTGCGTACCGCCCGAACTCCTCGATGACCAGGTCGTCATGGACCGCGGCGGTGAGAGAGGTGTTCGCATACATGGTGGCCATCCCTAGATCAGTGGTCTGCTGGGTCTGATCCGCCGGACTCGACTTTCGCTCGGTCCGACGTGGAGAACTCTGCCGCCGGGCCCGCTCCGCCCCCAGTGCCACGCTCACGGGATGCACATGAAACTTTCACACCCGCCGCCGGGACAGTCACATGCCGGGTTCAGGAGCGCGGCACTGCCGTAAACACCGGCCGGATGACAGCTTTTGAGGGTGCTTGGAGCCGGGTCCGAAACCATCGGGGTCATCCGGCAGGTCCGACACCGGAGGAATCCCATGGAGATCAAGGTTCTCGGCCCGCTCGTGGCCGAGTCGGGCGGCACATCGGTCGTCCCTAGCGCCGGCAAGCCCCGGCAGATACTGGCGCTTCTGTCGGTCTACGCGAATCAGGTCATGCCCGTGCCGACGCTGATGGAGGAGATCTGGGGCGCGGACATGCCGCGCAGCGCTCTCACCACGCTGCAGACCTACATTCTGCAGCTGCGCAGGCTGATCGCCGGTGCGCTCGGCCCGGACAGCACCTACACCGCTCGTGAGGTGCTCGCCACCCGGCACGGCGGCTACCTCCTCGAAGTCACGCCCGGTGCGGTGGACGTGCACGAGTACGACCGCCTGGTGGCCACCGGGCGGGGTGCGGCAGAGCGCGGCGACGACGAGACGGCGGCCGCGCTGTACCGCGAGGCGCTCGGCATGTGGCGCGGTCCCGCGTTGGTGGACGTGCGGCTCGGCCCGCTGCTCGAGATCGAGCTCGTCCGCCTGGAGGAGAGCAGGCTCGGCGTCCTCGAACAGCGGATCGACTCCGATCTGCGCCTCGGCCGCCACATGAATCTGCTCGCCGAACTCACATCGCTGACGGCCCGTCACACCCTGCATGAAGGGCTGCACGCCCAGTGCATGGTGGCCCTGTACCGGTCAGGCCGGCAGTGGCAGGCGCTGGATGTGTACCAGAACCTGCGGCGCGGACTTGCCGACGAGCTGGGGCTCGACCCGTCGACCCGGCTGCAGCAGCTCCACCACGCGGTCCTGTCCGGTGACCCGGCGCTGGACTCGCATCTGGCCGGACGCCGCCCGGTGCTCGACCTCTTCGCCGCCTGAGCGGCGCGGGCAGCACGGACTGCCCGGGCACCGACCCGTCCGGACCCCGCTCTCCCCACAGGGCGGGGTCCGACGCGTGCGCGGCTCGATCCGGCCTCCAGCCCGGGGACGCACAGTGCCCCCCATCTTCGCCAACGACACTGGGGGTTACCTTGCGAGTCATCGATCTGTCGTCGCCCGTGGATGCGGCCGGCTGGGAGCCGGATCCGATCGTTCACGAGATCATGACGCCCGCCGAGGGCGCCACGCACATGGCGGCGGAGATGAAGAAACACTTCGGCCTCGACTTCGATCCGGCCGACCTGCCCGGCGGTGAGCTGCTGTCCCTGGACACTCTCACCCTCACCAGCCACACGGGCACCCATGTGGACGCGCCGTCGCACTACGGCTCGGTGGGCGAGTACGGCAGGCCTCGGCACATCGACGAAATGCCGCTCGACTGGTTCCTGCGTCCGGCCGTCGTCCTGGATGTCAGCGATGTCGGCATCGGCACCATCGGTGTGCAGCGCATCGAGAAGCAGATCGCCGCGATCGGGTACACGCCGCAGCCGCTCGACATCGTGATGCTGCACACCGGAGCATCGGAACACGCGGGCACGCCCCGGTACTTCACCGACTTCGCGGGCCTGGACGGCGCGGCCACCGACTATCTGCTCGACCTCGGCGTACGGGTCATCGGCACCGACGCCTGGAGTCTGGACGCTCCCTTCGGGCACATGATCAGAACCTTCCAGGAGACCGGCGACAAGTCGGTGCTGTGGCCCTCGCACTTCGCGGGCCGCCGGCGCGAGTACTGCCAGGTCGAACGGCTCACGCAGTTGGACACCCTTCCCACGCACGGGTTCCGGGTGTCCTGCTTCCCCGTGAAGATCGCCGGTGCGGGGGCGGGCTGGACCCGGGCCGTCGCCCTGATCGACGAATGAGAGATCCCGGCGCGACGGACACGGACGGCGGGACGGGCAAGGACACCGTGGCGCCCTGGCTGTTCTGCTTCCATCACGCGGGTGCCGGGATCTCGGCCTTCGCGCGCTGGCAGAAGGTGCTCGGCGACGCGGCCGAGGTGGTACCCGTACTGCTGCCGGGCCGCGGGCCGCGGGCCAAGGAAGACAGAATCACCGATGTCAGCGAGCTCATGAACGAGCTGCGGGAACTGATCACCCCGCTGCTCGACCGTCCGTACCTGCTGTACGGGCACAGCCTCGGCGGTCTGGTCGCCCACGCGCTGACCCGGACCATCGAGGACGACGGGCTGCTGCCGCCGGCCCGCCTGGTGATCGGCGCGGTGCCGCCCCCGCATCTCCGCAACCCGCTGCTGCGCGGCGCCGGCCTGCCCGACTCCGAGCTCCTGGACCTGCTGGTGGAGCTGGACGCGGCGCCGGCCGAGGCCGCCGGACGGGACAGCTCGCTGTGGCGGCGGCACGTGATCCCGGCGCTCCGGGACGATCTGCGGCTCGGTGAGGCGCTCTGCCGGGTCAACGCCGACATGGCGGTGGGCACCCCGCTGCTGGCGCTCGCCGGCCGGGACGACCCCATCGCGCCGCTGACCGACATGGCGGAATGGGCCGACTACTCGGTCTCCCGCTTCCGTCTGCAGACGCTGCCCGGCGGCCACTACTTCGTACGGGAACTCATCGTGCCCGAGCTGCTGCGCGAGGTGGCGCTCGAACTGCGGGAGGCGTTCCAGCCGGAGTACCGGGACGAGTCGAGCGTGCGTCAAGAGGACGGGACAAGACTCCTGCCAACAGCGGACCTATCAGAGAGGTGACGCAGCCGTGCTGCATTCTCCCGGGGCGAACCCCCATGGCCTTCGCATCGAGGGGGCCAGGTGAGCCGACGCGTAGTCATGACCGGAATCGGTGTGGTCGCCCCCGGTGGCGTCGGCACCAAGGAGTACTGGGCCCTGCTCACCGCGGGACGCACCGCGACCAGGGCCGTCTCGCTCTTCGACGCGTCGGCGTTCCGCTCGCGGATCGCGGCCGAGGTCGACTTCGACCCGGTGGCGTCCGGGCTGACCGAGGAGCAGTCCGAACGACTGGACAGAGCAGCGCAGTTCGCTCTGGTGGGGGCCCGTGAGGCGGTCTCCGACAGCGGTCTGGACATGGCGGGCCTCGACCCGTTCCGTACCGGTGTCACCATCGGCAGCGCGGTCGGGGCCACCACGGGCCTCGACTACGAGTACGCGGCGGTCAGCAACAACGGCGCCGAGTGGCTCGTCGACCACGAGCGTGCCGTCCCGCACCTCTACGACTACTTCGTGCCCAGTTCCTTCGCGGCCGAGGTGGCCTGGGAGTTCGGCGCGCAGGGCCCGACCGCTGTGGTCTCCACCGGCTGCACATCGGGTCTCGACTCGGTCGGTCACGCCGTCGAGCTGATCCGCGAGGGCAGCGCCGACGTCATGATCGCCGGGGCGACCGAGGCGCCGATCTCGCCGATCTCGGTGGCCTGCTTCGACGCCATCAAGGCCACGTCGAACCGCAACGAGGAGCCGGAGACGGCTTCCCGCCCCTTCGACAAGTCCCGTAACGGGTTCGTCCTGGGTGAGGGTTCCGCCGTGTTCGTCCTGGAGGAGTACGAGCAGGCGGTGGCCAGGGGCGCGCACATCTACGCCGAGATCGCCGGGTTCGCCTCGCGCTCCAACGCGTACAACATGACGGGCCTGCGCGCCGACGGCGCCGAGATGGCCGAGGCCATCGGTGCGGCTCTCGCCGAGGCCGGGATCCCCGGCACGGACATCGACTACATCAACGCACACGGCTCAGGGACACTGCAGAACGACCGGCACGAGACCGCCGCGTTCAAGCGCAGCCTCGGTGAGCATGCGTACGCGACACCCGTCTCGTCCATCAAGTCGATGATCGGGCATTCGCTGGGCGCCATCGGCTCCCTGGAGATCGCCGCGTCCGCGCTGGCCATCGAGCACGGCATGGTGCCGCCCACCGCGAATCTGCACGAGGCCGACCCCAAGTGCGATCTCGACTACACGCCGGTCCACGCCCGCAAGCGCGACATCAGCACCGTCCTGAGTGTGGGCAGCGGCTTCGGCGGATTCCAGAGCGCGATCGTGCTCACCAAGCCCGAGCGGAGGAAGACGGCATGACGAGCGAGCTCCTGGAACGGCCCGCGCTGAGGTCCGGAACTGCTGTGTTCACCGGGATCGGTGTCGCGGCCCCCAACGGCCTGGGCACGGAGGCCTGGTGGCGGGCGACCGTCGCCGGCGAGAGCGGCATCCGCCCGGTCTCCCGCTTCGACGCCTCCGGCTACCCGGCCACGCTGGCCGGCGAGGTGCCCGGCTTCGACGCCGAGGAGCACATCCCCAGCCGGCTGCTTCCGCAGACCGATCACATGACCCGGCTCGCCCTGACCGCCGCCAAGGAGGCCCTCGAGGACTCCGGCGCCGACCCGGCCGAGATGCCGACGTACTCGGCCGGCGCGGTGACCGCTGCCTCCGCCGGCGGCTTCGAGTTCGGCCAGCGCGAGCTCCAGGCCCTGTGGAGCAAGGGCGGTCAGCACGTTTCGGCGTACCAGTCCTACGCATGGTTCTACGCAGTCAACACCGGCCAGATCTCCATCCGGCACGGGCTCCGTGGCCCGAGCGGTGTCCTGGTCACCGAGCAGGCCGGCGGTATCGACGCCGTGGCCCAGGCACGCCGCCAGCTGCGCAAGGGCAGCAAGCTCATCGTCACCGGCGGCGTGGACGGCGCGGTCTGCCCCTGGGGCTGGACCGCGCAGCTCGCCGGCGGCCGGATGAGCACGGTCCCCGACCCGGCCCGCGCGTTCCTGCCGTTCGACTCCGCGGCGTCCGGTTATGTCGCGGGAGAGGGCGGCGCGATCCTCGTACTGGAGGACGCGGAAGCGGCGCGTGAGCGCGGCGCCCGGATCTACGGCCAGTTGTCGGGCTACGCGGCGACCTTCGACCCGGCGCCGGGCCGGGGCGGTGAGCCGGGCCTGCGCCGGGCAGCCGAACTCGCCATCGCCGAGGCCGGACTCACCGCATCCGACGTCGATGTCGTCTTCGCGGACGCGTCCGGTGTACCGGATCTCGACCGCCAGGAGGAGGCTGCGCTCTCGGCGCTGTTCGGCCCCCGGGGTGTCCCGGTCACGGCTCCGAAGACGATGACGGGGCGGCTTTCGGCGGGCGGGGCTTCACTCGATCTCGCGGCGGCGCTGCTCTCTCTCAGGGACGCGGTGATCCCGCCGACCGTCAATGTCACCGACCCGTTCGCCCCCGACACGCTCGACCTGGTGACCACGGCCCGCCGCGGACCGGTCCGCACCGCCCTGGTGCTGGCGCGCGGAACCGGCGGCTTCAACGCGGCGGCTGTGGTGACCGCTGCCCACTGAACTCCACCTGGTGTGGACAACGTTGTTCTCCGACTTATTGCGAGAGGCGAATTACATGAATCTCAAGGAACTGACCACCCTGCTGCGCGAGTGCGCCGGTGTCGGCGAGGGGATCGACCTCGACGGCGACGTACTGGACGTGCCGTTCGACGACCTGGGCTATGACTCGCTCGCGATTCTCCAGGTGACCGGGGTCATCGAGCGGGACTACGCGATACAGCTGTCGGACGACACGGTGGCCGAGGCCTCGACGCCCCGGATACTGCTGGAGTTCATCAACGAGTGCCTGTCGTCCACCGCGAAGGCCGCGTAGTCTCCCCGCCCGCACAACGGCCACCCGTCCCCGCCCGGGGATGCGGTGGCCGTTGTGCTGCCCGGTGGCCCACCGCGCGCGGGTGTGCGCATCGTGTGTGCCGCGCGCACCCCGGTGAACGCGCACGGTGGTGAACACGCACGGCGGCCCGGTGAGCACGCGCGACCGGCCCGGTGAACACACGTCGCGGTGAACACGCCCGCCGGCGACCACGCACCCCCGCGGGCGCACAGGGAAGTGCCCGCACACCGGGGGAATCGTGTGCGGGCACCGGCTCTGTGCGGGACGGTCAGATCAGGTCGTCCCTGGTGATCTGCCGGTCCTCGATCTGCCAGGCGCCGTCCACCCGGACGATGCGGTCCTGGCACAGCGTGCTGGCCTTGATCTCGGGGCGGCCGCCGCGCGGGGTCTCGATGACCAGCGCGTAGCAGCGGGCATTGACGACTCCGTCGGTGACGCCCTCCACCGAGACCATGCCCAGCCAGTGACGGCGCTGGACGCCGGCCGCGGCGTACGCGTCGGTCGCGGCCTGCGCCGCCGCGGTGATGGCCGCACGGCCGACGGCCGGGACGGGCTGGGCGTTGGCGGCGAATACGCCGTCCGCGGTGAAGGTGTCGGCCCATTCCTCGACCCTGCCGTCGTCGAGCAGATGCATCTGCTGCGCGTAGTACTGCTGGATCTCCGTGTACAGCGCGGCGGTCGGGGCGGTCTGCGGCAGCTCGGTGACGCTCATGGGGGTCCTCTCCTCCTGGGTCCTTCTGCACCTAGAGGCTGGCGCCGGTCACTTGATCCCCGCTGGTGGGCGGCTGGGGCAGGCACCGAAGGCACCGCTTCCAGCCCGGCTCGACAACCGTTCGAGTGGGGCTCGGCATTTTGGGCGCGTACACCTACTCATTGAGGAGATTCGTATGACTCAGCCCAAGGACGCGAGCGAGCGCCGGGTCGCGCTCATCACCGGTGCGACCAGCGGTATCGGCCTGGCGTCGGCGCGGGCGCTGGCGGGGGCGGGGCTCGCGGTGTTCATCTGTGCCCGCAGCGCCGAGTCGGTGGAACTCACCGTCAAGACGCTCCGCGAGGAGGGCCTCGACGTCGCCGGCACCACCGCCGACGTTCGCAGCCCGGAGTCGGTCAAGGCGCTGGTGGCGGCAGCGGTGGAGACGTACGGGCGCATCGACGTGCTCGTCAACAACGCCGGCCGCAGTGGCGGAGGTGTCACCGCGGATGTCTCCGACGAGCTGTGGGACGACGTCATCGCCACCAACCTCAACAGCGTCTTCCTCACCACCCGTGAGGTCCTCAACCAGGGCGGCATACGGGAGCGGGGCTGGGGCCGGGTCATCAACATCGCCTCGACCGCCGGCAAGCAGGGTGTGGTGCTCGGCGCCCCCTACTCGGCGTCCAAGCACGGTGTCGTCGGCTTCACGAAGGCGCTCGGCAACGAGCTCGCGCCGACCGGGATCACCGTGAACGCGGTCTGCCCCGGCTATGTCGAGACGCCGATGGCGCAGCGCGTACGCCAGGGATACGCCGAGGCGTACAACACGTCCGAGGACGCGATCCTCTCGAAGTTCACTTCCAAGATCCCGCTCGGCCGCTACTCCACCCCGGAGGAGGTCGCCGGTCTCGTCGGTTACCTGGCCACCGACACCGCCGCCTCCATCACCGCGCAGGCGCTCAACGTCTGCGGCGGCCTCGGCAACTTCTGAGCCCGACGGCTCCCGCGCACCCCACCCAGCAGAGAAGGAATGTCCCGTGTCAGTGACCGGAACCAAGCACCACACCCTCCACAGCGTCGCCGTCGCCGCCCCTGCCGGGGTCGTGTACGGCATCGTCGCCGACGTGGCGAAGTGGCCGCAGTACTTCGCCCCCAACGTGCATGTCGAGCACCTCGAGCAGGACGAGTCGAGCGAGCGCATCCGGATCTGGGCCACCGCCAACGGCGCCGTCAAGAACTGGGTTTCGCGCCGCACCTTCGACGCCGAAGGGCTGCGGATCGACTTCCGACAGGAGGTCTCCGCTCCGCCGGTCGCCGGTATGGGGGGCGCCTGGGTGGTCTCCCCGGTGGACTCCGGGACCTCCCTGCTCGAACTCCACCACGACTTCGCGGCCGTCGGCGACGACCCGGAGGGCGTCGAGTGGATCAAGGCCGCGGTGGACCGTAACAGCGCTGCGGAGCTGAACAACATCAAGGAACTCGCCGAGCAGCACGCCGAGCTGGACGAACTCGTCTTCACCTTCGACGACACCGTCCACATGAAGGCGGACGGCGGCGACGTCTTCGACTTCCTCAACCGGGCGGACCTGTGGCCCGAGCGGCTGCCGCACGTGGCCCGCCTCGATCTGACCGAGGACGAGCCGGGTGTCCAGGTGATGGCCATGGACACCAGCACGGCGGACGGTTCGGTGCACACCACCGAGTCGATCCGGGTGGTCTTCGCCCCGGACCGCATCGTCTACAAGCAGACCACCGTGCCGGGCCTGATGACCGCGCACACCGGCCGCTGGACCGTCGTCCCGGCCGGGGACGGTGTCGATGTGACCTCGCGCCACACCGTCACGCTGAAGCCGTCCGCCGTGGAGAAGTTCCTGGGCGAGGGCAAGACCGTCGCCGACGCCCGTGCCTATGTGCACCGTGCGCTCTCCACCAACAGCACCAACACCCTGAAGCTGGCCCGCGGTTATGCGGAGGCGCTCCGTGGCTGAGTCCCTTCCCGAGGTGCCGGACCGGCTCGATCAGCTCCTGTCGCGGGGCGCGGCCGCCCATCCGGCCCGCCGCGCCGTGGTGACCGATGACATCGAGCTGGACTACGCCACGCTCGATGCCCGGGTGGACACCGTGGCAGCCGCGCTGCAGGGACTCGCCGCCGAGCCGTCGGTCGTCGCGGTCGGTTCCGTACTGCACCCCGACTTCGCCGTCGCGTACTACGCGGCCGTCCGCGCCGGACACACCGTGGCCGTGGTCAATCCGCTGCTGCGCGAGGACGATCTGCTCCATGTGCTCACGCTGAGCGGCGCCCGGGTCGCCCTCGTCGACCCCGCCCTGAACACCCGGCTGGAGCAGGTCCGCGACCGGCTTCCCGAGCTGCGCGACGTCGTCCTCATCGGCGCCGGCACCGACGGCCTCGCCGGGCTCACCGCCGGGGCCGCGCCGGCCCCCGTGGACAGCGGCCCGCAGGACACCGCGGCCCTCCAGTTCACCAGTGGCACCACCGGCCGGCCGAAGGCGGTCCGGCTCAGCCACCGCAATGTGACGGTGAACGCGGCGCAGATCGCCCGGGCGCACCGCCTCGACAGCGAGACGGTCACCCTCAACCACCTGCCGACGTACCACCCGATGCACCTCAACTCGGCGATCGCCGCCGGCGCCACCCAGGTGCTGTGCGCATCGCCGGAACCGTACGCGGCGCTGATGACCGCCAACCGGCACCACGCGACCATCCTCTACAGCCTCCCGGTGCGTCTCGCCCGGCTGGCGGCCGACCCGGACCTCGATTCCGTACCGATGACCAGCGTGCGGAGGATCGCGTCCGGCGGATCGGGGCTTCCGGTCCCGGCCGCCAGGCGGCTCTCCAAGCGGTTCGGCATCCCGGTCTTCCAGGGATACGGGCTTGCCGAGACCTCGCCGCTGACCCACAGCGACGACCCGGACAACCCGGTGCACGGCTCGGTCGGCACCCCGGTCGCCGGGACGCGGTGCCGGATCGCCGACATCGACACCCGGGCCGTGCTGCCCGCCGGCTCGGTCGGTGAGGTGCAGCTGTTCGGTCCACAGGTGATGCAGGGCTACGTCGGCGGTCCCGACGGCACGGGTCTGGAGCCGGACGGCTGGCTGAGCACCGGCGACGTCGGCCGGATCGACGAGGACGGACGGCTGTTCCTGGTGGACCGGCTCAAGGACGTCTTCAAGTGCGACAACTTCCTGGTGGCCCCGTCCGACGTGGAGCGGGTGCTGCGCCGTGACCCCCGGGTCGCGGACGTGGTCGTGGTCGAGGTGCCCGATGTCACGCACGGGGCGGTCGCCGGCGCACTGGTGGTCCTCGCCGGGACCACGCTGCCGGACGACCTCCCGGACATCGTGGACAAGGCCAACGAGGCGCTGCCGTACTACCAGCACACCCGGGATGCCATGACGCTGGACAGCATCCCGCGGTCCGGCAACGGCAAGGTGCAGCGCCGCCATCTGGCAGAAATCCTGACGAACCGTCAGCTTGTTCGCTGACCGAGGAGAGGCCCGCATGTCCTTCACCGTCATCAACACGTTCACGCTCAAGGACCCCGCGGACGCCGCGGCGTTCGAACGCCGCTTCCTCTCCCATGTGGAGTGGATGCGTTCCCAGCCGGGCTTCCAGGCGCACCAGGCGGTCCGTTCCGCCGACCGCCCGGATGTGTACGTCAACCTCGGCTGGTGGGAACGGCCCGAGGACTTCCAGAAGGTGCTCGCCAGTGCGACCTTCCAGGAGCACGCGGAGGAGTTCCATCTGATCGTCGACGTCGAGGCGGACCCCTCGATGGGCCTGGTGCGCACGGACGGCGTCGCGGGTGAGCCCGGGGACGCCCTGTTCGTCGACTTCTTCACCGTGAGCGGCGACACCGAAGCCTTCGTGGGCGCCTATCGCGCGTACGCCGCGGCCGCCGCGGCGGTGGACGGCTTCGTCGCCGCCGACCTCGCCACCTCGCTGTTCGCCCGGCCCGGCGGATTCACCGCGGCCACCCGCTGGCGGACGGCGGAGGCCGCCCTCACGGCGACCCAGCTGCCCGCATACGCGGCCGTCGCCGCGCTCGCCGATGTGCGCACCGTGCCCGCCTCCCATGTCGCCGGAAACCGCGCGGAGTTCGCGCCGGCCGGCGCCTGACCGGCGCGGCAGCAACCCCTCCCCGGAGGGACAGAAGGGATTCGCCATGGAGTACCGCCGTCTCGGCGCTTCCGGACCGGTGGTGAGCCGCGTCGCCTTCGGGAACTCGCTGACCGCGGGCAACCAGCTGGAGGACCGGGCAGCCACCGCCTGTGTACGGGCCGCGCTCGACGCGGGCATCACCACGTTCGACACCGCGGACGCCTACGCAGGGGGCCGGGCCGAGGAACTCCTCGGCCGGGCCCTCGGCGGGGTGGACCGTGATTCCGTCGTGATCTGCACCAAAGTGGGCAGGGGCGGAAAACCGGGCCCCGGCGCGCTGTCACGAGCCAGGATCGCCGAAAGCCTGGACGGTTCGCTGCGCCGGCTCGGCACCGGGCACATCGACCTGTACCAGGCTCACCTGTACGACGACTCGACGCCGCTCGACGAGACCATGCGGGCCTTCGCCGACGCCGTGGCCGCCGGCAAGATCCGCTACGTCGGGGTCTCCGAGTGGGCCGCAGACGAGATCGCACGCGCGGCCGTGCTCGCCCGCGAGCTCGGCATCCCGCTGGTCGCCAACCAGCCCCAGTACTCGATGCTGTGGCGGGTCATCGAGGCCGAGGTGGTCCCGGCCTGCGAGGAGTCCGGCATCGGGCAGATGGTCTGGTCCCCGCTGGCCGGCGGCGTACTGACCGGCAAATACAAGCCGGGCCTGCGGGCACCGGCCGGATCGCGTGCGGTGGCCGCCAAGGGCGGCGAGATCTCCATCCAGCGCTACAGCTTCCTGTCCGACGAGGTCCTGAGCGCCGTCGAACGCGTCGGCGCGCTGGCCGACGAGGCCGGACTGACACTTCCTCAGCTGGCGCTGGCCTGGGTACTGCAGAACTCGCAGGTCGCCACGGCGGTGATCGGCGCATCCGCACCCGAACAGATCGGGCGCAACCTCGCCGCCGCCGGGAAGACCCTCGGCCCCGAACTGCTCCGCCGCATCGACGACGCACTCGGCGCCGTCGTGGTCCGCGACCCCGGGCTGACCCTGAGCCGGATGCTCCGGGCCAGGGCGGCCACCGCCGCGTCGTCCCCCGCCACCCCCATCTCCTCCCCCGCCATCCTCTGAGAGGTACTGCTGTGAGCACTTCCACGACCGACAGGGAGATCCACCGCACCCGCGCCGGAATCGACGTCGACGCCCCGGCGGAGTCCGTCTACCGGGCGCTGACCGATGTGTCCGGGTGGCCGGTGCTCTATCCCTGGATCGCACACACCGAGGTCGTCTCCCGGGACGGTCAGGACGACGAGGTGAAGTTCTGGGCGGTGCGCCCGGGGCCGGAGGGCGGGCTGCGCATCTGGACCTCCAGGCGCACCCTCGACCCGGATGCGCTGCGCATGGACTTCACGCAGCAGGGTTCGGTCGGCCCGATCAAGGAACTGGGCGGCACCTGGGACTTCCTGGCGCGCCCCGACGGGGGCTGCCGGGTGGAGTCGGGGCACTGGTTCACCACCGACGCCGACCCGGCGGAGACGGCCGGCGAGCTCGACCGGCACGGCGGCCTCCAGATGCGCACCCTCAAGTCGCAGACGGAGCACAGGACCGCGCTGACCTCCGATGTCATCCGGGTCGAGGACAGCGCGGTGTTCACGGGCACGGTGGCCTCGGTGCACGCCCGGCTCCTGGACACGCTGCCGGCGCGGGACAGCGACGAGAGCGCCTGGTTCGGCGCCGTCGACGGCGTCCGGACCGTGCAGATCGGGCACGGCGGGCACACCCTGGTACAGAAGCTGCTCACCCCGCCCGACCCGGCCGCGCTGTACCGGCGCCGGTGGCGCATCACCGAGGCGCCGGGCGGCGTCCTGGTGACGGCGGACGTGCTGGCGGTGGCGTCGGCCGGCCAGGAACGGGTGACCGAACTGGCAGCCGCGGACGTGCTGTCGGCGCTCGCATCGGCCGGGCAGCGATGACCGCCGCAGCCGAGGAGCTGACAGCGGCGCCCGCCGATTCGGAGGACCGCTCGGAGGTGTGCATCGTCGGGGCCGGCCCCGCCGGTCTGACACTGGCGCTGCTGCTTCTGAAGTCCGGGCTGCGGGTGACGGTCGTGGAGCGGTCCCGATCCCATCAGCGGGAGTTCCGCGGCGAGATCATCCAGCCGGGCGCCATGACGGTCCTCGACCGGCTCGGGGTGCTCGCCGGGGCCCGGGAGCGCGGCTGCCACGAGCACTCCCGTTTCCGGCTCCTGGAGCAGGACCGGGTGCTTCTCGACATCGACTACCGTGCGCTGCCCGCCCCGTACGACCATCTCCTCTCCATCCCCCAGTCGCACCTGCTGACCGAACTCCTGCTGCACTGCGCCAGGTTCGCGGACTTCCGCTATGTGGACGGCTGCCGGGTGAACGGGCTGCTGCGGGACGAGCAGGGCCGGATCACCGGGGTCACCGCCGACGGCCACACCTTCCACAGCAAGGTGGTGGTCGGCGCCGACGGGCGGTTCTCGAAGGTGCGCAGGCTCGCCGGGATCGAGGCCGGCCGCAGTGAGGCGTTCGACCAGGACGTGCTCTGGTTCAAGCTGAAGAAGGACGCACCCGACGCCGCACACGACGTGCGGGTGTTCAGGAGCAGGGGCACCAGCCCGGTGCTCGCTTACGGGTCCTGGCCGGACCGGATACAGGTCGGCTGGACGCTGCCCCACCAGGGCTACAAGGCGGTCGTGGCCCAGGGTCTGGGGCATGTGAAGGAGCAGCTGGCGAAGGCCGTACCGGCCTACGCCGACCTGATCGACGACCAGATCACATCCCTTCGCGACCTCAGTCTGCTGGATGTGTTCTCCGGCCGCGCCGAGCGCTGGGCCGACGACGGCCTGGTCCTCATCGGCGACGCCGCGCACACCCACAGCCCGATCGGCGCGCAGGGCATCAACCTGTCCGTGCAGGATGCGGTCGTCCTGCATCCGCTGCTGGTCGAGGCATGCGCTCTCGGGGACACGAGCGCCGCGTTCCTGTCCCGGTTCGAGGAGCGGCGGTCGCCGGACATCGCGACGATGATGCGGATCCAGGGCATCCAGAGCAAGGCGATGCTCTCGACGGGCACCTTCGCGACGCGCGTGCGCCCGAAGCTGGCGGCCGTCGTCAAGCACACGCCGCTCTACGGCAAGGTGCTGCGCACGATCGCCTTCGGCAATCCGTCGGTGGCGGTGGCCGAGGAACTCTTCTCCGGCCGCTGAGCCCATCACCCGCACAACGCGGCACAACGAGAGGCGGGCCGGGTCCTGTGGACCCGGCCCGCCTCTCGTTGTGCGCCGGTCAGACGGCCGCCACCTCGGTGCGGGCGGAGTCGACGACGGCCGTGAAGAGGCCGCCCTTGACCTCGGCGTGCACCGCCATGGTCTTGGCGTCGGCGGCCATCTCAGGACTCTGCAGGACCGGCAGGTAGGCCTGGGGGCCGCTCCACCAGCCGATGTTGACGTACGCGCTGGTCTCCCGGTTGGAGTGCACCAGCTGGTGGCCGAGGAAGCCGTCGTGTCCCTTCACGAAGGAGAGGTGGCCGAGGAACGAGCTCTCGAAGGCCTGCTGATCGGCGCCCTCCCGCAGAGTGAACGTGGTCAGCGCGACGGCCGCGTCGGCCGACGGCACGGCGAGGTCGCCGATCCCGTCCGCCGCGGTCTCGCCGGCCAGCACCGGGCCGTGCACGCTGGTGATCGAGGCGAGGTAGACGAACCGGCTGCTGACGGCCGTGAAGAACTGCCAGTCGCCGACGACCGTGCGGTGCGCGTCCGCGTCCCGCCACCAGGTGAGGATGACGAAGGAGTCGGGCTCCCTGATGCCGCGCAGCAGCGCGGTGCGCAGCAGTCCGTCCTTGGTGGAGACGGCCTGCTTGTACTTGCTGTACGCCTTCTCGAACTCCGCGCCCTTGGTCTTGTGCTTCTCCTTGAGGACGAAGTGCGCGACGGCGACGACGGGGGTGTTCGGCTCGCTCATGGGGTGGGCCTTCCGCTTCTTCGGATGGAGGTGCTCGGGATGGACGTGCTGGGAACGTGCTTCGGGCGGTTCGTCACGCGGAGACCGGCTGGGGCCGGTCCGCGTAGGCGTGTACGTACTTGTCGAGGACCCCGCGGTAGTAGCCGGGGCCGAAGCCGAGCCCGTACACCGGTGGGACGAGACGGCAGAGCTTGTCGATCGAGACGGGCTGGGCGCCGGAGGCCTCCACATAGGACTTCTCGGCGCTGGTGCCGAGCAGGCCCTCCATGTGCGTGACGATGTCCTCGATGCGCGGCGCGTGGCCCGACGCGACGTTGACCACGTCACGGGTGCGGCCGTCGACGAGCAGCGTGTGCACGATCTTGATGACGTCCTCGACGTCGATCAGGTCACGCTGCGCCCCTCGGTAGACCTGGAGTCGCCCGGACACCAGCTGCCGGACCAGGGCGGGCAGCAGCTGGTGCGCCGGCTGGTTGAAGCCGACGACGTGCGACAGGCGCAGGATCAGGTACTCGACGTTCGAGGACTTGACGACCGCTTCGAGGGAGAGCTTGTGGCGGCCGTAGAGGGTCGCCGGGTAGACCGGGCCGTCCTCGCGCCCGGGCGAGGCGTCGGGCACCGAGTACATTCCGGCGGACGCCGTCGAGAAGAACACCAGGCGCTTGCCGTGTTTCTCGCAGTACCTCAGTACCTCGTACAGGCGGGCGGACTCCCGGGTGTACTGCTCGGGCGGGATGTCACCGGCGGCCGAGACTCCGGCGGCCAGCGCCACCACATCGGGGTGGTGGTCGCCGATGCCTGCCAGGTGTCCGGCCAGGAAGCCCCTGCCTACTATCTCCATGGGGTGTGCCAACTCCTTTTGTGGGGGGCGCGGTTCAGGAAGCTGTGGCCGGAGCAGGCTGGGCCGCCCAGGCGGGGATCTCGAGGATTTCCAGGACGGCGGTGGTGATGGTGTAGCCGGCTCCGCCGCCGTAGAGCATCACGTGGTCACCGGCCTTCAGAGCTCCGGTGAGCAGCAGGTTCTCCAGCCCGGCTGCCCAGTCACCGGCGCCGATGTGGCCGCTGCGGCGGGCGAATTCCCAGGTGGTCTCGGATTCGTCGACGCCGAGCAGATGGTGGATCTGGTACGGGCCCTTGATCCGCCCGGTGGACGGGATGATGACGTACGCGATGTCGTCCATTTCCAGGCCGGCGTCGTCGAGGACGGCCTGTTTGGCCTCCTGCATCACCTTGCCGAAGCGGATGTTGGTGAGGGTCTCGTCACTGACCGCCTTCTGGGCGTCACCGCGCGCCGTGAGGTCGATCTGGCGCTCGGCGGCGCGGGAGACCGGGCCGAAGGTCTCGTCGCCGCGGGCCATCGGCTCCAGCGAGTTGTCGGCGATGGTCGCCGTGGCGACGAGCCGGGCGAAGCCTCGTTCGGTGGAGAGGACGGTGGCCGTGGCGCCGTCGGCGTAGGCGTTGCCATGCCGCAGCTGCCAGCGGTTGGCACCGGGGCCGCCGAAGCGGTCGGCGGTGGTGAGCATGACCGCGCTGCCCTTGCCGTAGCCCACCCGCAGGTGGGCGGCGGCCAGGTCGAGCCCGCTGATGCCGATGTTGCAGCGCTGCTGTACATCGAGTCCCGGCACGGTGGCGCCGACGGTCCGCTTGGCGATGTAGGAGGCGGCCGGCCAGATGTCCAGGCCCTGGAACCAGGTGCTGCCGTGCAGCAGCAGGGAGTAGGCGGACTTCTCAAGACCCGAACGCGCGTGTGCGGTTCGCCCGGCGGCCACGGCCATGTCCGGCGGCGCCGTCCAGCCCTCGTCGGCGCTCTCCCTGGCGATCCGCACGGACTCGTACCCGAAGTCGTCGATCCACTCCTGGCCGCATTCCCCGGCCGCGACAGCTTCGGCGACCGGGACGGGGTCGGGCAGCCAGCTGCCCAGACCGGCGACATAGATCTCGTTCCAACGCATCCAGCTACTCCCCTGTTCGGCGGTTCCGGCGATTCCTTCGGGCACGCGGCATGGGCCCAAAGGTCGCCACCGGCTCTCGAATAGGACTTGAGTACGGCCGGGGGATCACCGCACGACGGCGGCTCGAGCGGGATTCGAGCGGCGGCCGTCACGCTGTGGCCCATAACCGAACGGGCTGCCCATCGGGCTGCCCCCGCCCCGATTCGGAGACCCGTCGTGCGCATCCTGTTCACCGCCCATGCGGGCAAGTCGCATCTGCGTCTGCTGATACCTCTGGCCCAGGCCGCCGTCCGGGCCGGGCACACCGTTGCCGTCGCCGACGACGAGTCCATGCGAGCGGAGAGCGTGAGCTACGGGCTCCGGTTCTTCCCGGCCGGCGTGGACTGGGCCAAGGACCCCTTCTGCGTCGAGGCCATCGCGCTTCCGCTGTTCCGCGGCGACCAGGAAGCGTACGAGGACGGTCTGGTCGACTGTGTGCTCGGCCCGCCCGCTCTCGTCGCCGCCCGGGACATCCTGCGCATCGCCGAGGAGTGGCAGCCCGACCTGATCGTCCGTGAGGGCGAGGAGATGGGCGGCTACCTGGCCGCCGAGGCGCTCGGCATCCCGCATGTCGCGGTGGCCGGCGGCTCCACCCATCTGCTGCCGCCCGCGGTGACGCACCAGCGGCTGAACGCACTGCGCGCCGAACTGGGACTGCCCGCGGACCCGGCCGACAACACCGCCTACAAGCACCTCCTGGTGAGCTGGCTTCCGGCCCGCTGCACCGGCGACGACCTGGACCCGCGCACACTGCGCCACTACCGCCAGACCGTCCCGTACCGCAGCGACGACAAGGTGCTGCCCTGGCTCGCCGGGCTGCCGGAGGACAAACCGGTGGTGTACGCGTCGATCGGAACCATGGCGCCCTCGATGCCGTGGCAGTCCAACGACCTGCTGCACGCCGTGATCGAGGCGGTGTCCGGCATCGACTGCACCGCCCTCGTCTCGATCGGCGTGGGCCGCGACCCTGCGGAGTTCGGCCCGGTGCCCGCCCATGTACGGCTGCTCACCGAGTGGGTGCCGCAGGACGTGCTCCTGGAGACCGCCGACGTCTTCGTCACCCATGGCGGCCACAGCAGCATCCGTGAGGGACTGCGCAGCGGCATCCCGATGCTCGTCACCCCGATGTACGACGACCAGCCGCATTCGGCCGAACACTGCGCCGAGATGGGCAACGGCATCAGCCTGCCCTCCTACTGGGCCACCGGAGAAACCGTCGGCGAGGAGTTGCGGAAGCTGCTGACCGACCCGGCGTACCGGCAGCGGGCGGCAGCCGTTCAGCGCGAGATCCTCGCCACCCCGCCGGTCGAGCAGCTCGTCGCCGACCTCGAAGAACTCGTAGCCGCCACGGCGGACCAGGAGGAGACATGCGCGTCCTAGTGACGGCCCTCGTGCCCAGCCACCTCGTGCCGATGGTGCCGCTGACCTGGGCACTCCGGGCTGCCGGGCACCAGGTTCTGGTGGCCGGCGACAAGGACCTCGTGTCGTTTGCCGCCGCCGCCGGTCTGGACACCCGTCTGGTCGGCGGCGGCGAGACCCGGCAGCGGCTGACCAGGCCCGGGGCCGTGGCGATGCCCGACCGCGCGGCGATGGACCAGCGGGCGGACTCCGAGTGGGACGCGGTCGGCGAACGCTGGCGCACCCGGCTCGGCGGCTACATCGACGACCTGGTGCGTCTCGGCCGGGTCTGGGAGCCCGACCTGGTGATAACCGACCCGGTGGAGTTCGGCGGTCTCGCCGTAGCGGGTGTACTCGGCGTGCCCGGCATCGTCCACCGCTGGGGGCCAGACGACTTCACCAGTCCGCTGCTGGCCCGGGCCACGGTGCAACTCCACGACCTGTGCACCGGTTTCGGCGCCGACGGCTTCCCCGACCCGGCGCTGATCATCGACCCGAGCCCGGCGTCCCTGCTGCCCGGTGGCGACAACACCCCTGGTCTGCTGTCGCGTTACGTCCCGTACTGCGGCACCGCCGAGCTGCCCGACTGGGCGGTGGAACGTCCCGGCCGGCCGAGGGCGCTGCTGTGTCTCGGCATGTGGCACGGCAGGGTTCTCGCCGAGACCGGTGAACTGCCGCTCGGCTTCCGGCACGTGCTCGACGCCTGCACCGAGGAGGGCGTCGACGTTCTCTTCCCGATCGACGCCGTGTACCACTCTGCGCTCGACGGCATCCCGTCGTCGGTCAAGGTCGTCGACCGCTTCCCGATCGGGCCGCTGATGCGGCACACCGACGTCGCCGTCCACCACGGCGGCAGCGGAACGAGCATGACCTCCTTCGCATCGGCGGTACCGCAACTGGTACTGCCCGGCGACAAGCCGTTTCTTCAGACCACCGGCCGGCTCGTACAGGAGTCCGAGTCCGGGCTCAGCCTCGCCACCGAGGCCGAACAGCACGACCCCCGTCGTGTCAGGGAGGCCCTGGCGGGCCTGCTCGGCGACGAGCGTCACGCCAAGGCCGCACGGGAGATCCGTGCGGAGATCGAGAACCTGCCGGCCCCCGCGGACCTGGTCAACACCTTGGAAGGGCTGATCTGACATGCGTTCACTCACACAGGAAAGGGAACAGGTGCCACCCCCCATGGCAGAACAACACGGCCCGCCCGCGGTCGTTTTCCAGGGCGTCGTCAAGGAGTACGGCAGCGTCCGCGCGGTCGACGGAATCGACCTGACGATCGCCCGCGGCGAGACGGTCGCGCTGCTCGGCCCGAACGGCGCCGGCAAGTCGACGACGATCGGGATGCTCCTCGGTCTCTTCCCGCCGGACCAGGGCACCATCGAGGTGTTCGGCAAGAAGCCCGAACTCGCCATGCGAGCGGGCCACCTGGGAGCCATGCTCCAGGAGGGGAAGATGATTCCCCGGGTGTCGGTACGTGAGCTGGTCGACTTCGTGCGCCAGACCTACCGCAAACCGCTGCCGCTCAAGGAGATCCTGCAACTCGCCGAGCTCACCCAGCTCGCGGACCGCAAGGTGGACCGGCTGTCCGGCGGCCAGGCCCAGCGGGTGCGCTTCGCCCTCGCCCTGGCCGGCGACCCGGACCTGGTGGTGCTCGACGAGCCGACGGCCGCACTCGACGTCGAGTCGCGGCGCGACCTGTGGGCCGCCATGCAGCGCTACGCCGAGCGTGGCAACACCGTGCTGTTCTCGACGCACTACCTGGAGGAGGCCGACGACAGCGCCGACCGGGTCGTCGTGATCGCCTCCGGTCGGGTGGTCGCCGACGGCACCACCTCGCAGATCAAGTCCATGATCGAGGGCCGTACGGTCAGCTTCGTGCCGCGCGGTGCGTCCCGCGACGGCTTCGACCTCCTGCCGGGGGTCAGTTCCGTGGAGCACCACGGCGGCCGGATCCATCTGCGGACCAGTGACTCCGACTCGACGGTGCACGCACTGTCGCGTGCCGACGCCTTCACCGATCTGGAGGTGTCCGGTGTCGGCCTGGAAGAGGCCTTCATCGCACTGACCCACCAGTCGCGCCACGCGCCCGCTCCGGAAGGGCAGACCACCTGATGCTCGGATACATCCGTCTCGAAATCCTGCGGCTCGTCCGCAACGGCGGCTACCTCATGATGAGTCTCGTCATGCCGGTCGGCCTCTATGTCACCCTCGCGGGGGGCGGCCCGGACCAGGAGTCGCTGATGCGGTCGATGGTCGGCGCTGCCGCGTTCGGCGCGCTCGGCGTGGTCATCACCAACGGCACCGGCATCGCAGAGGACCGTTCGCTCGGCTGGCTGCGCCAGCTGCGGCTCACACCGCTGTCGCCCGTGCAGGTCGTCATCGCCCGCGGCGCCGTGGCCACCTGCCTCGGCATCCTGCCCATCGTCGTGATCGGCCTGATCGGGAAGTTCTACCGGGGTGTCGACCTCGGCCCGGGCACCTGGCTGGAGATCTTCCTGCTGCTCTGGGTCGGCATCGCCCCGCTCGCCATGCTCGGCATCGGCATCGGCTATCTGTTCAAGGCACAGCTCGCACAGATCGCCGGCACCGTCTCGTATCTGACGCTGACGCTGCTCGGCGGCCTGATGATGCCGACCGACAGCCTGCCCAAGTGGCTGCAGCCGCTGTCCACCGAGACGCCGGTCTACCGGTACGCCCAGCTGTCCTGGGACGCGGCGGCGCATTCCGCGCCGAGCGGCACCGGGCTCGGTGTACTCGCCATCTGGACGGCGCTGTTCGCCGCCTTCGCGGCCTTCGCCTACCGCAGGGGCGGCCGCCAGGCCTGACCGGAACCGGCAGCCGCAGTACCTCTTGAGGTGCCCGCAGGGACAACTCCCTGCGGGCACTTCCGTGTTCGCTCCGAACCCGAGCCGCATTCGAGCGGGCGCCCCGATCCTTGGCCTGCCACTGACCCTACGCGATGGAGTGAGGCACCTGAATGCGCGTGTTGTTCGTGGGGCACGGCCCGGCCCATGTCCCCTGGATCATTCCCCTCGCCTGGGCATGCCGCCTGGCCGGCCATGAGGTACGGGTGGCGGTGCGGCCCCAGTGCGTGGCCCCGGTCACCCGGGCCGGCCTGGTCGCGGTGCCCATCGGCGACGAGGCCCGCACGGGCGCCGCCGCGGCCAGGAAACTCGCCCTGGGTCCCGGCAGGCTGCGGGCTCCGGCGGACTCCGTCGCGGTGCTCGACGCCGATCTGAGCGAGGCACTCATCGAGAAGATGATCGCCGTCGCCGACACCCTCACCGACGATCTCGTGGACTTCGCCCGCTTCTGGCGCCCGGACATCGTGGTGCACGACACCGCGGCCGCGGCCGGGCTCGTGGCCGCCGCCGCGGTCAAGGTCCCCGCTGTGGGCCACACCTGGGGTGTGTCCCTCGGCGTTCACTGCGAGGCCGAGTCCGCGCTCAGCCCCTCCTACGCCCGGCTCTTCGAGCGCTTCGGCGCCGACCCGGTGGTCGGCCCTTCGGTGTGGATCGACCCCTGTCCGCCGGGGCTGCGCCCGCCCCACGGGGTGCGCCGCGCGGACATGCGCTACATCCCGTTCGCCGGCCCGGCAGCGCTGCCCCGGTGGCTGCGCGGCGACCGCACCTCCGGCCGGCCGCTGGTCTGCGTCACCGGCGGGGTCACCACGAGCGCCCTGGACGAGGTCCGCGATCACGTGGTCGCCGGGCTGCGCGGTCTCGGCGCGGACGTGGTCCTCGCGGTCACCCCCGAGCAGGCCGCGAACACCGGCCTGCTGCCGGACGGTGTGCGGATGGTGGAGTCGTTCCCGCTCGACGTGCTGCTCGCGCACTGCGACGCGCTGGTGCACCACGGCGGTGTGGGCAGTGGCCTGATCGCCGTCACCCACGGCCTCCCCCAGCTGCTTCTGCCGCAGAACGCGTTCCAGGAGCACTGGTCCCACCTGGTCCGCGCGTCGGGCGCGGGCATCGCCCTGCCCGCCGGCGCCGAGGAGGGAGCGGCCGGCGCGGCCGTCCAGGACCTGCTCGCCCGGGCTTCCTACCGCAAGCGCGCCGAGTCACTGCGTGCCGAGATCGACCGGATGCCCATCCCCGACCAGCTCGTGGGCTTCCTGGAGGAGTGCGTACGAGCCGGCCACACGGACGTTCCCACGCCCGAGGAGGCAAGAAGACGATGACAGTACTGCTCGAACCCACGACGGGTGCCACCCGGTTCGTCCGGGGTGACACGATGCACGGCCTGTTCCAGGACGCGGCCCGGCGCTTCCCGGATGCGACGGCGCTGTCCCACAGGGGAGTGCACGTCTCCTATCGGGAGCTGGACGCCGCGTCCGACGCATACGCGGCACTGCTGCAGGCGCAGGGTGTACGGCGCGGCGATCTGGTACCGGTGCTCATGGAGCGCGGTACCCCGCTGATCACGGTGCTGCTCGCCCTGTTCAAGTGCGGTGCCGGGTACTCGTATCTGGACACCCGGTGGCCCGTCGAGCGACTCGAGGGGCAGATCCGTCTGCTGACCGCACCGCTCCTGGTCACCACGGTCCACGGCGACTGGTCGGTGCCGGTCTGGACGCCGCCCGCCGAGGACCTCACCGTCACCGCCGCGTGCGGGCTGCGGCCCACGCCGGTCGAGGTGACCGGGACCGACGCCTGCTCGGTCTTCTTCACCTCGGGGTCCACGGGTGCTCCCAAAGGTGTGGTCTCCACCCACGAGAACGCGGTGCGCCTCTTCGACACCGACTTCTGCGCGGAGCTCGGCCCCGGCACCGTGATGCCGCAGACCGCGCCCCCTGCCTGGGACGGCTTCACGCTGGACTGCTGGAGCATGCTGCTGACCGGCGGCAGGACCGTACTCCTCGACGAGACGGTACTGGTGCCGCGCACCCTGCGGGCGCTGATCGCCGACGAGGGTGTGAACGCCGCGTTCATGACGACCCAGCTGTTCAACATGCTGGTCACCACCGATGTGGCCGCCTTCGCCGGAATGAAGTGGGTGTCCATCGGCGGCGAACGGGCCGCGCCGACGCGCGTGCGGAGCTTCCTCACCGGGCATCCCGGCACCCGGCTGATCAATGTGTACGGACCCGTCGAGTGCGGGGCGATGGTGACGGCCCGTTCGATAAGCCTCGAGGACTGCGACGACCCGGCGGGGATTCCGCTCGGTGCGGTGCTGCCGCACACCGATGTGTACGTACTGGACGGGACGCGGGTGTGCGCCCCCGGCGAGACAGGTGAACTCTGCCTCGGCGGCCCCGGTCTGGCCCGCGGCTATCTCGGCAAACCGGAGCTCACCGAGGCGGTCTTCGTCACCGAGGAAATCGAGGGCCGACAGCAACGCCTTTACCGCACCGGGGACTTGGGAAACCGCTCGGCCGAAGGAATCTTCCACTACACCGGTCGCGGCGACCGGCAGATCAAGGTACGGGGCCACCGGATCGAGCCCGCCGAGGTGGAGCGCACCGTGGAGCGGGTCGCCACGGTGACCGGCGCCGCGGTGGTGCCGATGCCCAAGTCGGACGGTTCGTACTTCGGACTCGCGCTCTTCTACACCAGGGCCGGTGCGAGTGGCATCGGCCCCGACGAACTGCGTGAGCGGCTGGCAGGCCTGTTGCCGGAGTATCTGGTGCCGCGCCGGGTGCAGCTCGTCGAGCAGTTCCCGCAGCTCGCCAACGGCAAGATCGACCGGCGCGAACTGGGCTCCCGGGTCCATCCGGAGCAGGACCGCGATACCCACACGGCGGAAGTTCTCGAGGGCACGGTGGCCCTGGTCGCGAAGGCCTTCCGCACCGTGCTCGACACCGCCCGGGTGCCGGCCGACACCTCGTTCTTCGAGCTCGGCGGCAGCTCGCTGGACGCCGCCCGGCTGTGCCAGCACCTCGACGACGTGCTCGGCGCCGCCGTCCAGCCCTCGCAGATCTTCCGGACACCGACCGCACGCCGGCTCGCCGACTGGCTGGATGCCACGGCACGGTCGGCAGCGACCGCCGATACCCCGGTGCCAGGTCTCGGACCGGGTGAGATCCTGTTGCCACCGGAGCAGTCCGGCTTCCTGTTCGCCGCCGCCCACGACAAGGACGGACTCGGTGGACTCTGCCGACTGACCTGGTGGCTCGAGGGCCAGGTCGACGCCGACGCGCTGGAAGCGGCCGTCGGTGATGTCCATCTGCGCCATCAGGCCCTGCACGCACGGTATTTGATCCGGAACAACGAGATCGGCTACGCCGTGGTTCCGGACGATCCGGCCGCCGCGGAGCTGATCGGACCGACGGAGGCCGCCGACGAGGCAGCGGCGGAAGCAGCCTGGCTGGAAGCAGCGCTCACCCCGCTCTCCGTGGGGGACGGGAAGGTGTGGCGGTGCGCCGCCGTCCGTGCGCGGGACACCGGGCGCACCCTGTTCGGGCTGGTCGCCCACCATGTGGCCTTCGACGGTGCGTCCGAGACGGTGGTCGCCGACGACCTCTCGCTCGCCTACGCCGCGCGGCTCACCGGCCGGGAGCCGCGGTTCGCCGCACCCGCCGCCACCGTCGCCGACGTGTCCGCCGACCACCGGCGAGTCGTCGCCAGAGTGGATCTGGCGGCGCAGGCCGCTTACTGGGAGGACCACCTGGAGCTGCAGGAGGCACTCGAACTTCCCGGCCGCACCGACAACGACATCAACGCCGGGCCGGGTTACTCGTCCGCGCGGACCGTGACCGCTGCTGAGCTGGCGCGCTGGGACGAGCGGGCGCGTGCGCTCGGCACCACCCGGTTCGCGATGCTCGCCGCACAGTTCGGCCTCGTGCTGCGGGAGATCACCGGGCAGGAGGACATCTCGGTCAAGGTGCCGGCTGCCCGCCGGGGCAGCGGCGTGCTCGCCACCGCGGTCAGCTGCCGTGTCGACCTGCTGTACCTGCGGTTCTGGCCACCGCACAAGGACACCGGCGGCGGACTGCTCGAACGCGCGGTGGCCAGTGTGGACGACGCACTCGCCGCCCAGGAGACCGGCGGCGCCACGCTGGCGCGCACCGTGGTGCTCACCGGCGGCGGCGATTCGCTGCGGCCGATGCCGAGTTTCCTCACCCAGGACGACCCCGATCCACGGCTCGAACTCGCCGGCTGCACGGCCGAGCTGTCCCGGATCGGCGCTCCCACCATGTTCACCGAGCTGGAGCTCGACGTCCGCACCACCGCGGGCGGCGCCCTGATCACCGCGTCGGTACGCACCGACCGGATCCCGGCCACGGTCGCGGACCAGGTGGTGGCCTCCTACACCGAAGCCATCCGCCGCGGCCCCGCGGGACCGACGAGCCCCGCCGACCCCACCACTTGCGAGGACACCACATGCGTGTACTGATCCTGAGCAGCCCGGAGTCCACCCACTTCACCTGCATGGTGCCGCTGGCCTGGGCGCTGCGCGGCGCCGGACACGAGGTCCTGGTCGCCGGACAGCCGGACATCATCCCGATGGCCCGCTCCGCGGGCCTCAACACGGTCTCCGTCGGGCGGCAGTTCTTCGGCAAGGACCTGCTCACCCCGCCGCTGCCACCGGACAAGCGTCCCATCGAGATCGTCGGGCCGCTCACCCCCAAGATGACCATGATCGGCTCCCGGGTGTGGGTGCTCCACTCCCGCTACATGGCGCCGCGATACCTGGAGGTGGCACGCCAGTTCAAGCCGGATCTGGTGATCTCGGAGATCTTCGACTGGGCCGCGTGCATCGTCGGCGGCGCGCTGCGCATCCCGGTGGTCTCGCACCGCTGGGGCGTCGACCCGATGAGCCACCTGATGCGGGCGACGGCCGAGGATCTGCTGCGGGGCGCCTGCGAACGGCTCGGCATCGAAGGCGGGCTGCCGAAGCCCGATCTGCTGCTCGACCCGGCCCCTCCGGAGCTGCTCGTCGCGGGCGCCCCGGCCGGAGCGCCGATCCGGCACATCCCCTTCAACGGGACCGGAGCGGTACCGGACCGGCTGCGCGAGCGGGGCGACCGCCCCCGGGTGTGTGTGTCGATGGGTCGGCAGACCATCGCGCTCGGCGGTCTGCCGATGTTCCGGGGCATCATCCAGGCCTTCGGCGATCTGCCGCACACCGACGCGGTGATGACCGTGCAGCAGGAGTTCCTCGACCAGCTGGGCACCATCCCTGCGAACGTCACGATCATCCCTCCGACACCGCTCAACGGCTTCATCGACACCACGGACGCGGTAGTGACGCACGGCGGCGCCAACACACTGCTCACCGTAGCCAGTTTCGGGGTGCCCCAGCTGATCCTGCCGCAGCTGGTGGACCAGTTCGAGGGCGGCGACCTGCTGACCGCGGCCGATGCCGGGCTGTCGCTCCGTACGGCCGATGCCCAGAACGACCCGGCCCAGGTGGCCGCGGCAGTCAGCAGCCTGCTCGCCGACGAGCGGATCACGAAGGGCGCCGCTTCCCTCGCCGAGTCGATGGCCGCCATGCCAAGCCCCGCAGCAGTCGTCCGTGACCTGGAGAACCTCCGATGCGCGTACTGATCACCAGCACCCCCGTCGCCACCCACTTCCTGCCGATGCTGCCGCTGATCCGGGCGCTCGGCGCCGCGGGGCACGAGCTCCTCGTCGCCGGGCAGCCCGATGTCACCGGCCCGGCCGGCGACGCGGGTCTCGCGACCGCGACCTTCGGCGACGCCTTCCACCACATCGATCTGCGCCGGGGCGGCCTGCCCGACGGCGTACGGCCCATCGAGGTGGTCGGGCGGCCGCCGGCCCAGCAGATCGACGGCGCCGCCCAGATGTGGCGCAACCACGCCCCCTACTTCCTTCCCGACTATCTGGAACTGGCCCGCGCATGGCGTGCCGACCTGATCCTTTCCGAACACATGGAGTTCGCCGGTGCGGTGATCGGGAAGGTGCTGGGCGTTCCCAGCGTCTGGCACCGCTGGGGTACGGCCCCGACCAGCGAGTTCATGCTCGGCCAGACCAGGATGTGGCTCGGCCCGCTGTGCGAGCGCCTGGGGCTCGGCTCGGTACCCGCACCCGACCTGGTACTCGATCCCGCGCCGCCCGCCCTCGCGAGCTCCGACGCCCCCGCGTCCCGGCCGATCCGCCCCGTCCCGCACACGGACGGCGGGACTCCGCGGGCCTGGAGCGCGCCGTCCGGGCGCCGGGTTGTCGTGGCGCTCGGCGGATACACCCTGGAACTGGGTGGGGCCGCGCTGCTCCGCCGGATCGCCACCGTGCTCGCCGCGGCGGGCGGGGTGGAGGCGGTCGTCGCCGCCGCGCCGGTCCACCGGGACGTGATCGGCACGCTGCCCGACGGCATGAGCTGGACCGCCGGATCTGCTCCTGGTGTGCTCTTCCCCGGCGCCGATCTGGTGGTGCACCACGGGGGCCCGGGCTCCACTCTCGCGGCGGCCGCGCTCGGCATTCCGCAGTTGGTGCTCCCGCAGCTCGGCGACGCCTTCGTCGCCGGAGACCGGATAGCCGGCGCGGGCGCCGGGATCACCCTGGACTCGGCCGGTCTTCAGAACAGTGACACCCAACTCGCGTCCGCAGCCGGTGCGTTGCTGACCGACATCGGCTACCGGAAGGCCGCAGGGCAGCTGCGCGCACAGATCGAATCCATGCCGGACGCAACCGAGACGGTGAGCCTGCTCGAGGGCCTGAAGACATCACAGGAGGTGTCAGCGTGAGCGCGGATGTATCGGCGGGGTCCGTGGCGAAGACGGAGAAGAACGCCGCACAGAACAAGGACGCGGAGAACAGGGCCGCGGGGAACGACACCGCGAAGAACGGCGCGGGCGGGAACGGCGACGCCACGGAGAAGAAGCCCAATCCCCATGGGATGACCGACATCCAGGTCCTGGTGTTCATCGTGGGAGCGATGGCCACCATGACCCTGGCCCTGCTCGACGGTTCGATCATCTCCTCGGCCGTCCTGCCGATCGTGCGCGACCTCGACCCGGCTCACGGGATCGACCGCTTCCCCTGGCTGATCACCGCGTATCTCCTCGCCGCCACGGCGGCGCAGCCGCTGTACGGCCGGCTCAGCGACAGTTACGGGCCGCGCCGCGTCTATCTCATCGCGATCGCCACGTTCCTGGGGGGTTCCGCCCTGTGCGCGACCGCCCACACCCTCACCCAGCTGATCGCCTTCCGGGCGGTACAGGGCCTGGGCGGCGGCGGCCTCATGAGCATGACGCTGATCATCATCGCCACCCTGTACCCGCCCAAGTCCCGTGCGGGGCGCTCCAACGCGGGCGGAGCGCTCATCGCGGCCGGAATCATCGCGGGCCCGATGATCGGCGGTCCGCTCAGCGAGGAGCTCTCCTGGCGCTGGATCTTCCTGATCAATGTTCCGCTGGCCGGTCTCGCACTCGCCGGTATCGCCTGGGCACTGCGGCTTCCGGTCAAGGGCACCCGGCAGAAGGTCGACGTCCTCGGTTCGCTGCTGATCGCCGCCGCCACCTGCGCGCTGCTGTTCGGCGTCAAGGCGTACGGGGAGCACGACTCGTTCTCGGGGCCCGTGCTGCCGTACTTCTACGGCGGGCTGCTGATGGCCGGCGGGTTCGTGGCGCGCCAGCTGAAGGCGGCGGACCCGCTGATGCCGCTCGGCCTGTTCAAGGACAAGGTGTTCCGGCCCGCCGCGATCCTGCAGTTCGTCGGAGGGTTCGCCCTGCTGTCGCTGCCGGTGTTCCTCATCAACTACCTGAACATCGTGCGGGGGGTGGACCTCGACTCGGTCGGGCTGCATCTGATCCCGCTCGCCATCGGCGTGGTCCTGGTCTTCCTCGGCTGGGGCAAGGTCATCGCCCGTACCGGCAGGTGCAAGCCGGTCCTGGTCGCCACCACGGCCACCGCGACCGCCGCGGTCGCGGGGCTCGGCCTCAGCGTGGCGGACGCCCCGGACTGGCAGCTCGACGGCCTGCTCCTGCTGCTCGGGGTGGGCCTGGGCGGTGTGACCCAGATCGCCCTGTTCATGTCCCAGTCCGCGGCGCCCGCAGACCAGTTGGGCGTAGTGACAACCACCTCGCGGTTCGCCACGATGATGGGGACCACCATCGGCGGCACCGTACTCGGCGCGGTTCTGAGCGCCCGCTTCGCCTCGGCCGCCGGGGCGTCCGGTGTCGGAGACCCTGATGCCGCGGCGGCCCGGCTCGCCGGGCTCGACCCGGCCCGCCGCCACTTGGTGACGAACGCGTTCGCGCACGCCACGTCGACGCTGTTGTTCACCGCCGCCGGGCTGCTGCTGCTCGCGCTGCTGACGGCGCTGCTGATGCAGGACGTCGATGTGAACGACACAGCCGGCGAGGAGCCCGCCGGCGCATCACCCGCAGAAGCCACCGAAGTGTCTGCCGTAGAGGCCGCCCCGAAGTCCGAGGAGGACGAAGAAGATGCGCGTACTGATGCTGAGCACCCCCTTTCCGACCCACTTCACGCCCATGGTGCCGCTGGCCTGGGCACTGATGGGGGCGGGTCACGAGGTGAAGGTCGCCGCGCAGCCTGACGTGACGGACGCGGCACGCGCCGCGGGCATCTCGGCCACCGACATCGGTGACCGCTTCCACGGCCTCGACGTGCTCCAGCGGCACCTCCCCGACGGGGTGCGCCCGCTGGAGCTGATGGGTCCGACACCGCCGGAGAAGATGGCGGGCTCGACCAAGCTGTGGGAGACCCACGCCCGCTATCTGCTCAGCTCCTACCTGGAGTTCGCACGGAGCTGGCGCCCCGACCTGATCGTCTCGGAACAGATGGAACTGACGGGACAGATCGTGGCCCGGGTTCTCGGCATCCCGTCCGTTCAGCACCGCTGGGGTGTGGACCCGCTCAGCGGCCCCTCCCGTGCCTCGGCCCGTAATTTCCTGTACGGGACGGCGGAGCGGCTCGGCGTCGGGGGGCTGCCCGACCCCGATATGTTGCTGGACCCGTGCCCGCCTGCGCTGCGCCATCCCAGCGCCGCACCGGGTGCGCCGATCGGCTATGTGCCGTTCAACGGCACGGGTACCGTGCCGGAATGGCTGCGGGTGCCGGCCGCCGACGGTGTCCGCCGGGTCGTGGTGTGCCTGGGCCGCCAGACCCTGGTGCTCAACGGCACCGGTCTCTTCCGCTCGATCATCGCGGCCTTCGAGGGGCTCGCCGGTGTCGAGGCGGTGGTGACGGCGGACCCCGCGTTCCATGAGGGCTTCGGCGCGCTCCCCGAGAACGTACGGGTGGTCGAGCCGGTGCCGCTCAACCTCTTCCTGCGCGACTGTGACGCCGTCATCCACCACGGGGGCGCCAACACGACCCTGACATCGTGCTCGTTCGGTCTGCCGCAGGTGGTGCTCCCGCAGATCGTGGACCAGTTCGCGTCGGCCGAGCTGCTGGCCGCGGCCGGCGCGGCCCGGGTGCTCGGCGAGGCAGCCCCGCAGAACGACCCCGGCCAGGTGCGGGAAGCCGTCAGGGACGTGCTGGATGACCCGCGCTACCTCAAGTGTGCGCGGGAACTGCAGGCGGACATGGCGGAGATGCCGAGCCCGGCCCGGGTCGTCGAGGACCTGGAGCAACTGGCCGGCTGAACCGGCGGGCATGCGAAGAGGGGCTCCTCCCGGGGCCCCTCTTCGCATGCCCGGCTCAAGGCCGGCTCCGTATGCAAGTCTCGTATGCCCGGCTCACACCCGGCTCCGTATGCCCGCGAAGGTGTGGTGTGCGGCGCGGACGGGCAGCGCCGAGGGGCCCGTCGACCGGTCCGGTCGGCGGGCCCCTCGGCTGATGCGCTCGATCAGTTGCGGCGCTTCTTCAGCGCGTCACCACCGAACTTGACGATGAGGCAGACGACGACGGTGACGGCGAGACCGATGATGAGGTGGCTCATGATGTCCTCCTGAGGACTGTTGCTGTGCGGGTGGGGGGTCGATGTTCGGACAGGTTGAAACTCGTGGTGCGGCGGGTCAGGCGTTGGCCGCGGTGCGCTGCGCGTGCAGCACTGTCCACAGCGCCGCCGGGGTGGCGAAGGTGGCGCCTGTGAGGGTGTTCTCGGGGAACTCCACCTCGTAGGTGTCCTCCAGGCGGACCAGCAGCTCGATGGTGGCCATCGAGTCGAGGCCCGCCTTCTTGAGGTCGAGCGCCGGATCGAGCGGGCCGGAGCCCTTGCTGCGCGGCAGTACCGAGGTCAGCAGCTCCTCGAAGCCGGCGTCCCACTGAACGTCAGCGGTGGTCATGGCGGGTCTCCTTACGAAGGGGTGGTGGTCGGTGGGATACGGGCTGGCAGGTGTCAGGCCTGCTCGCGGCGCAGCCGCTGCTTGTCGGTCTTGCCGTTGGGGGTGAGCGGGAGTTCGGCCAGCAGCCGGCAGCCTGCCGGGATCTTGGCGGCCTCCAGGCGCTCGCCGAGCTGGGTGAGCACCTCTTCGGCTGTCAGCTCCGTGACGGCGTACAGCGTGAGGTCGTGGCCGTCCGCGGGAGCGAGGGCTGCGGCCGCCGTGACACCGGGGATGTCCAGGGCCGCCGTCTCGATCTCCAGGGTCCCCATGCGGACACCCTTGCGCTTGAACAGGTCGTCCCTGCGGCCCTCGAAGTACAGGTGTCCGTCACCGTCGAGGTGTCCGTAGTCGCCGGTGTGCAGGGTCACTTCGCCGGTCACCGGGTCCGGGCGGAACCGCAGCGCGGTCTGCTCGGGGGCCCGCCAGTAGCCGGTCATGATGTGTGGTCCGCGGACGGCGATCTCGCCGACCGTTCCGGGCGGCAGGAGCCGGCCGTCGTCGTCGAGGATCAGCACCTCGGTCCCGTCGAGCGCCCGGCCCACCGAGCCCGGCCGTGCGAGATCGCCGTCCGGTTCGAGGACCGTGATCCGCTTGCACTCGGTGGTGCCGAACATCGGCGACACCTGGGCCTTCGGAAACGCGCTGCGCAACTGGGCGATGACCGGTCCGGTGAGTGCCGCGCCGGTGTTGGTGAACAGCCGGACCGCGGGGGCCTCGCGCTTGTCGCGCCTGGAGAGCGTGAGCAGCATCTCGGCCAGCGAGGGCACCAGCGGGACCACGGTGACGCCGTGCTCGTGCAGGGTGCCGAGCAGCCGCACATGGCGGTCGGGCGAGGTCAGCACGGTCTGCGCGCCCGCGATCACGGACAGCAGGATCTGGTAGAGCCCGTAGTCGAAGGAGACCGGCACAGCGACGAGGACCACATCGTCCTCGCGGTACCGCAGCCGGGCCTGGATCGCCCGCGCCGCGAAGACGATGGGGGCGTGGGTGCTCATCACGGCCTTGGGCGCCGATGTGGAGCCCGAGGTGTAGATGAGCAGCCCCAGGTCGTCAGGGGCGACGGCGCGCTCCTCACCGGACGCGTCGGGGGACGCGGTGTACAACGCGCCGGCGCCCCGCCGCACCTCGTCCAGCTCGTGGACGGGGCAGTCGGTCAGTTCGCGGAGCACCGCGGTGTCCTGCGCGTCCTGGCCGATCACCAGGGCCGGCCCGCAGTCCGGCACCACGGTGTTCAGATGAAAGCGCTTCATCGCCGGATTGACCGGCACGAAGACGATGCCGCGGCGCAGTGCGCCGAACATCAGGGCAGCGAATTCACGGGTGTTGCCGGTACGGACCAGGATCCGGTCACCGTGCCCCACCCCCTGTGCGGTGAGCCAGTCGGCGTACGCACGTGACCAGGCATCCAGTTCCGCATAGGTCCACATGCCCGATGCGTCGCGCACCGCGGGTGCGCCGGGCCGGGCGGCCACGGCCGCTGCGAGCAGTCCGTGGACGGTGTCGGTGCCGGTGTCCGCGGCAACCAGCGTCTGAGTCGTCATCCAGCAACCTCGTGGTCATCGGAACGGAATTCGGTCCGTACGAGCGTCCGGTGAGCTGCTCGAAGCGTCCTGGAGTACCGGTGGACCGATGACACACCCCCGGACTCGAATCGTGCTCGAGCCGCACTGGAGCCCCGCTCGGTCCCGCGCGGCCTGCCCGGGACTCAAGTCCGCTGCGAGGAGACCGCCCCATGGTGACGCCGGGCAGCAAGCCCCCATGGTGACGACCCCGCCGCGACGACGTCCGACGGGGAAGGAGGCAGCGCTAAATGAACGCGGATTCACGGCAGACCGGCGGCCGGAGTACGGACGACCGGGCAGGTGAGCGGCCGCTGGACTTCGGTGTCTTCTTCTTCGCCGCGGTCGGCGACCGGGCACAGGAGACCTACCGGCTGATGCTGGACGCGGCCCGCCGCGCCGACGAGCTGGGCTTCGCCTTCGTGTCGACACCCGAGCGGCACTTCCACCGGTTCGGGGGTGCCTTCCCCAACCCGGCGGTCACATCGGCGGCCATCGCCTCGGTGACCAGCCGCATTCAGATACGGGCCGGCAGCGTCGTCACGCCGCTGCACCCGGCCGCCCGCATCGTCGAGGACTTCGCGATGGTGGACGGCATCTCCGGAGGCCGGGTGGCGATCTCGGTCGGCTCCGGGTGGAACGTCAACGACTTCCTGATCGCGCCCGAGAAGTACGAGATCCGGCGCGAGCAGATGATCCGGGACGTGACCGACATCAGGGCCGCCTGGCGTACGGGCCGCTGGACCGGGCCCAACCCGCTGGGCGCCGAGGTCACCCTGCCCGTCTACCCGCGCCCGGTGCAGGACGAGCTGTCCGTCTGGGTGACCGCCTCACGCAGCGAGGGCACGTTCCGCGAGGCGGGCCGGCTCGGCTGCAACATCCTGACGCACCTGGAGAACCAGGACGTCGAATCCCTCTCCGGCAAGATCGCCCTCTACCGCGAGGCGCGCGCCGAAGCGGGCTGGGACGGCCCCGGCAAGATCACCGTGATGATGCACACCTACGTCGGCGACGATGCCAACGAGGCCCGCGAAGTGGGCGGCAGCAGCCTCCGGGACTATCTGCTCTCGGCAATCGATCTGGAGGCCCTCGCGGTCGAGGCCGGCGGACGGATGAGCGGGAACAAGGAGGGCCGTGACGTGCTCTCCGCGGTGCGCGCCCAGCGCAAGCTCGCCGAACTGGGCGTCAACCGGTACCTCTCGGGGAACTCGCTGATCGGCTCGGTCGAGGAGTGCAGCGAGACAGCCCGCCGGGTCCGCGCCGCCGGGGTCGACGAGATCGCCTGCCTGGTCGACTTCGTCGCCGACCCGGAGCTGGTGCTCGGCTCGCTCGAACGGCTCGACGCGGTACGCGTCAACGCCTCGTCCGCCGCCGAGCCCGCCCTCGCCGGCTGAGCCATCCGCCGTCCCGGACCGCCGCCCGTCTCCGGCCGGCGCCTCGCCGCCGGACCCCACGAACGCCTTTCCCTTCCGCTCTCAGGAGGTTGCCTCATGCCGACGATCCTCGCCGTGTCCGGCAGTCCGTCGCCGGTCTCCAGCACCCATCAGGTACTCACCCTCGCGGCGGACCGGCTCGCCGGGCGCGGGCACCGGGTGGAGACCCTCGCCGTACGCACCCTGCCCCCGGCCGAGCTCCTCAAGGCCGACCTGCAGCACCCTCAACTCGCTTCCGCAGCAGCCCGGTTCGCCGAGGCCGACGCCATCGTTCTGGCAACGCCGGTCTACAAGGCGGGCTGTTCGGGACTGCTGAAGTCATTCCTCGATCTCCTCCCGCAGTTCGCCCTTGAGGGCAAGGTCGTGCTGCCACTGGCCACCGGTGGCTCGCTCGCCCATGTGCTCGCCCTCGACTACGGACTGCGCCCCGTCCTCATGTCGATGAAGCCACGCGCCGTGGCGGAGAGCTTCTTCGTGCACGCCGGCGGAATCCGGCAGGGCCCGGGTGGCTTCGCCGGCCTGGAACCCGCCGTGGGGGCCCTGCTCGACGAGGCGACGGACCGGTTCGCCGAACTGGTGGAGAGCCTCTCGGACCGTACCGCGCACACCGCCGCACCCCGGGTGCTGGTGTCCGCCGCCTGAAGCCGTTCCGTACGACCACCCATTCATCCGCCTGTTGATGTGCCGACCACCACAGAAGAGGACCCCATGAAGGCTCTGGTTCTGAGCGGCGGTACGGGCAGCCGTCTGCGCCCGTTCAGCTACTCCATGCCCAAGCAGCTCATCCCGATCGCCAACAAGCCCGTCCTGGAACGGGTGCTGGACAACATCCGCGCTCTCGGTGTCACCGAGATCGGCATCATCGTCGGAAACCACGTGCAGGAGATAGCCGAGGTCATCGGCGACGGCTCACGGCTCGGCGTCGAGATCACCTATATCCCGCAGGAGAGCCCGCAGGGTCTCGCGCAGTGCGTCTCGCTCGCCAGGGACTTCCTCGGCGACGACGACTTCGTGATGTACCTCGGCGACAACATGCTTCCCGAAGGCATCGCCGAGGCCGCTGCCGAGTTCCACGCGCTGCGTCCCGCGGCCCAGGTCTTGGTCGCCCAGGTCGAGGACCCGCGCGCCTTCGGCGTCGCCGAGGTCGACGCGCGGGGTGTGGTGGAACGTCTCGTCGAGAAGCCGCCGGTGCCGCGCTCCAACCTGGCACTGATCGGCGTCTACTTCTTCACCCCGGCCATCCACCTGGCCGTCGACTCGATCGTGCCGAGCGCCCGCGGCGAGCTGGAGATCACCGACGCCATCCAGTGGCTGGTGACCAGCGGCGCCACCGTCCGGGCCCAGGAGTACTCCGGGTACTGGAAGGACACCGGCCGGGTCGAGGACGTGCTGGAGTGCAACCAGATGCTCCTCGACGGAATCGAGCGCCGCGTCGAAGGCGAGGTCGACGACCAGAGCGTGCTCATCGGCGCCGTCGTCGTCGAAGCGGGCGCGAAGATCACCCGTTCGTTCGTGGAGGGCCCCGTCGTGATCGGCGCGGGCACGGTCCTCGAGGACAGCCACGTCGGTCCGCACACATCCATCGGCCGGGACTGTGTCCTGTCCGGCACCCATCTCGACTACTCGATCGCCCTCGACGGTGCGACCGTCTCCGCGGTGCGGGGCCTGCACGGCTCCCTGCTCGGCCGGTCCGCGGCCGTCACCGGCATCGAACTGGGCAACCGCCACCACCGCCTGGTGGTCGGCGACCACACCCGCGTGGAGGTCGCGGCATGAGCAAGATCCTTGTTACCGGCGGCGCCGGCTTCATCGGCTCGCACTACGTACGCACTCTCCTGGAGGGCGGCTACGAGGGCTACGAGGACGCGGAGGTCACCGTCCTCGACAAGCTGACCTACGCGGGCAACCGCGAGAACCTGCCCGCGTCCCACCCCCGTCTGGCCTTCGTCCAGGGAGACATCTGCGACCTGCCGCTGCTCCTCGAGCTGTTCCCCGGTCATGACGCGGTGGTGCACTTCGCGGCCGAGTCCCACGTGGACCGCTCCCTCGAGTCGGCGGCCGAGTTCATCAGCACGAATGTCGGCGGCACCCAGAACGTCATGGAGGCCGCGCTGCGGGCGGGTGTCCAGCGGGTGGTGCACGTCTCCACCGACGAGGTGTACGGCTCGATCGACGAGGGCTCGTGGACCGAGGAATGGCCGCTGCTTCCCAACTCACCCTATGCGGCGTCCAAGGCGGGCTCGGACCTGATCACCCGCGCCTACTGGCGCACCCACGGCCTGAACGTCTCCACCACCCGCTGCTCCAACAACTACGGGCCGTACCAGCACCCGGAGAAGCTGATCCCCCGCTTCGTCACCAACCTGCTGGAGGGCGAGACGGTCCCGCTCTACGGCGAGGGCGCGAACATCCGCGAGTGGCTGCACGTCGACGACCACTGCCGCGCCATCCAGCTGGTCCTCACCAGGGGCCGGGCCGGTGAGGTCTACAACGTGGGCGGCGGCAACGAGCAGACCAACCGCCAGATCACCGAGCGCCTTCTCGACCTGACCGGCAACGACTGGTCCAAGGTGGTCCGGGTCGCCGACCGCAAGGGCCACGACCTGCGCTACTCGCTGAGCGAGGCGAAGATAGCGGAGGAACTGGGTTACGCACCGCGTATCTCCTTCGAGGACGGCCTGGCCGAGACCGCCGCCTGGTACCGCGACAATCCGGGCTGGTGGAAAGCGGTCAAACACGCGCCGAAGGAGAACGAGAAGTGACCATGCCCGACGCATCGGCCCGCACGGCGCAGGTCCTCGTCGTGGGCGCCGGACCGGTCGGCCTCAGCACCGCCCATGAGCTGGCCCGGCACGGTGTCCGGGTGCGGCTCGTGGACGCGGCCGCCGGGCCGGCCACCACCAGCAGGGCGCTGGCCACCCACGCCCGCACGCTGGAGACGTACGACCAGATGGGCATCCTCGACGAACTCCTGCCCCGCGGGCAGCGGGTGGAGCACTTCACCCTCCACCAGAACGGGCGCAGGCTGATCCGCTTCGACACGGACTACAGCCGGCTGCCCACCCGGTTCCCCTTCACGCTCATGGTCGACCAGGTCATCACCGAGGAGGTGCTGCGCACCGCGACCGCCCGCCGCGGCGTGGAGGTCGAGTGGGGCGTACGTCTCGAGGAGTTCGAAAACCTCGGCAGCGCGGGCATCCGGGCCCGGCTCGCGCACTCGGACGGCCGCGCCGAAACCGTCGAGGCCGACTGGCTGGTCGGCACCGACGGCGGCCACAGCACCATCCGCAAGCAGCTCGGGCTGAAGCTGGAGGGCGAATCCAGCGAGACCTGGCTGATCGCCGACGCGACCGTCGAATGCGACCTGCCCAAGGACAGCATCCACTGGATGCGCACACCCACCGGCACGGTGATGATGGTGCCGTTCCCCGAGCCCGGCAAGTGGCGGCTGCTGGACACCGCCGAGACGTCCTACGGCGGCGACGACACCATGGTGGCCCGGCGCTTCTCGGCGAAGATCACCACCGGTACCGGCAAGCCGGCCGTGGTCCGTACACCCTCCTGGGTCTCGGTGTTCACGATTCAGCAGCGCATGATCGGCTCGATGCGCTCGGGCCGGGTGCTGCTGGCAGGGGACGCCGCCCATGTCCACAGCCCCGCCTCCGGACAGGGCATGAACACCGGTGTCCAGGACGCGGTCAACCTCTCCTGGAAGCTCGCGGCGGTGCTGCGCGGCGAGGCTCCCGACTCCCTCCTCGACTCCTACAGCGATGAACGCGTCCCGGTCGGTGCGGAGTTGCTGCGTACCACCCGGATGGCCACGATGCTGGTCCAGCTGCGCAGCCGTAAGGCGGCAGCGGGCCTGCGGGCGGCCTTCACCGTGCTGCGCTCGCTGCCGCCGCTGAAGGGCCGGATCCAGCGCAAGATCATGGGTGGCATGTCAGCGCTCGGGCTGGGCTACGCGGCGGGCCCGCTCGCCCACCCGAGTACGCAGTCCGGCGGTGTACGACCCGGCGAACGGGTGGCCCGGGTCACCGCCGGGACCCTGGCAGGCAGCCCCGGCTGGCAGGCGCTGATCTCCGAACTCCAGCGCCCCGAATGGCTGTTGCTCACCTTCGGCGAGGCCCCCGGGGAGCCTCCGGAGGAGACATACGGGCCGTCGGTCCGTATCCGTACGGTGAACACCCCTGGGCCCGACGCGCTGTCCGACCCCGGCGGGCATCTGTCCGCCGGACTGGGTGTCCCGGCCGGCAGCTGGCTGCTGATCCGCCCCGACGGCTATCTGGCCGCCAGGGGCACGCATACGGAGGCACCGTCGCACGCACTGAGAGCACTGGGAATACATCCTTCCAGGTCCGTCCAGCCCGCCCACTGACCACAGCAGCAGACCCGCCCCGGGAGGTACCGGGGCGGGTCTGCTGCTGTGTGGCGAACCGTCTGAGGAGCGGGGGGAGGCCGCCAGGGGCCGGGAAGGGGGCAGTGCGGAGAGGGGGCGGCGCGCCCCCGCCCACCTCAGGCGATGCTCTCCCGGACGCGCCCGTACAGCTCGAGGCACATCTCGTAGGACGGCAGCAGTCCGCTCTCGGCGGCCTCGGCCACCGTGGGCGCCGCCGCGTCCTTCTCGGAGAGCAGGGGTTCCCCGGTGAGCCAGTGGGCCCACGGCAGCGCCAGCTCCGGGTCGAACGCCCGCAGGTCGAGCTGGGTGCCCGGCTGGTACTCGGTCGAGCAGAGATAGCTGATGCAGGTGTCGTCGGTCAGCGCCACGAACCCGTGCGCGAGTCCCTCGGCCACATACACCGCCAGCCCGTTGCGCGCGTCGAGGATCGTGGTCTCGTGCCTGCCGAAGGTGGGAGAACCGACCCGCACGTCCACCACCACGTCGAGCAGCACGCCCCGCACACAGCTGACGAGCTTGGCCTGCCCCGGCGGGATGGACACGCCGTGCAGCCCCCGCACCGTGTTGCGCGCCGAGGAGGAGTAGTTGACCTGACGCGGCACGAAATGGTGCCCGGTCTCGGCGGCGAGCTGGTCGTATCTGTACGACTCGTGGAAACTGCCGCGGGGGTCCGTCAGCAGCTGCGGCATGATCCGGTACGCGTCCGGTACGGCGGTCTCTTCGATCCTCATGCGCCGGACGGTAGGCGCCCCTACTCAAGTTCCGGTAGCGCCCGCATGACCACCTGTCCAGCGGTCCACGAGCGGGACACCTCACAGTTCCGCTCAAACCGCGGAAACAGGAGGTAGGGACGGTGCCGGTGACCAACCGAAGGACAGGCGGCAGGGGTGGGGGCGCGGCTGGATCGGTGGTGGTGCTCGGTGCCACGGGGTTCGTGGGACGGCACACCTGCGAGGTCTTCGCCGCCGCGGGCTGGACGGTGACCGGCGTCGCCCGCTCCGCCCCGGTGACGGCGACGCCGTACGACGTCGTCCCGCTGGACGCGGTGGACGCCGGGCCCGGCCGGCTCACGGAGCTGCTCGACGAGCGCGGCGCCGCGGTGGTGGTGAACGCGGCGGGTGCGGTCTGGAATGTCACCGAGGCCGAGATGATGCGCGCCAACGCCGACCTGGTACGCCGGCTGGTCACCGCGGCGGGGTCGGCCGCCGGGCGGCCGCGGCTGATCCAGCTCGGCTCGGTGCACGAGTACGGCCCGGTCCCCCGCACCGGGATCACCGAGGACATCCCGACGGCGCCGGTGACCCCGTACGGACGTTCCAAACTGGCGGGCGCCCGTGCCCTGCTGAACGCCGCGGCGGCGGGCTCCGTGGAGGGCCTGGTGCTGCGCGTGTCGAACGTGTCGGGCCCCGGCACCCACCCGGCGAGTCTGCTCGGCATGGTCGCGCGGCATCTCGCCACGTCCGCCCCCGAGCCGCTGCGGCTCGCGCCGCTGCTCGCTCACCGCGACTTCGTCGACGTACGGGACGTCGCCGACGCGGCGCTCGCCGCGGCCTGCTCCGATGCCTCGGGCCGGGTCGTCAACATCGGTGGCGGCCAGGCTGTCTCGGTGAGCAGCCTGGTGGTCAGGCTGACCGAACTCGCCGAGGCGGCAGCCGAGATCGTGGAGGCGCCGAGCGCGGGCGGCCGCCCTCCGGAGGCGGAGTGGCAGCGCATGGACATCGGGCTCGCGGACACCCTGCTCGGCTGGCGCCCACGGCGCAGCCTGGACGACTCGCTGCGCGACCTGCTCGCGCAGGCCCGTGCCTGCGCCGACCGCGAGCCGTTGTCCAGCGCTCTTCAAGTCCCCCCGTCAACGATGGCCGTATCGGGTCACCGCTGAGGGCTTCGTGCCGCACTGACGATCATGGAGGCAGCCGGAATGAATGAGACCAAGGCACGAATTCTGGAGCAGGTGCGCGAATACCACCTGGAGAAGGAGCCGTCCCGCGAGTTCGAGCCGGGGACCAGTGAGATCTGGCCGTCCGGCGCGGTACTCGAGCCGGAGGACCGGATGGCGCTGGTCGAGGCGGCGCTGGACATGCGGATCGCCGCCGGCACCAGCTCCCGCAAGTTCGAGTCCAGATTCGCCCGTTACATGAAGCGGCGCAAGGCCCACCTGGTGAACTCGGGCTCGTCGGCGAACCTGCTCGCCATGTCGGCGCTCATGTCACCGCATCTGGAGGACCGCCGCCTCAAGCCAGGGGACGAGGTCATCACCGTCGCCGCGGGCTTCCCCACCACCGTCAACCCGATCCTGCAGAACGGGCTGATACCCGTCTTCGTCGATGTCGAGCTGAAGACCTACAACACCACCGCCGAGCGCATCAAGGCAGCCGTCGGCCCCAAGACCCGGGCCATCATGGTCGCTCACGCACTCGGCAACCCGTTCCAGGTCGCAGAGGTCGCCCAGATCGCCGAGGAGAACGACCTCTTCCTCATCGAGGACAACTGCGACGCGGTCGGCTCGCTCTACAACGGACAGCTGACCGGCACCTTCGGCGACCTGACCACGGTCAGCTTCTACCCCGCGCACCACCTGACGATGGGCGAGGGCGGCTGTGTCCTCACGTCGAACCTGGCGCTGGCCCGGATCGTCGAGTCGCTGCGCGACTGGGGCCGGGACTGCTGGTGCGAGCCGGGAGAGAGCGACCGCTGCTTCAAGCGCTTCCAGTACCAGCTGGGCACGCTGCCGGCCGGTTACGACCACAAGTACATCTACTCGCACATCGGCTACAACCTCAAGGCCACCGACCTGCAGGCAGCTCTCGGCCTGACCCAGCTCGACAAGGTCGACGACTTCACCACGGCCCGCCGTCACAACTGGAAGCGCCTGCGGGAGGGGCTGGAGGGCGTGCCGCACCTGATCCTGCCGGAGGCCACGCTCGGCAGCGAGCCCAGCTGGTTCGGCTTCGTGATCACCGTCGACCCGGACGCGCCGTTCCAGCGCAAAGCCTTGGTGAATTTCCTGGAGGAGCGGAAGATCGGCACCCGCAACCTGTTCGCGGGCAACCTCACCCGCCAGCCCGCGTACGTGGATGCCCCGCACCGGATAGTCGGCGACCTCACCAACTCCGACATCATCACCGAGCAGACCTTCTGGATCGGCGTCTACCCGGGGCTCACCGATGAGCACACCGACTACATGACGGCCTCGATCCGGGAATTCGTCTCCCGCTGGTGAGTCACCCCCAGCAACCCTCCAGCACAGATTTCCCGAAGAGGAGTGAGCGTCCATGTCGTCCACATTTGCGGAGCTGACCGGTTTTCAGGCGGTGGTCCAGCCCCGCGAGCCGGTGTCGGTCGGCGAGCGGATAGCCGCCTCCGCTTCCGTCACCGAAGGGCTCCTGAGCACCTGGGAGTTCCACAACTGGTTCACCGGGCGAAGGAAGGCGGGCCGCTTCAGCGTCGAACGTGTCCCGTTCTCCGAGCTGCGCGGCTGGTCCTTCGAACCGGACACCGGGAACCTGGTGCATTCCAGCGGACGATTCTTCAGTGTGGAGGGCTTGCACGTCACCACCGACGACGGCCCGCACAAAGAGTGGTACCAGCCCATCATCAAGCAGCCCGAGGTCGGCATCCTGGGCATCCTGGTGAAGGAGTTCGACGGCGTACTCCACTTCCTGATGCAGGCCAAGATGGAGCCGGGCAACCGTAACCTGCTCCAGCTCTCCCCCACCGTGCAGGCGACCCGCAGCAACTACACGAAGGTCCACAAGGGCACGGACGTCAAGTACATCCAGTACTTCACCGGCGCCGAGCGCGGCCGGATCCTCGCCGATGTGCTGCAGTCCGAGCACGGCTCGTGGTTCTACCACAAGAGCAACCGCAACATGATCGTCGAAGTGGACGGCGACGTCCCGCTCGACGAGGACTTCTGCTGGCTGACACTGGGGCAGATATCCGAACTGCTGCACCTGGACAACCTGGTCAACATGGACTCCCGTACGGTCCTCGGCTGCCTGCCCGCCTACGGTGCGGACGACGTCGGCGGGGACGGCTTCAGCCGGTCGCTTGCCCGCTCCCGCAGCCCGCGGGCCGGCGCGCTGCTCAGCGATGTCGACCTGCTCTCCTGGTTCACCGCGGAACGTTCGCGCTACGACGTACGGGCCGAGCGGATACCGCTCGACGACGTCCCGGACTGGACCCGCGACGAGTTCCGCATCGGCAAGGACGACGGCCGCTGGTTCAACGTGGTGGCTGTCGAGGTGCAGGCCGGCAACCGTGAGGTGACCAGCTGGACACAGCCGTTGATCGAGCCGAGCAGCCGGGGTGTCGCGGCCTTCGTCACCCGCTCCTTCGACGGGGTCCTGCACGTCCTCGCCAATGCCAAGATCGAGGGCGGCTTCCTCGACACGGTGGAACTCGCCCCCACCGTGCAGTGCTCCCCGGACAACTTCGACGGCCTGGACTTCCGCCCGCCGTTCCTCGACCTGGTGCTGTCCGCGCCCGCCGAGCGCATCCGGTACGACACCATCCACTCGGAGGAGGGCGGACGCTTCCTGTACGCCGAAAACCGCTATCTGGTCGTCGAGGCGGACGAGAACGAGGCGCCGGTCGAGCCGCCGGCCGGGTATCAGTGGGTAACGATCAGCCAGCTCACGGCGCTGATCAAGCATGGACACTACGTCAATGTGCAGGCGAGAACCCTCCTGGCCTGCCTCAACGCCATGGGACACCTGACGGATGACTGAAAGACCCCTGCGGATCGCTGTCCTGGGCACCGCCGACATCGCCCGCCGGCGGGTGCTGCCCGCCATGGCGGCCGACCCGGACATCGAACTGGCCGCAGTGGCGAGCCGGGACGGCGGCCGTGCGCGGGAGGTGGCGGACCAGTTCGGCTGCGCGGCCGTCGGGTCCTACGACGCGGTCCTGGAGCGGGACGACGTGGACGCCGTCTATGTCCCGCTGCCCATCTCCCTGCATGCGGAATGGGCCGGCCGGGCCCTGCGCGCGGGCAAGCACGTACTCGCGGAGAAGCCGCTCACCGCCGACCGTGCCACCACCGAGGCGCTCCTCGGCCTCGCCCGCGCGTCCGGCCTGGTGCTGATGGAGAACGTGATGTTCGTCCACCATCCGCAGCATTCGGTCGTACGGGAACTCGTGACGAGCGGCGCCATCGGTCAACTGCGGGCGTTCAGCGCCGCTTTCGCCATCCCCTCGCTGCCGGCCGGCAACATCAGGCACCGCCCCGAACTGGGCGGTGGCGCCCTGCTGGACGTGGGCTACTACCCGGTGCGTGCCGCGCTGTACTTCCTCGGCGCGGGACTGGAGATCGTCGGCGCGGCGCTGGAGAAGACCTCCGGCTCCGCGGTGGAGACCGCGGGCGCGGTACTCGTCCGGTCGCCGGACGGCGTACTCGGGCAGCTGGCCTTCGGCATGGAGCACGCCTACCGCTCCGCGTACGAACTCTGGGGCAGCGAGGGACGCATCCGCGTCGAACCCGCGTTCACTCCGGCCGCCGACCACAAACCGGCGGTGTGGATCACCGACGCGCACGGGCCCCGGGAACTGACCCTGGCCCCGCACGACCAAGTGGCCGCCACCGTAGGGGCGTTCGCGCAGGCGGTCCGCTCCGGGGCGGTGGAGTCGCCGGACGCCGGGGAGTGCCTGGAGCAGGCCACCCTGCTCGACGCGGTCCGGGCGCGGGCCACAACAGCTCCGTATCAACCATGACGAGAGGGGACCGGCCATGACCGTGACCGACCAGCCGCCGCCACAGACCGCGGCCGTGCGGGTCGCCGAACTGCACGTACTGCGCGAGCAGGCCAAGCTCGGACCCAGCGAGAAGGCGACCAGCACCCAGCACGCCAAGGGCAAGCTGACCGCCCGCGAGCGCATCGAACTGCTCCTGGACCCCGGCACCTTCCAGGAGGTCGAGCAGCTGCGCCGGCACCGTGCGACGGGTTTCGGCCTGGAGGCGAAGAAGCCGTACACCGACGGTGTCATCACCGGGTGGGGCAGAGTCGAAGGCCGCACGGTCTTCGTGTACGCCCATGACTTCCGCATCTTCGGCGGCGCCCTGGGTGAGGCCCACGCGACCAAGATCCACAAAATCATGGACATGGCGATCGCGGCGGGTGCGCCGATCGTCTCGCTGAACGACGGAGCCGGCGCACGCATCCAGGAGGGTGTCTCGGCGCTCGCGGGCTACGGCGGCATCTTCCAGCGCAACACCCGTGCGTCCGGGGTGATTCCGCAGATCTCCGTCATGCTGGGCCCCTGTGCGGGCGGCGCCGCGTATTCACCCGCACTGACGGACTTCGTGTTCATGGTCCGGGACACCTCGCAGATGTTCATCACAGGACCGGACGTCGTGCAGGCGGTGACCGGTGAGGAGATCACCCAGAACGGCCTCGGCGGCGCGGACGTCCACGCCGGCGTCTCGGGGGTGGCCCACTTCGTCCACGACGACGAGGAGACCTGCCTGGCGGAGGTCAGATATCTGATCTCGATGCTGCCGTCGAACAACCGGGAGGTGGCCCCGGCCGTCCAGCCCGACGACCCGGCGGACCGCCGCAACGACGTACTGCTCGACCTGGTTCCGTCGGACGGCAACCGCCCGTACGACATGCGCAAGGTCCTGGAGGAGATCGTCGACCACGGCGACCTCCTGGAGATCCACGAGCACTGGGCCCGCAACATCATCTGCGCGCTGGCCCGGATCGACGGCCGGGTGGTGGGCATCCTGGCCAACCAGCCTCAGTTCCTCGCCGGAGTGCTGGACATCGAAGCCTCGGAGAAGGCGGCCCGCTTCGTCCAGCTCTGCGACGCGTTCAACATCCCGCTGCTGACGATGGTCGACGTACCGGGCTTCCTGCCCGGCGTCTCCCAGGAACACGGCGGCATCATCCGGCACGGCGCGAAACTGCTGTACGCGTACTGCAACGCGACCGTGCCCCGCATTTCGCTGATCCTCAGGAAGGCGTACGGGGGCGCCTACATCGTCATGGACTCCCAGTCCATCGGCGCGGACCTCACCTACGCCTGGCCCACGAACGAGATCGCGGTCATGGGCGCCGAGGGCGCGGCGAACGTCATCTTCCGCCGGGAGATAGCGGCTGCGGACAACCCGGAGGCCGTCCGGGCCGAGAAGATCGCCGCGTACAAGTCGGAGCTGATGCACCCGTACTACGCGGCCGAGCGGGGCCTGGTGGACGACGTCATCGACCCGGCCGAGACCAGGGCCGTGCTCTCCGCCGCGTTCGCCATGCTCCGGGGCAAACACGCCGACCTGCCGTCCCGCAAGCACGGCAATCCGCCGCAGTAAGGAGACCGAGTGCCGAACCCGCCGAACGAACCCCTGTTCCGCATCATCCGAGGCGTCCCGACCGATGCCGAACTGGCCGCCCTGACCGTGGTGCTGCTCTCCCTCGGCGCGGACCTTCCGACGGCTCCGCCGGCCACGGTGGAATCGCTCGCCGCCTGGCGCCGCCAGCCCTACCAGCCCCCGGTGAGCTGGCAGCGCGCGGCATAGCGGCCCCCGCGCGACGGCGGTCCGCCCGCCCCCGGTGAGGCGCCCATCGGCACACCTCATCGGGGGCGCGTCAACGCCCCGACCGCGCCGCCCTGGCAACCGCGACGACCGCTTTCTCCAGCGCGTATTCGGCGTCGTCGCCGCCGCCCTTGACCCCTGCGTCCGCTTCGGCCACGGCCTGCAGGGCGGTGCAGACACCGTCCGGTGTCCAGCCACGCATCTGCTGCCGCACCCGGTCGATCTTCCAGGGCGGCATGCCCAGCTCCCTCGCGAGATCCGCGGGCCGGCCACCGCCCCGCGCCGATGAGAGCTTGCCGATCGCCCGCACACCCTGCGCCAGCGCGCTGGTGATGAGGACGGGTGCGACACCGGTCGAGAGGGACCATCGCAGGGCTTCCAGCGCGTCGGCCGCGCGGCCCTCGACCGCCCGGTCGGCGACCGTGAAGCTGGAGGCCTCCGCCCGGCCGGTGTAATAACGTCCGACGACGGCCTCGTCGATGGTGCCTTCGACGTCCGCGACCAGCTGGGAGGCCGCGCTGGCGAGCTCCCGCAGATCGCTGCCGATGGAGTCGACGAGCGCCTGGCACGCCTCGGCCGTGGCGGACCGGCCCAGGGCGCGGAATTCCGACCGTACGAAGGAGAGCCGCTCGGCCGCCTTGGTCGTCTTCGGGCAGGCGACCTCGCGGGCCCCCGCCTTGCGCGCCGCGTCCAGCAGCCCCTTGCCCTTGACGCCGCCCGCGTGCAGCAGCACCAGGGTGATCTCCTCGGCGGGAGCTGCCAGGTACTTCTTGACGTCCTTGACCGTGTCGGCGGTGAGGTCCTGGGCATTCCGGACGATCACGACCTTGCGCTCCGAGAACAGCGAAGGGCTGGTCAGCTCGTCGAGGGTGCCGGGCTGGAGCTGCTCGGACGTGAGGTCGCGGACATCCGTCTCGGGGTCGGCGGCGCGGGCCGCGGCGACCACCTGCTGCACGGCACGGTCGAGCAGCAGATCCTCCTGCCCGACAGCGAGGGTGAGGGGCGCAAGCGGTTCGTCGGTGGAATTCCTTCTGGTGGCCATCGCGGTCCAGCATCCCACGGTGCACCGACAGTGGCCGCGGGCCCGGCCCGCGCACCGCCTCTCCCCCGCCGTACCGGAGAATGGCCGGGTGAGCGATGTGAGACATGTACTGGTGCTGCCCGACCGCGAGACCGCGGACGAGGTGGCGGTGGAGCTCGCCGACCGCTTCGGCGTCGGCGAGACGCCTCAGCTCGTCCGCGACGCACTGGCCGGTGAGGACGACGCCGAGGACGCCCAGTGGCTGGTCGTCGTCGAGGACCCGGACCGCCGGCTGGACCCCGCGGCGCTGGACCTGTTCGCGGCGGAGTACGAGGGGTGGCTGGAAGCGCCCTGACAGCGCCTGGCGGCCCGGTTGTCTCGCTGCCCGGTTGCCTGGCTGCTGCCATGTGGTTCGGCGGGCGCGGCTGCCGAGTGGTTCAGCCGGCGCTGTCGCGCGGGAACGCGCGAAGCACCGGCACCCGGTCCAGGGCGATGCCGAAATTGTCCCGGTAGGCAGCGAGAACCCGCTCGTCGGTGTCCAGTTCGGTCGCGTGCTTCTCGCCCTGAGCGGTGGTGAGGAGCCGACCGCCGCTGAGGGTGATCCGCCCCTGCTCACTGAGCCGGGAGCAGATGAGTGACCGGGTGAAGTGGGAGTCGGGCGAGGTCCGGTGGTACCAGGCCCCGGCCTCGAAGTCGGCGAGTTCCCGCGACCGCGGGTCCACCCGGTACTGCGGCTTGCCGTCACGTACGACGTCGAAGTCACCGTCGGGGGCCTCCTGGATCCGGAATGCGCCGCCGGGGTCCTGTTGCTCCCCCTGCGCCGCCAGGTCGAGGGGGTGGTGGCTGTGGTCGCCGAAGCCGATGTCGGCCAGCCACGGGCCTGTTCCGTCCGCCGTCCCGACCCTGAGTACCAGATGGTCGTACGGGATACCGAGCCCGCCGTCCGCGCCGTGCACCCTGGCCTGGAGCAGCGTCACGCTGAACCCCAGGGCCCGCAGCAGCGCCGCGAAGGCGCCGTTCAGCTCGTAACAGAAGCCACCCCGCCGAGCGCCCACGATCTTGTCGACGAGTGGCTTCTCGGCGAGCACGATGTCCTCGCCGAGGTGGATCGCGAGGTTCTCGAAGGGCACCGTCAGCAGGTGCCGCACATGCAGCTCACGCAGAGCCGCGGCATCCGGTGCCGCCGGGTGGCGGGCCCCGATGCGGCCCAGGTACGCCTCCACCCACGGGGGTCCGGGCTGCGAGGGCTGCTGCGGCGACGAGGGCGGCGGCTGCTGCGGGGTGTCCATGCACACAGTCTTGTCCCGCTCGAACGGGTGCGCCATGCGTCCCGCGACCTAGGACCGCAGCCCGATCCGCCGGTGGTGCCGAGCCCCTAGTGTGCTCGGTCATGACGACCCCGGAGCCGGCCCGCGGCAGGACGCAGCGACGCCAGGACACTCTCGACCGGCTGGAGAAGGACGATGACGCGTGGTTCGCCTCGGCGTCCGCCGACGGTGAACCCTGCCTGGTCCCGTTGTCGTTCGTCTGGCTCGAGGGCGATCTGGTGATCTGCACCCGGCGCACCAATCCGACCGCCCGCAACCTGACGCCGACCGGACGGGTCAGGGTCACCCTCGGCCACACCAGGGACGTGGTGCTGATCGAGGGCACAGCCGAGCTGGTCGCCGACGACGGATCACCGCGGCTGCCGACGCCTTCGCCGCCAAGCTGGTCTGGGACCCGCGCGCCGAGAAGCCGTATGTGTACCTGCGCGTGACACCCCAGGTGATCCAGGCCTGGCGCGAGGTGAACGAACTCGCGGGCCGTGACCTGATGAGGGACGGCCGCTGGCTCGACTGATTCCGCTGGCCGTGAGGTCCTGCCGGGGGGAGCACCGTCCGGGCGGGAGGGGCGGGCAAGGCAGGGCAGGCCGGTAAGGCGGCGGGCCCGGCGAGCGGGGCCGGCCGGTCTGGGGGGCGGGGGCGGGCCCCCGGTGGGGGCACATGCCTGGTCGGGGGGCCTGGCCGGCGCGTGTCAGCGCCCTGCGGGTATCGCCCGCAGGGCGGGCCCGCTGCCGGTCACCGCGATGGACCCGTCCGTATCGGTGCGCAGCACCTCGGCGCCGCCCGCCCGCAGCGCCGCGACCGTACGGGGAGCCGGGTGCCCGTACGGGTTGTCCCGGCCGCAGCTGATGAGCGCCAGCCTGGGGTGCGCGGCCCGCAGCAGGTCTGGGTCCTGGAAGCCGGAACCGTGGTGGGCCACCTTGAGCACGTCCACCGGCGGCAGCGTGGCATAGGTGCGCAACAGCGCTTCCTGCGCCGGTGGTTCGAGGTCGCCGGGCAGCAGCAGGGTCAGCCCGGCGGTACGGACCAGCAGGGTGACACTTGCGTCATTCGGGCCGTCGAGGATGCCCCCGGACGGGCCCGGTGGCCACAGCACCTGCCAGCTGAGCCGCTCGATACGGCGTTGTTCCCCGGATCGCGCCGGGACGACAGGAATGTGGGCGGCCGCCGCCAGCCGATGGACGAACGCGGCCTGTTCAGGCGGGTCCTGCAGGGCCGTCGTCTCGATCGAACCGACCGCCCTGCCCCGCAGCACACCGGGCAGGCCTGCTACGTGGTCGGCGTGGAAGTGTGTGAGCAGAACGAGCGGAATCCGGGTGACGCCGAGTTCGCGCAGGCAGCGGTCGGCACGCCGTGGATCGGGGCCCGCGTCGATGACGACGGCCGAGCCGGGTCCCGCGGCCAGCACGGTGGCGTCTCCCTGGCCGACATCGCACATCGCGTACTCCCAGTGGGGCGGCGGCCAGCCGGTGACCATCCGGGTGAGGGGCGCGGGCCGCAGGACCGCGAGCAGCAGCAGAACGGCGCAGACGACGCAGGCCCAGGGGCGCCGGCACAGCCGGCGGGCGGCCGGAACCAGTACGGCCGTGACGGCGGCGAGCAACAGTGCTCCGGCCCAGCCGCCGGGCCAGTCGATCTGCGCCCCGGGAAGCGAGGCGCCGCCTCGCGCCACCGCTGCGATCCAGCCGGCCGGCCATCCGGCGCACCACGCAAGGAGTTCAGCGGCCGGCATCGCCACCGGAGCAGCGGCCAGGGCGGCGAAGCCCAGGACCGTGGCCGGCCCCACCGCAAGCTCGGCGAGGAGGTTGCAGGGGATGGCCACCAGGCCGACCCGGGAGGCCAGCACGACGACGACGGGGGCGCAGACCACCTGGGCGGCGGACGCGGCGGCGAGCACCTCCGCGAGCCGCGGCGGGACTCCCCGCGCCTGAAGTCCCGTGCTCCAGCGCGGGCCGATCGTGAGCAGCGCTCCGGTGGCGAGGACGGAGAGCAGAAAGCCGTAACCGCGGGCCAGCCAGGGGTCGTAGAGCACCAGCAGCAGCACGGCGGCAGCGAGTGCGGGGATCAGTGATCTGCGCCGGCCGGTGCCGATCGCCAGCAGGGTGACGAGTCCGCAGGCAGCGGCACGCAGCACGCTGGGATCCGGCCGGCACACGATCACGAAGGCCAGGGTGAGCGCCCCGCCCAGAACCGCTGTGCCGCGCAGCGGGATACCGAGTCGGGGAGCGAGACCACCGCGTTCTGCGCGCAGCGCGGTTCCCGGCGGCCCGATCAACAGAGCGAGGATGATCGTGAGATTGCTGCCGGAGACGGCGAGCAGATGCGTGAGGTCAGTGGTCTCGAAGTCGTCCCGCAGATCGGGCGGCACCCCTGCGGTGTCCCCCACGACCAGCCCGGGAAGCAGGGCCCGCGCGTCGGGGGCGAGGCCTTCACTCGCGGTCCGCAGCCCGCCGCGAAGGCCTCCTGCCATGCGCTGGATGCCGGTCGGTGGCCCGATGATCCGCGGAGGCTGCTTGCCGGGAACGCTCAGCACGGCCGCGATCCGGTCATCGGCGGACAGCGGAGCCGCCATCCGAGCCGTCAGGCGCAGCCGGGTGGTGGGTAACAGCCGCTGCCACCGCGCCGAATGGGCGATCACCAGCACGGGCGTACGGAGGGCGAAGACGGCGCCGTCCGGGGCCCGTAACCGGTTCGCTTCGGCTTCGAGCACGAACGCCCCGGCGGTCGCACGGTCGCCGCGCACCCGTGGATGCACCGGCCGGGGGTCGGATGTGAGGGTCAACTCCACTGTGACCCGGGCTGATTGACGCGCGAGGGCGGGCACGGGTCCACGGCGGGTGTCGGCGCCGTGCAGACCGGCCGACGCGGCGCCCGCGGCAGCGCAGAGCAGCGTCGCGGCTGCGGCCGTCGTACGCAGGCGACGGCCCGGGCGGACGAAGCCGTTCAGCAGCAGCGCCGCGGCCGCACCGGCGCAGCCCAGCACCGCGGTCAGCGCCCACCGGCCCGGCGCGGACACCGTCAGCGCCGTGGCGGCCCAGGCGGCCAGCGCGGGAGCCACCAGCCGCAGATCGGCCGGGCCCTCCTGGCGCGGATCGGCCGCGCCGAGCCGGTGGCCCGAGGCCTCGTGAACTGCCGCGCGGGTCATGGCTGTACGAGAGGCTGAAGGTCGGAGAAACGACGGTCACCGATGCCGTTGACCTCATGGAGTTCATCGACGGACGTGAAGCCGCCGTGCTGGGTGCGGTAGTCGACGATGTGCTGGGCCAGCACCGGGCCCACACCAGGGAGCGTGTCGAGCTGTTCGACCGTGGCGGTGCTCAGACTCACCGGCCCCGCCGGAGCGGCCGGAGCCGCGGCCGATGCGCCGGTGGCGGCGTGCGGTACGGCGGGGCCGCCGACCACGACCTGCTCGCCGTCCGTCAGCACGCGGGCCCGGTTGAGCCCTGCCGCGTCCTCGCCATCCTGGATACCGCCCGCGGCCCGCAGGGCGTCCGCGACCCTCGACCCGGCGGGCAGCCGCCGGACACCCGGCCGCCGGACCCTGCCGCTCACATCGACCACGATCCGGGCGGCGGACCCCACCGAAGGCACTGCTCCCGGCGACGGACCCGGCTCAGCCGGAGGCCGCGCCCCTGCCGCCCGTGCGGGCGGGCCGCCGGCTCCCCATTGCGGCGCCCGTACCGAGTGGGACTGCCCGGTCCAGAAGTGCTGCGCGGCGATGACCACGGTCAGAGCCAGCACCACGGCCAGCGCGGCCAGGGTCCTGGGCGCCAGCCCGCACCGGGCCTGGATCCACAGCGGAAGCCGCTCACGCAGCGCCTCCCCGGCTCCGCCGGGCGGGAAGGCCGCCGACGACAGAGGCTGCGGGCCGCTCCGACGGTCCGCCGGCCCGCCCACCCCGCCGGCCAATGCGGGCGGCCCGCTCCCTCGCGCCGAAGGGACTGAAGGGACCGAACTAGCCGGTGCGAACGCTGCGGCCGGCGCAAGCGGTGCGGCCGGTGCAACCAGCCCGGCGGGCCCGGTCTGTCCGGCAGGCCCGGCAGTCGCCTTCCGTCCGGTCTCGGCCCCGGTGTCCGCAGCCGGCGAAGTCGCCGGAAAGAGAGCTTCCGCCCGCAGGCGTGGTCCGGGCCGGGGTACTGCCGCACTGCCCGGTGCGCGGCGCCTGCCGTGACGGGCACGGCTGTCGGATGCCGGGGCACGTCCGGGGCCACTAGTCGCAGAGCGTGTCACAAGAGCGCGGGATGTCATGGCACGAGACGTTAGGCAATGCGGCGCAACCCTGTTGATCAACGTCAATTACGGTGGATAACTCACGAGTTGTGGACAAGTCGGCCATCCGGACGCATGACTCAGCGCGGCGAGACCACGGCCCCGAGCAACCCGGGGCCGGTGTGCGCCCCGATCACCGCGCCCACCTCGCTGAGATGCAGCTCGACAAGGCCGGGCACCCGCGCCCGCAGCCGGTCGGCCAGCGCGGCAGCCCGCCCCGGCGCGGCCAGATGGTGCACCGCGATGTCCACCTGGCCGGATCCCGCACGCTCGGCAACGATCTCCTCGAGGCGGGCGATCGCCTTCGACGCCGTGCGCACCTTCTCCCGCAGTTCGATACGCCCACCGTCCAGCTCCAGCAGGGGTTTCACGGCCAGCGCCGACCCCAGCAGCGCCTGGGCCGCCCCGATCCGGCCGCCGCGGCGCAGATAGTCCAGCGTGTCCACGTAGAAGTAGGCGGAGGTGTCCGCTGCGCGCTTCTCGGCGGCGGCCACCGCGTCGTCCAGGGTGCCGCCGGCCTCCGCGGCCTCCGCGGCCGACACCGCGCAGAACCCCAGGGCCATGGCGACCATGCCGGTGTCCACCACCCGTACCGGCACCGGTGACTCCCTGGCCGCCAGCACGGCGGCGTCATACGTACCGGAGAACTCGGCGGAAAGATGCAGGGAGATGATCCCGGTGGCGCCTGCCTCCGCCGCCTTCCGGTAGGTCGCGGCGAAGACCTCGGGGCTCGGCCGGGACGTGGTCACCGGGCGGTGCTTCTGCAGGGCCAGCGCGAGTGCCCGGGCCGAGGTCTCCGTGCCGTCCTCCAGCGCGCGGTCCCCGAGGACCACGGTCAGCGGCACCGAGGTGATGCCGTGCCGTACCAACGTCGGCTGAGGCAGGTAGGCCGTGGAATCGGTGACGATCGCGACATGGGCGGACATGAGCGGGAGATTACCCGCAGGCGGCCCGCTCCGGCAGCGCGGCCCCGCGTCGGAGCCCGCGCCGGGCCCCTCCCCCGGCCGTTCGGTCCGTTCCCCGCCGGTATCCCTCGAGCCGGTCAATTCAGCGCGTGCTCTCCGGACGGGCGGTCTTCTGCCACGGATACCGCGCCGCCGGCCGTTCCCGGTCACGTCCGGTGATCGCCTCGGGCTCACCGGGCGTACTCGGGCCCGCATCGCCGGCCGGCTCGGGCCAGGTCTGCGCCGGGGCTCCGGCGGCCGTCCGCCCGTCGGCCGGTGGCCACTGGGTCTGTCCGGAGGACCCGGGCCCGGACGCGGCCGTCCGCCCCGTACCGGTCGCGGGGGTCTGCCCGTCGGCCGCTGTCCAGTGCCGGAGGGCGCCGGCCTCCATGTCGATCTGCTCGTTCAGCGCCGTCAGATCGTCGGTGGCGAAGCGCCGCGCGCGGTCCCGCGCCGCCCAGCGGAGCGCGTCGGCGGAGCGGGTGATCTGCTCGGTGCGCTCACGGAGGGCGGGCAGGCGCCCGCCCAGCCCCGCCGTGTCGGGTTCCCGCTCCAGCCGCCTGAGCTCGGCGTCGAGTTCGAGGCCGTGCGTGCTCAACCGCTCGAACAGGCCGAGCGACTCCTTCAGGGACGCGTCATCGGCCACACCCGCGTGCAGCGCGTCCTGGGTGGCTCGCATCGAACTGCGCAGGGAGAGCCGCAGCTGAGCCAGTTCTCCGCGCACACCTGGTTGGCCGTAGCTCTTCACACGCAGCGCGGTGTCCTCGACGCTCCGCCTGGCCTGCGAGACCGTACGGTCCACACCCCGCTTCGCGGCGCCCACCACCTTGACGGTGACGTACGTCCCCACCCCGATGAAAGCGAGGAAGAGCAGCGCCAGGATCACGATCACGGCTTCCATGGGCGCCCCTCGGTCGTCGGTTGTGTCCCTCCACCGTAAACGGAACGGACGGGCGGAGGGTTCCGTCGGAACCCCCAGCCTGCCCGTAGGGGGAAACCCCCACTCCCCGCGAGCGCGCCCGGTGCCGGCCCGCTACGCCGGAACGATGTTCACCAGCTTCGGCGCGCGCACGATCACCTTGCGGATCCCCGCGCCGTCCAGCGCGGCGACCACGGCCTCGTCCGCCAGCGCCAGCTTCTCCAGCTCCGTGTCCGAGATCGAGGGCGGGATCTCCAGACGGGCCTTGACCTTGCCCTTGATCTGCACGACACAGGTCACGGTCTCGTCCACCACGTACGCCGGGTCGGCGACAGGGAACGCCTGGTGCACGACCGATTCGGTGTGTCCCAGCCTGCGCCACAGCTCCTCGGCGATGTGCGGGGCCAGCGGCGCGACCAGCCGCACCAGCTGCTCGGCCACGGTGCGCGGGACCGGGCCGCCCGCCTTGGTCAGGAAGTTGTTCAGCTCGGTGATCTTGGCAATGGCGGTGTTGAAACGCAGCCCCGCCATGTCCTGACCGACACCGTCGATGGCCTTGTGCAGGGCGCGCAGGGTGTCCTCGTCGGGCTCGGTGCCGGTGACGGTGACCTCACCCGTGCTCTCGTCGACGACATTGCGCCACAGGCGCTGCAGCAGCCGGTACTGGCCGACCACCGCACGGGTGTCCCAGGGCCTGGAGACATCCAGCGGGCCCATCGCCATCTCGTACAGACGCAGCGTGTCGGCGCCGAACTCCGCGCAGATCTCGTCCGGAGTGACGGCGTTCTTCAGGGACTTGCCCATCTTGCCCAGGACGCGGGTGACCTTCTCGTCCTGGTACCAGTAACCGCCGTCGCGCTCCTCGACCTCGGCCGCGGGGACCGCGATACCCCGGCTGTCGCGGTAGACGAAGGCCTGGATCATGCCCTGGTTGTACAGCTTGTGGAACGGCTCGACCGAGGAGATGTGCCCCAGGTCGAACAGCACCTTCGACCAGAACCGCGCGTACAGCAGGTGCAGTACGGCGTGCTCGGCGCCGCCGACGTACAGGTCGACACCGCCGTGCGGCTGCCCCTCGCGGGGCCCCATCCAGTACTGCTCGATGGCCGGGTCGACCAGTTTCTCGCTGTTGTGCGGGTCCAGGTAGCGCAGCTCGTACCAGCAGGAACCGGCCCAGTTGGGCATGGTGTTGGTCTCGCGCCGGTACTTCCTGACGCCGTCGCCCAGCCCCAGGTCCAGCTCGACATTGACCCAGTCCGCGTTACGGGACAGCGGGGTCTCGGGCGAGGTGTCGGCATCGTCCGCGTCGAAGGTGCGCGGCGAGTAGTCGTCGACCTCGGGCAGTTCCAGCGGCAGCATCGACTCGGGCAGCGCGTGGGCGACGCCCTCCTCGTCGTAGACGATCGGGAAGGGCTCGCCCCAGTAACGCTGCCGGCTGAACAGCCAGTCCCTCAGTCGGAAGTTGACGGTGCCCTCGCCGATACCGCGGGCGGACAGCCAGGCGGTGATCTCCGCCTTGGCCCCGGCAACGCCCAGGCCGTCCAGCGTGATGCCGTCGCCGGTGGAGTTGACCAGCTTGGCGTCGTGCGACACGAAGGCGTCGTCCCACGCCGATGCGTCCGTACCGCGGCCGTCGGACGGCTCGACGACACAGCGCATCGGCAGCTCGAAGGCGCGGGCGAAAGCGAAGTCACGGCTGTCGTGGGCGGGGACGGCCATGATCGCGCCGGTGCCGTAGCCCATCAGCACGTAGTCGGCGATGAAGACGGGCACCTGCGCGCCGCTGACCGGGTTGACCGCGTACGCCCCGGTGAAGACGCCGGTCTTCTCCTTGGCGTCGGCCTGCCGCTCGACGTCGGACTTCGAAGCGGCGAACGCGCGGTACTTCGCGACGGCTTCGGCCGGGGTGGCGTGGCCGCGTGTCCAGACCTCGTGGGTGCCTTCGGGCCACGCGTCGGGGACGATCGACCTCTCGCCGGAGATCAGCTCGTGCTCGGGCGCCAGCACCATGTAGGTCGCGCCGAACAGCGTGTCCTGACGAGTGGTGAACACGGTGATCTTCTCGTCACCGTGGCCGACCGCGAAGTCGACGCGGGCGCCCTCGGAGCGGCCGATCCAGTTGCGCTGCTGCAGCTTGATGGCCTCGGGCCAGTCCAGCGCGTCCAGATCGGACAGCAGCCGGTCCGCATAGGCGGTGATGCGCATGTTCCACTGCCGCAGCTTGGCCTTGAAGACGGGGAAGTTTCCGCGCTCGGAACGGCCGTCCGCGGTCACCTCCTCGTTCGCCAGGACGGTGCCCAGCCCCGGGCACCAGTTGACGGGGGCGTCCGACGCGTACGCCAGCCGGTACTCGCCCAGCAGGTTCGCGCGCTCGGCGGCGTCCAGCTCGCTCCAGCCGCGGGGACCGGGCGCCGTGCGCTCGCCGCTCTCGAACGCGGCGATCAGTTCGGCGATCGGGCGGGCACGCTCCGCTTCCGTGTCATACCAGGAGTTGAAGATCTGCAGAAAGATCCACTGGGTCCACTTGTAGTACTCGGGGTCGATCGTCGCGAACGACCTGCGCTGGTCGTGCCCCAGGCCCAGCCTGCGCAGCTGGGTCTTCATGTTCGCCATGTTGGCCTCGGTCGAGGCCCGCGGGTGGGTGCCGGTCTGTACGGCGAACTGCTCGGCGGGCAGTCCGAACGCGTCGAAGCCCAGGGTGTGCAGGACGTTGTGCCCGGTCATCCGCTGGTGGCGGGCGTACACATCGGTGGCGATGTAGCCCAGCGGGTGCCCGACGTGCAGACCGGTGCCCGAGGGGTAGGGAAACATGTCCATGATGAACTTCTTGGGTCGCGCCGCCAGCGCGGGATCACCCGCCAGGTCACCGCTCGGGTTCGGAGCCTCGTACGTGCCGTCGGCGTCCCAGAAATCCTGCCAGCGTGCCTCGATGTCGGCGGCCAGGGCAGCCGTGTAACGGTGGGCTGCGGCCACCTCGGAGGGGGCCCCTCCCGCGCCTTCGGCAGCGGGGGAGGAATTCGTCTCGCTCATGATCCTCAAAGCTCCATCGGTCGTCTCTGCCCGCGAACCCGCTCGGCTGCGGCACCAGTGGCACCAAACGAAAAAGCCCCTCGCACAGGAGGGGACGCCGCGCTGATGCCGACCGGGACGCTTCGCCGGCCGGGACTGATCAGCGCGGCTCGCTAAGCAGAAGGCGTACGGCACGCATGGCGTCAGGGTACCGCAGGCCCGCTTCTGGACGCACAGACGTACCCCGCGAGCGGGGTTACTCCGCGTACCGCCCTGTACCGGGGCAACCGAGCAAACGCCGTACTGCCCGGTATTCAGCGACTTAGCATGCGGCAACGGGACTGCATTGCCGAACCATTCGGAGTCGCCCCTATGAACCCTCGACGCACGTCGCTCAACGCACAACGCACCACCTCAATAGTCCTCCTGCTTCTCGTTCCCCTCGTTGTCTTTGCGGGAAGCAGTTCCGTACGCGCCGCGATGGATTTCATCGCCGGCGTGCTTTCGCTTGTCTCACTGACCGCCGCGGTGGTCTGGGGCCTGATCGCCACCGACCGGCTTCTGCTGTCCTCGCGGATGCGACTGGTCGCTCAGGGCGTCCACCGCACCGCCGCGGTCTCGTCGATCTTCTTCCTGCTGCTGCACATCACGGTCAAGGTCGCACTCGGCCATGTGGCACTGCTGGGCGCGCTGGTCCCCTTCGGGCTCGGTTTCAGCGGGCGGGCCGGTCTGATCGGATTCGGCTCACTCGCCGCGTATCTGCTGATCACAGCGGGTGCGACCGGCGCCCTGCGCAGCGCGTTCGCCACCCCCGGGCGGATCGCCGGACGCTGGCGGGCACTGCACATGCTGGCCTACCCGGCCTGGTGCACGGGACTGTTGCACGGGCTGTACGCGGGCCGGGCACCGGCCACGTACGTGGTCGTGCTCTACAGCCTGTCCCTGGTCATGGTCGTCGGCGTGCTGTCACTGCGGATGCTCCCGCGGCCCGTCAAGCGGCGCATCGCGGCCCGGATCACCGAACTGGCCGCGGCCGGCTCCGGGGCCGGGGCCGTGGCCGCCCCCGCTGATCCGGTCCCGCCGGCGCCCCGGCAGCCGGCGCCCCAGCCGTACGCGCAGCAGCCGCTGTACGAGGAGCCGCAGCCGCCGGCGTGGCCGCGGGCCTACGAGCCGAGCATTCCCTACGCCCCCGCCCCGCCGCAGTTCCAGGAGGCAGTCGCCACCCCCGCCCGCCCCTTGTACGACCCCCCGCCGCGAGCCGGTATCAGCGGTCCCCGCTGGCCCGCACCGGCGCCGCCGCCGCCCGCTCAGGCACCCGCCTACGACAGCCCGCACAGCGCCGGCTATCCGACCGAATTCGACACCGAACCCCTGCCAGAGCCCTTTCAACCGCCCTCCGCCGGCGAGCCCTGGCACACCCCTGCAGGAGACCGAAAGTGAACGTCCCCCTCCCCGATGTCCCCGAGGTCCGAGTGGTCGGCCTTCCCCAGCTGACCTCAGGTTTCGACCTGGTGGAGCGCCTCGATCTCTCCATGCATCTGAAAGTGCACGGCCCGCTGGAACCGCAGAACGGCGAGCGTCTCGCCGAGCTCGCAGAAGCGATATCGCTGAGAGGCCGTGGTGGTGCGGGCTTCCCCTTCGGGCAGAAGCTGCGAGCGGTGGCCAAATCGGCGATTCGACGCGGGGTGCGCCCTGTTGTCGTCGTCAACGGCAGCGAGGGCGAACCCGCCTGCCGCAAGGACACCGTCCTGCTCAACCGCGCCCCCCATCTGGTGCTCGACGGCGCCCTGCTGGCGGCGGAAGCGCTCGGTGCGCGCACTCTGATCATCGGACTCACCCGCAATTCGACGGAGTCGTCCATCCGCACCGCCCTCGCCGAGCGCGGTCTCTCCGACCGGCGCGGGCAGCGGCTGCGGGCACGGATCGTCCGCACCCCGGAGCGCATGGTCTCCGGTGAGGCCTCCTCTCTGATCCGCGCCGCGGACGGCGGCCCCGCGCTGCCACCGGGCCGCCGCACCCGGGCCGCGGAGTCGGGCGTCGGCGGTGCGCCCACGCTGCTGTCGAACGCCGAGACCTTCGCCCAGCTCGCCGTCGGCGCCCGGATCGGCGCCCGCCGCTACGGTCACACCGGGCTCTACAACGAGCCGGGCACCGTGCTGCTCACCATCTCCGGTGCGGTCGCCCGGCCGATGGTCGTGGAGGCGCCCACCGGAGTGCCGCTGCGCTACGTCCTGCAGCTGGCCGGCGCCCCGATGATCCCCCAGGGCGTACTGACAGGCGGGTACCACGGCAACTGGATCGACGCGGCAGCCGCCCATGACGCCGCGGTCTCCCGCGAGTCGCTGGCCGCACTCGGCGGGTCGCTCGGCGCGGGCGCGATCCTGCCGATCAGCCAGGACACCTGCCCGTTGGGCGAATCACTGCGCGTGGCGAACTGGCTGGCCGCCGAGACCGCGGGCCAGTGCGGCCCCTGCAAGCTGGGCCTTCCCGCCGCCGCCGGCGGCCTCTCCGATGTGCTGAACGGCGGCGGCCCCGCCGCCCTGGAGGCCCTGCGCGAAGTGACCCAGGCGGTCCGCGGCAGAGGCGCCTGCAAGCACCCCGACGGTTCGGCCCGCTTCTTCGCCTCCACGCTCTCCGCGTTCACCGACGACCTGGCGGCCCATGTGCTCGGCGGGGGCTGCGGGCGCGAGACGCTGGGTGTGCTGCCGCTGCCGATGCCCGGATACACGGAGGAGTCCGCGCCCACCGGTGAGAAGCTCGCCGTCGACTGGACGCTCTGCCAGGGCCACGGGCTCTGCGCCGACCTCGTTCCCGAGCTGATCCGGCTGGGCGCCGACGGCTACCCCGCACTCGCCGACGCCTCGGTACCGATCCATCTGAGAGGGCGTGCGCAGCGGGCCGTTCGCCGGTGCCCGGCGCTCGCGCTCCGGATAGAGCAGCCGCCCGCGGAGCGGCCCGCACGGCCGGCACTGCCCGGCAGTGACCGCAAGGCGCTGGGCAGCGGCCGGAGTTGAGCGCCGGACCGGCCGTCCACTGACACAGAGAAGTGGGCCACCCTGACCGGGTGGCCCACTTCTCTGTTTCTCACTGTGGAGCTAAGGAGAATTGAACTCCTGACCTCCTGCATGCCATGCAGGCGCTCTACCAACTGAGCTATAGCCCCGTGCTGTGTGCCATGTGCGGGGGACTCCCCTGCGGCTCCGCCAACATTACACGGTCCCCCCGGTGCTCCGCCAAATCCATTCCGGGGCGGGACGGCGGGTCAGGCGGTGGCGAAGGAGTAGAAGCGCTTGAGGGTGCAGTGATCTTCGAGGAGCCGCCCGTAGATCGGCTCGCCTTCCAGCTCACGGTACGTCTCGATCGGATCGCCCTTTATGATCAGCGCCCGCGCGCACTCCTCGCACCAGTACTGGTAGTCCGCGTTGACCGGGTCCATGTCCCGGACGATGGGCGTACCGCTGCCGCACCAGTCGCATTTCCTCCTGTGTGCACCCATCAGTCAGCTCCAGCTGCGGCAGCAGGCCGTGCACTGGGAGGGGGCCCGGACGCTGCGGGTGGGGGCGACGAGGACATGGACGCTCTCGAGCGTGCTCGCGGGCATCGCGCTTTCCCCTCCCGTTCGGGCCGTCGTCCCCCTCCGGCGTTCCGATTCTGCCATGGCACCGCAAGAGGGTCAGCGACCTCGGCGAACGAGCCTGCCCGCACCTCCGATCTTCGCGGCGGCCGCCAACACGACGGCGCACACCGGCAGTGCATGACCGGAAGCGTGCACCGCCGGGCTGTCGAGCCGATTGGCGAAGAGTGTGCCGGTGGCCGCGACACCCAGCAGACCGCCGAGTTGGGTGACGGTCATCAGCAGTCGGCTCGCGTCGGCGGCGCCCCGCCGGCTCGCGCCGCCCGGCGCACTGCCCAGCGTGGGGCTGAGGCACGAGCGACCTGCGCCGAGTCCGGCCGGGGCAGGGCAGAGGGCCGCGCCACCGTCGCCGGCTCCGGGCAGCACTCCTCCCCCCCGCCACCGGGGAGAGCGCGGTCAGCCCGAATCCGGCGGGCACCAGGGTGCGTTGCCAGGGCGCCGGTGACCGTGCGCCGGACCAGTGGGAGAACCCGCGGAATCATCAGTGCCGAGCCCGCCCCCCGCACCATGCGGAGGCGATCAACTGCCCCGAGCCACCTGCCACTCCGCAGGGGAGCGAGGAAGCGGCGAACACCACGAGCCCGGTCAGGAACATCGCGCGGTGCCCGCGCCGCCCGTCGCCGGGCCGGCCTCCGATGACGAGCGGCACGGCGTACGTGAGGGAGTAAACGGCGCGGCATGCCGGGATGCCGGATCGCGGCGTACACCCCGGCCGGCGAAGAGCAGACCGCGATCGGCGCGACTGCTGGAGGAATGCCAGAAGCTCCGGTCATGAGCAGTGCAGGACCACATGAGCAGTTCAGGACCACGGGCCCAAGGCCCCGGAAAGCCCGGACACCGGACAGCAGAAAGTCCCGCCCCCATGGGGACGGGACTTCCGGATGTGGAGCTAAGGAGAATTGAACTCCTGACCTCCTGCATGCCATGCAGGCGCTCTACCAACTGAGCTATAGCCCCGCTGTTCACCGCGTTCACCGCATTCTCTGCGGCTCCGTGCTGCGAACAAGAAGAACTTTAGCCTGCGACCAGCCGGAAAGTGAAATCCGCCCGGCGGTCTCCGCCACGGCGCTCAGTCGTCGTCGCCGAGCACCGGCTCCGGCAGGGTCCCGGCATTGTGCTCGAGCAGCCGCCAGCCGCGCTCGCCCTCGCCCAGCACCGACCAGCAGCAGTTGGAGAGCCCGCCCAGGCCCTCCCAGTGGTGCGACTCGAGCCCGAGCAGCCGGCCGATGGTGGTGCGGATGGTGCCGCCGTGGCTGACCACCACCAGAGTGCCGCCGTCGGGCAGCTCGTCGGCGTGCTTCAGCACCACCGGTGCGGCCCGGTCAGCGACCTCGGTCTCCAGCTCCCCGCCCCCGCGCCGCACCGGCTCACCGCGCTTCCACGCCGTGTACTGCTCGCCGTACTGCGCCAGGATCTCCTCGTGCGTGAGCCCCTGCCAGCTGCCCGCGTAGGTCTCCCGCAGGGCGGAGTCATGGGCGATGCCGAGACCGGTGATCGCGGCCAGCTCACCGGCGGTGGCCGCCGCGCGTGCGAGATCGGATGCGATGATCGCGTGCGGCTTCAGCGAGGCGAGCAGCCGGGCGGCACGGCGTGCCTGGCCGACGCCGTTCTCGGTGAGCTCGATGTCGGTGTTGCCCTGGAAGCGGCGCTCCAGATTCCAGGCCGTCTGGCCGTGCCGCCAGAGGACCACCCGGCGGCCCCGGCCGCCCTTGGTGCCGTTCAGCTGAGCTCACCGTCCGGATCCGTGTCGTTCTCCGCACCGGTGAGCCTCGCGTGCTCCTCGGCCTTGCCGCGGGTCTTGACGGCGTCCTCGGGAAGCGGCAGCTCGGGGCAGTCCTTCCAGAGCCGCTCCAGCGCGTAGTACACGCGCTCCTCGCTGTGCTGGACGTGGACGACGATGTCGACGTAGTCGAGCAGGATCCAGCGGGCGTCGCGGTCGCCCTCCCGGCGCACCGGCTTGGCGCCGAGCTTCTTGTTCAGCTGCTCCTCGATCTCGTCGACGATCGACTTGACCTGACGGTCGTTGGGCGCCGATGCGAGCAGGAAGGCGTCGGTGATCGACAGCACATCGCTGACGTCGTACGCGGTGATGTCGTGCGCGAGCCGGTCGGCGGCCGCCTGAGCGGCGGCGTTGATGAGCTCGATGGAGCGGTCCGTGGCGGTCACAAGCAGGCTTTCGTCGGCGGTCGGTGAAATCCCTAGGGTCTCACGGACCGCCGACACTCTCTAAACCGTTACGTGACCTTGTAATCCCGGCCGAGCACCACGGAGACGTCGGAGTTCGCCGCCGCCTTGCCCTTGTGTACCGCCGCCGTCGGCAGTCCGAGCGTCTTGGCCACTTCGTCCGCCTTCGCCTTCTGGGCCACGTCGCCATAGGTGACCTGCGACGATGCCGTGCCGGCCGTGGCGGTGCCGACGGTCACCGCGTAGCCGCCGTTGACCAGCGCGATCCGGGCGGACTCCGTCGCGCCCTTCCTGCCACTGCCGTCGCTGATGCCCACCCGGACCGCGTCACCCTGCTGCGGCGCCTTCACCGAGCCGCCCAGCACGTCCTTGACCACACTGGTACCGGTCTTCTCACTCAGCGAGCCATCGCCCTGCACCGGCAGCACCATGGTCCGGTAGTCACCCTTCTTGGCGTGCGCCGCGAGCTTGGCCAGGGAGGCACCCAGATCCTTGTCGGTGAGCGAGGGGTCCAGGACCTGCGCCAGATTCTGCACGGTCGTCGTCGCGGCCTGCGGAACGTCCGAGATCTTCCGCAGGACGCCCTGCATGACCTGCCCGAACCGCACCAGCTGCCGCGTCTCGGGCTCTCCCGGCGCACGATAGGTGGCGTACGCCACAGCCATCTGACCGCTGAGTGTCCGGTTCCGGCCCTTGGTGACCAGCGGTGCGGAGCCCTTCTTGGCGCCGGGCACGGCGGTGTCGGTGTCGACCTCGATATTGCCGACGAGCTCGACCAGATTCTCCAGATACGGAGTGTCCAGCCGCCAGGTCCCGCCGATCCTGTCACCGAGCAGCGTGCCGAGCGCGTCCCTGGTGCCGTCCGATCCGTCGTCGTCGACCGATTTGCCGAGCGTGGTGGCGGTGCCGTCGTCGTTCGACACGGAGAGAGAGTTGGGCAGCAGCAGTGTGGTCCCCCGCCCGGTGGTGACGTTGTCGACCAGCAGCGCGGTGGAGGTACCGCCCGCCCCGGTGTTGTGGAGGTGGACCGCGATCACATTGCGCTGCTGGGCGCCGGCCGCGGTGGTGTTCCCGCTGCCGGGTCCCGAGACACCGGGCAGCTTGCCCGCGTACCAGAGGTAGCCCACCCCGCCGGCCACCACGAGGGCCAGTACCACCACGAGCGAGACGACCCGGTTGCGGCCTCGCCGCCTGGCCTCCTCGCGCCGCTCGGTACGGCTCTCGGTGAACTTCAGCCAGTCGATGACGTCCTCGGAGTCCTCGTCGGGCTCCTCGATGAACGAGAACTGCTCCGTCCGGTAGTCGTCCTCACCGGACGCCGGGCGCCGGGGCCCGGGCACGGGTCGCTGCGGCTGCCTCTGCTGCGGCGGCGCCGATGGTCCGGACTGCGGCTGCTGCCCGGCCGGTGGCTGCGACTGCCCCCGGGGCTGCTGTCCCGGGGGCTGCGGCTGCTGCGGGATCCACTGCTGCGTGGTGTCCACGGCGGGCTGCTGCCCGGTGCCGTAGTCGTAGCCCTGTCCGGTCTGCGGCTGATGATCGGTGTGCTGCTGGGGCTGCTGGGGCTGCTCCTGGGCATACGGGTCGTAGCCGTAGCCCTGCGGCGGCTGCGACTGTCCGTACGCGTCGTACTGCGGAGGCTGCTGCTGCGGCTGCACCTGCTGGTACACCGGCTGCCCGTACTCGTCGTAACCCACGAGCTGCATCGGCTGCCCGTACTGGTCGTACTGGACGTACGGATTCTGTCGGTCGTTCAACGGTGCCCCTCTCCGCGGCTCATTCGCCGCGGTACAACTGGCGCTTGTCGATGTAGCGCACCACACCGTCGGGGACCAGGTACCAGACCGGGTCCCCCTGCTCGACCCTGGCCCGGCAGTCGGTCGACGAGATCGCCAGGGCCGGTACCTCCACCAGGGAGACACCCCCCTCCGGCAGCCCGTCATCCGTCAGGACGTGCCCCGGCCTGGTCACGCCGATGAAGTGGGAGAGGGCGAACAGCTCATCCGCGTTCCGCCAGGTGAGGATCTGCGACAGCGCGTCGGCACCGGTGATGAAGAAGAGATCAGCGTCGGTGTTGATGTCGCGCAGATCCCGCAGGGTGTCGATGGTGTACGTCGGCCCGCCCCGGTCGATGTCGATCCGGCTCACCGAGAACTGCGGGTTGGACGCCGTGGCGATGACCGTCATCAGATAGCGGTCCTCGGCCGGAGAGACCACCTTGTGGCTCTTCTGCCACGGCTGTCCCGTCGGTACGAACACCACCTCGTCGAGCTGGAAATGCGAGGCCACTTCACTGGCCGCGACCAGGTGTCCGTGATGGATCGGGTCGAATGTCCCGCCCATCACTCCGAGACGCCGCTTCTGCTCTCCCATGCGTGCAGACCCTACTGGCCCACCGGCTACCGGTCTGCGACCCGGTATCAGCGGTCGCGGTTGAAACGGGTGGTGATCCACAGCAGCAGGACCAGCGCGAAGAGCGCGCCGCCGCCGGTGAGGTAGGGGCTCAGGCTTGGGTGGTTGCCACCGTGCTCGCCGCCCTCGGCTGCGAGGGTGGCCAGGGACGAAGCGGTGCTGTGGAGGCTCATGGTCAGCTGGACCTATCCGGGAGTCGGAGCGGGGACTTCGCGCACATCGTATGCGGGCCTCCTGGGCACGCTCACGCCGACTCAGTCGTTGTTGCGATATCCGCGCAGCAGAAACCAGCCGAGCAGGACAGCCCCGACGATCAGGACAACCAGCAGAACCCGGAGCGTATCGCCCGGCCCCTGCTGGTCCGTTGCAGCGGCGAGCAGAGTGGTGGTGTCCGGCATGGCGGGTGCTCCTTCTCGGTGTTGGCCCCCGGCACACGGTAGCCCCACCGCATACGCTGGGGCCCGTCAGGGGGACGAGCCGGGACTCGAAGACAAGAAGGCAGGGGGACACATTCATGACCGACAGCAGTCAAGAGAAGGTGCCGAGCAGGCAGCGCAGGCGCTTCCAGGGCATTTCCTCGAGGGCGTACGAACATCCGGCCGACCGCTCCGCACTGGTGGCCCTGCGCAAGCTCACCGGCTTCGACACGGTCTTCAAGGTGCTCAGCGGACTGCTGCCGGAGCGCAGTCTGCGGCTGCTCTTCCTCTCCGACTCGGTGCGGGTGAGTGACGCCCAGTTCTCCCACCTCAACATCATGCTGCGGGACGCCTGTTACATCCTGGACCTGGAGAAGGTCCCCGCCATGTACGTCACGCAGAACCCGCAGCCCAATGCCATGTGCATCGGACTGGACGAGCCGATCATCGTGGTCACCACGGGTCTCGTCGAACTGCTAGACGAGGAGGAGATGCGCGCCGTCGTGGGCCATGAGGTGGGCCATGCGCTCTCCGGGCACTCGGTGTACCGCACGATACTGCTCTTCCTCACCGGCATCGCCCTGAAGGTCGCCTGGATCCCGCTGGGCAATGTCGCGATCATGGCGCTGGTCACGGCGCTGCGCGAGTGGTTCCGCAAGTCCGAGCTGTCCGCCGACCGGGCCGGACTGCTTGTCGGCCAGGACATCAGGGCGTCGATGCGCGGCCTGATGAAGATCGCCGGCGGTAACCATCTGCACGAGATGAACGTGGATGCCTTCCTGGAGCAGGCCGAGGAGTACGAGGCCGGGGGCGATCTGCGCGACTCGGTGCTCAAGATCCTCAATGTGCTGCCCAGGTCCCACCCGTTCACCACGGTCCGCGCCGCCGAGCTGAAGAAGTGGTCGGAGAGCCGGGATTACCAGCGGATCATGGACGGGCACTACCCGCGGCGCGACGAGGACAAGGACACCTCGGTCTCGGACTCCTTCCGGGAGTCCGCTTCGCACTACGCCGACACCGTGCGCACCAGCAAGGACCCGCTGATGAAGCTGGTGGGTGACCTGGCCGGCGGCGCGGGAGATCTGGGCGGGAAGCTGCGCGGGAAATTCACCGGCGGCAACGGGAGCAGCGAGAAGACCGCGGGCGACGAGGGCCCGGCGGCCGGCGGGGAGGCTCCGGCCGCGGGTTAGGCCGTGGGGGAGAAGCCGCGGCCGCCCCGCTGCTTCTCCCACCCCGTCTAGGGGCCGTCCCCGGAGAGATCCGGCTGCGAGCCGGCGGCGAGTGTCCCGCACAGCGCCGTGGCGGTCCCCCCGGTGGCGTACGGATCGGTGCCCACCGGGCCCCGGCCGGCCTGCCGCCCGTGCGCACGCTCACCTGCGAGCATCGGCTGGAGCCGGCCGGCCGTGTCGGCCGCGCAGTCCTGCGGGCCGGCCTGCACATAGCTGATCACCAGCTGTGCCTGGCGCAGCCGCAGATCCTCCGCGTCGAAGTGGAAATGCAGCTCGCGGCGTACGGAGAACAGCGAGGCCCCGTCCGCCTTCGCGGGTCCCGCGGAGGCCGGACGGAGCGCATACACGAAGGTGTGGTCCGCGGTCACCTCCAGGATGCCGGGAGAGATCTCCTCGTACCGCAGGGTGCCGGAGACCCGGACCCGGGGATCGGCCAGCGCCACCTGGGCGGGGTCGAAACGCACCAGCCAGCCGGTCACCGCGTGCCGTCCGTCCCTGGAGGGCGAAGCGACGCTCCGGTCGAACTGCCGGTACTGGTCGGGGTCGAGCAGCGCGCGCACCGGCCGCACCGTGGTGCCCATCAGTACCAGGGGGTCGAGCGAGGACGCCACGATGTAGTCCGTGGCCGTGGTCAGCGCCGTCACCACCTGGCTGTCCGCGAAGTGCGCGGTCCTGCCGACCGCCGGCAGATTCACTCCTTCGGCTCCGACGCGGAAGTGTGCCGCCGGGCTGTTCGCGAAGAGCTCGGCCGCCGTGGCCCCCGGCACGGCCCCCTGCGGGGCGAGTGGCACGACCGACTCCCACAGCGGCTCCGAGCTGCCGCCGCCCGGTGTGTCGTAGGGATGACGCACCCCGAGAAAGACCGCCGTGCCGAAGGCCAGCAGGATCAGCGCGAACAGCACGAGCGCCCCCTTCCCGCCCCGGAACGGCAGGGCGGAGCGGCTGCGAACGGCGAGCGCGTGATCGCCCATGCGTTCCTGCGCGGAGAACTCCTGCAGCCGGGCAGCACGGATGAACGATTCGTCGAAGACGACGGACCGGTACTCGTCCTCGCCACCGCTGGGCAGGTCCTCGGGTGGCTCCTCGCGCCCCGCCATACTTTGAGGGTAGGTCGCCGGAGGGCGGCGTAAACTCCCGGTGCGGGGCAAGTTCTGACGGGGCTTCACCACATCGGGCGGTGCGCCGCCCGGCGTATCCGGTCAGCCTCTGCGCGGAATCGCCGACACGGGTGGCGCCGAACGCCGCGCGGATGCCGGGGGCGGGGTGCCGCCCACACCGCGGGGCACGCCCCCCACTCCGCTCGTCACCGGCGGCGGCACCTGGTCCTGCCGGCTCGATGAAGCGCCGCGGTAGACCGCGGCGAACGCCAGCGCGACCATGCCGATGCCCATCGCCAGAGCCAGCAGCCAGGCCACCGGCCGGTGCCAGCGCGCCCTGCCGCGGTAGGGGCGCAGAACACCGCCGTGGAGCCCGTAGGGGCCGCTCTCGCCGTCCTCAGGACCGTCGTAGACACCGAGGTCCCCCCGGCCGTACGCACGGCCGTAGTCGCCGCCCGAGCCGTCCCGTCCGGCCGCTTCACGAAGGAAGTCGTCGTAGGGGTCGTCCTCACCGATGAGACCGCCCGCCCTGGCTTTCGCGGCCTCGGCCTCGGCCCGGGCCTCCGCGGCGGCCAGCAACCGCTCCACCGCGGTCGGTTCATGGATCGTGGCGGCCCGGACGAAGTCCTCGCCGAACACCACGGAGGCGAAGTCCTCGTCCGCTCCTCCGCGGTCGTCGTCAGGCTCCCGGCCGTTCTGGAACGGCCTGCCCCCCACGTCGTCCGGCACGTGACCAGACTAGACCCGGTAGGTCGTTTTGGGCAGGGAGAGTGCGAAGTCGACCGATCGCCACATCACCGGGTGTGACCGTCCCCTGTCACGATGTACTTGGTCGAGGTCAGCTCGGGCAGCCCCATCGGGCCGCGGGCATGCAGTTTCTGGGTGGAGATCCCGATCTCCGCGCCGAAACCGAACTGGCCTCCGTCGGTGAACCGGGTGGACGCGTTGACAGTGACCGTCGTGGAATCCACCAGCTGGGTGAACCGCCGGGCCGCGGCCTGCGATGTGGTGACGATCGCCTCGGTGTGCCCGGAGGTCCAGAGCCTGATGTGCCGGACGGCCGCGTCGAGCGAGTCCACGACGGCGGCCGCGATGTCGTACGAGAGGTACTCGGTCTCCCAGTCCTCCGCGGTGGCCTCGACAACGGTCGCCTTCGACGCCTCGGCGTAACCGAGCACCCGCTCGTCGCCGTGCACGGTCACCCCCGCCTCGGCCAGCGCGTCGAGCGCCCGCGGCAGGAAGGCGTCCGCGATGTCCTGGTGGACCAGCAGTGTCTCGGCCGCGTTGCAGACCGACGGCCGCTGCGCCTTGGAGTTGATCAGGATGTCGACCGCCATGCCGATGTCGGCCTCCGCGTCCACATACACATGGCAGTTGCCGGTGCCCGTCTCGATGACCGGGACGGAGGACCCTTCGACGACCGTGCGGATCAGGGAGGCGCCGCCGCGCGGGATCAGTACGTCGACCATGCCGCGGGCGCGCATCAGCTCCTGCACGGAGTCGCGGGACTCCCCCGGGACGAGCTGCACGGCGTCGGCCGGCAGTCCCGAACCGCCGACCGCGTCACGCAGAACCCGGACCAGCGCGGTGTTGGAGGCGTACGCCGAGGCGGAGCCGCGCAGCAGCACGCTGTTGCCGGACTTCAGGCACAGTGCGGCGGCGTCCACCGTCACATTGGGCCTGGCCTCGTAGATGATCCCCACGACGCCCAGCGGCACCCTGACCTGGCGCAGATCGATCCCGTTGGGAAGCGTCGAGCCCCTGACCACCTCGCCGACCGGGTCGGGCAGCGCGGCGACGTCCCGCACGTCCTTGGCGATGGCGCGGATCCGCTCGGGGGTGAGGGTGAGCCGGTCGATGACGGTCTCGCTCACGCCTGCCGCACGGGCCTTCTCCACATCCAGGGCGTTGGCCTCGACGATCTCACCGGTGCGGACCTCGAGCGCGTCGGCGATGGCCAGCAGGGCGTCGTCCTTGACGGAGCGGGGCAGTGGTGCCAGGTCGGCGGCCGCGGCGCGGGACCGGTAGGCGGCCTGGATCACCGGGGACTGGTCGGAGAGCGGCGAGAGCGAGGTCATGTCCGCAGGGTAGTGGCCCGCCCACGGCCGTCCGCCCGGTATCCCACACACCGAGACACCCCGGCCGCCTGCCGGACCCCGTGGAGCGTACTGCGCGGCGGGGGCCGGCCGCGGGGAGCGGCAGACGAGCCGCGTCAGAAGGGATGGACTCCGACCGGCGCCGCGGGCAGCGGGCCGAATCCCTCGGCGATCCGTAAGTGATAGGTCTCGCGGTCGATGACCTCGAGACCGACGATCTCCCAGGGCGGCAGCCTGGAGGTCGACCGGTGCTCGCCCCAAAGCCGCAGGGCAACCGCGGCCGCGTCGTGCAGGTCCCTCGCCTCCTCCCAGTAGCGGATCTCCGCATGGTCGTTGGCGTAGCGGCTGGTCAGCAGGAAGGGATGGTCGTGCGCGAGCTGTTCGAGGCCTCGTCTGACCTCTTTGAGCGGGGCGGCGGGACCCGAGACGCTCAGCGTGATGTGCCAGAGCTTCGACAGGCCGCTTTCCTCACCGCGCCCGTCGTTCCGCTGTTCGGCGACAGTCTGCCGGCCGTCCTCGAAGCCGGACCCCGCGCCGACACTCGTCAGGGTCCGCTCCCCGGTTCCGCGGGGCAGCGCCCCCGGACGCGCTCGTCTCACCGGCGGCCTCCTGTGTGCGTTGCTGTGTCTGCCCCCTGCATTTCCCCTGGGACAAAGTTGACCAGCCCGGCGCCCGGAGCGTGGGGGTTTTGCGGAAGGTCTCTCCGTGAAAGCGGACTTTCGGCCGGTTCAATGGTCCGGGGCGGCCGGTCACGGGTTCATGACCACCAGATCGTCCCTGTGTACGACCTCTCGCTCGTACGCGGGACCCAGCTCCCTGGCCAGATCGCGGGTGGACCTGCCGAGCAGCTGGGGAAGCTCCTTGGCGTCGAAGTTCACCAGACCGCGGGCGATGGTGCGGCCGGTGGTGTCCAGCAGCTCCACCGGGTCGCCGGCGCTGAACTCGCCCTCGACCGCGGCGATACCGGCGGGCAGCAGCGAGGACTTCCGCTCGACGACGGCCCGTACCGCCCCGTCGTCGAGGGTGAGTGAGCCCCGGGGGGTGGACGCGTGCTGGAGCCAGAGCAGCCGGTCGGCGGATCGGCGGCCCGTGCGGTGGAAGTAGGTTCCGGTGTCCCGGCCCGCGAGGGCGTCGGCCGCACGGGAGGCAGAGGTCAGCACGACGGGGACGGAGGCCGCCGCCGCGATCCGGGCCGCTTCGACTTTGGTGACCATGCCGCCGGTGCCGACACCCGCCTTGCCCGCGGAGCCGATCGAGACATGTGCGATGTCTCCGGGGCCCGTGACCTCCGCGACCCTGGTGGAGCCGGGCTTGGCCGGGTCTCCGTCGTAGAGGCCGTCGACGTCCGAGAGCAGGACGAGGAGATCGGCCCTGACCAGGTGGGCGACAAGGGCTGCCAGCCGGTCGTTGTCGCCGAAGCGGATCTCGTCGGTGGCGACGGTGTCGTTCTCGTTGACCACCGGCAGGGCGCCCATGGCGAGCAGCTGGTCCAGGGTCCGGTAGGCGTTGCGGTAGTGGGCCCGGCGGCTGGTGTCGTCGGTGGTCAGCAGCACCTGGCCGACGCGTACGCCGTAGCGTGCGAACGACGCGGTGTACCTGGCGACGAGCAGTCCCTGGCCGACGCTGGCAGCAGCCTGCTGCCTGGCCAGGTCCTTGGGCCGGCGGGCCAGCCCCAGTGGGGCGAGCCCGGCGGCGATGGCTCCGCTGGAGACCAGCACTATCTCCTTCTCGCCACCGCTCCTGGCCTTGGCCAGTACGTCGACGAGGGCGTCCACCCGGTCCGCGTCCAGGCCTCCGCCCGCGGTGGTGAGGGAGGACGAACCGACCTTCACGACGATTCTGCGGGCTTCCGCCACGAGCTGTCTTGCCACTGTCACACGGGCGAATCTATGTCAGCCGGGCTCCCCGGCGCGCGGGCATTCCACGCGCTGGACAGGGCGGCGGGCGGTCCACCTGACCGCGCTGTCGCGCAGTTTGCGCAGCCTGCGGCGCACCCCCGGGGGCAGCCGGTGCCTGAGGGACACCTCGCCGCGCACCGCGTAGACGTGGTCGGGGATGCCCGCTTCCCGGTCCCTGAAGAACGGGTAGGCGAGATGGTGGGTGCCGCCCAGGAGGCCCATGCCCACCCGCTCCGGTTCCCTGCCCGCCTTGAGGAAGGCCAGGACCTCGGTGAGCAGATCGACCCGTCCCATGGCGATGCAGTGCAGCCGCAGCCGCTCGGCGGGCTTGAGCCGGTCCGCCACTCCGGGGTTCCAGTGCGCGGCCATCAGTGGCGCCGCGAGCTCCATGCGTCTCTTCTTGACCGCCGCTGACTGCTTCAGGAAGCCGGGACCGAACTGGGGCAGCAGGGTGACCAGAAAGGGCCGCATCATCAACTGGTCGCGCCGCTTGCCCGGTTCCACGTGTTCCGCGATCAGTCCCATGAGGGCCCGCGCCGAGTCGAACCGCAGCACATAACTGCCGCTCTTGGTCACGTGTTTGCCGTCATCACGCCCCACCAGGTAGTAGCAGGTGTAGTCGGCGACGATCGAGACCCCGTTCCCCCGGAGGTAGGCCTCCATGGTGAACAGCGCGTCCTCACCGGTCCTCAGTCCCTCGTCGAACTCCATGCCCAGCCTGACGAGGAGCTCGCGCCGGAACAGCTTCTGCGCGCTCAGCGTGAACTTGATCTGGGAGGTGAAGAGGTCAGCCCGCTCGACGGTCTGCTTCCACATGGACTTGGGCGCACCGCGATTGACCCCCACGACCTTCCCGAGCACCACGTCCGTGCCGGCCCGGTCTCCCATGGCGACCATGCGCTCCAGCGCCTCTTCGCCGAAGTAGTCGTCGGCGTCGAGGAAGAACACGTAGCGGCCGCGCGCCAGAGCGAGGCCGACGTTGCGCGGGCCGCTGGGGCCGCCCGAGTTCTCCTGGCGCACGACCCGGGTGGCGATCGCCGATCTGGCGGCGAACTCTTCGAGGTACTCCCCCGTGCCGTCCGTTGAACCGTCATCCACGGCCACGATCTCGATACGGTCGGCGCCGAGGGTCTGCGCCTCCACCGACTCCAGACACTTGACGAGGTAGGGCATCGCCTCATAGGCGCCGACGATCACGGTCACATCAGGCTCACTGGTGCTCATCACAATAGGAAGACTCACAAAGATCACCATTGGTTGCCTGCGATGCGGAATTTACCTTCCAGTCATCCCTACGAGTGAACCGAGCCGTCCGGCGCAGATACCGAGCGAACACTCCGAAACCCGCTCCTGCCAGCAGGAACGATGCCCAGACCGGCCTCGAACCGGCAGGCGGCAGTCCCGCCGACACCACGACAACCGTTGCGGAATTTGCCATTCCTTATCAAGGAACGACCGGATACCGGGCCTGTCTTGCACCCGATAGAGTGACGGACGGGGCGGGATCTCATGACAGAAGCCGTCAACGGCGAGCACCCGTCATCCAGGTAACTCCTACCAGACATGGGACTCATACCGTGCCGGTCAAAGTCAGTGTCGTCATCCCGGTCCACAACGCGGGCAAATACATCGACCCGTGCATTGACTCCCTGTTGAATCAGACGCTCCCCGCGGAGGATTTCGAAGTCCTCTTCGTCAACGACGGTTCGACGGACGACACCCCGGCACGACTCGAAAAGCTGACCGTGGAACATCCCCATTTCCGGCTGCGGACGATTCCCAACTCCGGCTGGCCCGGCAAACCGAGAAACATCGGTGTGGCCGAGGCGCGGGGCGAGTACGTGCAGTTCGTCGATCAGGACGACCACCTCGCCCCGGATGCCCTGCGGCGCCTCCACGCCATGGGACGGCGCAACGGCTCGGACATCGTGATCGGCAAGGTGGCCAGTGATTTCAGGGGGGTCCCGCACGGCGTCTTCCGCACCGACCGCGAGAAGTGCAGCCTGCAAACCGCACCGCTCCACGACAGCCTCACGCCGCACAAACTGTTCCGTACGGACTTCCTCCGGGAGAACGGTATCGCCTACCCCGAGGGCAGACGGCGGCTGGAGGACCAGCTGTACATGATGCAGGCCTATTTCGCGGCGGCCAACGTCTCCGTCCTGGGCTCGTACACCTGTTACTTCTATTCGAAGCGCGACGACGGGAACAACGCGGGATCGGCCCCGATCGTCCCGGACGGCTACTACGGGAACCTGGGCGAAGTCCTGGAGGTCGTGCAGGCGAACACGGAGCCCGGACCCTTCCGGGACAAACTGCTCAGGCGCTTCTACCGCGTCGAGATACTGAGCCGCGTCAGCGAGCCCGGCGTCCTGACATACGACCCCGGGTTCCTCGACGCGATGTGCGACGCGATCCGGCCCCTGTCCCTCGGGTTCATGGGGGAAGGGGTGCACGACGGACTCGGCGCCGTCACCCGGCTCCGCTCCGCTCTGCTGCGCGACGACGACCGGCAGGGCCTGGCAGAACTCGCCGGACGTGCCGCCACCGTGAAGGGTGCCGCCCGGCTCGAGGACGTCGGCTGGCTGCCGGACGGCAGGCTCGGCATCACACTCAGCGCCCGGCTGACCATCGGGCATGACAGGTCCCCCTTCACGCTGATCCGCCGGAACGGCCGGCTCCATGCCCACCCCGGCTTCACCGACGGCCTGCTGCCCGACGGCGAACTCATGGACGTCACCGACGAGATCGGGGACTTCAGGTGCGAGATCTCGCTGCGCAACCGGGAAACCGCCGTCGAGTGGCTGTGCCCCGCGCACTTCACGCCTGTGGTCGAGGAACTCGGCGACGGCACCTGCGAAGTCGTGCTGCACGGCACCGGTCAGCTGCCGTCGGAGGGCGTCGGGAACCGCTCCCGGATCTCCCCTGGCTTCTGGGACGTATGGGTCCGGGTGCGCGCACTGGGCCTGGTCCGCCGGGTCCGGCTCGGCGCCGACCGCGACGAGCGGGCCGACGCGGCCGTCCGGCCGGCCCTGCTCGGCTCCCCGGCCCGGCCGGTGATCCCCTACTTCACCCATCCGCACGGCAACCTCACCCTGGATGTGGCACGCCGGGGCAAGAGACTGGGGCATGCGCTCGGCGGCCACCCGGTGCTGCGGATGCCCGGACGCAGCACCGAAGTACGGCTCGGCGCCTTCGCCGTGGACGGCACCGATACCTGCGGCGCCGAGCTGCTGCTGAGCTCCGGCAGCGGAGAAGGGCACTGCGTGCCCGCGACCGTACGGCCGGTGTACGGCCGGGCCCATCTGGTGCTGCCGTCCGCGGTGACGGGCGTACAGGCCGGCCCCTGGCAGCTCGGCGTCCGGCTCGACGGCGCCACGGGGCCGGAACTTTTCCTCGGCGGCGCCGTTGTCGCTGAGGACGGGCGGCTCCGGGTCGACGGCACCGTCCCGCTCGTCGACCCGCGCACCATCCGTGCGATGCGCAGGCAGCGGCGCCGCTCCGCCCTCCGGGGCGGGCTGCGCACACTCGGCGGCCCCATGGTGCGCCGGCTGCCTCCCGTCGCCCGCAAGAAGGTGCGCCGCGTGATCCGTACGCTCCTCGGCTGACCTTCCCGGGCTGACCTTGCCGGCGGCCGGCCTCGCCCCGCTTTCTCCACCTGGTTCAGCAGACAAGGACGTGATCGGATGCGGCAGCTCGCCATCGAGGGAGCCTGGGTGCATGAGCCCAAGATCTTCCCGGACAGCCGCGGCAGCTTCCACGAGTGGTTCAGGGAAGCGGATTTCGAGGAGTCCACCGGTCACCCGCTGCGGCTGGCGCAGGCCAACTGCTCGGTGTCCGGCCGGGGCACCCTGCGCGGTATCCACTACGCCGATCTGCCGCCCGGCCAGGCCAAGTACGTCAAGTGTGTGCGGGGCGCCATCCTCGACGTGATCGTGGACATCCGGGTCGGTTCCCCGACCTACAAGCGCTGGGAAGCGGTCCGCCTCGACGATGTGGACCAGCACTCGGTCTATCTGGGCGAGGGGCTGGGGCACGCGTTCCTGGCGCTGACCGACGATGCCACGGTCGTCTACCTGAGCTCGGCGGGCTACGCGCCGCAGCGCGAGCACGGCGTCAACCCGCTGGACCCGGAGCTCGCCATCGACTGGCCGGCCGCTGTCACACCGCTGCTCTCCGACAAGGACGCGGCGGCCCCGACCCTGGCCGAAGCGGAGGAACAGGGTCTGCTGCCCTCCTACGCCGAATGCCGAGCGTACGTCGAAGGGCTGCGCGGCTGACCGCCTCCTTCCCGGCGGCCCGAAGGCCGCTGTCCCGCGGGGGACAGCGGCCGGCCCGTACCCGCGAGGATCAGCCCGCGACCCGCTCGATCCGCCTGCGCAGATCGGCGAAGGCCGACCGGGAGCGGTTGAGGTTGCGGGCACGGATCAGCGCGGGCCAGAAGTCGGCGCCCAGCAGCGCATCGGGGGACACCGCACTCTTGCGGGAGATGACCGCGTCGGGGACGTCCTGGGGATCCTCGGTGACGTATTCCGCCAGAATGGCGTCGTAATTCTGCTTCAGGACGGTGTTCGCCGGGTCCGCGCCGAAAATGACGACGACCCCGGTCGGTGTGGTGTCCACCTCCACCACCAGCAGGTCGGGACGGAATCGCCGCAGCACAGCGGCTACCTTGTAGACGTCACCCGTCCACTCCCTGGTGTGCCGGTCCCGGGCGGCCTCGTCCACATTGCGCGGCAGCATGTCGTCCAGCACGATCACACTGTTCCAGCGCGAGTGCTTCTCGACATTCATGAAATCACGCAGCGCGAACTCGAAAATATGCATGCCGTCAATGAATGACAGCTCCAGCTTGGGATCACCTCCCAGCATCTGGAGCGGATCCCGGCGGGCGAGTGCCCTGAACGGGTTGCGGCCGGGCCGCAGATGCAGCAACGGGTCCTCACGGGCGAAGAAATCGTCACTGGTCGCTTTGACCAGGTGAACATCGCAGCTGATGGATGTCACGACCTTGAATGCCGGGTCGATTGCCACCGAAGGGACTCGCGAAAGGGCGAGACTGCGACCGTCGTTGACTCCGATCTCCAGGTAGTTACGAGGCCGGTATACGCGATGCACACCGCGCAGAAGGTCATGACGATTCACTGGGAGATCCCTTCGCCTTAAATCAACTGCCCGAACCCGGCGAAGTTACCTCATCCAGGAGTGGCTGTGAAAGCAGCGCTGATAATAAAATCCCTGTCGACGCAACAAGCGGCAGATCACCGGGCGAAGGGGTGCCCGGACACTATCGGACGGTCACGTGCGCTCGGCGGCGCGCAGCGCGGGGAACGCCGCGTTCAGCGCCTGCCGCCAGTCGCGGATCGGCCGGATGCCCGCCGCCGCCCAGCCCTCGTGCCCCAGCACGCTGTACGCGGGCCGCGGCGCAGGCCGTACGAAGGACTCGCTGGTCGTGGGGCGCACCCGGTCCGGGTCGGTGCCCAGCAGCCGGAAGATCTCGCGGGTGAGACCGCACCAGGTCGTCGCACCCGCGCTGGTGCCGTGGTAGACACCGGCGGGCGCGGTGCCGGCGAGCGCGCCTGTGCCCAGACGCACCAGCAGGTCGGCGAGGTCAGCGGTCCAGGTGGGCTGTCCTCGCTGGTCGTCGACCACGTCCAGGGTGTCCTTGGCACCCTCCAGCCTGATCATCGTGCGGACGAAGTTCGGCCCGCCCGCGCCGTACAGCCACGCTGTGCGGATCACATAGCCACGGTCGGGCAGGGTGTCCAGCACCGCCCGCTCGCCGGCCAGTTTGCTGCGCCCGTACGCGCTGCGCGGGCCCACCGCCGCGTCCTCCGGGTACGGACGGCCGGCATCGCCGGCGAACACGTAGTCCGTGGAGATCTGGAGCAGCACCGCGCCGGTCTCCCGGCACGCGTCGGCGAGGACCTGTGGGCCGCCGCCGTTGACGGCCAGGGCCCGGGCCTCCTCCGTCTCCGCTTCGTCGACCGCGGTCCAGGCCGCGCAGTTGACGACCACGGCGGGGCGGTGGGCCGACAGCGCCCGGTGGACCGGCCCGGTTCCCGTGATGTCCAGAGCGTCGCGGCCCAGTCCGGTGGCCGGTGTGCCGTGCGCGGCCAGCGCGGCCAGGAGGTCCTGGCCGAGCATGCCGCCCGCTCCGGTGATCAGCCAGTCGCCGCTCATGTTCACCCTGTCCTCCGGAGCTGCTTCCCCGGGCCTGCCCCCTGTGGCCGACGCTACCCCAGCCGGTGTCCGAAGGCCGCCCCGGCGGACGGCGCCCCGACCGCGAGAGGGCCGAAGACCAGAGCGGCATCCGTCACCAGGCCTTCGGGGCGGCCCCGCAGCTCCCACACCGCGCCGTTGCCACCGTCCTCGCGCACCGCGGCGGATGCCAGGTCCGCGTATCCGTTGCCGTTGATGTCGAGCAGCCGCACGGCGCTGCCGAACCGGTCGCCCGCCTCCGCCGTACCGGGGACGCCGGCGGTGTCCTGGCTGAAGGCCTGCGCCCCGCGGCCGGTGACTCCGGCGGTGCTGCCGGGGAGCAGCGTCACGTAGCCGGCGTCCGCCGTGGCGCCGATGTCCTCGCCGGGGGCGCCCACCGCGAGATCGGCGATGCCGTCGCCGTTCACGTCACCGGCCGAGAGGGAGGCTCCGAACGCGTCCTGCCATTCGCTGTCGTTCGGTTCCTTCGGGCCGTCACCGGGGACGCCCGGGGTGTCCTGCGTGATGGTGACCCAGTCGGACGCGGGGGCGAGACCGGCCGGAGTGCCGTAGCCGATCGTCACGTCCGTGCCGCCCTCTCCGAGATTGCCGAACGCCAGGTCGTCCCGGCCGTCACCGTTCAGATCGCCGAAGGTGAAGCCTGCGCTCCGATCCCAGATGGCCGGCGGGCTGACGGCGGACCTCTTCAGGCCCGTACCGGTGCTCAGATAGAGCCGGCTCATGGAATAGCCCTCGCCCGCGTAGGCGGTGAGCGCGAGGTCGGAGCGGCCGTCGCCGTTGATGTCGCCGGTGCGGACCGCGTAGATGTTGTAGACCGACGCGTCGTCGAAGGGTTCGCTCGACGCCGGAACCCCGGTCGCGGAGAGAGGCCCGTAGAGGATCTCGGAGTCGGACCCGGTCGGGTCGTCGCCGACGGGGTCACTCGTCGCCACGGCCAGCAGGTCGGTGTGACCGTCGCCGTTGAAATCGCCGGTCGCCGTATGGGTGCCGTGACCGGGAACGGCGTAACCGCCGGACAGGCCGCCCGCTCCGCCCCGGACGACAATGGAGTCGGCACTGTGGGATCCGCTGACCACCAGGTCGCTGTATCCGTCGCCGTCGAGGTCGCCGGCCGAGGTGTCGCTGCCGAACCCCTGTCCCTTCACGGCCGCCCCCGGGATCCCCGCAGTCGACCGGCTGATCAGCGTGTGCGAGGAAGCTGCGAGCCCGTGTGCCGAGCCGTACATGACGGTGACGTAGCCGGCCTTCGCCTGCCCGCTCACCGTTCCGTCGGGCGCGCCGACGACCAGGTCCTGGTAACCGTCACCGTTGAAATCCTGCGTCGCCGCGGCGGCCGGGACCGCAGCGCCGGCGGACGGGGCGGCCGGGCCGCCCAGCACCAGGGCGGCCGCGAGGCCCGGCAGGCAGAGAAACACGGAACGCGATCGTGGTGCAGACATCGAGCAGCCCTTCGACGGCTTTCACATGGTCGCCCATGTTGACTCGCCGCCGGCGGGCCAGGTTGTACGCGTTTTGCGCCACGACGTGTCCGGTGCGGGGTCAGCTCAGCGCCGCGCGCTCCTTCAGCGGCTCCCACCAGGCACGGTTGTCCCGGTACCACTGCACTGTCTCGGTGAGCCCTTCGGTGAAGGTCTTGCGGGGCCGGTAGCCCAGTTCGGTACGGATCTTGGTGCAGTCCACGGAGTACCTGCGGTCGTGCCCCTTGCGGTCGGCGACGTACTCGACGCCGGTGTCCCAGTCCGCGCCACAGGCGTCCAGGAGCAGCCCGGTGAGCTCCTTGTTGGACAGCTCGGTACCGCCGCCGATGTTGTAGACCTCCCCGGGGCGGCCCTTCGTACGGACCAGTTCGATCCCCTGCACGTGGTCGTCGATGTGCAGCCAGTCCCGGACATTGCCGCCGTCGCCGTAGAGCGGCACCGGCCTGCCGTCCAGCAGGTTGGTGATGAAGAGCGGGATGACCTTCTCCGGGAAGTGGTGGTGCCCGTAGTTGTTGGAGCAGCGGGTCACCCGTACGTCGAGGCCGTGCGTGCGGTGGTAGGACAGCGCGATCAGATCGCTGGACGCCTTGGCCGCCGAGTACGGCGAGTTGGGCGCCAGGGCCTGGGACTCGGACCACGAACCCTCGTCGATCGAGCCGTAGACCTCGTCGGTGGAGATGTGCACGAACGTCGCGATGCCGGCACGGTGTGCCGCGTCGATGAGCGTGTGGGTGCCGAGAACGTTGGTGCGGACGAACTCGGCTCCGCCGTCGATGGACCTGTCGACATGCGACTCCGCCGCGAAGTGCACCACCTGGTCGTGCTCCGCCATCAGAGCGCCCACCAGGGCCGGATCACAGATGTCGCCCTGTACGAAGCCGAATCCGGGGTGCCGTTCGACCTCGTCCAGGTTGGCCGGGTTGCCCGCGTAGGTGAGCTTGTCCAGCACGGTGACCGCGACACCGCCCGGACCGTGCGGGCCCAGCAGGGTGCGGACGTAGTGCGAGCCGATGAAACCGGCTCCGCCGGTCACCAGGATCTTCGTGGCGTTCGTCATTGCCTGCCGTCCCTCGTCACGCGGACCGCCGTTCACCTGGGGCCGCTCATGAGGCGATCTGCACCTTGCTGTGGTCGCCGAGTACCAGCCGGTGGGCCGCGGGATGCCGGGGTGACGGGGTCACCTCGACGCCTCTGCCGATGAGTGAGGCCTCCACCCTGCGGACCCCGGTGATCGAGGAGGCCCGCAGCACGATGGAGTACTCGATCTCGCTGTCCTGGATCCGGCACCCTTCGGAGACCGAGGTGTAGGGGCCTACGTAGGCGTCACTGATCACCGTTCCCTCACCGATGATCGCCGGTCCGACGATCCGGCTCCGGACCACCTGGGCGCCGGCCTCGATCCTGACCCGCCCGATGATCTCGCTGGCCTCGTCGACCGAGCCGTCCTCGCACGGTTCGATCTCCTCCAGGACGGCTCGGTTGACCTCCAGCATGTCGGTGACGTTGCCGGTGTCCTTCCAGTAGCCGGAGATCGTCGTCGAACACACCTCGTGTTTCTCGTCCATGAGCCACTGGATGGCGTGCGTGATCTCCAGCTCTCCGCGCCAGGACGGCCCGATGGCGCGCACCGCCTCGTGGACAGCGGGGGTGAAGAGATAGACACCGACGAGCGCCAGATCGCTCTTGGGGACCTTCGGCTTCTCCTCCAGGCCCACCACCCGGCCGTTGTCGTCGAGTTCCGCCACCCCGAACGAGGTCGGATCGGGCACCTTGGTGAGCAGGATCTGGGCGTCCGGCCGGCTGGTGCGGAAGCCGTCGACCAGCCGGGTGATGCCTCCGACGATGAAGTTGTCGCCGAGGTACATCACGAAGTCGTCCTCACCGAGGAAATCCCGGGAGATCAGCACCGCATGGGCCAGCCCGAGGGGTGCGTCCTGCGGGATGTAGGTGACCTTGATGCCGAAGCGGGATCCGTCTCCGACGGCTTCGCGGATCTCGGCCGCGGTGTCACCGACGACGATCCCGACCTCGGTGATCCCCGCATCCGCGATGGCTTCCAGGCCGTAGAAGAGAACCGGTTTGTTGGCCACCGGCACCAGCTGTTTGGCGGAGGTGTGGGTGATGGGCCGCAGGCGGGTGCCTGCACCGCCGGAGAGTACGAGAGCCTTCACGATGTCTGTCCCTGACGAGCAGTCGGTCTGGCAGAGATTCATCCGTCCCGCGGATTTTATCCACTCCCGCGTCGCTCGGCAGCAGGACAGAGCGCCGAACGGCCGCCCGCGCTGCTGCGCGGGCGGCCGTTCGTCCGGTAGAGAACCGGGAGGTCCTCAGCTGTCGGCTGTCAGCCGCCGACCGCCGTGTCGACACCGGTGACATCGGAGTCGTTGAGGCCGGGCGCGGCCTCCGGCTCGGCGCTCACCTGGGCCACGCCCTGGTTACGGGCATCGGCCTTGGCGGTCAGTGCCGCCACCGCGGTGTTGAACTGCTCCATCGAGGTCGGCTCGTCGGGACCGAGGAGATACTTCTTCAGCTCACGACGTCCGTCGGCCAGCGGGTCGGCGGCCGCGTCGCTGATCGCTCCGAGCAGCTCGCCGATCTCCTGCCCGCTGTTGGAGAGGATCACCGCGGCTCGCACGGCGGTGTTCTGCCGCTTGAACTCCTCGACACCGAGTTCGGCCGAATCGGTGACGGCGTACGGCTTGCCGCTCGCGATGAAGTCCGAGACGACGCTGGAGATGTCCGAGACCATGCCGTCCGACTCGTTGAAGCAGTCGTACAGATGCGGCTTGCTGCCGGTGATGACCCGGTGCTCCCACCAGCCGAAGGTGCGCCAGTACGCGTCGTTCCACGCACGGCGCAGTCCGGCAGCCTCCGTCTCGCGCTCGGGGTCGGCGAGCGAGGCCCGGGACTGCTCGGACTCGTCGTCGCCGCCCTTTCCGGGCGCGGCGAGCTCGGCGAGCCTGGCCTCGATCCGCACGAGTTCGGTCTGTGCCGCGTCCCGGTCGGCCTGGCCCGCTGCGGACTCCTCGACCCAGCGGGGCTCCGCGGCGCGGTCCGCCGCCGCCTTCTCCAGCATCGCGGTGATCCGCGCATGGGCGGCCTTGGCCTCCGCGCTGCGGGTGCCGGTGAAGGGGTGCGGCTTGTAGAGCACCCGGACGGGCTGCTCGGCCTTCAGCAGGCGCCGCACGATGTTCTCGCCGGCCAGCAGCAGCGAGGTGTTGCCCGGGTTGTTGTCCCAGCCCTCCCAGGTGGGCGCGTAGAGCACGGTGGGCACCGGACGCTTCGGAGTACCTGTCCAGCTCTCGATGGGAGCCAGCTGCGGGCGGCCCACCTCGACGATGTCCTCGTCCCGCACCCCGACGTCGGCCAGGGCGTAGCGGTCGCGCCCGGCCCGGCCCGCGGTCCACACCTCGTCGTACACCTTGCTGTACGGGTTGACGCTGGCCAGCTTGTCGCTGTCGCCGTGCCCGATGAAGACGTGCTTCATGGTCGGGACCCGGAGCATGTGGATGTTCTTGCCGACGTTGGCCGCGTAGAGCGCGACCCGCACGGTGGACAGGTCCAGGTTCATCAGGTGCACACCGCCGGGCACGCAGACCACCGGCACGGAGGTCGGCCCGAGCTGCCGCACGATGGCACGCTCGCGCAGGATGATCAGCGGCCGCCCCTCGACGTCCGCCATCGTCTCCAGCCACATGTTCGCCTGGTAGGCCGAATCCCTGGAACCGGAGAAGTAGAGCACCACGGTCGGCCGGTACTCACCCAGCCAGCCGTCCAGCGCCTCCAGCACCGCGGGCGCGCCGGGGATCCGGCGCCCCTTGCGGATGAACGGGATGAGCGAGGCGATGTAGATGCACCCGAAGGCCAGCGTGGCGAGGATGCCGATGTACCCGAAGGCGTCCGTGCCGGTCTCCGCGGCGACCAGCAGCCCGATCACCGCGAAGACGTCCAGGTGGAGCATCTTCTCGGCGGCGCGGCTCAGCAGCCGCTTCGGCGGGGCGTCGGGGATACGGACGGAGCCGAGGTCCACGTTGCGGGTGACCACCGGCATGACGCGGCGCAGCCGGATCAGGGTGGTGAGAGTGCCGTGCAGGGCCTGGAGACCGTAGAAGAGCAGGAAGCAGGCGACAGCGGCGTAGTACACACGTTGTTCGGCCAGTCCAAGCCGGGCGAGCAGCAGGATAAGCAAGAGTTCGCGCAGCAGGAAACGGATCGACAGCCCGGCACGAACCTTCGCCAGACGATTGATGAGGTAGCTGCCGCGCTGATGGAGAAACCAGTCGGAGACATACGTCGCGACAGTGGCCGCTGCGAAGAACCAGATATTGGGGATCAGCGCGGCGATCATCACGCACGGATAGCTGAGGCCCATGAATGCTGCGGCGATCAGCTCTGACCGGCTGCCTACACGCGCCAGCCTGATGGCGGTCGAAATCACGAAGAACCTGCTCCAGGGGGTGCCGGTTTTAATCGGGGGGGAAATTGTGAAGGTGAGGCTTCACGCATTCGGGCCTCTGCGAATCGCGTGTCGCGATCGCAGAGGCCCGAAAAAAAGCTTCCAGTTTTGCTCAGGAAGTATTACACATCTGCCTGACGGTCCAACACGGAGGCCAGTGCTTGCTCGAAGCCGGAGGCCTCCGCACTGGCGTCACGGGTCGGGTCCTGCTGCCGTACGTCGATGACGTGACCGGTCAGCTCGGAGAGCAGCACGTCGAGCGACGTACGCGCCACCGCCTCGGACGAGAGCAGGCTGCCCTCGGGCTCCTGACCGAACGCCTTCGTCCGCATGGGAGTCGCGGTGCGCTCCGGGTTGACGCAGTTGACACGGATGCCGTCGCCCGCCCACTCGTCGGCGAGCGCCTGGGTGAGATTCACCATGGCCGCCTTGGTGGAGGAGTACAGGCTGTATTCGGCACGGCCGCGGGTGTAGCTGCTGGAGGTGTAGAGGAGCAGCTGGCCCTTGGTCTCGGCCAGGTACTTGTACGAGGCACGCGCGATCTGCACCGGCGCCAGGTAGTTGACGTTCAGCGCTTCCTGGATGGTCGTGTTGTCGGTCTCGGCCAGCTTGCCGATGCGCAGCACGCCCGCGGTGTTGATCACGTAGTCGATCCGGCCGGTCTCCGAGTACGCCTTGGAGAGGGCGTCGTCGACATGCTCCGGGTTCTCGACGTGGGTGCCTGTGGTGGAGCGGCCCAGCGCGTAGACCTTGGCGCCGTAGGACTCGGCGATGGCGGCGATGTCGGCGCCGATGCCGTACGAGCCGCCGAAGACCACCAGGGTCTTGTCGGCGAGCAGCTCGCGGTAGGCGGCCTCGTCGGCCTGCCGGGGGGCGGCGGTGGAGGCGAGCTGGAAGAGCTTGTCGGCGATGAAGACGTCGACCGGCTGGGTGACCTTCATGTTGTACTCGTCACCCGCGACGACGTAGATCGGCACGTCCGGCAGGTACTTCAGGACCACCGAGCAGTCATCGGTGGCCTGGAAGTTCGGGTCACCGGCGGCGACGTCGTACGCCTTGCGGATGGTGGAGAGCTTGAAGGCCTGCGGGGTCTGGCCGCGGCGCAGCCGTGAGCGGTCCGGGACCTCGGTGATGAACTCGCCGTCCCCGCCGTGGGTGCGGGTGACGATGATGGTGTCCGCGGACGGAATGGCCACGTCCACCGCCTGGTAGCGCTCCAGGGCGTCCACACAGTCCTTGATCACACGCTGCGAGAGCAGCGGGCGCACGGCGTCGTGGAAGAGGACATTGCGGTCCTCGCCCTCGGCCAGGCCCTCGCCGAGGGCCGTGATGGCCCGCTCGGTGGTCTCGTTCCGGGTCGAACCGCCCTCGATGACCCGCGTGACCTTGGTCAGGCCGGCCTTGGCGACGATCTTCTCGATGTCCGGCACGTAGCCCGGCGCCATCAGTACGATCACATCGTCGATGGACTCCGCCTGCTGGAAGATCGTCAGGGTGTGCTCGATGACAGCCTTCCCGGCGATCTTCAGCAGTTGCTTGGGGATGGACAGACCCACGCGCTGGCCGGTCCCACCGGCGAGAACGACTGCTGTAGTCCGGGGCTTGGTTGCTTTGTGCACAGACACAGACGACCTACCTTGCGATGACGAGGGAACGGTGTGATGGTCGCACTCTCCGTGACCGTCTCGCAAGGTGGACGCCAAGCCTCCACAACCCCTGCGATACCGCGGGTTCACCCTACGGCCAGGAAAGCGCCTCCCATCCCGGCAGCAACGGTGAGTGATCGACGCCACATCAGTGTTCGGACCGTCGCGGACTCCCTGCTACAGGTCGGCGACGGTGAGTGCCAGATCGTTGCTCACCGTGTAGTAAGCACGCACTCTGACCCGCTGCTGCGGCCTGCCGCGAACCTTCCGCACCGCCTTCCGCAGCGTCCCCCAGGGCCTCTTCTTGCGCAGCACGGTCGCCGGGTAGGCGTAAACGGCCTTCTTGTCGATGACGTCGTCGAGTACCCGGCCGATCTTCACCGGCTGGGCATCGGGCGCGTAGCGCAGCCACATGTCCCAGTAGTCGTTCCTGCTGAGCTGCCGGTCCGCCGGACGAGCACACGAGAAGGTGAACCTGAACCCGTCCCTGCCGTGACGGCTGCCCCGGAAGGTGATCTCGTCGGGGGTGCTGCCCCGCCGGCGCAGCAGCAGAACCGGGTCCGCGTCGAGGCCGGCCCGGCCCACCAGCGTCCCGGAGACCGTCAGCTCCGCACCGTCGACGGTGATGTCTCCGGCCTCGGCGTGCACCGGTCTGTTCCAGCTCCGCAGGGTCAGGAAACCGGTGCCCTTGAGCTTGTACGCGACCCGGTTGCGGACACCCGCGGAGCCCTGCGGGGCGGCGTGCATCGCGCCGCGCTGATCGACCGAGCGGGCCGCGATCCGCACCCGGCGGCCCGATTCCGGCACCTCCGCGTAGAAGTCCCAGACCCCCTCGGCGAACTCCTCGTCCGCGGGAACAGTTGCGACACCGTTCGCGTCGAAGGGATACAGCCGTTCGTCGGCCCGGTCGTCGGTGCGCGAACAGAGCAGTCGCAGCCCCTCACGTCCCCCGGCGCCCGCGCGGGCCGGGACGAGGGTGACGGTCAGCTGCCCGTCCGCCCGCACCACACAGTCCGCCTCCGGAGCGAAGTCCGCGCTGCGTGCGCGGCGCGAGGCCTGTTCGCGCAGCTCACCGAAGAGGTCTTCGTACTGCTTGGTGACCTGGCCCGGATCGAAGCGCCGGGAGTTGCGCACCGCTGCCGCGCTCATCCGGCGCCGCCGCTCCTCGTCGCCGATCAGGTTCACCAGCGCGGCGGCGATCGCGTCGGTGTCGCCGACCGGCACCAGCAGCCCGTCCGTTCCGTCCTCGATGATCTCGCGCGGCCCGTAGTCGCAGTCGGTCGAGACGACCGGCAGCCCGCAGCGCATCGCCTCCACAAGGGTCATCCCGAAGGATTCGTGGCGGGATGTCGACGCGGCGATGGCGCCCTTGGCCCATTCCGGTTCGATGGGCGACTGGGGGCCCATGAGATGGACGCTGTTGTGCAGTCCCCCGGCGTCGATGCAGCCCAGCAGTTTCTGCCGCTCGGAGCCGCCGCCGTAGATCCGCAGGGTCCATTCGGGGTATTCGGCGACCACCTTGCCGAAGGCGTCGATCAGCACGTCGTACTGCTTCTCCGGCGCCAGCCGCCCGGCGGCCACCACCGTGGTGCCGCTGCCGTCGGACGGCGCGACCGGCGGCTCCGGAACGCTGTTGGGGATGGAGATCACCCGGGTCGCGGGCAACGGCATCTTCTCCCGCCACACCACCGCATCACCCTCGGACACGGTCACGAAGGCGTCGAGCGCCGCCAGGTGCTCGTACAGCTCGGAGCGCAGGGCCTGCTTGTGATGGTTGTGCGTCATGTGCTCCTGGCCGACGAGTACCGCCCCTGCCGGGGCGAACCGGGCCACGTACGCCACCAGACCGGGCCGCGTACCGATGACGACGTCCGCGTCCGACGCGGCGTAGTGCTCCTTCACCCGCGCGTCGGAAAGCTTGCTGTACTCCTTGTAGCGCGCCTCGGCCAGCGGAAAGTACTGGGCGGGCTGCTGATGCAGCGGATGCTGCAGTTCATTGGTCACCGATCCGGGATCGGTATCCACCAGAGGCACCACGCTAATGCGGGGATCGATCCGGAACAGCGGAATCTCTCGGTGCCGGAAGACGGAGACAATCTCCACGTCATGCCGGTCCGCCAGCTCCTCGGCAAGATTCAGCGTGGTTTTGATGGTCCCGCCGATGCCGTAGACCGTGTGAATGAGGAAGGAGATCTTCATCAACACTCCGATTCCAGTATTCCGAGCCGGCGCATAACCCCCCGCTATGACGTCTCATGCCCGCTTACTCGGGTGATTCTTCAGTCACCCAGCGCGCTAGACGGTCATTGACGGCCACAGGTTGTGCACTATCCGAAAAAATTCACTGGAATACGGTCACGATGGCCGAAAAAAGAGGGTGGCCGATCCATCTCGGCCACCCTCAATCCCGATCTCCTGCTGTCCGGTCCGCAGACCGCCCCCGAGGGGCCTGGCCTGCGGAGCGGCGCTCGGACCGCCTAGAAGGGGTCGAACTCGTCGTACTCCTTCTGCACGTCGTCCCGCTCGGCCTCACGGTCGCGGCGCTTCTGCGCGGCGGGACGCGGGGCCTCCAGGCGGTGGTCCTCGCCGCGCCGGCCGAGCATCTCCGCACCGGCCATCATCGTGGGCTCCCAGTCGAAGACGACCGCGTTGTCCTCGGCACCGATGGCCACACCGTCACCCGCGCGGGCGCCGGCCTTCAGCAGCTGGTCCTCGACACCGAGGCGGCTGAGACGGTCCGCGAGATAGCCGACGGCCTCGTCGTTGCTGAAGTCCGTCTGGCGGACCCAGCGCTCGGGCTTCTCGCCGCGTACGCGGTAGACGCCTTCCTCTTCCTCGAACTTCACCGTGAAGCCGGCGTCGTCCACCGCCTTCGGGCGGATGACGACCCGGGTGGCCTCCTCGACCGGCTTCGCGGCGCGCGCCTCGGAGATGATGCCGGCCAGGGCGAAGGACAGCTCCTTGAGACCCAGGTGCGCCACGGCCGAGACCTCGAAGACGCGGTAGCCGCGCGCCTCCAGATCCGGGCGGATCATTTCGGCGAGGTCCTTGCCGTCCGGGATGTCGACCTTGTTGAGGGCGACGATGCGCGGCCGGTTCTCCAGCCCGCCGTACAGCTTGAGCTCCTCCTCGATCATGTCGAGGTCGGAGACCGGATCACGGTCGGACTCCAGCGTCGCGGTGTCCAGCACGTGCACCAGCACCGAGCAGCGCTCCACATGGCGCAGGAACTCCAGGCCGAGGCCCTTCCCCTGGCTGGCTCCCGGGATCAGGCCCGGGACGTCGGCGATGGTGTAGACCGTCGACCCCGCGGTCACCACACCGAGGTTGGGGACCAGGGTGGTGAACGGGTAGTCCGCGATCTTCGGCTTGGCCGCACTGAGCACCGAAATCAGTGACGACTTGCCGGCGCTCGGGTACCCGACGAGCGCCACATCGGCGACCGTCTTGAGCTCCAGGACGATGTCCCGGGCCTCCCCCGGCTCGCCGAGCAGAGCGAAACCGGGCGCCTTGCGGCGGGCCGAGGCCAGCGCGTGGTTGCCGAGGCCGCCGCGACCGCCCTGGCCTGCGACGAAAGTGGTGCCCTGGCCGACCAGGTCGGCGAGGACGGTGCCGTCCTTGTCCAGCACCACGGTGCCGTCGGGCACCGGGAGGACCAGGTCGTGGCCGTCCTTGCCCGAGCGGTTGTCGCCGGCGCCGGGCTGGCCGTTGGTCGCCTTGCGGTGCGGGCTGTGGTGATAGTCGAGCAGCGTGGTCACGGCCTGCTCGACCACGAGGATGACGTCGCCGCCACGGCCGCCGTTACCGCCGTCGGGTCCGCCGAGCGGCTTGAACTTCTCACGGTGTACGGAGGCGCAGCCGTGGCCTCCGTTACCCGCGGCGGCATGCAGCTCGACGCGGTCCACGAAGGTGGTCATGGGTGTGCCTCCAGAAACATACGGAATTGTCTTACGTCTAACACGACAAAGGCGGACCGGCTTCCCGTAAGCAACGGGAAACCTGGTCCGCCCTCGACAGATCGCTCTACGGCAGCCTCAGAAGATCAGGCAACCGGAACGATGTTCACGACCTTGCGGCCGCGGTGCGTGCCGAACTCGACCGCACCGGGGTTCAGCGCGAACAGCGTGTCGTCGCCGCCACGGCCGACGCCCGTGCCCGGGTGGAAGTGGGTGCCGCGCTGGCGGACCAGGATCTCACCGGCGTTGACGACCTGACCGCCGAAGCGCTTCACGCCGAGCCGCTGAGCATTGGAGTCGCGCCCGTTCCGAGTGGACGATGCGCCCTTCTTGTGTGCCATCTCTCCTCAGTCCCTTACTTCGCAGCCGCGGGGATACCGGTGACCTTGATCGCCGTGTACTGCTGACGGTGACCCTGGCGACGGCGGTAACCGGTCTTGTTCTTGTAGCGAAGGATGTCGATCTTCGCGCCCTTGTGGTGATCCACGACCTCGGCCTGGACCTTGATGCCGGCAAGCACCCACGGGTCGCTGGTGACAGCGTCACCGTCGACCACGAGCAGGGTCGAGAGCTCGACCGTGTCGCCAACCTTGGCGGTGGGAATCTTGTCAACCTCAACGATGTCGTCGACAGCAACCTTGTGCTGACGACCACCGCTGCGCACGATGGCGTACACGCGGATCTCTCTTTCGCTCGGAGTCGGTCCTCTGATGCCAGCCGCTCACACGGGTCCGGGGACCCGTGATGATCCGGATTGGACGAGCGGCCTCTTCCGGCAGAGCCGGCAGGGAGTTGCTCAGAGGGGCGGCGTACAGGAAACACGCCGAGGGGTAAGGCTACGGGGCGGGGTGCGGGGGGTCAAACCGGGACCCTCACCTGCACGGGCCCGGCCGGCAGGCACCACGGCGGCCTCGCATCCGGCGGGACCCTCGGTGGCCGGAGCACCCGGCAGCAGCCGGGCCGGTGCCCGCCCCGGCCTCGGGGGCGGCCCGCACGACCACCTGCCTTCCGGGGGGGCCTTCGGGGCCCGCACGGCCTCCTGCGCCCTCGGGGGCCCCGCCCCCCCACCCGGTGTCCGCCGGGCTCGCGTCCGCCGGACACAGCGGAGCGGAAGCAAGGAGGTGCGGCTCCCCCGAGGGGGAGCCGCACCTCTTCACCCGCGCGTGGCGGTCCGTCAGTCCTCCGTGGAGGCCGAGGCCGACGGCGGCGACTGCTGCTCGGCGGCCACGGTCTTCTTCGAGGCCTTCTTGGCCGTCGTCTTCTTCACGGCGGTGGTCGTCTTCTTCGCCGTTGCCTTCTTGGCGGCCGCCTTCTTCGCCGGCGCCTTCTTGGCCGCCTTGCGCGCCGTCTTCCTGGCCGGGACCTCGGGCTCCGCATCGGACACGGGCTCGCCGGAGGCGGGAGCCTCGTCCGGTGCGGCACCGACCACGAGGACCGCTGCCTCGGCCGAACCTGCCGGGGAACCGGCGGGCGCGGTGGCCTTCCGGGTCGCCCGGCGACGGGCCCGCGGCGGTGCGGGCTCGGCGGAGGGCTCCGTGGGAGCCTCCTCCTGCCGCACGGCCTTCGGCGCCTCGGCCACCGGGGCCGGGGCCTCGGCGACCACCACATCGGCGGACTCGCCGGCAGCCTTCGGGGCGCCGGCCGGGGCCGTCGCCTTCCGGGTCGCCCTGCGGCGGCCACGGGCCGGGGCGGCCTCCTGGACCGGGGCCTCCTGGACCGGCTCGGGCTCGGCCACCGCTTCCGGCGCGACCGGCTCGGCGGCGACGGCCGACGCCTCCACGGGCGCCGGATCGGCGGCCTTCGGGGCACCGGCAGGGGCCGACACCTTGCGGGTCGCCCTGCGGCGGCCACGGGAACGCGTCGCCGCGGCCTCCGCCTCGGCGGCACTGCCGTACAGCTCCTCGTCCGGCACGAAGGCGGTCTGCGGCTCGGGCTGGTGGCTGTGCGCCTCGTCGTGCCCTGACTGCTCGGTCGCGTGCTCGTGCTCGTCCGTGTGCTCGTCCTCGGCCGTGTGCTCGTGCTCACCGGCCTGATCGGCACCCGCCGAGCCGCCACGGCCACGCTTCTTGGAGCGCTTGCCACCGCCGCCACCGGCAGCCGTCGGCTGCTCCATGTGCACGATCACGCCGCGCCCGTTGCAGTGGACGCAGGTCTCCGAGAAGGACTCCAGGAGCCCCTGGCCGACCCGCTTACGGGTCATCTGGACCAGACCCAGCGAGGTGACCTCTGCGACCTGGTGCTTCGTACGGTCCCGGCCCAGGCACTCCAGCAGACGCCGCAGCACCAGATCCCGGTTGGACTCCAGCACCATGTCGATGAAGTCGACGACGACGATGCCACCGAGGTCGCGCAGCCGCAGCTGGCGCACGATCTCCTCGGCCGCCTCCAGGTTGTTCCTGGTGACGGTCTCCTCGAGGTTGCCGCCCTGCCCGGTGAACTTCCCGGTGTTGACGTCGACCACGACCATGGCCTCGGTCTTGTCGATCACCAACGAGCCGCCGCTGGGCAGGTAGACCTTGCGGTCCAGTGCCTTCATCAGCTGCTCGTCGATGCGGTAGGTCGCGAAGACATCGACCTCGGAGGTCCAGCGGGAGAGCCGGTCCGTCAGGTCGGGCGCGACATGCGAGACGTAGCCGTGGATGGTGTCCCAGGCATCGTCACCACTGACGATGACCTTCGAGAAGTCCTCGTTGAAGATGTCGCGGACCACCCGGACGGTCATGTCGGGCTCGCCGTAGAGCAGCGTCGGCGCGTTGCCGCTGCCGCTCTTCGCCTTCTTCTCGATGTCCTCCCACTGCGCCTGCAGACGCTCGACGTCGCGGCGCAGCTCGTCCTCGCTCGCCCCCTCGGCCGCGGTGCGCACGATGACACCCGCGTCCTCGGGAACGATCTTCTTGAGGATGGTCTTCAGACGGGCCCGCTCGGTGTCGGGCAGCTTGCGGCTGATTCCGGTCATCGAGCCCTCGGGCACGTAGACCAGGTAGCGGCCGGGCAGCGAGACCTGGCTGGTCAGCCGGGCGCCCTTGTGTCCGATCGGGTCCTTGGTGACCTGGACGAGCACCGACTGGCCCGACTTGAGCGCGGTCTCGATGCGGCGCGGCCCGTGGGCCATGCCGAGCGCCTCGAAGTTGACCTCACCGGCATACAGGACGGCGTTGCGCCCCTTGCCGATGTCCACGAACGCGGCCTCCATCGACGGCAGGACGTTCTGGACCTTACCCAGGTAGACGTTGCCGACGTAGCTGGTGGCCTGCTCCTTGTTGACGTAGTGCTCCACGAGCACGTTGTCCTCGAGCACGCCGATCTGGGTGCGCTCGCCGTACTGGCGGACGACCATCACCCGCTCGACGGCCTCGCGGCGGGCCAGGAACTCCGCCTCGGTGATGATCGGCACCCGGCGGCGGCCCTGTTCGCGGCCTTCACGGCGGCGCTGCTTCTTCGCCTCCATACGGGTCGAGCCCTTGATGGACTGGACCTCGTCGAAGCCGGTGCCGGGCTCGCGCTCTTCCTTCTTGCGCGGTTCGCGGACCTTGACGACCGTACGCTCCGGGTCGTCGGCCACGGCGTCGGCGTCGGTGCCCGCGTCACCACTGCGACGGCGCCTGCGGCGGCGTCGACGGCTGCTGCTTGAGCCGGACGCGCCGTTGTCCTCGTCCGCTTCCTCGCTGTCGGCGCCGGACACCGCGGCCGTGTCGGCCTCCTCGGTGTCCTCCGTCTCGTCCTCCGCACGGTCGTCCGAGTCGGCGGAATCACCCCGACGACGGCGACGGCCGCCCCTGCGACGGCGACGCGAGGGACGGTCGCCGTACTCGTCGGAATCCTCGCCCGCGGTCTCCTCGGCCGCTGCGTCCTCGGCCTCGTCCTCGTCCTCGACGGCCTCGTCGGCGGCGGCCGGCTCGGGCGCCTTCTCGGTCTTCTCGGCCTCGGCGTTTTCACCGCGCCGGCGGCGGCGACGGCTGCGCGAGCCGCCCTGCGGAGCGGACTCGGCGGACTCGGCCGTCCCTGCGGTCTCGTCCGGAGTCTCCTCTTCCTCCACCGCCTCTGCCTGCTCCGAGGGCCGGGCCGCGGCGGCGGCAGCGGCGGACTCAGGTGTCTGGAACATCGGCTCGGCGAAGACCGGCGCCTGGAAGACGGCCACGGCGGGGCGGGTCGCCCGGCGGCGCGAACGTCCCGGTTCTGCGGACTCCGGCTGCTGCGGAGCCTTGTCGTTGTCGGCCTTGTCCTTGTCGGCCTTCTTCTCGGCAGGCCGGTCGGCCTGCTTCTCGGCGACCCCGGTGAACTGCGGGGACTCGGCCCTGCGGCGCCTGCGGCCGCGCGGCGCGGACTCGGTCTCATCGGCGAGCGCCTCGGCGACGGACTCCGGCAGGCTCTCGCCCGCGGTGGCCTGTGCGACCTCGGGCTGCGGAGCGGTCGCGGGCGAGGTGACACGGCGGCGGCTGCGACCGCGCGGGGCCTCGGCGACGGGCGTCTCTGCCTGCTCGGCCTGCTCCGCCTGCTCGGCCTGCGCCTCGGACTGGACATCCTCGGCCTGCGGTTCGGCTGCCGGTGCGGTCGCCTTACGGGTCGCACGGCGGCGAGTGCGCGGCGGAGCGGCATCCTGCGCCACCGCCGCCTCGTCGTCCGCGGCCTGCGGAGCGGCCGTCTCCGGCTGGGCCGCCGGGGCCTCGGTGCTCTGCGGCGCTCCGGCGGGAGCGGTCGCCTTGCGCGTGGCACGGCGGCGGGTGCGCGGCGGAGCGGCATCCTGCGCCACCGCTGCCTCGTCGTCCGCTGCCTCGGCCGCCGGGGCCTCGGCGCTCTGCGGCTCCGTCACGGGCGCGGTGGCCACCCGAGTGGCGCGCCGGCGGGTACGCGCGGGCGCCGCGGATCCCGAATCGGCCTGGGCGGGCTCCGGCTGGGCCGACTCGGGCTGGGCTGCGGGCTCGGCGCTCACCGTGGCGGCCTCTGCCTGCGGTGTGCCTGCGGGCGACGACGCACGACGACGGCCGCGGCCACGCGGCGCGGGCTCGGCTGCGGGCTCCTCGCTCACTGCGGGCTGCGCTTCGGCCGGCTCGGCTGTCTTCGCGGCACCGGCGGGTGCGGTGGCCTTGCGCGTGGCACGCCGGCGGGCGGGCGGAGCGCTTGTTACGTCGGCTGTGCCGGCCTCTGCGGCCGGTATGGCCGGTGCGAGGTTCTCCGCGACGGTGGTCGCCACGGTTTCGGGCGCGTCCGCGGCGGACTGCGCACCGGCCGGAGGCCCGGCGGGCCGCGAGGCCGCCCGGCGCCTGCGGCGCGGCGGAAGCGTGTCCCCGGGACCGGTGTTCTCGTTGGCTCCGGTGGTACCGGATTCGTTCGACTCAAGCATGCGGGCGGTTCTCCCGTCACGCTCCCGGGCGCCGCGTCTGTGTCCGGTCCGGCACGGTCCGCGTCATGCGCGGTTCCGCTCGTCCGGGGCGCGGGCGCCGCACGGGAGCTGATGTCTGGCTCGCCGGTTCCCTACGCGATGTACGTACGGCCTGGCGAAAGTCTTCTGGTCAGGGCGCGCTGCCCGATCCAGGTGGCTCCCGGATCCAAGGGCTGCGCTACGACGACTGTCCTTAACGCGGTGGGACCGTCCGACGTCGCCGCCGGTGGTCCCCCGGAAAGCTAGGGGGAGGCTGTCCCGGCGGCCGTGGGTGGAGCGGCCGGGGCTGCCTCGCGGTCGGGCGCGAGCGGGTCGGTCACCGTTCCGGACTCCTCGTCGAAGAGCCCCTGCGCCAGCCTGGTCACCGCTGCGGGGACCGGCGGCGCCAGGTCGGCCACCGCGTGGAGACCGGAAAGGACGTCGTCGGGTCGCACGGCAGGTGTCACGTGCCGAACAACCAGCCGCAGTATCGCACAGGGCTCACCCCCGGGCCTATCGGACTCGGGACGAAGGGCCTGCAGGTCGGCCACGGCGGCGCGGGCGTCGAAGGTCCGCACACCGTTCTTCGTACGGCGCTGGACCTCGACGGTCTCCGCGGCGGAGAAGGCGGCCACCGCCTTCTCCGCCTCGTCGAAACCGACCCCGTCCAGACGCATCTCCCACACCGAAGCGGTCAGCCGGTCGGCGAGACCCGAGGTGCGCGCCTCCACCGCGTCGGTGATGTCGAGGCCGTCCGGCAGCGACGCGTCGAGCAGCAGTCGCAGCTCCTGCGGATCACGCGCCTCGGCGAGGGCGATCTCCAGGAACTCGGCCTCGCTGCCGGTGCCGGTGGGTGCGGCATTGGCGTACGAGACCTTGGGGTGCGGGGTGAAACCTGCCGAGTACGCCATGGGCACGGCTGCTCTGCGCAGGGCCCGCTCGAACGCGCGCTGGAAGTCACGGTGGCTGGTGAACCGGAGGCGGCCGCGCTTGGTGTAGCGCAGTCTGATGCGCTGCACCGCCGGAGCGGGCGGCGGGCCTTCGGGCTGTCGCTTGCCCAGTGGTTCTTCTCCTCGGTGCGGGGCCGGCGCGGGGGTCGCGCCGCCCTACGGCGGGGTTCCCGGGGCACCTGACCGGCTCACCCCCGCTCGGCTGTTCTGCTGCCAAGCGAGGAGATCTCGGGTTCCGGTGCCGCGTCGGGGACAGTCGTTGTAATACCCAGAGTACGCGCAGCGGGCACAACCGGTTCCCGTACCTCGCGTGGACCGTCCCCGCCGACCAGAACGTGCCAGGCGTCCCGCCGGGTCCGCCGCACGGTTTCGCGCGCGGAGCGAAGCGCGGCGCGGGCGCTGCGGCCCGCCTCCGCGGCGGCCTTCCGGGCCGGAACCCACACACCGCAGGCACCACCAGCATCCTCAGCAGCCGGACGGCGGCGTGAGCCAGTGGCGTCAGCAGATGGCGGTGGACCGCGGCCCAGGGCCGGACGAACAGGAGCTCGGCCAGGAACGCGGCCGCGTGACCGACCGGGGCGACGAGGTACGCGTACGACAGCCGGCCCAGCCCGGCGCCGGCCCGGCGCAGCGTCCGGCCGCAGAGGGCAAGGGCGTCCCAGCAGATCCGTACGGGGAGCACCAGCGCCAGGACCACGATCCGCACCAGGACCCTGATCGCCGCGGTCAGGCAGCCCTCGGGCCCCTGCTACCGCGGTCTCTCGAGTTCCACCATGTCCCCCCGGACGACGCTGCCCGGCCACGGGGTTCCGTGGCCGGGCTGGAGTGACGCAGGTGTTACCCGGTGAGCGACGCCGGTGTTACTTGACGACGGTCAGCGGCAGCAGTTTCTTGCCGGTCGGGCCGATCTGGATGTCGAGATCCAGCTGCGGGCACACACCGCAGTCGAAGCACGGGGTCCAGCGGCAGTCCTCGACCTCGGTCTCGTCGAGCGAGTCCTGCCAGTCCGCCCAGAGCCATTCCTTGTCGAGACCGGAGTCCAGGTGGTCCCAGGGCAGCACCTCTTCGTAGGTGCGCTCCCTGGTGGTGTACCAGTCCACGTCCACGCCGAAGTCCGGGAGCGTCTGCTCGGCGGCCTTCATCCAGCGGTCGTAGCTGAAGTACTCGCGCCAGCCGTCGAAGCGGCCGCCGCCCTCGTACACCGCGCGGATGACCGAGCCGACCCGCCGGTCACCGCGCGAGAGCAGTCCCTCGACGATGCCGGGCTTGCCGTCGTGGTAGCGGAAGCCGATCGAGCGGCCGTACTTCTTGTCGCCGCGGATCTTGTCGCGCAGCTTGGTCAGCCGGGCGTCGGTCTCCTCGGCGGAGAGCTGCGGGGCCCACTGGAACGGGGTGTGCGGCTTGGGCACGAAACCGCCGATGGACACGGTGCAGCGGATGTCGTTCTGGCCTGACACCTTGCGGCCCTCGGCGATGACGTTGACCGCCATGTCGCCGATCTGCAGGACGTCCTCGTCCGTCTCGGTGGGCAGCCCGCACATGAAGTACAGCTTCACCTGGCGCCAGCCGTTGCCGTACGCGGTGGAGACCGTGCGGATCAGGTCCTCCTCCGAGACCATCTTGTTGATGACCTTGCGCAGGCGCTCGGAGCCGCCTTCGGGGGCGAACGTCAGCCCGGACCTGCGGCCGTTGCGGGTCAGCTCGTTGGCCAGATCGACATTGAAGGCGTCCACCCGGGTGGACGGCAGGGAAAGGCCGATCTTGTCCTCGGTGTAACGGTCGGCAAGTCCCTTGGCGATGTCACCGATCTCGCTGTGGTCGGCGGACGACAGCGACAGCAGACCGACCTCCTCGAATCCGGTCGCCTTGAGCCCCTTGTCGACCATGTCGCCGATGCCGGTGATGCTTCGCTCCCGGACGGGGCGCGTGATCATGCCGGCCTGGCAGAAACGGCAGCCGCGGGTACAGCCCCGGAAGATCTCGACCGACATCCGCTCATGGACGGTCTCGGCCAGCGGCACCAGGGGCTGCTTGGGGTAGGGCCACTCGTCGAGGTCCATCACGGTGTGCTTGGAGACACGCCACGGAACGCCGGACCTGTTGGGCACCACGCGGCCGATCCGGCCGTCGGGCAGGTACTCGACGTCGTAGAAGCGCGGAACGTAGACGCCACCGGTCCTGGAGAGCCGGAAGAGCACCTCGTCACGGCCGCCCGGACGGCCTTCGGCCTTCCAGGCGCGCACGATCTCGGTGATCTCCAGAACGGCCTGCTCACCGTCGCCGATCACCGCGCAGTCGATGAAGTCCGCGATCGGCTCCGGGTTGAAGGCCGCATGACCGCCCGCGAGGACGATCGGGTCGTCGATACCGCGGTCCTTGGAGTCCAGCGGAATGCCCGCGAGGTCGAGGGCGGTGAGCATGTTGGTGTAGCCGAGCTCCGTGGAGAAGCTCAGGCCGAAGACGTCGAACGCCTTGACCGGCCGGTGCGCGTCCACCGTGAACTGCGGGACCCGGTGCTCGCGCATCAGCTCCTCGAGGTCGGGCCACACGCTGTACGTGCGCTCGGCCAGGACGCCCTCGCGCTCGTTGAGCACCTCGTAGAGGATCATGACGCCCTGGTTGGGCAGGCCGACCTCGTAGGCGTCCGGGTACATCAGAGCCCAGCGGACGTCGCAGGACTCCCAGTCCTTCACGGTGGAGTTGAGCTCTCCGCCCACGTACTGGATGGGCTTCTGCACGTGAGGCAGGAGGGCTTCCAGGCGGGGGAAGACCGACTCGACAGACATCTCGGCGACTTTCGCTGGGCTGGCAGGGGGGACCATCCAGCGTACCCCGGCGCTCAGCCGCCCAGTGCCGTCCGCAGTCCGGCCGCCGATGCCTTCGCCCACACCCCGGGAAGTTCCCTCTCCCGTGCGGCGGCGCTCGCCGCTTCCTGTCCGTGCAGAAGCCCCCAGACGAATGACGGCTCCCCGGCCGCGTGCGCCTGGATCGCCAGGGCGCGCAGGGCGTCGCGGGCCACCACGCTGTCCTGATGGTCGCCGAGCAGGCTCTGTACGGCCTTCATGCGTTTGGCGAACTTCTTCGCCGGCCGGCCCAGCGCGGGCTTCGCCGCCTCGGCGGCGTAGCGGGTCCGCTTGGCCGCCTTGCGCGCGCTGTGCATCGCGATGTCCCGCTCCGGCCCCGGCGGCAGACCGAGTGCGTACTCCACGCGCCCGGCGAGCCGGTCGTAGTCCCTGAGGATCGCGTGGGGCAGCGCCTGCCCGGCGGGGAGCGCGGCCGCCGGCCGCAGCGGAGGATCGTCGAGGAGCGCGGCCAGGGACTCGAGCAGCGCGAGGTAACGCGCGGAATCGAGTACGGCCAGCGTCCCGCGCCGCGTCCTCGTACGGCCGGCAACGGCCCAGAGCCGCAGCCGGCCCCGGACCGGGCCCAGCAGCAGCGTTTCCGGGACCGCCGCGATGCCGGCGGTGAGCCGCTCGGCGAGGACCTCCTGATCCCGGTCGGCGCCCAGTTCGGCGGCGAGCCACTTGAGCTCGTCGGCGAGGGGCGCGGTGACGGTCCTGTCGAGGTGTTTGCGGTAGCTGCGGAACGCGCTCCGCAGCCGCCGGGTGGCGACCCTCATCCGGTGCACGGAGTCGGGCAGTTCGCGTCGTACCGCAGAGTCGTGGGCGACGATCGCCTCGGCCTGGGCGCGCAGATATCCGAGCACCTGGCCGCCCGCCGTGGCGGTCCCGGGCTCCTGCGGCCGCGGTCCTTCCTGGCCGGCCGTCGCCGTCTCCGCCAGCGCCCTGGCGAGTTTGGACGCGGATGCGGACGGGTTGATCCCGGCCTTGCGCAGCCGCTTGTCGACCGCGTCGAGGATCGCGGGATCCCCGTCGTCGGCCAGTTCGACCTCGATCTCCGTCCAGCTCACGGAGCCGCTGCCGCCCGCGAGCCGGTCGGCCCGCACGGTGTCCACGCTCAGCTCTGCGAGCAGCGCACCCTTGCCGTCCACCAGATGGCGTACGTCGCGCGAGGAGCGCAGCCGCATCACCGGCGCCAGCGCGGCGCCGCGGGTCCGGGCGCGGACCAGTGCGGACAGCTCCGCCGGGACGGTGTCGGCCAGCGGCGCCCGGATCTCGTCACGGACGTCGGGGGCGACCGGCAGCTTGAGATGCCATCCCGCGTCGCCCCCGCCGGTCCTGCGGCGCAGTGTCACGTCGCCGGCCGCGAGCCGCTGGTCGGCCGTGTCGTAGTAGACCGCGTCGAGTTCTGCCACGCCTCTGTCGATGACGCCCGAGACTCCGGGGACGCGGGTCAGCTCGGGCAGCCGCTGCTCGCCGGTGGCTTCGTACTTCCGCTCGATCTCGCGCTTGGTGTCCGCCATGTCACGAATCTAGGGCCGATCGCGTCCGGACGGCAGACCTCTCAGGCAGTTATCGGCCGCTGCACCCGGATCGACTGGAGCAGCCCGATCGCGACCCAGACGGCGAACATCGACGATCCCCCGTAGGAGACGAAGGGCAGCGGCAGACCGGCGACCGGCATGATGCCGAGCGTCATTCCGATGTTCTCGAAGGCCTGGAAGGCGAACCAGGCGATGATGCCGGCCGCTACGACGGTGCCGTACAGCTCGGTCGTCTCGCGGGCGATCCGGCAGGCCCGCCACAGCACGACACCCAGGAGTACGAGGATCAGCCCGGCACCCAGGAAGCCGAGTTCCTCGCCCGCGACGGTGAAGACGAAGTCGGTCTGCTGCTCGGGAACGAACTGCCCGGTGGTCTGCGAGCCGTGGAACAGGCCGGTGCCGTGCAGCCCGCCCGAACCGATCGCGATCCGCGCCTGGTTGGTGTTGTATCCGACACCCGCCGGGTCCAGTGCCGGGTTGGCGAAGGCCGCGAACCGGGCGATCTGGTACTCGTCGAGCAGACCGGCCTTCCAGACACCGACGGCGCCGACCACACCGGTGCCGAGAAGCCCCAGCACCCAGCGGTTGGAGGCGCCGGACGCGAGCAGCACGCCGAGGACGATCATCGCGATCACCATGACCGAGCCGAGGTCCGGCATCAGCATGATGATCAGTATCGGGATGGCCGCCACCCCGAGCGACTTGGCCACCGTGCGGTGATCGGGGTGGTCCTGGTCCCCCGCGTCCACCCGGGAGGCGAGGATCATCGCCATCCCCAGAATGATCGTGATCTTGGTGAACTCGGAGGGCTGCAGGGAGAACCCGCCGCCGATGACGATCCAGGCGTGTGCGCCGTTCACGGTCTGGCCGAGCGGGGACAGGACGGCGAGCACCAGCACCACGGAGATCCCGTAGAGCACCGGGACCGCGCCGCGCAGGGTCCGGTGGCCGAGCCAGATGGTGCCGATCATCAGCGCGAGGCCGATGCCGGTGTTCATGGCATGGCGCAGCAGGAAGTAGTACGGGTCGCCATGCGTGAGCGAGTCACGGCCGCGAGTGGCGGAGTAGACCAGCAGCGAACCGATGAAGGACAGCGCGAGGGACGCCATGAGCAGCGGCCAGTCGAGCCGGCGCACCAGGGAGTCGCGTGCGGTCAGCTTGGACCAGGCGCCCCGGTCGGGGGCGTACCGGGCTACGGAGAAACCGCCCATGTCCTAGTCCCTCCTGCCCAGCGCGCCCGCGAGTTGCCGGCTGCTGTTCGCCGGCACCTTCCGCGGGTTCGGGCCGGCCGGGGCGATCTTCGGCGAGACGATCGCACCGTCCTTGTTGATCTTCGGCAGAGCCGTCTGCGGCTTCGGCATGATCGCCTTCTTGAGGTTCTGCTTGCCCTTGCTGTCGAGGCCGTACATCGCCTCGTAGATCTTGCGGACCGCGGGACCCGAGCCGCCGGATCCGGTACCGCCCTGGGAGATCGTCATCACGATGGCGTAGTCCTTGGTGTACGTGGACAGCCAGGACGTGGTCTGCTTGCCGGCGACCTCGGCGGTGCCGGTCTTGGCGTGCAGCGTGATCTTGTCCTGCGGCCAGCCGCCGAACTGCCAGGCCGCGGTACCGCTGGTGACCACGCCTTCCAGCGCCTTGTTGATGTACGAGACGGTCTGCTTGCTGTCGGGCAGCTTGCCCGCGACCCGGGGCTTGAGCGGCTGGACGCTCTTGCCGTCGGCGCTCACGACCGCCTTGCCCACGCTGGGCTTGTACATCGTGCCGCCGTTGGCGATGGCGGAGTAGATCGTCGCCTCCTGTATCGGCGTGAGGAGGGTGTCGCCCTGGCCGATCGCGTAGTTGACGGAGTCACCCGCGCGGAGATGGTTGCCGTCGGTGCAGTTCTCGTACTCGATCTGCTGGACGTAGCTGCCGTCCTTCTTGCCCTGCTTGCACCAGAAGTCCTTGTTGGCCTCCCAGTAGGCCTGCTTCCAGGCCCGGTCCGGGACCCGGCCGGCCAGCTCGTTGGGCAGGTCGATCCCGGTCTTCTTGCCGAGCCCGAACTCGTGGGCCGTCTTGAAGAACCAGTCCTTGGGGTGCTTGGGGTTGTTGCCGCCGTCCTTCTTCCACTGGTCGTAGGCCAGGTGGTAGAAGACCGTGTCGCAGGAGACCTCGAGTGCCTTGCCCAGGCTGATGGGGCCGAAGTTCTCGCCCTCGAAGTTCTTGAACTCGCGGTTGCCGATGGTCATCGACGAGGTGCAGGGGTAGCCGCCGTCCGGGGTGTATCCGGCGTTGATGGCGGCGCTGGTGGAGATGACCTTGAAGGTCGATCCCGGCGCCGACTGGCCCTGGATGGCCCTGTTCAGCAGCGGGTAGTTGGACGAGGCCTTGGTGAGTTTGTCGTAGTTCTTGGCCGAGATGCCGCCGCCCCAGACGTTGGGGTCGTAGGTCGGGGCGCTGGCCATCGCGATGATCTGCCCGGTGTGCACGTTCATCACCACTGCCGCGCCCGAGTCGGCCTTGTAGTTGCTGTGGGTCACCGAGTCCCAGGTCTTGCGGAGGTTCTTCATGGCCGTCGCCAGTTCTTTCTCGGTGATCGCCTGGACCCGCGAGTCGATGCTGGTGATGAGACTACTGCCGGGCTGCGACGGGGTCTGCCCGGCCTTGCCGATCACCCGTCCCAGGTTGTCCACCTCGTAGCGGGTGACCCCGGACTTGCCGCGCAGCTGCTGGTCGTAGGTGGACTCGAGGCCGGCTCGTCCGACCTGGTCGGAGCGGAGCAGCGGGTTGTCCGTCTTGCCCGACTTGGCCACCTCGTCGTCGGTGACCGGGCCGAGGTAGCCCAGCACCTGCGCGGCGTTGAGGCCGCCGGTACCGGGGTACGTGCGTACGGCCGTGGGCTCCGCGGTGATGCCGGGGAAGTCCTCGGTGCGCTCCCGGATCTGGAGCGCCTGCTGGGTGGTCGCGTCCTCCGTGACGGGGATCGGCTGATAGGGCGATCCGTTCCAGCACGGCTTCGGTGTCTTCGCGTCGCAGAGCCTGACCTTGGCGATGACCTCCGCGGGCTTCATGCCCAGAACGCCGGCCAGACGGGTGAGGACGGCTTTGCCGTCGTCGCTCATCTTCATCAGGGAGGTGCGGTTGGCGGAGACGACGAGCCTCGTCTCGTTGTCGGCCAGCGGTGTGCCGCGGGAATCGAGGATGGAACCGCGCACCGCGGGCTGGACGACCTGCTGGACATGGTTGTTCTTGGCTTCGGCGGTGTACTCGTCACCGTTGCGGATCTGGAGGTACCAGAGCCGGCCACCGAGGGTGAGGAGGAGGGAGAAGACGAGGATCTGGATGACGACGAGACGGATCCGAACCCGTGAGGTGCGTCCGGTCTCGGGGATGTTGCTCACGCGGAGCTCCCGCTACTGATGGTCCGGCTGGGTGTGCGGGGGGCGTCCCCCGGGAGGCGCGGCCTCACCGGGGGCCCCCACTGGTTGTCCGGGGATGCAGCCTCACAGCCGCTTGACCCCCTTGATGCGTCCTGCCCTGGCCGCCCGTGACCTGGCCGCCCTCATCCGCAGCACACCGCGCTGGTTCCCGATCCGCAGGCCGGTGCCCGTGGCCAGCCAGCCGGTCGCGACATCGCCCCCCGCACCGGTGCCCTGGGAATCGGCGAGCGGATCGTTCTCGGCGCGTCTGGCCAGCGCCATGATGAACGGAACGGTGAACGGCGCCAGCAGCAGGTCGTACACCGCGGCGCTGAACAGCAGGCCGGCGATGCCCACATGGCGGGCCGCCGTGTCCCCGACCAGCGCGCCCACCCCGGCGTACAGCAGGGTGGAGCCGATCGCCGCTGCGACGACGACGGCCATCGGGCCGGTGGCCGACCTGATACGGCCGCTCTCGGGCTTGGCGAGCCCCGCGGCGTAGCCGACCACGCAGAGCACCAGCGCGTACCGCCCGGCGGCGTGGTCGGCGGGCGGGGCCAGGTCCGCAAGCAGACCGGCGCCGAAGCCCACCAGGGCACCGCCCACGTGCCCGTACACCAGCGCCAGGGCCACTACCGTGAGCAGCACCAAGTCCGGCACAGCGCCGGGTAGTTGAAGTCGGGCGAGCACGCTCACCTGAATCATCAGGGCGACCACCACCAACGTGGCCGAGAGCAGCATCCGGTTGAGACGCATGCGGATCAGCTCCTCCTACTGAGGGACGTTGGCGTCGGCGTTGGGATCGGCGTTGCCATTGGGATCGGCGTCACCGTTGGGATCGGCGTTCGCGTCGGGGGCGGCATTGGCGTCGGGGGCGGCGTCCGCGTTGGGGTCGGGATTCCCCGACGGAGTGACCGTGACAGTGACGGTCGGGGCCGGCTTCGGCTTGGCGGGCTTGGCGGGGAGCACGGTGTCGCGCGGGTTCTCGCGCGGCGGCTCGACGACCACACCGACCAGGTCGAGCTTGGTGAAGCCGACGAACGGGTGGACGTAGACGGTACGGGTCAGATCGCCGCGGGACGGATCCACCCGGATGACCTGGCCGACCGGGACACCCGGCACGAAGGGCTTGTCGTTGCTGGAGCCGAAGGTGACCAGCCGGTCGCCCTTCTTCACGTCCGCCTTGCCGTTGAGGAGCTGCACGGCGAGCGGACGGTCGCCGCGTCCGGTGGCGAAGCCGAGTTCGTCGGTGTTCTCCATCCGGGTGCCGACGGTGAAGTCGGGGTCGTTGGCGAGCAGCACGGTCGCGGTGTGCGGCCCCACGGTGGTGACCCGCCCGACGAGTCCGTCGCCGTTGAGCACGGTCATGTTGCGCAGGATTCCGTCGGCGGAACCGGCGTCGATGGTGACGGTCCAGGAAAAGCCCTGGGCCGCTCCTATGGCGATGACCTGGGCGCCCTTGATGCCGTACTGGCCCCTGGCCGCGGTCTTGAGCATGGTGTCGAGCTGACGCACCCGGCTGCGGTTGCGGGCGCTGCTGCCGAGCTGCTGCTTCAGCGCCGCGTTCTCGCGCTGGAGTGCGCTGATGCGGTCGTGCCGGTCGCCGGAGTCCCGTACCGCACCGATCGCGTTGCCGACCGGGTTCACGGCGTCCGCGACACCGTTCTCGACCGGGCCGAACACAGTGGCGGCGGCGTGCCGGGCACTGTCGACCGGCGACGCCTCGCCGCCGCGAATGTCCACCGTGATCAGTGCGAACGCGATGGCGACCAGCAGCACCAGGAGCAGCCGGCTCTCTCGTGTGTCCCTCACGTGCGGAGGCCGTGCCTTCCTCGTCGGAATGTCTATGCGTTTGTGTATATCAACGTTCCGCCGCACCGGGCGGATATGCCCCGTACAGGGAGTCCCCCCGCGCCCACCGGGGCGCAGGAGGAGGAACGGCCTGTCCCGCCCGGCATTCCGCTACCGCCGCGGCTGGGCGTCCAGCACCTGCTGGAGCGCCTCGAATTCCTCGACACACTTGCCGGAACCGAGTGCCACCGAGTCCAGCGGATCCTCGGCGATATGGATCGGCATTCCGGTCTCGTGGCGCAGCCGCTCGTCCAGGCCGCGGAGCAGCGCGCCGCCGCCGGTGAGGACGATGCCGCGGTCCATGACGTCGCCGGAGAGCTCCGGCGGGCACTTGTCGAGCGTGGTCTTGACCGCGTCGACGATCGCGTTGACCGGCTCCTCGATGGCCTTGCGGACCTCTGCCGCCGAGATGACCACGGTCTTCGGCAGGCCCGAGACCAGGTCGCGGCCGCGGATCTCGGTGTGCTCGTCCTTCTCCAGGTCGAAGGCCGAGCCGATCGTGATCTTGATCTGCTCCGCCGTCCGCTCACCGAGCAGAAGGGAGTACTCCTTCTTGATGTGCTGGATGATCGCGTTGTCCAGCTCGTCGCCCGCGACACGGATCGACTGTGCCGTGACGATTCCGCCCAGCGAGATCACCGCGACCTCGGTGGTACCTCCGCCGATGTCGACGACCATGTTGCCGGTGGCCTCATGGACCGGCAGGCCGGAGCCGATGGCCGCTGCCATGGGCTCCTCGATGATGTGTACCTGGCGGGCACCGGCCTGCGTGGACGCCTCGATGACGGCACGGCGCTCGACCCCTGTGATACCCGAGGGCACGCAGACGACGACCCGCGGGCGGGCCAGATAGCGGCGCTTGTGGATCTTCAGGATGAAATAGCGGAGCATCCGCTCGGTGATCTCGAAGTCGGCGATCACGCCGTCCTTCAGCGGTCGCACGGCAACGATGTTGCCCGGCGTGCGGCCGATCATCTTCTTGGCCTCGGCACCCACGGCGAGAATTCCGCCGGTGTTGGTGTTGATGGCGACGACGGAGGGTTCGTTGAGAACGATCCCGCGACCCCTGACGTACACCAGCGTGTTGGCAGTCCCGAGGTCGATAGCCATGTCACGGCCGATGAACGACATTGAGTTCCCCTTGTTCCCCATGAGGATGCGTCGGGCCTTCCCAAGTGGAGCGATTGGCATTTGGTAGGCGAAGTGAGCGCTGTGGGTGTGAAGGCTTCATCGTAGTGCCGCCTGCACGAACATCGCGCGAGGGTCTCCGCCATGTGGGCGGTGTTGGCACCCGCCTCAGTCATGGTGACGTCATGTTGGAGCGATGCGTTCCCGAAATCGCCCGGCATATGCCGAAGGGCGACCGAATTAATTCGGTCGCCCGAGGCCGAGGGCGCTATTCGGCTGACAGCGTGTCAGGAGACGGCCGGGAAAAAAATCTTCAGTTCTCGCATCGCGGACTCCTCCGAGTCCGAGGCGTGGATGAGGTTCTCCCGGACGATGGTCCCGAAATCCCCACGAATGGAGCCGGGAGCCGCGGCGATCGGGTCTGTCGGACCGGCCAGTGCGCGTACTCCCTCGATGACCCGCTCACCCTCGACGATCAGCGCCACAACGGGGCCGGACGCCATGAACTCCACCAGCGGCTCGTAGAAGGGCTTGCCCTTGTGCTCGCCGTAGTGCTGCTCCAGGGTGTCCTGGTCGAGGGTGCGCAGCTCCAGCGCGGAGATGGTCCAGTTCGCCTTGCGCTCGATGCGGCCGATGACCTCGCCGATCAGGCCGCGGCGTACGGCATCGGGCTTGAGCAGGACGAGCGTGCGCTGGCTCACGGGGCGGACTCCTTCGTTCGCGGGGTGCGGGTTCTCAGAGGTTACAGGGCCCCGCACGCCGCCCATTACGCAGCGTCAGGCTCTGCGGATGACTGTTCGGCCTGGGCGGCCCAGCGCGCCTTCGTCTCGTCGATCTTCCGGCCGTAGTGGACCGACGCCCACCACAGACCGCCGAAGACCGCACCGAGGAAGAACATCGTCGGGACCACGAAACCGCTGAGCACCAGTGCGATCTGCAGCGCCCAGCCGATCTGCACCGCTCCCGGGCGGCTGAGCATTCCGCTGAGCAGCACCGAGAGCAGCATCCCGATACCGCACACGGTCCAGACCGTGGCCCCTGGGGTGTCGCCCTTCATGGCGACCAGGCCGGCGAATCCGATCACGAAGAACTCGCCGATCAGTGTGGAAGCACAGAGTGTCCGCATGACTCAGTGCCTCCCCAGGAGCAGCCGGGCCTCGCCGACGGTGATCACGGAACCGGTGACCAGTACCCCCGCTCCCGCGTATTCGTCCTCCTCCTCGGCGAGCGTGATCGCCGCCTCCAGAGCGTCGTCGAGCCGCGGCTCGACGACGACCCGCTCATCGCCGAAGATCTCCACCGCGAGCGCGGCGAGATCGTCCGCGCTCATCGCACGGGGAGTGGAGTTCTGGGTGACCACGACCTCCGCGAAGATCGGCTCGAAGGCCTCGAGCAGCCCCCGCACATCCTTGTCGCCGCTCGCCCCGACCACGCCGATCAGCCGGGAGAAGCTGAACGCCTCGGTGATGCCGGCGGCAGCCGCCTGCGCGCCTGCCGGATTGTGCGCGGCGTCCAGGACGACGGTCGGCGAGCTCCGTACGACCTCCATGCGTCCTGGTGAGGCCACCGAAGCGAAGGCCTTGCGCACCACATCGATGTCGAGCATGCCTGCCTGCCGTGCGCCCACGCCGAAGAACGCCTCGACCGCCGCGAGTGCCACCGCCGCGTTGTGCGCCTGGTGGGCGCCGTAGAGCGGCAGGAAGATGTCGGTGTACTCGGAGGACGCGCCGCCGAGCCCGCGCAGTGTCAGCAGCTGGCCGCCGACCGCGATCTCCCGGCTGCCGATACCGAACTCCATGCCCTCGCGGGCCACCGTGGCGTCCGTCTCGACGGCCTTCTTCAGCATCACCTGTGCGGCGTCCACCGGTTGCTGCGCCAGGATGACCGTGGCGTCCTGCTTGATGATTCCCGACTTCTCGACGGCGATCTCGCCGGGCGTGTCGCCGAGCCGGTCGGTGTGGTCCAGCGCGATGGGCGTGATCACGGCCACCGGAGCCTCGATGACGTTGGTCGCGTCCCAGCTGCCGCCCATGCCGACCTCCACGACCGCCACATCGACGGGCGCGTCGGCGAAGGCCGCGTACGCCATACCGGTGAGCACCTCGAAGAAGGACAGCCGGTGTTCCTGCTGTCCGTCGGTCATGTCGATGTACGGCTTGATGTCCTCGTACGTCTCGATGAAGCGCTCTGCCTCGATCGGGGCACCGTTGAGGCTGATCCGCTCGGTGATCGACTGGACGTGCGGCGAGGTGTACCGCCCGGTACGCAGCTCGAACGCGCCCAGCAGGGCCTCGATCATGCGCGCCGTCGATGTCTTGCCGTTGGTGCCGGTGATGTGGATGGACGGATACGCGCGCTGCGGATCGCCCAGGAGGTCGAGAAGCGCCTCCATCCGGACCAGGGAGGGGTCGAGCTTGGTCTCCGGCCAGCGGCCGAGCAGCTCCTGCTCCACCGTGCGCAGCGCCTTGTCCACCTCCGGGTCGGCGGGACGGGCCGGAATGCCGTCGCCCGCGGGCGGTCCGGCCTGCGTGCGCAGGGTACGGCTGCCGGCCTCGATCACCGCCAGATCGGGGTCACGGGTGGTCTCTGCGTCGACGATCTCGTCGAAAGGGTCGGACTCGCTCACAGGCCCAGTGTACGGAGAGAAGGGAACGGGGCTCACGCCCCGCCCCCTTGTCCGCCCTACGTCATGTCGCAGCGGCCCCGGACCGGGGACGCGCCCGCACCGGGGGCACCGATCCCCGTCCGGGGACGGTGCCGGCCCGCCCGTTACGCCTTCGGCAGCGCGTCCAGCTGGGCCTGGATCCGCTCGATGTCCGCCTCGGCCTTCGCGAGGCGGGTACGGATCTTGTCGACGACGTTGTCCGGAGCCTTCGCGAGGAAAGCCTCGTTGCCCAGCTTGCCGAGCGCCTGCGTCTTCTCCTTCTCCGCCGCGCTGATGTCCTTGGTCAGCCGCTTGCGCTCCGCCCCGACATCGATGGTGCCCGAAAGGTCGAGCGCGACCGTGGCGCCCGCGACCGGCAGCGAGGCGGTGGCGTGGAAGTCCGCCCCGGCCGGCTGGAGCCTGAGCACCTGGCGGATCGACGCCTCGTGCGGCGCGAGTGCCGTACCGGACAGGTCGAGCTCGGCCGGGACCTTCTGGCCGGGCTGCAGGCCCTGGTCGGAACGGAACCTGCGGACCTCGGTGACGACCTGCTGGACCAGCAGGATCTCCTGCTCCGCCGCGCTGTCGCGGAAGCCGGAGTCGGCGGGCCAGTCGGCGACGACCACCGACTCCTTGCCGGTGAGCGTCGTCCACAGCGTCTCGGTGACGAACGGGACGATCGGGTGCAGCAGGCGCAGCATCACATCGAGGACCTCACCGAGCACCCGCGCCGACGCCTGCGCCGGTTCGCCGCCCGCGAAGAACGTCGTCTTCGACAACTCGACGTACCAGTCGAAGACCTCGTCCCAGGCGAAGTGGTAGAGGGTGTCGGCCAGCTTCGCGAACTGGTAGTCGTCGTAGTACGCGTCCGTCTCGGCCACGACCGCGTTCAGCCGTGACAGGATCCACCGGTCGTTCGCCGACAGCTTCCCGGCGGGCGGCAGTTCACCCTCGACGTTGGCGCCGTTCATCAGCGCGAAGCGGGTGGCGTTCCAGATCTTGTTGGCGAAGTTGCGGGACGCCTTGACCCAGTCCTCGCCGATCGGCACATCGGCGCCGGGGTTGGCACCGTTGGCCAGCGTGAAGCGGACGGCGTCGGCGCCGTACTCGTCCATCCAGTCCAGCGGGTCGACGGCGTTGGGGTTGGACTTCGACATCTTCTTGCCGAACTCGTCGCGGACCAGGCCGGTCAGCGCGATGGTGTGGAACGGCGCGACGCCGTCCATCGCGTAGAGACCGAACATCATCATCCGCGCGACCCAGAAGAAAATGATGTCGTGCCCGGTGAGCAGCACATCGGTCGCGTAGAACTTCTCGAGGTCGGGGGTCTGCTCCGGCCAGCCGAGCGTCGAGAACGGCCACAGTCCGGAGGAGAACCAGGTGTCCAGGACGTCCTCGTCCTGATGCCAGCCCTCGCCGGTGGGCGCCTCCTCGTCCGGTCCGACACAGATGACCTCACCCGCGGGGCCGTACCAGACGGGGATGCGGTGGCCCCACCACAACTGCCGTGAGATGCACCAGTCGTTGAGGTTGTCGACCCAGTCGAAGTAGCGCTTCTCCATCTCCTTCGGGTGAATCTTGACCCGTCCGTCACGGACGGCGTCGCCCGCGTCCTTGGCGAGCGTCTCGACCTTGACCCACCACTGGAGGGAGAGCCGGGGCTCGACGGTGGTCTTGCAGCGCGAGCAGTGTCCGACCGAGTGCGTGTAGGGGCGCTTCTCGGCGACGATCCTGCCCTGCTCGCGCATGGCCTCGACGATCGTGGAGCGCGCCTCGAAGCGGTCGAGCCCCTGGAAGGGCCCGGGCACCGTGATGACACCCCGCTCGTCCATGATCGTCATGGATTCCAGGCCGTGCCGCTGCCCGATGGCGAAGTCGTTCGGGTCGTGCGCGGGCGTCACCTTGACGGCGCCGGTGCCGAACTCCGGGTCGACGTGGGTGTCTGCGACGACCGGGATGGTCCGGTCGGTGAGCGGCAGCTTGATCCGCTTGCCGATGAGGTGGGCGTAGCGCGCGTCGTCGGGGTGAACGGCGATCGCGGTGTCACCGAGCATCGTCTCGACCCGGGTGGTCGCGACGACCAGGGTCTCGTCGCCCTCTCCGTACTTCAGCGAGACCAGCTCGCCGTCGTCGTCCTGGTAGTCGACCTCGATGTCGGAGATCGCGGTCAGACAGCGCGGGCACCAGTTGATGATGCGCTCGGCGCGGTAGATCAGCTCGTCGTCGTAGAGCTTCTTGAAGATCGTCTGGACGGCCTTGGAGAGCCCCTCGTCCATGGTGAAACGCTCACGGGACCAGTCGACCCCGTCACCGAGGCGGCGCATCTGCCCGAGGATCTTGCCGCCGTACTCCTCCTTCCACTGCCAGACGCGGTCGGTGAACTCCGCGCGCCCCAGGTCCTGGCGGGACTTGCCCTCCTCGGCGAGCTGCTGCTCGACCTTGTTCTGGGTGGCGATTCCGGCGTGGTCCATGCCGGGCAGCCAGAGTGCCTCGAAGCCCTGCATGCGCTTGCGGCGGGTCAGGGCGTCCATCAGCGTGTGCTGGAAGGCGTGCCCCAGGTGGAGTGATCCGGTGACGTTCGGCGGCGGGATGACGATGGTGTACGGAGGCTTCTCGCTCTTCGCGTCGGCCTCGAAGTAACCGCGCTCCACCCAGCGCTCGTACAGCTTCCCCTCTACCTCGGCCGGCGCGTACTGGGTCGGCAGTTCGGAGATGGGCGCTGGAGTCTGCTGCGATGAGTTCTCGGTCACGGGGTCAGTTTAGGGGCGTCACGGTCCCGTACTGAAACGGAAATCTTCTGTGTGACTGTGGCCCCCGGCACTCCGGCCGGCCCGGGCGTCCGCCAGGATGTTCAGATACGCAAGCACCTACAGGGGGACCACGTCCATGAGCTACAACCAGCCGGGCCCGTACGGCCAGCAACCGCCGCAGCAGCCGGGCCCCTACGGCCAGCAGCCGCCGCAGCAGCCAGGCCCCTACGGTCAGCAGCCGCAGCAGCCCGGACCGTACGGTCAGCAGCCCGCGAACCCGTACGGCCAGCCCGCCGGCCAGCCGCAGCCCGGCTACGGCTACCCGCAGCAGGCCCCTCAGGGCGTACCGCCCCAGCAGCCGGGTTACGGCTACCCGCAGCAGCAGCCGGGACCGGGACAGCCCGGCCCGTACGGCCAGCAGCAGCCGCAGCAGCCCCCATACGGGCAGGTACCGCCTCCGCCGCAGGCGCCGAAGAAGAAGACGGGTCTGATCGTGGTCGCGGCCGTCGTGGCGGTCGCGGTGATCGGCGGCGGCGTCTATCTGCTGACCAAGGGCGGCGACAGCGGTTCGCTCGCCGACGACGGACCGCACATGCTGACGACACCGGCCAAGGTGCTCGGGGACTACAAGCGCAACGGCGCGAACCGGCCGGCGCAGGACGCGTCGTCCAGCGACGCGAAGGGACTGGCCAACAGCGGCATCACCCAGGCAAAGTCGGTCGGCGCCGTCTACTCCACCATTGACTTCAGCAACCCGGCCAAGGCGCCGAACCCTCTGGAGCTCGCCGGAGCACACTCCCTCAGCTTCGAGGGCCTGTACGGCAAGGTGAAGGACCCGGCAGCGACCGTGGACGCGGGCTTCGCCGCCTTCAAGAAGAACAACAAGGACAGCAAGGTCAAGTGGATCGGCGATCCCCAGTCGGTCAGCCCCGACAACCTTGACGGTGCTGTGATGAAGTGCCAGCAGGCACAGGGCCCGAACCCCGCCACCAAGAAGACGAACACGCAGTACTTCTGCATGTGGGCCGACTACAGCACGCTCGGCATCACCGTCCCGACCCAGGGAGCGGGCGACGGACTCAGCCTTGACGACTCGGCCAAGGTGACCGCCGATCTCCGCAAGGCCGTCCGCGTGCCCGTCAAGTAACGGGAGCCCGGACAGCGTAGGGGCGCCCGGTCGGTTCAACCGACCGGGCGCCCCTACGTCGTATGTCTGTGCCCCTACCGCTACGCGGACTTCTCGTGCCGCCCGTCGTTGCCGACGATGCGCGGCTCGCGCGGGACCAGCGTCGGGTTCACGTTGTCGCGGACCACGTCCGCGGTGATGACGACCCGGGCGACGTCCTTGCGGGACGGCACCTCGTACATCACCGACTGCAGCACCTCTTCCATGATGGCGCGCAGACCTCGCGCCCCGGTGCCCCGCAGGATCGCCTGGTCGGCGATGGCCTCCAGGGAGGGACGGTCGAAGTCCAGCTCCACGCCGTCGAGTTCGAAGAGGCGCTGGTACTGCTTGACCAGTGCGTTGCGCGGCTCGACCAGGATCTGGAGGAGGGCTTCGCGGTCCAGGTTGTGCACCGAGGTCAGTACGGGAAGGCGGCCGATGAACTCGGGGATCATCCCGAACTTCACCAGGTCCTCCGGCATGACCTCCTGGAACTGGTCGCTCGCCTCGATCTCCCGCTTGGAGCGGATGGTCGCGCCGAAGCCGATGCCCTTCGCGCCCGCCCGCGACTCGATGATCCGCTCCAGACCGGAGAAGGCGCCACCCACGATGAACAGCACGTTCGTGGTGTCGATCTGGATGAACTCCTGGTGCGGATGCTTACGGCCGCCCTGCGGCGGCACCGACGCGGTGGTGCCTTCCAGAATCTTGAGGAGGGCCTGCTGTACGCCCTCGCCCGAGACATCACGGGTGATCGACGGGTTCTCGCTCTTGCGGGCGACCTTGTCGATCTCGTCGATGTAGATGATCCCGGTCTCGGCCTTCTTGACGTCGTAGTCGGCGGCCTGGATCAGCTTGAGCAGGATGTTCTCGACGTCCTCGCCGACGTAGCCCGCCTCGGTCAGCGCCGTGGCGTCCGCGATGGCGAACGGGACGTTGAGCATCCGGGCCAGCGTCTGCGCCAGCAGCGTCTTGCCCGAGCCGGTGGGGCCGAGCAGCAGGATGTTGGACTTGGCGAGCTCGATCGCGTCCTCGCGGTTCGCACCGCCGCCGTTCTCGCCGGCCTGGACGCGCTTGTAGTGGTTGTAGACCGCTACCGAGAGGGCTTTCTTCGCGGGCTCCTGCCCGACGACGTACCCCTCGAGGAACTCGTAGATCTCGCGCGGTTTGGGCAATTCCTCCCACCGCACTTCGGAGGTCTCTGCGAGTTCCTCCTCAATGATCTCGTTGCAGAGGTCAATGCACTCGTCGCAGATGTACACCCCGGGGCCTGCGATGAGCTTCTTCACCTGCTTCTGGCTCTTCCCGCAGAACGAGCACTTGAGCAGGTCGCCGCCATCACCGATGCGTGCCACGAGGTGCTTCCCCTTCGCCTGGGAGACGCCACGTTCAGCGTCTCCTGGTGCCTCATATTCGACGGTACCTTGCCGGGCCCCCCGTTCGGGCCCCCCTTGGCACGGTTCACTTCGACGTGAACCGTGCCAGGGGATGGCAGGCAGATCAAACGACCGTCAGTTGGACAGCATCCCGACGGAGCCCTTGCGGGTCGAGACGATCTGATCGACCAGGCCGTATGCGAGCGCTTCCTCAGCCGTGAGGATCTTGTCGCGCTCGATGTCATCCCGGATCTTCTCGATCGGAGTGGTCGAGTGCTTCGCCAGCAGATCCTCCAACTGGGTCCGCATACGCAGGATTTCACGGGCCGCGATCTCCAGGTCGGAGAGCTGCTCACGGCCGGTCTGCGAGGACGGCTGGTGGATCAGCACACGGGCGTTCGGAAGCGCCATGCGCTTGCCGGGGGTGCCGGCGGCCAGCAGGACGGCCGCGGCGGAGGCCGCCTGGCCCATGCAGACCGTCTGGATGTCCGGCTTCACGAACTGCATCGTGTCGTAGATGGCCGTAAGGGCCGTGAACGAGCCGCCCGGGCTGTTGATGTAGATCGAGATGTCCCGGTCCGGGTCCATCGACTCCAGGCAGAGCAGCTGCGCCATGACGTCGTTGGCGGAGGCGTCGTCGATCTGCACGCCGAGGAAGATCACACGCTCCTCGAAGAGCTTCGCATACGGGTCGTACTCGCGCACGCCCTGCGAGGTGCGCTCGACGAAGCGCGGAACGATGTAGCGGTTGTCGACCTGCGGGCCGGTGTACAGGCCGCTGGCGGAAGCGGAGTGGTCGTTCATGTGGGTGTTCACCATCCTGGTGGCGTTCAGTGGTCGGCCGGGCTCGTGGACAGGGCTGCGGAGCTTCAGGCTCCGGTGCCGCCACCGCCCGGGACGCGCGAGGCGGAGGAGATGATCTCGTCGATGAGGCCGTACTCCTTGGCCTCCTCCGCGGTGTACCAGCGGTCACGGTCACCGTCGCGGATGATGGCGTCGACGGTCTGGCCGGAGTGGCGGGCGGTGATCTCCGCCATGCGCTTCTTCGTACGCAGCAGCTGTTCCGCCTGGATCTTGATGTCCGATGCGGTACCGCCGAGGCCTGCCGAGCCCTGGTGCATCAGGATGTCGGTGTTGGGGAGCGCGAAACGCTTGCCCGCGCTGCCGCCGGTCAGCAGGAACTGGCCCATCGAGGCCGCGAGCCCCATACCGATGGTGACCACGTCGTTCGGGATGTACTGCATGGTGTCGTAGACCGCCATGCCCGCCGTCACCGAGCCGCCGGGGCTGTTGATGTACAGGTAGATGTCCTTGTCCGGGTCAGCGGCAAGGAGGAGCAGCTGTGCGGTGATCTTGTTGGCGATGTCATCGTCGACCTGCTGGCCGAGGAAGATGATCCGCTCGCCGAGCAGTCGGTTGTAGACCTGGTCGCCGAGGCCGCCACCGATGTTGGGCTCGCCGGCGGCGTAAGGCATCAGATTCGTCACGTATCCACCTGCTCGTCTCTGACGGCTGCGGCCGTCTCAGCGTCTTCGTACTGAAGGAGTGCGGGGGTCGGGTACTCCCCTGCCCTCCTCTTCATGGACCCTAACGCGCAGGTGGGACAACGCCATCCCGCTTCCCGAACTGTTCGCTGGGAGCGCAAGGTAGCGGCCCGTTCACGCGTACGACGAAGGGTCCGGACGTACAGGACGTCCGGACCCTTCATCCGGGTTCTGACCCGGTCGAGATCGCGAGAAGATCAGACGGAGGCTCAGGCCTCGGTCTTGTCCTCTGCCGCGTCGCCGGCGGCGGCCTCGGCCGCGTCGTCCGACTCGGCAGCCTCGTCCTCGTCGTCGCTGAGGTCGACGACCTCACCCTTGGTGTCCTTGACCGTGGCGGCCTCCACGACGACCGCGAGGGCCTTTCCGCGGGCGACCTCGCCGACGAGCATCGGGACCTGGCCGCCCTCGACGACCGCCTGGGCGAACTGGTCGGGGCTCATGCCGGAGGACTGCGCGCGCCGCATGAGGTGCTCGGTGAGCTCCTCCTGGTTGACGTTCAGCTTCTCCTTGTTGACCAGCTCGTCGAGAATGAACTGGGTCTTGATGCCCTTCTCGGCCTGCTCCTTGGTCTCGGCGGTGAACTCTTCCTCGGACTTGCCCTGGATCTCCAGGTACTTGGCGAGGTCGAGGCCCATCTGGCCGAGCTGGTGGTGCTCCAGGTTGTGCTTACGAGTGTTGATCTCGTCCTCGAGAAGCTTCTCGGGGATCGGGACCTCCGTCAGCTTCAGCAGCTCGTCGAGGACGCGCTCCTGTGCCTGGGTGGCCTGGTCGTACTGCTTGGTGTTCTCGAGGCGCTTGCGGCTGTCGGCCTTGAGCTCGTCCAGGGTGTCGAACTCGCTCGCCAGCTGCGCGAAGTCGTCGTCCAGGGCGGGGAGCTCACGAGCGGCGACCGCGGTCACCTTGACGGAGACCTCGGCGGCCTTGCCTTCGGCCGAGCCGCCCTTCAGCTCGGAGGTGAAGGTGGTCTCGCCACCGGCCTCCAGGCCGGTCACGGCCTCGTCGATGCCATCGAGCAGCTCACCGGAGCCGATGGTGTACGAGACACCCTCGGCCACGCCGTCCTCGAGGACCTCGCCGTCGACCTTGGCTTCCAGGTCGATCGTCACGACATCGCCGTCGGCGGCGGCGCGCTCGACGGGGTTGGTGGAGGCGAAGCGTCCACGCAGGTCCTCGACGGCCTTGTCGACGTCCTCGTCGCTGACCTCGACGGCGTCCACCTCGACCTCGATGCCGGAGTAGTCCGGAATCTCGATCTCGGGCCGGATGTCGACCTCGGCGGTGAAGGAGAGCAGCTCGCCGTCCTTGAGCTCGGTGATGTCGACCTCGGGCTGGCCGAGTACGTTCAGCTCACCCTCGTTCACGGCCTCGGTGTAGAACTTCGGGAGGGCGTCGTTGACGGCCTCCTCCAGGACGGCACCGCGGCCGAAACGCTGGTCGATGACGCGGTTCGGGATCTTGCCCTTACGGAAGCCCTTCACCGTGACCTGCTCGTTGATCTTCTTGTACGCCGCGTCGAGGCTGTCCTTGAGCTCCTCGAAGGGCACCTCAATGCTGAGCCGAACCCGGGTCGGGTTCAGGGTCTCCACGGCGCTCTTCACGGTTCGGTCTCCTTGGGGGCTGACTTCAGAATCTCTGCCCGGTTGAGAGACACGCGGGCACACAGCTTGCATAGTAACGGCAAGCAGGATGAGACCCACAATGCGATCTTGCGGGCGGGCATGATGGTCGGGGTGGCCGGATTCGAACCGACGACCTTCCGCTCCCAAAGCGGACGCGCTACCAAGCTGCGCCACACCCCGTCGGTGCGAGACGTAGGGTACATGGCCGCCGACGGTGTCGCGGCTTCTTTACGCGCTCGGGGGCGGGTGTGCGCCGACCGGCTCCGACCCGCTACGATGCTTTTCGTGCCGTGGTCGCTCCGACCTGCGGCGCCTGCGGGCGTAGCTCAATGGTAGAGCCCTAGTCTTCCAAACTAGCTACGCGGGTTCGATTCCCGTCGCCCGCTCCACATGATGAAGGCCCAGGCAAGAGGACCGTTTCCTCTGCCTGGGCCTTCGCCGTCCCCCGGGCCGGATCAGCCGTCCGTGCCCTCCTGCGTGCCCGTTCCGGAGGGGCCGGCCGCAGAGCCCTCGCGATCGCCTTGTCGACGGCGCCGCGATCTCCCGTTCCTGGCCCCCGAGCCGGCAGTTCAGCGCCGCACGCGACAGCCCGGCCCGGCGATGACTCGCCGGGCCGGGCTGTCGTCGTTCCGGGGCCGACCCCTAGAACTTGATCTGGTTGATCGTGTCGGCTATCGAGTTGAGAAATCTGTTGATCGACGGAGCCATGCCTGTCGACGCCAGGAAGAAGCCGAAGAGCATGGCGACGATGGCCGGGCCCGGCTTGATGGAGCCGCTTCGGATCAACACCACAAGGACGATCGCCAAAAGCAGCACCACAGACAGTGAAATGGCCACAACTGATCACACCCTTGGTCGGTCCGCCTTGCCGGCCGGGAACGGTGACGCTCCAGCACTCTTCCTCATGGTCCATGGTGCCACCAACAGGCCTGTGGTTGTTGCCTGGTGGCGAATCGTCGCCGATCGGATCACGCCATCCCGCGCGCCCCCCGCGCGCGCCCCTCACGCCGGGAACGCGGCGGCCACCCGCCCACCGGGGCACTCATTCCGGACTGCCCGCAGCGCGACTTGCAAAAGCAAATCACGATCGATCGTTTCAGTGCCCACACATCTTATTCACAGGCTATTGCGATAAGAACGAATGATCTACTGGCGGTGATCAAGGTCCGATGCCGTGCACCCTTTGATGGGGATTAGACGGTCATATACGGACATAACATCAAGCTGTTAGATGTAAGCGGACGGGGTACACGTACTGCGAATATCACACATGGGAGAGAGGGTTTTACGGAATCCCTCACGCAACGCTAGGGTGCCTCGAATGGTTCACGCTCCATATGGATATCAGCGGGCTCCCCTCCCCCTGGCACGGGAGACGGAACTCCACCCCCCCACAAGCGCACAGGCGCCACCCAGACCTGATGCGACGCGCGCGCCGGCGGCTGCCCCAGCCGCGAAGAAGCAGCGTGACGCCCTCTTCGACAACGCCAAGTTTCTTGCCATCGTGCTCGTGGCCATGGCGCACGCGTGGGAACCCCTGATGGACGGCAGCCGCACCACCAGGGCGCTGTACATGTTCATCTACACGTTCCACATGCCGGCATTCATTCTTATTTCAGGCTATTTCTCCCGCAGTTTCGACATGCGGCCGGACCGGCTGCGCCGGCTGGTCACAGGCGTCGTCGTCCCGTATGTGATCTTCGAGACCACGTACTCGCTCTACGAGAAGTGGGGCAACGACGACCCCGGGCATGAGATCAGCCTGCTCGATCCTTACTACCTGACCTGGTTCCTGGCCGCGCTGTTCATCTGGCGGATGACCACACCGATCTGGCGCAATCTGCGCTATCCGATGACGATCTCGGTTGTCGTCTCGGTGCTGGCCTCGATCACTCCGAACATCGGCGACGACCTCGACCTCCAGCGGGTCCTGCAGTTCCTGCCGTTCTTCGTGCTGGGCCTTCGGCTGAAGCCGGAGCACTTCCAGCTGGTGCAGCGCCGCGAGGCGCGGCTGCTCGCCGTGCCCGTCATGCTCGCCACAGTGGTGTTCTCGTACTGGGCGGCGCCCCGGATGACGCTCAACTGGTTCTACCGCGGCACCAGTTCCGAGCAGCTGGGCGTGGGCTGGTGGGAGGGCGTCGTGATGGCTCTCGGCCTCACCGCCTGCTCGATCGTGCTGACCGCTTGCTTCCTGGCACTGGTACCGCGCAACAAGACCTGGTTCACCTCACTCGGCGCGGGAACGCTCTGCGGCTATCTGCTGCACGGTCTGCTGATCAAGACCATCGAGTACACCGGCTGGATCGACGACTACGGCTGGCTGAAGAGTCCCCTCGGTGAGGTGTTCTCGACGCTCTTCATGGCGGCTGCGGTGACGGTGTTCTGCACCAAGCCGGTACGCCGGGTGATGCGTTTCGCCACGGAGCCCGAGATGGCCTGGGCCTTCCGGCCCGACCCGGTGGAAGGCGCCCGTCGGCGCGAGAAGGTCGCGGCCTGACAACCGGCCGCGGGGCCCGGCCGGCAGGTACGTCCGGCGGGGCCCCGCAGGTATGTGCGGGGCCCGCGTTCCCGGGCCTCCGAGGGGGCGGCGTCAGGCCACCGCACCCGCGTACGCCGGAGCGGTGAGGGCCGTCATACGCGCCGCGATCCGCTCCGCCGAGGTGCGCGGCAGGCTGTCCGCGATCTCGCCGTCGGCGAGGAAGAGCACCCGGTCCGCGTAGGCGGCGGCCGCCGGATCGTGGGTGACCATCACCACGGTGGCGCCGAGCATGTCCACCGCCTCGCGCAGCAGGGACAGCACCTCGGCCGCCGTCGTGGTGTCGAGGGCGCCGGTGGGTTCGTCGGCGAAGATCACATCGGGCCGTGTGACCAGGGCGCGGGCGATGGCGACGCGCTGCTGCTGGCCACCGGAGAGTTCACCGATGCGGCGTTTCGCCGTGCCGTCCAGGCCTACCCGGGCGAGGAGTTCGGCGGCCCGCCTGCGGTCCTGGCGCACACCGGCGAGCCGCATCGGCAGCAGGATGTTCTGCTCGACGGTGAGTGCGGGCAGCAGGTTGAACGACTGGAAGACGAAGCCGAGGCGGGAACGGCGCAGGGCGGTCAGCTTGTTCTCGCTCATTCCGGTGATCTCGGTGCCGCCCAGCCGTACGGAGCCGCCGGTGGGGCGGTCGAGGCCCGCCGCGCACTGCAGAAACGTCGACTTACCCGACCCGGACGGGCCCATCACCGCGGTGAAACCGGCGCGCGGCAGGCAGAGATCGATCCCGTGCAGGGCGTGCACCGCTGAGCTGCCGCGTCCGTACTGACGGCGCACTCCACGGAGCTCCACGGCCTGGTCCCCGTCGGCGGCGGGCTCCTGGATCCCGCGTCCGGCCTGCTGTGTGCCGCGCCGAAGCCCCATCGTGTCCGCCTTCCCGTGCTTCGCCCGATGTTCCACGCCTCCGACGCTACGGAGAGCGGCCGCTGCCGACCATGGCGGCTGCTGGCGGACCAGGGGTGGGGTTCTCCCCACCCCTGGGGCTGTCCCGCCCTCCTGGTGCCACGCTCCTCGCGTCCGTCCCCAAGTCCGCAGACGCGCGCCGCATCCGGAGCCGCGCGGACCCGAAAGGGGTGGCGCGGCAGCCGTCAGAGCACCGGTCCCGCGTCCGCGTCCCGGCAGATCAGCAGCAGCGCCCTGTCGTCATTGACATCCTTCGCCACCGCCTCGATCAGATGCCATGCCGCCCCCTCGAACGTCGAGGAGACATAGCGGTCCGCCTCGCCGGTCAGCCGGTCGATGCCCTCGCTGATGTCGCGGTCCGGCGCCTCGACCAGGCCGTCGGTGAACAGCATCAGGACGTCGCCGGGACGCAGTGTCCCCTTGGCGGGATCGAACTGCGCGCCGTCGTAGACGCCGAGCAGCGGGCCCTCGCCCGACTTCTCCTCCCAGCGACCGCTGCCCGCGTGGAGCTGGAGTGCGGGGAGGTGACCGGCCGAGAGCAGCTCGTAGTCGCCGGAGTCCAGGTCCAGGACCAGGTGGATCGAGGTGGCGAAGCCTTCGTCCCAGTCCTGGCGCAGCAGATAGCCGTTGGCCGCGGTCAGGAAGCCGTGCGGGGGGAGCGAGCCGAGCAGTCCGCCGAAGGCTCCGGAGAGCAGCAGGGCCCGGGAGCCCGCGTCCATGCCCTTGCCCGAGACATCCGTGAGAACGACTTCGAGGGTGCGGCCGCCGTTGGTGCGGGCGGCGACCACGAAGTCGCCGGAGAAGGACTGTCCGCCGGCCGGCCGCAGCGCCATCTCCCGGTGCCAGCCCTGTGGCAGCCTGGGAAGTTTGCTCTGGACCCGGATCCGCTCGCGAAGGTCGAAGAGCATGGTCCCGCCGCGCCGCCACGGCACCCCGACCCTGCTGCGGAACTGGGCGATCAGCAGTCCGAACAGCCCGCATGCCGCCACCGTGAGGACCGTACCGGGAGTGACCCGCCCCGGCCCCTGGGTGTAGGGGCCGAGTGTGACCGACTCGACGATCAGGGCCGCCGCGGCTGCCGCGTAGAGCCCCAGCAGGCTCGCCGGGCGCAGCAGCAGTCCGCCTGCCACGATCGGCAGGACCAGAGCGGAGGGGGCGCACCAGACCGGCGTGAACATCGTCGCGCAGGCGAGCGCCGGGACGGTCAGCAGCAGACCGGCCAGGGCGATCCAGTCCGAGCCGTCGCCCCTGAAGTAGTCGACGCCTGATCTGCGCAGCGCGATCCGGACCCGGTGCGCCGACTTCCGCATCCGGGCCGTGAATGAATCTGCTCCAGCGCCACGGGTCATTGCTCGGACCTTATCCACCCGCGCGGGCCCCGTGGAGGGGACCCCTCTGACATTGTGTTCGAAATCGACTCGCTCGGTGCGGGCCACGCTGGTAGGCATGGCCCATGAGTACAGAGCTGAAAGTACTGCGTCGCGCCGACTGGGACACCTGGTATGCGGGATTGATGCGTGCCTTCGGCGGTGTGGCCGAGTCCGAGCAGGAGCGCGCGCTCTGGAACGATCTGACCGAGTTCGAGCGGTCCATCGGCGCCTGGGACGGGGACCTCTGCGTGGGCACGGCAGGAGCGTTCAGCTTCCGGATGTCGGTGCCGGGAGGGGCGTTCGTGCCGGTGGCCGGGGTGACCATGGTCAGTGTCGCGGCGACGCACCGCCGCCGCGGTGTCCTGACCTCGATGATGCGGCGGCAGCTCGACGACGTACGGGCGCTGGGCGAGCCGCTGGCCGCGCTGACCGCTTCGGAACCTGCCATCTACGGTCGCTTCGGTTACGGCATCGCGAGCCGGCAGCTGTCCGCCGAGATCGACACCTCACGGGTGACGCTCTCGGTCCCGGCGGGGACCGACGCCGTGCGGTTGCGGTACGCGCCGGTCCAGGAGGTGGCCGAGCAGTGCGAGGCCCTGTACGTACGGTCGATCGGTTCGCGCCCCGGGATGCCCGCCCGTACGCCCGGCTGGGAACGGCTGCCGCTGCTGGACCCGCCCGAGGAACGTGACGGGGCATCACCCATGCAGTGTGTGGTCGCCGAGCGGGACGGCGGGATCGTGGGGTACGCCCGTTTCCATACGAAGCCCGAGTGGGACACGTCGGGTCCCAAGGGCTCGGTCGTACTGCGGCACATCGACGCGCTGGACCCGGCGGCGAGCGCCGCTCTGTGGCGCTTTCTCTTCGGCATCGATCTGACCTCGGCGCTGCATGTCCGCAACCGGCCCATCGACGACCCCTGGCAGTACCTGGTGTCGGACATCCGCCGGTGCCTGGTCCGGGTCCGTGATGTGCTGCATGTCCGGCTCGTGGATATCGGTGCCGCGCTCGGAGCCCGTGCCTACCGGACCCCGGTGGACGTGGTGTTCGGTGTCGAGGACGCCTTCTGCCCGTGGAATAGCGGGCGTTGGCGGCTGACCGGCGATACCGGCGGTGCTTCCTGTGTCCGGACCGATGAGGCACCCGATCTCGAACTGTCCGTACGGGAGCTGGGCGCCGCCTATCTGGGCGGTACCCCGCTCACCGCGCTGGCGGGCGCCGGTCTGGTGCGGGAACTGCGGCCCGGGGCGCTGGCCTCGGCGTCGCTCGCTTTCGGCTCGGAGCACGCGCCCTGGCTGCCGCACGGGTTCTAGGGGGCGAGGCCGCACGGGTTCTATGGAGTGAGAAGGAGCGGCATCCCCCAGCGAACAGCCCCTCGATCAAGGTCCGGAGCTCCGCGGCAGCCCTCGAGCCCCCTGCCGGCACCGGCTGGTGCGCTCAGGACCGCTGGCAGTCCGGGCACCAGAAGAGGTTGCGCGCGGCGAGCGGTGCGGTGCGGATCACGGCGCCGCAGAGATGGCAGGGCAGGGCGGCGCGCCGGTAGACGTACACCTCACCGCCGTGGTCGTCGACCCGCGGGGGCCGCCCCATGGCCTCAGGGGTGTGTTCGCTGCGGACGGTGTCGATGCGGTTGTTCCGCACGCCCTCACGCATCAGGGCGACGAGATCCGCCCAGACGGCATCCCACTCCGCGCGGGTGAGGTCTCTGCCTTCCCGGTACGGGTCGATGCCGTGCCGGAAGAGGACTTCCGCCCGGTAGACGTTGCCCACACCCGCGATGACCTTCTGGTCCATGAGCAGGGCTGCCACCGTGGTGCGGGAACGGGAGATCCGGGACCACGCCTTGTCGGGGGCGTCATCGGGCCGGAGCGGATCGGGGCCGAGGCGCTCGTGTATCGCCTGCTTCTCGCCGTCGGTGATCAGCGAGCAGGTGGTGGGCCCCCGCAGATCCGCGTACGCGCCGTCGTTGAGCAGCCGCAGTCGCACCGTGTCGGTGGGCGGGGGCGCCGGCACGGCACCGAAGCCGAGTTTGCCGAAGAGCCCCAGATGAATGTGGACCCAGCCGTTCGCGCCGAAGCCGAGAAAGAGGTGCTTGCCGTGCGCCTCCGTGGTGTCCATGACCTGCCCATCGACGAGCGAGGCGCTGTCGGAGAATTTGCCCTGCGGACTGGACGCGCGCACAGGCCGGCCGCCGAACCTCTCGAAGTGGTCGGCGGCCAGTCGGTGGATCGTGTGACCCTCGGGCATCAGGCCTCGGGCTGCGGGTGGTGGGCCGGGACGGGCGGCAGGTCTCCGGTCTCCTCGTAGGCGGAGAGCATGTCGATCCGGCGCTGGTGACGCTCCTCGCCGGAGTACGGGGTGGCGAGGAAGATCTCGACGAACTTCACCGCCTCCTCCTCCGTGTGCATCCGGCCGCCGACCGAGATCACGTTGGCGTTGTTGTGCTCACGGCCGAGCGCGGCGGTCTGCTCGCTCCAGGCCAGCACCGCGCGCACACCCTTGACCTTGTTGGCCGCGATCTGCTCGCCGTTGCCGGAGCCGCCGATCACGATGCCGAGGCTCTCCGGGTCGGCAGCGGTCCTCACCGCGGCACGGAGGCAGAACGGCGGGTAGTCGTCCACCGCGTCATAGATGTGCGGGCCGCAGTCCACGGGCTCGTGGCCCTGTGCCCTGAGCCACTCGACGAGGTGGTTCTTGAGTTCGAAACCGGCATGGTCGGAGCCGAGATACACGCGCATGCATCGAGTGTGGCACGAGGGGTAGGAGCCCCGCCTGACCGGGGCACGCAATGGGCGACCCGTTCGTGACGTTAGGGACGCAACGCATGGGTGTCACCCCTCCTCCGCAGGTCACCGGCCGGCCGTCTTCCGGCGACGCCCCCGACGGACTCCAGGCAGGCCTGAAGAACCGGCATTTGTCGATGATCGCCATCGGCGGGGTGATCGGTGCGGGTCTCTTCGTCGGTTCGGGAGCCGGCATCGCGGCCGCCGGGCCCGGCATTCTGCTCTCCTACGCGCTGACCGGACTGCTGGTCGTGCTGGTGATGCGGATGCTGGGCGAGATGGCCGCTGCCGACCCGGTCTCCGGTTCCTTCTCCACCTACGCCGACAGGTCGCTCGGCCGCTGGGCCGGATTCACCATCGGCTGGCTCTACTGGTTCTTCTGGGCGGTGGTGCTGGCCGTGGAAGCGACCGCGGCCGCCGGGATCCTGACGGGCTGGGTGCCCGCGATACCCCAGTGGGCGTGGGCGCTTCTGGTGATGCTGGTGCTGACCGGGACGAACCTGGTCTCGGTCGGGTCCTTCGGTGAATTCGAATTCTGGTTCGCCGGGATCAAGGTCGTCTCGATCATTGCCTTCATCGTGATCGGGCTGCTCGCCGTCTTCGGGCTGCCGCCCGGCGGCAACGCGTCGGGGATGTCGAATCTGACCGGGCACGGCGGCTTTCTGCCGAACGGCCCCGGGGCGATCCTCTCCGGGATGCTGCTGGTCGTCTTCTCCTTCATGGGATCGGAGATCGTGACGCTGGCGGCCGCCGAGTCGCCCGACCCGGTACTGGCCGTCCGCAAGGCCGTCAACAGCGTGATCTGGCGGATCGCCCTCTTCTACATCGGCTCGATCTTTGTGATCGTCACGCTGCTGCCGTGGGATTCCAAGGCGGTGGCGGCAAGCCCTTACGTCGCTGTGCTCGACTCCCTGGACATCCCGGGGGCCGGGACGATCATGGACATCGTGGTGCTGACCGCCGTGCTCTCCTGCCTCAACTCCGGTCTCTACACCGCGTCCCGGATGGCCTTCTCGCTCGGCCGGCGCGGCGACGCCCCGAAGGCCTTCGCCACGGTCAACAAGGGTGGCGTCCCGGCCGTCGCGATCTGGGCTTCCGTCGCCTTCGGCTTCGTCGCGGTCTTCTTCAACTACATCGCCAAGGACACCGTCTTCCAGTTCCTGCTGAACTCATCGGGTGCGGTCGCGCTCTTCGTCTGGCTGGTCATCTGCTTCTCGCAGCTGCGGATGCGCCGGAGGATCGAGGAGGAAGCCCCGGAGCGGCTGACCGTGCGGATGTGGCTGTATCCGTATCTCACCTGGGCGACGATCGCGCTGATCCTCTTCGTCGTCGGCTACATGCTCTACGACACCGAAGGGCGCAAGCAGATGCTGCTCTCGGTGCTGGTGGCCGCACTGGTCCTGGCCGTCGCCCTGGTGCGGCAGCGGAGCAGGAACGCATCGGGTGAAGCGGCCGCCGGGCCGGCGGCGCCGGACGTGGCCGGGCCCGGTTCCTGACATCTGGGCGGCCCGGCCCACAAGCCCGTCCGACGGACGGACGACCATACGAGGAGGGCCTGCACCCCTTTGTCCGGGTGCAGGCCCTCCTCGTGTGTTCCGCGCGGTACACGCGCCGCGGCCGGGGCCCGGTCAGCCGCGGCGGCCCGCCAGCTTCCAGGCGGCGGGCAGCGCGCCCATCGCCAGCGCCGCCTTCAGCGCGTCACCGATGAGGAACGGGGTCAGACCGGCGGCGACGGCCGCCGTGGCCGACATCCCGGTGGACAGCGCCAGGTACGGCACGCCGAGCCCGTAGATGATCGCCGAGCCCAGCAGCATGGTGCCCGCGGTGCGCAGCACCGACCGGTCGCCGCCGCGGCGGGCCAGCGCGCCGACCGCGGCGGAGGCGAGCACCATGCCCAGCACGTAGCCGAACGTGGCGCCGCCGGCGCCCGACGCGCCGTCCGCGAACCACGGCATTCCCGCCATGCCCAGCACCGCGTACAGCGCGAGGGAGAGGAAGCCGCGACGGGTGCCGAGCGAGGCGCCCACCAGAAGCGCCGCGAAGGTCTGGCCGGTGACCGGGACCGGGGAGCCGGGGATCGGCACGGCTATCTGCGCCGCGAGGCCGGTGAGCGCGGCGCCGCCGAGCACAAGAGCGATGTCCCGCGCGCGGGTGGCCGGCAGCAGATCGGCGAGGACCGCTCCGGGACGGGTGGTGACGGCAGCAGTGCTCATCGGGACTCCGCAGGTGAGGGCAGGTGGGAACAGAGTGACGTTAGCCCAGGGGGCGGCGCCCGATCACCATCAGCGGCCCACAAAGCGGAGGTTGACGGCTTGGTGGGTTTCATACAAAGACGGGTGTTCAATCTCCCGCCGACGTGATGCTTGTCACTGGAGGTAGCAGCGCCTCGATCATCATTGCGCATCACGCAGCCGGCTGGGGAGACTGTTGACTCCCACCAAATCACCAAGAGCATCGTGAGCGTCGAGCACCATGTCTGAGCCACTCCCCGCGGAACCCCTCTCCCACGGGCTGAAGCAACGCCATCTGACCATGCTCGGCCTCGGCGGGGTGATCGGCGCCGGGCTCTTCGTCGGCTCGGGCGCCGGGATCGCGGTCGCCGGGCCGGGCATCGTCATCTCGTATCTGATCGCGGGCACCCTCGCGATGCTGGTGATGCGGATGCTCGGCGAGATGTCGTCGGCGCTGCCCGCGTCCGGTTCCTTCTCGGTGCACGCGGAACGCGCACTCGGCCGGTGGGCGGGGTTCACGGTGGGCTGGCTGTACTGGTTCCTGCTGGTGGTCGTCCTCGCGGTGGAGGCGACGGCCGCGGCCGCGATCGCCGGCAGCTGGGTTCCCGGGATGCCGCAGTGGAGCTGGGTCCTGATCTTCATGGTGGTCTTCACCGGCGCCAACCTCACCGCGGTGCGCAATTTCGGCGAATTCGAGTTCTGGTTCGCGGCGTTGAAGGTCGGCGCGATCATTCTGTTCCTGGCGCTCGGACTGCTCGCGGTCTTCGGGGTCCTGCCGGACACCGATCCGGTGGGGTTCTCCCACCTCAGCGGTGACGGCGGCTTCCTCCCCAACGGCTGGCACGGCGTCGTCTCCGGTGTGCTGACCGTCGTCTTCGCCTTCGGCGGTCTCGAGGTGGTGACCATCGCCGCGGCCGAGACCGACGACCCGGCGCGCGCGGTCGGGCGGGCGGTGCGCAGCGCGGTGTTCCGGATCCTGTTCTTCTACGTGGGGTCGATGCTGGTCATCGTGACCGTGCTGCCCTGGACCGCGCAGCGGGCCGGCCTCTCGCCGTACGTCACCGTGCTCGACTCGATCGGCATCCCTTCGGCGGGAACCATCATGAACATCGTCGTCTTCGTGGCGCTGCTGTCCGCGCTCAACGCCAATCTCTACGGATCGTCGCGGATGATCTTCTCGCTGGCCGAGCGCGGCGAGGCACCGCGCGGACTGCTCAAGGTCGCGGGCAGCGTTCCGCGCCGGGCGGTGCTGGCATCGGTCGCCTTCGGCTTCGTCTCCGTACTGCTCAATCTGAAGTGGCCGGACAGCGTCTTCCTCTACATGCTCAACGCGGTAGGCGCGGTGCTGCTTTTCGTCTGGGCGCTCATCGCGGCCTCGCAGCTGCGGCTGCGCAGGAGGATCGAACGGGAGACACCGGAGCTGCTGCAGCTGCGGATGTGGGGCTTCCCCTGGCTGACCTGGGCCACCCTGGCCGGCCTCGCCGCCGTTCTCGTACTGATGCTGACCGATGACACGGCGCGGCCGCAGCTGCTGTGGTCGCTGGGTGCGACAGCGGCAGTGCTGGCGGTGGCCGGCGTGCGGGAGATACGCGGACGGCACACCGCCGACCGTGACTGACCTGCCTCCGGGCCCTCCTGCCGGGACATGTCCTGCTCGTGATCGTCTTCTCAGCCCCTCACGGCAGGCGGACAAGAACGGCAGCCCCCACGAGGACATGGCTCGCGGGGGCTGCCGTGCCGCGCGCTACGGGCTCAGCACATGGGGTACGGCCTCAGCACATGTACGGCCTCAGTCGAAAATCGGGCCCTGCGTGCGGGTCCGCTTGATCTCGTAGAAGCCCGGGATCGAGGCGACCATGAGCGTGCCGTCCCAGAGCTTGGCCGCTTCCTCGCCCTTGGGGGCGGGGGTGACCACTGGGCCGAAGAAGGCGATCTGCTCACCGTCGGACCCGGGTACCGCGATGACCGGGGTACCGACCTCCTGGCCGACCTTGTCGATGCCCTCCTTGTGGGAGGCGCGCAGTTCCGCGTCGAACTCGAAGGGGTCCTGGTCCGCGTAGTCGATCAGGCCGGCGGGCAGACCCACATCGTCCAGGGCCGCGGCGATGGCCTCACGGGTCGCGCCCTGGCCCTCGTTGTGGAAACGCGTGCCGAGCGCGGTGTACAGCTTGCCGACGACCTCGTCGCCGTGCTTCTGCTGGGCCGCGACGACGACCCGCACGGGAGCCCATGCCGTGGTCGAGAGCATCTCCCGGTAGTTCTCGGGCAGGTCGTCGAGCTTGTCCTCGTTGAGCACCGCGAGGCTCATCACGTGCCACCGGACCTCGATGTCCCGCAGCTTCTCGACCTCGAGCACCCAACGGGAGGTCATCCACGCCCACGGGCAGAGCGGGTCGAACCAGAAGTCGACGGGGGTCTTCTCTGACATGTCTCTCCTCGGAAGGGCTTCGGTCTCTTGGCGGACAACGTCCGGAGGGGCTCCGGCCATTCCCGGAAGCCGCCGTCGAGCGGCCCGTGGGAGGATGCGGACACGGATCGTATACACAAAGGAGTGTCCCGTGCCCGGTGAGAACCTGACCCGCGACGAAGCCCGGAGGCGGGCGGAGCTGCTTTCCGTCGAGGGGTACGAAGTCGCCCTCGATCTGCGCTCGGCGATCGGGGACGGTCCGGACAACGGGCTCCGGACGTTCCGCTCGGTGACCACGATCCGCTTCAGGTCGCAGCAGGCGGGAGTGTCCGCCTTCGCCGACCTGATCGCGCCGTCGCTGAACACGGTGACGCTGAACGGGCAGGCGCTGGACCCGGCCGTCGTCTTCGACGGGGCCCGGATCGCCCTGGAGGGGCTCGCCGCCGAGAACGTCCTGGTGGTGGATGCCCAGTGTGCGTACAGCAGGACCGGCGAGGGCATGCACCGCTTCGTCGATCCGGAGGACGGCGAGGTCTATCTCTACACGCAGTACGAACCGGCTGACGCCCGCCGGGTCTTCGCCAACTTCGAACAGCCGGACCTGAAGGCGCCCTATCTCTTCGAGGTGACCGCCCCGGACGGCTGGACGGTATGGAGCAACGGCGACGGCGAACTCGCCGACGGGGTGTGGAAGTTCTCGGCGACCAAGCCGATCTCCACCTACATCACGGCGGTCGTGGCCGGCCCCTACTACCGGGTGACGGATGTCTACCGGCGGACGTTCGACGACGGCACCGAGCTGGAGATCCCGCTGGGTGCCCTCTGCCGGAAGGGGCTGGCCAAGCACTTCGACTCCGACGACGTGTTCACGGTCACCAAGCAGGGGCTCGACTTCTTCCACGACCACTTCGACTACCCGTACCCCTTCGGCAAGTACGACCAGGCGTTCGTTCCGGAGTACAACCTCGGCGCGATGGAGAACCCGGGCCTGGTGACCTTCCGGGAGGAGTACATCTACCGCGGCAAGGTGACCCAGGCCGCCTACGAGCGCCGGGCCAACGTCATCCTGCATGAGATGGCCCACATGTGGTTCGGCGACCTGGTCACCATGGTGTGGTGGGACGACCTGTGGCTCAAGGAGTCGTTCGCGGACTTCATGGGGTCGTTCTCGATGGTGAACGCCACCCGCTTCACCGACGGCTGGATCACCTTCGCCAACAACCGCAAGTCCTGGGCGTACCGCGCGGACCAGCTTCCCTCCACTCATCCGATCACGGCCGACATCCGTGACCTGGAGGACGCCAAGCTCAACTTCGACGGCATCACCTACGCCAAGGGCGCGTCGGTGCTCAAGCAACTGGTCGCGTACGCCGGGCAGGACGCCTTCCTGGAGGGCGCCCGCCGCTACTTCAAGCGGAACGCCTACGGGAACACCAGGCTCGGCGATCTGCTGTCGGTGCTCGAGGAGACCAGTGGGCGGGACATGGCGTCCTGGTCGCGGTCCTGGCTGCAGACGGCCGGCGTCAACTCGCTCACCCCGGCGGTTCTCTGTGACGCGGGTGACCGGATCACCGAACTCGCGGTCCTCCAGGACGCGTCCGAGACCCATCCCGAGCTGCGCCCGCACCGAGTCGCCGTGGGCCTCTACCGCCTCGAGGGCGGAACGCTCTCGCGTTACGCACGCGCCGAGGCCGACGTCTCGGGTCCGCGGACGGTCGTGGGCGAGCTGACCGGCGCCGAGCGGCCCGATCTGGTGCTGGTCAACGACGACGACCTCACCTACTGCAAGATCCGCTTCGACGAGGGCTCGCTGGACACCCTTCGGGACCACCTCGGCGACATCACCGATCCGCTGGCCCGCGCGCTGTGCTGGTCCGCGCTGTGGAATCTGACCCGGGACGCGCTGATGCCCGCCCGGGACTTCATCGCGCTGGTGCTGCGTTTCGCCGGCCGCGAGTCCGACATCGGGGTGCTGCAGATGCTGCACACCTGGGCGGAGAGCGCGCTGGTCCACTACGCCGCTCCCGAGTGGCGCGGGACGGGCGGAAGTCTGCTCGCCGAGGGCGCCCTCCACGAGCTTCGGGCCGCCGAGCCCGGCGGCCAGCACCAGCTGACCTGGGCGCGGTTCTTCGCTGCCGTCGCGGCCTCTGACACCGACTTCCAGCTGCTCCAGGGGCTGCTCGACGGTACGGCGAGGATCGACGGCCTCGAAGTGGACCAGGAGCTGCGCTGGGCCCTCCTCGCACCGCTCGCCTCGCACGGCGTCGCGGACGAGCGGACCATCGACGCGGAACTGGCCCGTGACGACACCGCGTCCGGCAAGCGGCACCATGTGCGCGCCCTGGCATCGCGGCCGGCGGCGGCGGTCAAGGCGCAGGCCTGGGCGGCGCTCGTCGAGTCCGACGCGCTCTCCAACGCCCTGGTGGAGGCGACCATCGCGGGCTTCGGACAGGCGTCCCAGCGGGAGCTGATCGCGCCCTTCGCACCGAAGTACTTCGACGCGATCGAGGGTGTGTGGGCGAAGCGTTCGATCCAGATCGGAATGCTGGTGGTGAAGGGCCTCTTCCCCGGGCTCCAGGACGACCGGGCGACACTCGACTCCACCGATGCCTGGCTGGAGGAACACCGGGACGCGGCGCCCGCGCTGCGCCGCCTGGTGCTGGAAGCCCGGGACGACCTGGCGCGTTCGCTCCGCGGCCAGGCATGTGACGCCGCCGCGGGGTAATCGGCTCCGGCGGTCCACCCGGGTGCGGCTTCGCCGGACACGGAACCTGACTCCACCGTCTGAAAAGAGGCCTTTTGGTCCATTCGTGGGCCGACGTGGGGGGCCATTCGGGCGACGGCTGCTCGGCAGTCGAACGCCCGTACTTTAGGGCGGTGTTGTCCGGTTTTGTCGACGGTCGTGTAACAGCGGTTAGCGGGCGGGCACAACGCGGGAACCTGCGGAGCATGGATCGCAATTCCCCCCTCTGTGGCGGAGAGACCTCGTTCCCGTTCTCTCCCCGCCCCCTCAGCCACCTCTCCGTCCAGCGCCGGGTGCTCTCCGCCGCCCAGCTGCGCGACCACGGGGTGACCGCCGCCCGCACCACCGCACAGTGCCGTCCCGGAGGCCCCTGGCAGCAGTTGCTGCCAGGGGTCTTCGTGCTCCACCCGGGACCGCCGACCGGCGAGGAGCGGCTGCACGCGGCGCTGCTCTACGCCGGCCGGCCACCCGCCGACAGGGCCGGACACGTGCCGGTCCAGCCCGGCCCCGCGTCGCACGGCCCCGACCGGTACGCCGGACCTGCCCCTTCCGCGTACGGCAGCGCCATGGTCACGGGTCTCGCGGCGCTTGCCCTGCACGGCTTCTCCGCCGCTCCCCCGCTGATCGCGGTCGACCGGATCGACGTACTGGTGCCCCGTACCCGCCGGCTCCGCTCCACGGGCTGCGCCCGCCTGGTCCGCACCCAGACCCTGCCCGGCCCGCAGCAGATCGCCGATGTGCCGGTGGCCCCCGTGGAGCGCGCCCTCGCCGACGCCGTCGCCAAGCTGTCGGACCCGGAGGTGGTGCGCAGGCTGCTCACCGAGGCCGTGCGCGGCGGCCACTGCGACCCGGCGTCAGTGGTACGGGAGTTGACGAACGCGCAGCTGCTGTCCCTGCCGCATGTCACGGACGCGGTGGACGCGCTGGTGGCGGAGGGGAGGGCCATCGCCGAGGACGGGCTCTACGCGATGGTGCGCACCCATACGTTCTCCGACCCGCTGTGGAACGTGGACCTGAGGCTGCCCGGCGGGCCGTATCTCGGCGGAGTCGACGCGTACTGGCCCGACCAGGCCGTGGCGGTGGAACTGGAGACATCGCCGGGGGCGGCCGAATCGGCCCGCAAGCGGGAGCATCTCGAAAGGCTGGGGGTAACGGTGGTCCGCATCACTCCGAAGAGGCTGCGCGAGGCGCCGGCGGAGCAGGCCGCGGTGGTGCGTACGGCGCTGATGGCCGCAGCGGACCGCGAGCCCGCGGCCTATCTGGTGGTGCTGCCGCGGTGAAGCGGCAGGGGGGTGCGCCGGAAGGTCAGCGCTTCTTCAGGATCAGCTCGGTGTTGCGGTCACCCGCTTCGCCGCCGAGATCCGTGCGGGCGCCGGGTGCGTTGAACGACAGCTCCCGGTAGAGCGCGGCAAGCCCGGTCTGGGAGAGGTCGGCGAAGTCCGTACGGTGCGGCGCGGCGGACTCGATCAGGGTGGTGAAGAGGGAGAGTGTGCCGTCCTTGTTGTCCACCAGCTCGAAGACCCGGGCCAGTTGGGGAAAGTCGATGTGCGAGGCGGTGGTGATCTCCCAGAAGGAGCCGTGCGCCTCGATCCTGTTCCGGTGGCTGTGGCCGTTGATCCAGGCGACTGTGTTGCGGTGTTTGTTCAGCAGCGCCACGATCTCCTCGCCCGAGTGGTGACCCTCGCCGGGGTGCCCGGGGTCGGGGTGGGTGTTGGTGATCGTCCAGCTGTTGTGATGGCTGAAGACCACGACGCAGTCGTCCGGGTGGCTCTTCAGCGTCCGTTCCAACCACCGCAGTTGGGTGCTTCCCACGGTGCCGGTGAAGTGACCGCCGCGGTCGGTGGTGTCCAGGCTGACGCCGAGCACCCCATCGGCGATGCGGAAGGTGTAGTAGAGGGTGTCGCTGTCGAGGTTGGCCGCGGTGTAGCCGTGGCCCGCCGGTCCGGCTCCCGCGTGGGCCGGGTCGAGGTGGGCGGTGAGGTAGTCGCGCGGGGTGAACGGTGCGCGCCGCTCGTCCGGAGTGACGGAGTGCAGGCTTTTGGCGTGCCGGCGCATCAGAGCGGCGAAGTGGCTGCCGTCGAAGTCACCGTCCCTGCGGTCGGCGGCCAGTTGGGCCCGCGCCTCCGCGGCCGGCACCTCGTAGAGCTTCCGGCCGCCGACCGCGAAGTCGGCCAGGAAGTGACCGCGGGCCGCCATCGAACCGCTGCTCAGCGAGTCGTGGTTGCCGACGGTCGAGTACCACGGGAGGTGCAGTCCCGGGCTGTTGACGGTGCGCAGGGCCGCCGCGAGGAAGCCGTCGATACGCGGGAACCCGCGCTGCTTGTCCGCGTCGCGCAGGGCCGATTCCGGGTGCCAGAAGTGCTTCAGGCCGGAGTTCTGCACGCCCTCGTAGCGCTGCGGGGCTCCGGTGTCGGGGGTGATGCGACCGCCGCTCATCACCTTGAGGAACCAGTCGAGCTCGGCCCGGGAGTTGTTGTCGGTGTTGTCACCCGTGGTCATCACGAAGGACAGCGGCTCACCCGTCGCGGGGCCGCCGCGCAGTGCGTTGACCCGTTCGATCAGTGAGACCGCGCCGGGCACCGTCAGCGCCTCCTGCGGGCGCCAGCTCGCGCTGTCCGCGGGGCGCAGGAACTCACCGCGGACCGGATGCTGGACATCGGTGAGATGAAGATCCGTGAGCTGTACGAAGGCACCCATCGCGGTACGCCGGGCGGCCCTGCCGGTGCGCGCCGGGGCCAGCTGGGCACGCACCACCCGGCTCCAGCCGGGCCCGTCGCCGAGCCGCCGGTAGCCACTGCCCGGGTGTCCGGTGCGGGGGGCGGCAGACGTGAGCAGGGTGGTGCCGGCCCGTGACGGGGCTCCGGGGGCCGGCGCACGGGGCGCGAGGGCCGGACTCCGGGTCGCCGCCACTGCCACGGGCTCGACGGGGGCCGCGGAAGCGCCGCTGCCCGATCCGGTGACCACCGCCGTTCCGGTGGCGACGCCCACCGCGCCGGTGGCCGCGAGGAAGGCGCGGCGGTCGAACAGGTTGATCGCGGAGCGTGTGCGTGACATGCGCGGTCTCCCGGGTGCGAACGCATCTGCAAGGCCGGCGGGGTGGAATCCCCGCTCCTCCTTGATGGTTGACACCGGGCGTGACCTGCGCGTGAACGAGACCGCAACGGGCAACACCGATCACCACACAGGGATCACTCGCGACCGCGAACCGTCATCCGGCTCTCTCCGGTTCGCCCCGGGGCGCTCACGCGCCGTTCACCGTCCGGGGTAGCCGGCTCACCGTCCGGGGTAGCCGGCCCGTCCCAGCGGTGGCCGCTCCCGCCACAGCTCAAGTCCGGCGTCGACGAGGTCGACACGGTCGAGTGTCCCGACCTCGTCGAGGTGGTGCCAGGCCGCCAGATCGGTGGAGCCGCCGATTTCGGGGCGCAGTTCGCCGCCGGTGATCCGGCCTTCGTACACGATGCGCAGGCCGTGGAAGTCAGCGAACGTTCCCAGTTTGCGCGGATAGCGGCGGGTGATCGAGTCGAGGCCGAGCAGGCACACCGGTTCGCAGCTGTATCCGGTCTCCTCCGCGACCTCCCGGACGACCGTGTCGAGCGGGTCCTCGCCGTGATCCATTCCACCGCCCGGCAGGGTCCAGCGCTTGACTCCGTCGCGCGCCACCCAGCGGGCCAGCAGGATCCGTTCATCGCGTACGCAGATGGCGTACGCGGCCACCCTGAGCTCCTTGTTCATTGCGTGAGGCTACGGGCTGCCTCTCGGGGGACCACCGGACGGCGCCCGGGAGGAGGAACACCTATGACCCGCTAGGAGCCGCTATGTCCGCAGTGGCGTATGGCGGAAGTCCGCCATGAACTCATCACGCCTCGGACATCTCTCCCCAAACAGCTGTCACTTACGTAAAGCTAACCGGTCACCGGACACCGAATTCCGGACCCTCTTTCACATCCAGGGATGCTGATGACCCTCGAATTCCCCAGCTCCATAACCCGGGCGAGACGCACGTCCCGTATCGCGGCCGCCGCGGGCGTGGTGCTCGCGCTCGCCGCCGCCGGCGTGGCCCCCGCCGTTGCCACCACAGGTGCGGACGATCCCGCGCCGTCCGGAGTGAAGGCCGCCAGGTCCCCGGCGGACAAACTCGGCTCGTCCGACGCGCAGTTGCTCGACCGGGCCGAGGCACAGGGCGCCAAGACCGTCACGGTCATGGTCGCCACCGCACCGGGCGCGACCGAGCAGGTGCGCAGGCAGTTCGACGCCGTGTCCGGCGCACTCGTCGGCAAGACCGACGACAAGCTCGGCTATGTCAGGGCCACGCTGCCGACCCCCCGGGCCGATTCGGCCATCAAGGCGGCGGAGAAGCTCTCCTCGGTCCACGGGATCGATCTCAAGCAGGAGATCAAGCTGGACGACCCGACGCCGCAGGGCGACACGGTCAGGAGCGCGAACGTCCGCCCGACCGCATCGGGTGAGTACCGGGCACCGGACAAGAACACACCCGCGAAGAACCCCTACAACCCGTCCTTCGAGACGGGCGCGGTGGACTTCGTGAAGCAGCACCCCACGGCGGACGGCCGCGGCGTGACCATCGGCGTACTGGACGCCGGTGTGGACCTGGGCCACCCCGCGCTGAAGAAGACCACCACCGGCGAGCGCAAGATCGTCGACTGGGTGACGTCCACGGACCCGGTCGCGGACGGCGACCTGACCTGGCGCCGGATGAACAGCGCGGTCAGCGGGCCGTCGTTCACCTACAGCGGCCGGAGCTGGACGGCTCCGGCCGGCTCGTACGACGTCAGCATCTTCCGTGAGGCGGTCACCGCGGGCGGCGACGCCAAGGGCGACCTGAACCGGGACGGCGACACCACCGACGAGTGGGGTGTGCTGTACGACCCGGTCGCCGGAACCGTTCGGGTCGACCTGAACAACAACGGGGACTTCACCGACGACACCCCCATGAAGCCGTACAAGGACAAGTTCCAGATCGGCTACTTCGGCAAGGACAACCCGGCGACCCAGGTCGTCGAGCGCATCCCGTTCGTGGTGGAGATCCGCAAGAACGTCGTGTACGACGCCGCGGGCAGCACATCCGACTACGTCAACATCGGCGTCATCGAGTCCGAGCACGGCACCCACGTCGCGGGCATCACCGCCGCCAACGGCCTGTTCGGCGGCCGGATGAGCGGAGCGGCGCCCGGCGCGAAGATCGTCTCGTCGCGTGCCTGCACCTGGAGCGGCGGCTGCACCAACGTGGCGCTCACCGAGGGCATGATGGACCTCGTCGTGAACCGCGGTGTGGACATCGTCAACATGTCGATCGGCGGCCTGCCGGCGCTCAACGACGGCAACAACGCCCGCTCCGAGCTCTACAAGCGGCTCATCGACACCTACGGTGTCCAGCTGGTCATCTCGGCCGGCAACGAGGGCCCCGGCGTCAACACCATCGGGGACCCCGGCCTCGCCGACCACGTCATCTCGGTCGGCGCCACCATCTCGCAGGAGACCTGGGCGTCCAACTACGGCTCGGGGGTGACGAAGAAGTACGACATGCTGCCGTTCTCCTCCCGCGGTCCGCGTGAGGACGGCGGTTTCACCCCGACGCTCTCCGCGCCCGGCGCCTCCGTCAACTCCACGCAGACCTGGCTTCCCGGCGCCCCGGTCAAGGAGTCGGGCTACTCGCTGCCCGCCGGTTACTCCATGCTCCAGGGCACATCGATGGCCTCTCCGCAGGCAGCGGGCGCTGCGGCGCTGCTGCTCTCGGCGGCCAAGCAGAAGCACATCGACCTGCCGCCGGCCGATCTGCGTACCGCGCTGACCTCGACCGCCACGCACATCAAGGGCGTCCAGGCGTACGCCGAGGGTGCCGGCCTGATCAACGTCCTGGGCGCCTGGGACGCGATCAAGGCGGGCGCGACCGCGCATGAGTACAGCGTCAAGGCCCCGGTCGACACCGCGATCGACGACGCGCTCAAGACGCCGGGCTTCGGCACCGGCATCTACGACCGCGAGGGCGGCCTGCAGGCCGGGAAGAAGAAGACGTACACCGTCACGATCACCCGGACCACGGGTCCTGACCGCGCGGTCAAGCACAAGTTGTCGATCAAGAACAACGACGGCACCTACTCACTGCTCGGCTCCGGCAGCGTCGCGCTGCCGCTGGGCGAGCCGGTCACCGTCAAGGTCCGGGCGCAGCCTCGGTCGGCGGGCGTGCACAGCGCGATCCTGGAGGTCAACGACCCCCGCACGGTGGGCGTGGACCAGCAGATCCTCGCCACGGTGATCGTCTCCACCCCGCTGGCCAAGCCCTCATACGCCTTCAAGGCGTCCGGCTCGGTGCAGCGCAACAGCACCAGGTCCTACTTCGTGACGGTGCCGGAGGGCGCCAAGAGCCTTCAGGTCGCTATGAGCGCACTCCGCTCGGGCAGCCAGACCCGGTTCATCTCCATCCACCCCTACGGTGTCGCTGTCGACGACACGTCGACTCCGAGCTGCTACCCGAACTACGACAACCCGGCCAACACCTGCCGGCCGGACATGCGCTCCTACCCGGACCCGCAGGCCGGCGTCTGGGAGATCGAGGTCGAGTCGCGCCGTACGTCGTCGTACCTCGACAACCCGTACAAGCTGGATGTCGAGCTGCTCGGCGCCTCCTTCGACCCTGCGGTGCAGGTCGTCCCCGAGGCGAAGACCGGTACCCCGGCCCCGGTGCAGTGGAAGATCACCAACGGCTTCGCCGCCATCGACGGCAAGCTGAAGGGCGGCTCACTCGGCTCCGCCGTCGTCACCAAGCCGACGATCAAGCAGGGCGATCGGCAGATCACCACGGTCACCATCGGCGCCGGTGTGGAGCGTCTGGACGCCGCCATCGGCGGGGTCTCCGACACCTCGGCGGACCTGGACCTGACGGTCCTCAGGGACGGCGTGCAGGTCGGGCAGTCCGCGGACGGCGATTCGGAGGAGTCGGTCAGCCTGCTCAATCCGGCCGCCGGCACGTACACCATCTGGGTCGACGCCTACTCGGTGCCTTCCGGATCTACGGCGTACAACTACCGCGACGTCTACTACGCGCCGTCGCTCGGCTCGGTCCAGGTGGACGACGCGAAGGCCGTGAAGCTGGCCAACGGGGCTTCGGCCCAGGTCAGCGCAAATGTGGTGGCCGGCAGCGCGGCCCCCGAAGGACGGCAGTTCTTCGGTGAGGTGCAGCTGCTGAACAACCGCGGCACGGTCGCCGGCACGGGCAGCGTCCAGATCGCGAAGGTCACTCCGTAACCGTGTGAAGCGCGGCACAGAACGGTGTGAGTGAGAGGGCAGGGGGGCAGGCACCAGAACCGGTGCCTGTCCCTTTACCCCTTCCGCTGTCCGCACCCCGGACAATGGATTGGACAAGGCGCCGTCAGACATACGCATCATGGTGCCGCCGCCCGCGGCAGGCAGCTGTGCGCAGCAGGTGCGCACCACGTACGGAGGAGTCAGCGTGAGGGTCGGAATCGTCGGAGCCACCGGTCAGGTCGGCACGGTCATGCGCAAGATCCTCGCTGAACGGGATTTCCCGGTCGACGAGCTGCGGCTGTTCGCCTCCGCGCGCTCCGCGGGCACCACGCTCGCCTGGCGGAGCAAGGGTGTCACCGTCGAGGACGCGGCGACCGCGGACTTCTCCGGTCTGGACATCGTGCTCTTCTCCGCCGGCGGCGCCACCTCCAAGGCGCTCGCCGAGAAGGTCGCCGCGCAGGGACCCGTCGTGATCGACAACTCCTCCGCATGGCGCCGGGACCCCGAGGTCCCGCTGGTGGTCTCCGAGGTCAACCCGCACGCGATCGCGGACCGCCCCAAGGGCATCATCGCCAATCCGAACTGCACCACCATGGCCGCGATGCCGGTGCTGCGCCCGCTCCACGACGAAGCCGGCCTCGAAGCACTGATCGTCGCCACCTACCAGGCGGTCTCCGGTTCGGGTGTGGCCGGTGTCGCCGAGCTGCACGGGCAGGCGTCGAAGGTCGTCGCCGACGCGGACAAGCTGACCCACGACGGCGCGGCGGTGGACTTCCCCGAGCCCGGTGTCTACAAGCGCCCGATCGCCTTCAACGTGCTGCCGCTGGCGGGCTCGATCGTCGACGACGGTTCCTTCGAGACCGACGAGGAGCAGAAGCTCCGCAACGAGTCCCGCAAGATCCTTGAGATCCCGGAGCTCAAGGTCTCCGGAACCTGTGTCCGGGTCCCGGTCTTCTCGGGTCACTCGCTGCAGATCAACGTCCGGTTCGCCCGCCCGATCAGCGTGGCGCGCGCCTACGAGCTGCTGAAGGACGCGCCGGGCGTGGAGCTCTCGGAGATCCCCACCCCGCTCCAGGCGGCGGGCCAGGACCCCTCGTACGTGGGCCGGATCCGCAACGACGAGACCGTCGAGAACGGTCTCGCCCTCTTCGTCTCCAACGACAACCTCCGCAAGGGTGCCGCACTGAACGCGGTCCAGATCGCGGAGCTGGTGGCGGCCGAGCTCAAGGGCTGATCCCGGGGTGGATGCACCCGCCCCGCGGAACACCACCGCATATCACTGCCGCAGCGACCTGTCCGGTACGGACAGGTCGCTGCGGCAGTGATGCGGCCGGTCTCCCGCTGCCGCGCCTGCATGCTCAGGCATGGACCGAGCGGGCGGCGGCGCGCGCCGGATAGCGGGCGGTGAAGACCGCCGCGACCACGAAGCCCGCGATCTGCGCGAGGGTGGAGACCGTGCTGCCGAAACCTGCGGAGCTGATGGCGGTCACCGCCCCGGCGGTGAGCGTGAAGGACGCCGCCCAGAAGGCGGTGATCACCACGTTGATCCGGCGGAAGAGCGGGGTGTGCCACACCTCGCTCGGCGCCTGCTTCCGGGCGATCCCCGTGGTGAAGGGGCGGCCGGCGGCCAGCGTCGCCCAGGCCGTCAGCCCCAGCCAGCCCAGCGAAAGCGCGCCGCTCCAGTGCTGAAGACCGCTGTCCGGGCGGGCGAAGGCGAACGCGGTGAGCAGTGCGAAGAACACCACGGTACTGATCTCCAGGATCTTCGCACCGGCCTCCTCACCGGCCTGGCGGTCCCTGACGAGGAGCCACCCGCCGATCACCAGCGCGGCCGACGCACCCCACTGCCAGCCGGCCGACGAGACAACGGCGAAGGCGATCCACGGAACGAAACCGCGCAGGTAGTTCATTTTGAGCCCCCATCAGTCGCTGACGTTCTCCGCCGGGTTCCTCCCCCGACATGTCAAACATAGAAGGTGCGACTCCAACCTGTCAAGAATGGAATGTTGAAGGGTCCCCCACGGCCGCCCCGCTCCCGGAGCACCTTGCGCCGGGGCCGCTGCCCGGATGAAACGGCCTGCCGGGCGGCCGGACGGACCGCTGGACGGCCGGCCCCCGCACTCGCCTGCTGCGCCCCACCGCGGCGTGGAAGGATGACCGGATACGCCCGCCCGTCGGCCCCGTCGAGGCGCGCCGGGCCGCCCCATCCACATACCGAGGAGATCCCAAGGTGCCTGGCACGAATCTGACCCGCGAAGAGGCGCAGGAGCGGGCGCGCCTGCTCACCGTGGACGCCTACGAGATCGATCTCGATCTGAGCGGAGCGCAGGAGGGCGGCACCTACCGGTCCGTGACGACCGTGCGCTTCGCATCCGCGGACGCCGGGGCCGAGACCTTCATCGACCTGGTCGCGCCCACCGTGCACGAGGTGGTTCTCAACGGCGAGCCGCTGGAGGCCTCCGCACTCTTCAAGGACTCCCGGATCGCCCTGTCCGGGCTGCTCGCCGGGGACAACGAGCTGCGGGTGGTCGCCGACTGCGCGTACACCAACACCGGTGAGGGCCTGCACCGCTTCGTCGACCCGGTCGACGACCAGGCGTACCTCTACACCCAGTTCGAGGTCCCCGACGCGCGCCGGGTCTTCGCCAGCTTCGAGCAGCCCGACCTCAAGGCGACCTTCCGGTTCACCGTGAAGGCTCCGGAGGGCTGGACCGTGATCTCCAACTCGCCCGCGCCCGAGCCCCGTGACCATGTCTGGCACTTCGAGCCGACACCGCGGATCTCGACGTACATCACGGCGCTCATCGCCGGTCCGTACCACTCGGTGCACAGCACCTACGAGAAGGACGGCACGTCGGTACCGCTCGGCATCTACTGCCGTCCGTCGCTGGCCGAGTACCTCGACTCGGATGCGATCTTCGATGTGACCCGGCAGGGCTTCGTCTGGTTCCAGGAGAAGTTCGACTACGACTACCCCTTCGCCAAGTACGACCAGCTCTTCGTGCCGGAGTTCAACGCCGGGGCCATGGAGAACGCGGGCGCCGTGACCATCCGCGACCAGTACGTGTTCCGGTCCAAGGTCACCGACGCCGCCTACGAGGCGCGTGCCGAGACGATCCTCCATGAGCTCGCGCACATGTGGTTCGGCGACCTGGTCACCATGGAGTGGTGGAACGACCTCTGGCTGAACGAGTCGTTCGCCACCTACACCTCGATCGCCTGCCAGGCGTACGCGGCGGGTTCCAAGTGGCCGCAGTCCTGGACGACGTTCGCCAACTCCATGAAGACCTGGGCCTACCGCCAGGACCAGCTGCCCTCCACCCATCCGATCATGGCCGAGATCAACGACCTGGACGACGTCCTGGTCAACTTCGACGGCATCACCTACGCCAAGGGCGCGTCGGTGCTGAAGCAGCTGGTCGCCTACGTCGGGATGGACGAGTTCTTCCGGGGCGTGCAGGCGTACTTCAAGCAGCACGCCTTCGGCAACACCCGCCTCTCCGACCTTCTCGGTGCGCTGGAGGAGACCTCGGGCCGTGACCTCAAGGCCTGGTCGAAGGCGTGGCTGGAGACCGCGGGCATCAACATCCTCCGCCCGGAGATCGAGGTCGACGACGCGGGACACGTCACCTCCTTCGCCGTGCGGCAGGAGGCACCGGCACTGCCCGCGGGCGCCAAGGGCGAGCCGACGCTGCGCCCGCACCGCATCGCCATCGGCTGCTACGCCCTGGACGACGACGGCAAGCTCGTGCGCACCAGCCGGATCGAACTCGACGTCGACGGCGAACGCACCGATGTGCCGTTCCCCCAGAACACCCCGCGCCCCGCGGTGATCCTGCTCAACGACGACGACCTGTCCTACGCCAAGGTGCGTCTGGACGAGGAGTCCTTGCGGGTCGTCACCGAGCACCTGGGCGACTTCGCCGAGTCGTTGCCCCGCGCCCTGTCCTGGGCGTCCGCCTGGGACATGACCCGCGACGGCGAGCTGGCCACCCGGGACTATCTGGCGCTGGTGCTCTCCGGTATCGCCAAGGAGTCGGACATCGGTGTCGTCCAGTCGCTGCACCGTCAGGTGAAGCTGGCGCTCGACCTGTACGCGGACCCCGCCTGGCGTGAGCGGGGTCTGACCCAGTGGACCGACGCCACGCTGGCACATCTGCGGGCCGCCGAAGCGGGCAGCGACCATCAGCTGGCCTGGGCCCGTGCCTTCGCCGCGACGGCGCGTACGCCGATCCAGCTGGACCTGCTCAACGCGCTGCTCGAAGGCACCGAGACGATCGAGGGCCTGGCCGTCGACACCGAACTGCGCTGGGCGTTCGTGCACCGCCTCGCCGCCGTCGGCCGTTTCGACGAGGAGGAGATCGCCGGCGAGCTGGAACGGGACAGGACCTCGGCCGGTGAACGTCACGCGGCGAGTGCGCGTGCGGCGCGTCCGGTCGAGAGCGCCAAGGCGGAGGCCTGGGAGTCGGTCGTCGAGTCCGACAAGCTGCCCAACGCCGTCCAGGAAGCGGTGATCGGGGGCTTCATCCAGACCGACCAGCAGGAGCTGCTCGCCCCGTACACGGAGAAGTTCTTCGCCGCGGTGAAGGACGTCTGGGACTCGCGCAGCCATGAGATGGCTCAGCAGGTGGCGGTCGGGCTGTACCCGTCGTTGCAGGTGTCCCAGGAGACGCTGGACGCGACGGACGCGTGGCTGGCGTCGGCGGCGCCGAGCGCGGCGCTGCGCCGGCTGATGTCGGAGTCGCGGGCGGGTGTGGAGCGGGCGCTGCGCGCCCAGGCCGCTGACGCGGCTGCCGCGCGCGTGTAGGTGCGGTGGGCGGGCGGGACGGCCCGGCAGGGCCGTCCCCCTTCCCGCCCCCTTCCGCTCTGCCCGGTGCGCTCGGGGGTGGGGCCCCCTGCGACGCGCGGGTCAGGCGGTGTAGCGGCGACGCAGCTCCGTCAGGCCTTCGTCGGTGAAGGTGCCGTGCAGGCGCATGCGGGCCACACCGCCGTCCGGGAAGGTGTCCAGACGTACGTGGGTCACCGTCGCGGCGGTCGTGAGCGCGAAACGGTGCAGGGTGTCGGGCTGCAGCGCGGTGCGCGGCAGGATCTCGAACCACTCGCCCGTCTCACCGTCCCGTCCGCTCAGCGCGATCCAGCCGGCCGCGTTGCCCTTGAGGTAGGCGGTGTCGATCTCGACGGCGCGCACGGTGCCCTGGGCGGCGAGCCCGAAGCGGACCCAGTCGTTGGTGTCGCGGACCCGGCCGCGGCGGGTCTCCCAGCCGTCGTCCATCTTGCGGGAGGTGCCGGGCAGGATGATCTGGGTCGGCGACGAGTAGAACCGGTCCGAAGCGTCCTCGCACACACCTCCGTTGAGTACCGAGATCAGATCGACCGTGGAGAGCAGCTCGAGCCAGGCCGGGTCGGGGACGACCTCGCCGTGGACCCGGAGGCGGGCCACGCCGCCGTCGGGGTGCTGGCACAGCCGGACGTGGGTGTAGCGCCGGCCGGTGGTGACCTCGAAGCCGTTGGCCGCATGACCGAGCACCGGGGTCTGCGGGACGATCTCCTCCCACTTCACATCGTCGGCAAGCAGCTGCTCCGGGCTCGGCGAGCCTTCGACAGCCGTGGCCTGGACCGATATGCGCTGCGGGTAGTTGCCGCGGAAGTGGGCCGTGTCGACGACGACCCCGCGGATGACCCCGGCAGCTCCCAGGCGGACCAGCGCCCAGTCATGGTCTTCCGGAGCCGGGAAGGGAGCCCCGGTGGTACCCCGCCGGCGCCGGGTCTCCCAGCCGTCCATGATCTTGCCCTTGTGGCCGAAGCGCTCGGGGTCGAAGACCGCCCGCTCGCGGACCAGCAGGTTCTCGCGCTCGGCGAAGAACTCGTCATTGGCCGCGACGACACCGGCGCCGAGCCGGCGGTCGGCGAGGTCCACCAGCCCGGTGAAGCCGTGCTCCCCGCTGCTGCGGTAGTCGGCGTACGGGTCGCCGCCGCCGTAGGGGGAGGCGTCATTGGCGTGCGGGTCCTGGAAATCGGGGGCGACGTGTGCATGCTGTGAGGTCATGAGAAGACTGTCGCTCCCTCACACCAGTCACGTCTATCGAAAGTTTTCGCACAATTCTTTCAGTTATGGCGAACAGTGCTGCTGCTGTCCGCGGCATGGGCGTCCGCCGCGTCCCGCAGGGCGTCGAGCACCCTGGCCACCGCAGGACCGTCCTCGGCGCCGCGCCGTACCGCGGCGATCACATGGCGCTGTGGCTGATCGGCGCTGAGAATCCGGGTCACCACACCGGTACGGCGCTCCGCCGCGGCCATCCTGGGCACCAGCGCGACCCCCATCCCCGCCTCGACCATCGCCAGGATCGCCGTCCAGCCGGCCGCGCTGTGCGCCTGCTCGGGGACGAAACCGGCCGCCTCACAGGCGGCTGTGGTGATTTCCGACCAGGGCCCGCTGCCCCCGAAGATCCACGCTTCGGCGGAGAGATCGGCGAGCCGCAGTCCGTCCACGGCAGCAAGTCGGTGCCCGGCGGGCAGGGCCACATCGAGCGGGTCGGCCAGCAGGGGCACCCGGGTGAAACGGGGATCGCCCGCCGTCGGCGCGTGCGCGGCGAGCGACAGGGCCAGATCCACCTCGCCGCCCGACAGCAGCTCGTACGCCTCGGCCGCCTCAGCCTCCCTGATCCGCACGTCCAGACCCGGGCTGCTCAGCCGCAGGGTCTCCACCGCGGGCACCACCAGGGCGGGCACCGCGGTGGAGAAGGCACCGACCCGCACCTCACCGGCTTCGCCCTGGAGATAGCCGGCCAGCTCGGCGTCCGCCTGTTCCAGCTGCGCGAAGACCGCTTCGGCGTGCCGGAGCACGAGATGAGCCGCGTCGGTGAGCCTGACGCGCCGGCCGTGTGCCACGAGCAACGGGACCCCGAGCTGCTTGGCCAGATTGGTGAGCTGCTGGGAGACGGCCGACGGGGTCATCAGCAGAGCCTGCGCGGTGGCCGTCACGGTCCCGCGCTCGCTCAGCGTGCGCAGGATCCGGAGCTTCTTGATGTCCCACTCGGTCATTCCCGCAACCTATCCCCGCGGTCCCGGGTGCGGGCCGGACATCGGGTGGACGCGCAGCGGCTGGACCCGGCGGGCCCGGCCGCAGGTGTCCGTACGCACGCGGAGGCGCCGCGGGGTTGCCGGTGCAACCGCGCAGCGCCTCCGGAAAGCTTCGGTGTCAGGCCTTCTTGCGGGACTTGTCGAGCACCATCACCAGACCGGCGATGACCGCGAACAGCGCGAGCGGGATGATCACATAGAGGCCGACCGTGTCGATCACGCTCAGGCCGGGACCGGGGTCGTCGCCGTCGTCGCGGGTCAGCGCGAGCGCGGGGGACGACATGAGCAGCATCATCAGCGTCGTACCGGCTGCTACGGCGCCGGCGCGCAGGGCGTTCTTCTTGTCCACGGACCAAATGTAGCGAACGCCTAAGCGGGGCGCGCGCCCGGGGGTGCCGTACGCGGTGCGAACTCGGCCATCAGCCGGTGCAGCCCGGGTGACGCGATCAGCTCCTCCAGAGTGAGCGGGCGGCCCTGCGCATCGGCGATCGGCAGTCGCCAGTTGGGGTACTGGTCCCAGGTACCCGGAAGGTTCTGCGGTCTTCGGTCACCCACCGCGTCCGGCAGCCAGATACCGGTCATCAGGGCGGGGGTGCGCAGCAGGAAGCGGTACACGGCGCGGACTTCACCCTCCTCGCTGCCCAGTCCCTCCGGCAGCAGCCCGAGACGGGAGAGACATCCGAGCCACTCGGCGACCTCGGCCCTGTCCTCGGCCTGCTCCTGGCCGAGAGGCCGGGTCAGCAGGCCGAGCCGGTACCGCAGTTCGACGTGTTCGCCGGTCAGCCGGGCCGCGGTGGACGGCAGATCGTGGGTGGTGGCGGTGGCCACGCACTGCTCCCGCCATCGCTCCGGCGGCAACGGCCGGCCCGTTGCGCTCCAGTCCCGCTCGAACCAGAGCACGGAGGTGCCGAGCACACCCGACGAGGACAGGGTGTCCCGTACCCCGGACTCGACGGTGCCCAGGTCCTCGCCGATGACCGGGGCGCCCGCCCGGTGCGCCTCGAGGGCCAGTACGGCGAGCATCGCGTCCGCGTCGTAACGCACGTACGTGCCCTCGGTGGGATCGCTGCCTTCGGGCACCCACCAGAGCCGGAAAAGACCCATCACATGGTCGATCCGCAGCGCGCCCGCGTTGCGGAGAATCCCGCGCAGCAGTCCGCGGAACGGTGCGTACCCGGAAGCGGCGAGCACATCGGGGCGCCAGGGCGGCAGACCCCAGTCCTGGCCGCGGGCGTTGAAGGCATCCGGTGGCGCACCCACCGACATACCGGAGGCGAAGGCGTCCTGCTGCGCCCAGGCGTCGGCGCCGCCCGGGTGCACTCCGACGGCCAGATCGTGGACCAGACCGATGTCCATGCCCGCTTCGAGCGCCGTGCGCTGAGCATCGGCGAGCTGGGTGTCGGTCAGCCAGGCCAGCCACATGTGGAAGTCGACCCGCTGCTGGAGCTCGACCCGCGCCCGGGCGGTCTCCGGCGAGCGGGGATCACGCAGCCCGGCCGGCCATGTGTGCCAGTCGGGGCCGTGCGCCTCGGCCAGGGCGCACCAGGTGGCGTGGTCGTCGAGTGCCTGGCCCTGTTGGGCGAGGAAGTCCGCGTAGGCCGCACGGCGGCCAGGGCCGAGCGGAATCCTGGCGACGAGTTCCAGGGCCTCCTTCTTCAGGGCCCACACCGCGTCGCGGTCGATCAGAGCGTCCTTGCGCAGCACGGCGTCGCGCAGCACCGCGGCCCGCCCGGGATGGCTGTGGTCAGCCACGTAGGCGTACTCGGGGACCGCCTCGATCCGCAGATGGACGGGGTCGGGGAAGCGGCGGGACGACGGCCGGTAGGGCGAAGGGTCACTGGGTGTGCCGTGCACCGCCGCGTGCAGCGGATTGACCTGGACGAATCCCGTGCCGTACACACGTCCCGACCAGGCGGCGAGTTCGGCGAGGTCGCCCAGGTCACCCATGCCCCAGGAGCGGGTGGACAGCAGCGAGTACAGCTGCACCAGGAAGCCGTGGGTACGCCTCGGGGGCTGCGGCACCCTGCCGGGCGACACCACCAGCACGGCCCGGGCGGTCCGGCCGTCCGGCGCTTCGGCACGCAGCCGGTGGACCCCTAACGGCAACTGCTGCCATGCGCGGTCGGATTCGTCCCCGGGGCCGACGCGCACGACAGCCCCGTCCCCTTCGGTCTCGATGCGCAGCACCGTGCCGTCCGGGAGGTCGCGTACCGCCTGTGGCGGCGCGCTGTCCGCCGTGGCCACCACGGTGGGCGGCAGCAGACGTTCCGCCTCGGCCGCCTCCTGGCGTGCGAGCGCCTCACTCACCGCTTCCGGCGTCGATGCGTCGACGTCCATCGCCGCCAGTACGGCGATCACGGTGGTGTCGGAGACCGGGACGGTGACGTCGTCGGAAGGTGAGTAGGAGGTGGCCACTCCGTGCAGCGCAGCGAGCCTGGCAAGGCTCATGCGGACTCCCCGTTCGGGCTCGGGCCTGAAGGCGCCGGCGGGAGCCGGCTCCGGGCTGCGGCGTCAGATTCCGGCGGCTGTTCCGTAAGCGGTGGGCTCGCTGGTCAGCGGCGTGGCGTCGGCGAGAGGCGGCTCGCTGGTCAGCGGCGCGACGTCGGCGAGGGGTGGTTCACTCGTGAGGGGGAGCTCCATGGAGCTCGTGCTCGAATCGGGGTCCATCAGCGGGTCAGGCATGAGCTCGGGGACCCGTTTGGAAAGGGCCGGGGGCAGAAGCTGGGCTGAAGCGGCCACAAGGGCCTCCGTAAGGTCGGCTACGAGGTCGGACACAGCCCTACCCAGTGGGCGCGGACCCATCCGTATACGTTCGGCCAACGTGTGCCAGGTCACATTTCGTTCTGCGTGTTCGATTATCCTCGCCTCTTCCTTCGGGGGCAATTCAGGCGGCGCGGCCGGCACGCGTTGACACCTTCGTCACGGGGGTGGTGGGCTCACCACCCGAACGGCGCAGTCGTCGGCAGGTGTTTCCGGCAGATCAGGGGGATCGGGGTGCAGCGCCGGCGCGGGGGACGAACGGCGGCCTTCGCTTTCCCCGTCACCCGCGGACCGTCCGGCGCATCGGCCTGCGCCCCGGTTGCCCCGGGGAGCAGGTCCGCTCCCGGCGCCGATCCGTACGGCCTCCGCCGAACCCGGTGAACCGCCGGGCCCGGACCGGGCGATGGACGGAGCGTGAGACGGTTCCGCCCCGCACGGTCGGCCGGTACGCACCGGGGCGACGAGGCGGGCGGCTGGCTGCGGGCCACCGTCACCGACGGGCTGACCACCCCGTTCGGCACCGGCGCGCGGCGCACCGGCCAACACCCGCGGGGGCGCGGGCCGGGCAACGGCCAGGGCCTTCAGGCCGAGACGCCGTCGATCCTGGCCATGGCGTCATCCGCGCCGAACGGCTGCAGGTAGGGCAGCCAGCGCGGGTCCCGGTGCCCGGTGCCGATGATGCGCCAGGCGAGCCCGCTCGGCGGGGCGGGCTGGTGCCGCAGCCGCCAGCCGAGCTCCAGCAGGTGCCGGTCGGCCTTCACGTGATTGCAGCGGCGGCACGCGGCGACCACATTGTCCCAGCGGTGCTGTCCGCCACGGCTGCGCGGAACGACATGGTCGACGCTGGTTGCGACGCCACCGCAGTACATGCAGCGCCCGCCGTCCCTTGCGAACAGCGCGCGGCGGGTGAGCGGGACGGGACCCCGGTAGGGGACCCGCACGAACCGCTTCAGCCGTACGACGCTGGGCGCGGGGACGATGCGGGTGGCGCTGTGCATGAAGGCGCCGGATTCCTCGAGGGAGACTGCCTTGTTCTCCAGGACGAGGACAAGCGCGCGGCGGAGCGGTACGACGCCGAGGGGCTCGTACGACGCGTTGAGAACCAGGACATGCGGCACGGCGGATGCCTCCTTGTACGCCGGCGGCGCGTGGCTCGCGCCGGGACGATCTGCTCTCAGTCTCTACTCCTGCCAGGTCGAAGCGCTACCAACGTCAGGTAACGGGCTCGGAGTGTTTTCGCCCACACTTCACGGTTGCGCAGGTGGGAACGGTCTCCTGGCCGGAGTACGGCACGAGGACGCCCCGATGCGCCGTTAGTGTGGATGGTCCGTCCGTACTTATGGAGGTTCCTGCCGTGACTGCCGTGACCTGGTCCGCTGCGTCGGGCGACAGCACCGGGCCCGGATCGGCCGACACCCTTGACGGGGCGCAGCAGTCGGCCACCAACGCCGCGGACTGGGTGGAGCAGAACTGGTCCACCTGGCTGTCGATCGGACTGCGTATCGCGCTGATCCTGGTCATCGCCGTGGTGCTGCGCTCCATCATCCGGCGTGCGCTGACCCGGCTCATAGACCGGATGAACCGCAGCGCCACGGCCGTCCAGGGCACCGCGCTCGGCGGCCTGCTGGTGAACGCCGAACGCCGCCGGCAGCGTTCCGAGGCCATCGGTTCGGTGCTGCGCTCGGTCGCGTCCTTCGTCATCCTCGGCACTGCCGCCCTGATGGTCCTCTCCACGCTGAAGATCGACCTGGCACCGCTGCTGGCATCGGCCGGCGTGGCCGGTGTCGCGATCGGTTTCGGTGCACGCAATCTGGTCACCGACTTCCTCTCCGGTGTCTTCATGATCATGGAGGACCAGTACGGCGTCGGGGACAGCATCGACGCCGGCGTCGCGTCGGGTGAAGTCATAGAGGTCGGCCTGCGGGTGACCAAGCTCCGCGGTGACCTGGGCGAGATCTGGTACGTCCGCAACGGTGAGATCAAGCGGATCGGCAACCTCAGCCAGGGCTGGGCGACGGCAGCCGTGGACGTACAGGTCAAGCCGTCCGAGGACCTGGAGCGGCTGCGTGAGGTGATCGGCACGGTGGCCGACGAACTGGCCAAGTCCGAGCCGTGGAACGAACGCCTCTGGGGTCCGATCGAGGTCCTGGGCCTTGATTCGGTACTGCTGGACTCGATGGTGCTGCGGGTCTCGGCCAAGACGATGCCGGGCAAGGCCCTGGGCGTGGAGCGCGAGCTGCGCTGGCGTCTCAAGCGTGCCCTGGACGAGGCCGGGATCCGTATCGTCGGCGGCCCGGTCGCGGTGGACACGCAGGAGCCGCCGGTCGACTCGGCGGCCTCGGTCGCCGCGCCTTCGGCCCTGGCGAGCCCGACCTCCGCGCAGTCCATCGCCGCGTCGCCGATCCCGCCGCAGGACCTGTCGAAGTAACAGCTCCGCGCGAGAGCCGACGGCCGGTCGGCGCCGCTGTCCCCCTCTCGTACACAAGGGCGCTCCCGCTGCACGCGGGGGCGCCCTTGTGCGCTGTCCAGGTAACGCTTTGGTTGCCGCACCGGGGCAGCCCATTGACGCCCGGCTGACCTGCGGCCTACGTTCCTCCCACCGAATTGGAAAGTTTCCTAACAGTGCCCGAAGGGCAGGTGCGTGCGGCATGACCGGTGGAACGACCCCCGGAACCCCGCGGGTTCTGCGAGCGATGAACGACCGCGCGGCGCTCGATCTCCTGCTGGAGCACGGCCCGCTCTCGCGCACCAGGATCGGCAAGCTGACCGGGCTCTCCAAACCGACCGCGTCCCAGCTGCTGGCGCGTCTCGAGGCGGCCGGTCTGGTGGTGGCCACCGGTACCAGCGAAGGCCGGCCGGGACCCAGCGCCCAGCTGTACGCGGTGAATGCCCGCGCCGCCCACGCGGCCGGGATCGACGTCAATCCGCAGCGCATCCGGGCCGCCGTCGCCGACATCACCGGGCGGACCGTCGGTGAGTTCAGACTGGCCACACCGGGGCGCCGCGGTACCGGCGCCGTCCAGCAGGTGACCGAAGCCCTGGACGGCGCCGTCAAGGCAGCCGGCCTGGTGCGGGCCGACGTACGGCGGGTGGTCATGGGCACCCCCGGCGCGTTCGACCCGAACACCGGGCGCCTGCGCTACGCCTCCCACCTGCCCGGCTGGCACTCCCCCACGCTGCTCGACGAGCTGGCGGCCGCACTGCCGATGCCCGTCGAGTACGAGAACGACGTCAACCTGGCCGCCATCGCCGAACAGCGGCTGGGAGCGGCCCGCGGGCACGACGACTTCGTACTGCTCTGGAACGAGGAGGGTGTCGGCGCCGCCGTCGTGCTCGGCGGCAGGCTGCATCGCGGCTTCACCGGGGGAGCCGGCGAGGTCGGCTTCATGCCGGTGCCCGGCGCGCCGCTGGTGCGGCAGGTCACCAAGGCCAACTCGGGCGGCTTCCAGGAACTGGCCGGGTCGCAGGCACTGGCCCGGCTGGCCCGTGAGGCCGGTATCGAGGACATCGGACATGGCTCGCACGCCGAGGTGGCGGCCGCACTGATCACACGGGCCGCACAGGCCACGACCGGGCCCTACCGGCACCTCCTCGAGGTCTTCGCCACCGGGATCGCCACCGGGCTGGCCTCACTGGTCGCCGTGCTCGACCCCGAACTGCTCGTGCTGTCCGGCGATCTGATCGTCGCGGGCGGGGAGCCGCTGCGTGAGCTCGTCCAGCGCGAGCTCGCCGAACTGGCCGCCGCACGGCCCCGGCTGGTGCTCGGTTCAGTACAGGAGCAGCCGGTACTGCGGGGCGCGCTGGAGAGCGCGCTGGCCACGACCCGCGACGAGGTGTTCGACACCTCGGCCCACTGACCCGCACCCGCCCGGCACACCCCGCCCCGTACACCCCGACCGCACAGCGCACGTCCGTCACAGCCTTCCCGTACCGCCCTTCGTACAGCCCGGATCCGCCAGAGGGAGATTCCGTCATGCCCAGAAACGCCCGAGTCGCCGCGGCCGTCGTCGCCGCTGCGTCCGTGTCCCTGCTCGCCGCCGCCTGTACGGGCCAGAGCTCCGGCGGGGCGGACGACGACGCCAACGCGAAGACCACCATCACCTTCTGGCACGGCTGGAGCGCGGCCGGCGAGGTCAAGGCGATCCAGGCGGACGTCGCCCGCTTCGAGAAGGTCCATCCGAACATCACGGTCAAGGTCGTCGGCAACATGACCGACGACAAGATCAACCAGGCCTTGCGGGGCGGCGGTTCCTCGGCTCCGGATGTGGTCTCGTCCTTCACCACCGACAACGTCGGAAAGTTCTGCTCGTCCGGCGCCTTCGCCGATCTGAAGCCGTTCATCGACAAGTCGAGGATCGACCTCGACAAGACGTTCACCAAGCCGCTTCAGGATTACACCCAGTTCGAAGGCAAGCGCTGCACTCTTCCCCTGCTCAGCGACGCATACGCGCTGTACTACAACAAGGACGCGTTCAAGGCGGCCGGAATAACCTCCCCGCCGAAGACCTGGACCGAGTTCGACAAGGACGCGGTCAAGCTGACCGAGCCCAAGGGCGACTCCTACCAGCAGCTCGGATTCATGCCGACCTTCCACGGCTACGAATCCACCCCCACCCATCTGGTGGCCCAGTGGAGCCCTGCCTATGTGGACGGCGCCGGCAAGTCCAACATCGCCAAGGACCCCGCGTTCGCGCGGATGTTCACCTGGCAGCAGGGGCTGGTGAAGAAGCTCGGCGGCTTCGCCCGACTGGAGAAGTACCGATCGGGCTTCGGTGACGAGTGGGGCGCCAAACACCCGTTCCAGACCGGACAGGTCGCCATGCAGCTGGACGGCGAATGGCGGCTCGGTATGGCCGAGGACGCCAAGTCGAAGGCCGACATCGGCGTGGCTCCGCTGCCGGTGCCCGAGGACCAGGCCGGCACCTACGGCAAGGGCTACATCACCGGCACGATCGTCGGCATTCCTTCGACCAGCAGGAAGCAGAACGCGGCCTGGGAGTTCGTCAGGTACATCACCACCGACACCGACGCCGTCGTGGACTTCGCCAACGACATCCACAACGTCCCGTCCACGCTGGCCGCCCTCAAGTCGCCGAAGCTGAAATTCGACCCGCGCCTGAAGACCTTCCTCGACATCGCGCGGAACCCGGACTCCAACACCACACCCGCCTCCGTGAACGGAGGCACCTACCAGGTGACGCTGCAGGACTTCGGCTACGACTTCGAGTCGGGCAGGACGAAGGATCTGAAGGCCGGTCTGCGAAAGACCGCAGCGCAGATCGACAAGGACATCGAGAAGGCGAAGTAGCCTCCCGTGACCACGTACACCCCGCGCTCGAAGCGCCGCAGGGCGGCCCTTCGGACGGCGGCCTTCATGTCGCCCTGGCTCATCGGATTCAGCGTCTTCTTCGTCTATCCGCTGGTCTCGACCGTCTACTTCTCGTTCACCGACTACGACGGCTTCAAGCAGCCGGTCTTCAACGGGCTGAAGAACTGGACGTATGTCTTCACCGACTATCCGGACTTCTGGCCCGCGATGCGCAACACTCTGTGGCTGGTGATCGTCATGGTGGCCTGCCGGGTGGTGTTCGGCCTCGGTATCGGGCTGCTGATCACCAGGATCAAGACCGGCGCCGGGATCTTCAGGACCCTCTTCTATCTGCCCTATCTGGCGCCCCCGGTCGCCGCCACCCTCGCCTTCGTCTTCCTGCTCAACCCGGGTACCGGCCCGGCCAATTCGGTTCTCGGCGACATCGGCCTGCCGACACCCGGCTGGTTCACCGACGCGAGCTGGTCGAAGCCGGCCCTGACGATGCTCGCGGTCTGGGGCATCGGCGACCTGATGGTGATCTTCATGGCCGCGTTGCTCGACGTGCCGAGAGAGCAGTACGAGGCCGCCGAGCTCGACGGGGCTTCAGCGGTGCAGCGCTTCCGGTTCGTGACACTGCCGAACATCTCGCCCATCGTGATGTTCGCCGTGGTCACCGGGATCATCCAGGCGATGCAGTACTACACCCAGCCCCTGGTGGCCGGGAAGGTCGCGTCGGGGATCATCGGCGGCAGCGGCCAGCAGTTCACGCCCGGCTTTCCGGACAAGTCCACGCTGACCCTGCCGCAGCTCGTCTACTCACTCGGCTTCCAGCGCTTCGACTACGGCTCGGCGTGTGTGGTCGCGCTGGTGCTCTTCGCCCTCGCCATGGCCTTCACCGCACTGCTGATGCGGCGTCGCGGCGGACTCGTACAGGCAGGTGACTGACCGTCATGACCCAGCTCACCCATGCCGCCGACGCCTCGTCCGCCCGGACAGGGAACGGAGCCGGTGCCGAGCGGGCCGCGCGCCGCAGGACACTGCTGCACTGGACAGCCGTGCACGCCCTGGGCGTCGCCGCCGCGCTCTTCTTCGTGCTGCCGTTCGTCTTCCTGGTCCTCACCTCTCTGATGAGCGACCAGCAGACACTGACCCGCGATCTGTGGCCGCACACCTTCGAGTGGTCCAACTACCGCAAGGTCTTCGACACCCCGGGCTTCCTGACCTGGTGGCGGAACACCCTGCTGTACGCAGGCCTCGGCACGGTGCTGACCGTCGTCTCCTCGCTGCCGGTCGCCTACGCGCTCGCCAAGTTCCGCTTCCGCGGCCGGCATCTGTCCCTGATGCTCGTCATCTCGATGATGATGCTGCCGCCCCAGGTCGTGATCATCCCGATGTATCTGTTCTGGGCGAAACAGCTGGACCTGTCCGGCACACTCTGGCCGCTGATCATTCCGATGGCCTTCGGCGACGCGTTCTCCATCTTCCTGCTGCGGCAGTTCCTGCTGACCATCCCCAACGAGTACATCGACTCCGCCCGGGTCGACGGCTGCGGCGAGTTCCGCACGCTGATCAAGGTCATTGTCCCGATGGCCAAGCCGGGCATCGCGGCCGTCGCGCTCTTCCAGTTCTTCTACGCCTGGAACGACTACTTCGGACCGCAGATCTACACCTCGGAGAACCCGGCGGCCTGGACGCTGTCCTACGGCCTCGAGTCCTTCAAAGGCGCACACCACACCGACTGGAACCTGACCATGGCCGCGACCGTACTGGTCATGGCCCCCGTGATCCTCGTCTTCTTCTTCGCACAGAAGGCCTTTGTCGAGGGCGTCACACTGACCGGAGTGAAGGGCTGATCTCCATATGAAGCTCGCAGTAGTGGGGGGCGGGTCGACCTACACCCCCGAACTCATCGACGGTTTCGCCCGGTTGCGCGACACGCTTCCGATCAGTGAGCTGGTACTCGTCGACCCTGCGGCCGACCGCCTTGCACTGGTGGGCGGCCTGGCCCGGCGGATCTTCGCCAGACAGGGCCACCCCGGTGTCATCACCACGACATCGGACCTGGACGCGGGCATCGCCGACGCCGACGCCGTACTCCTCCAGCTGCGGGTCGGCGGGCAGGCGGCCCGTCAGCAGGACGAGACCTGGCCACTGGACTGCGGCTGCGTCGGCCAGGAGACGACGGGGGCCGGAGGGCTCGCCAAGGCGCTGCGCACCGTGCCGGTGGTGCTCGACATCGCCGAGCGGGTCCGGCGCACCAACCCGGACGCCTGGATCATCGACTTCACCAACCCGGTGGGCATCGTCACGCGGGCGCTGCTGCAGGCCGGGCACAAGGCCGTGGGGCTGTGCAATGTCGCCATCGGCTTCCAGCGGAAGTTCGCCGCCAGGCTCGACGTCGCGCCGTCCGACGTGTTCCTCGATCACGTGGGCCTCAACCACCTCAGCTGGGAGCTCGGAGTCCGCATCGGCGGTCCCGAAGGCGAGGACGTACTGCCGAAGCTGCTGGCCGAGCACGGCGACTCGATCGCCGGCGATCTGCACCTGCCGCGCTCGGTGCTCGACCGGCTCGGCGTGGTGCCGTCGTACTACCTGCGCTACTTCTACGCGCACGACGAGGTCGTACGGGAGATGCGGACCAAGCCGTCCCGGGCCGCCGAGGTCGCCGCGATGGAGAAGGAACTGCTCACCCTGTACGGCGACCCCCAGCTGGACGAGAAGCCCGCGCTGCTCGCCAAGCGGGGCGGCGCCTTCTACTCGGAGGCCGCCGTGGACCTGGCGTCCTCGCTGCTCGGCGGAGGAAGCGGCTCCCCGGCCCGGGGCGGCGACGGGCGACGGGCGGGCGGCTCCCGCCACCAGGTGGTGAACACCCTCAACAACGGCACGCTGCCCTTCCTCGCCGACGACGCGGTGATCGAGGTTCAGGCCAGGGTGGACGGCAGCGGCGCGACACCGCTGGCCGTACCCGCGCTCGATCCGCTCTACGCAGGGCTGATCGCGCAGGTCACGGCGTACGAGGACCTCGCCCTGGACGCCGCGCTGCGCGGCGGGCGCGACCGCGTCTTCCGGGCGCTGCTGGCACACCCGCTCATCGGGCAGTACGCGTACGCGGACGAGCTGACGGACAAGCTCCTCGCGCACAACCGGGAGCATCTCGCGTGGGCGTGACAGCAAGTGTGCTGGCGATAGACGCCGGCAACAGCAAGACCGACGTGGCCGTGGTGGCCGCGGACGGCACCGTCATCGGCCGGGGCCGGGCCGGCGGCTTCCAGCCGCCGGTGGTGGGGATCGACGCCGCGGTCGACGTCCTGGCCCGCGCGGTGGACGCGGCGCTGCGCCAGGCCGGCTGCTCGGGCGAAGGGCCGTTCGCCGGGCTCGTCTCGGCATGTCTGGCCAACGCCGATCTCCCGGTCGAGGAACGTGAACTCGCCACCGCGATACGGGCCCGCCGCTGGGGCCGTGCGGTGGAGGTGCGCAACGACACCTTCGCGATCCTCCGGGCGGGTGTGGACGAACCGCGCGGGGTGGCCGTGGTCTGCGGGGCCGGCATCAACTGCGTGGGCATGACCCCCGACGGGCGCACCGCCCGCTTTCCCGCGATCGGCCGGATCTCCGGCGACTGGGGCGGCGGCGGCGGACTGGCCGAGGAGGCACTGTGGCACGCGGCGCGGGCCGAGGACGGGAGGGGCGGACCGACCGAGCTGGCACGGGCGCTGCCCGCGCACTTCGGGCTGCCGACCATGTACGCGCTGATCGAGGCGCTGCATCTGGGCCGGGTCACGGCCGAGCGCAGACATGAGCTGACCCCGGTGCTCTTCGCCACCGCGGCGGCCGGCGACCCGATCGCCAAGACACTCGTCGAGCGGCAGGCCGAGGAGGTCGTCTCGCTCGCCTCGGTGGCGCTCGGGCGGCTCGGACTGCTCGACGACGAGGTCCCGGTGCTGCTGGGCGGCAGCGTACTGGCCGCCCGCCACCCGCAGTTGGACGATCACATCCGCCGGCTGCTGGCGGGACGGGCCCCGAAGGCCGTCCCGCGTGTGGTGACGGCGCCCCCGGTGCTCGGCGCGGCCCTGCTGGGGCTCGACCGGGTGGCGGCGCCCGCGGAGTCCTACGCCCGGGTGCGGGCGCAGTACGCGTAACGTTCCGGCCGCTGCCGGGCAGGGGGGTGCGGGCCGCGAGTGCGGCCCGCACCCCCCTTTCCACGTGCCGGTGTTGTGCCGCCGCACCCGCGGGCGAACATGCGGGTGAACAGCTGATCGGCAGGGCTCGAACGGGAACCGAATTGATCCCCGCGGCGTATTCATGAGGGGGACACAGCGGGGAGGCGGGCGACAGGTCGATCAAGATCGAGTCAATCCTGGTGTGGATGTCGCTCCCTGCCGCCATACTGCTGGCCGGGCACCCGTATCCCGACGCCGCGGGAGACGGGAAACCGTCCGTGACCGAGGGGGAGGTCAAGTGGTACAGCCGCCGAACGGGGGCACAGCGCAGGCTTCACCGCCCGTGCAGGCCCCCCCGCCCGTGCGTCCGCCCGCGCCCGGCAACGGCCGGGCCGGGTCCAGGAGCCGGCTCCGCGCGGCGGCGACGACCGAGCCCGGACGGCTGTGGATCATCGGCTCCGTGGTGGCGGCGCTGCTGGTGGCCTTCGGAGCGGTGACGGCGGTCGAGATCTCCGACCGCGCCGCGGCCGCCGACGACGTGGTGAACCACAGCCAGCCGCTCAGCGCGGACGCCGCGAACATCTACCGCTCGCTGGCCGACGCGGACACCGCGGCGGCGAGCGGCTTCCTGGCCGGCACCCAGGAACCGGCGGATGTGCGCGCCCGCTACGACAGGGACATCAGCACGGCCTCCCGACTGCTGGTGAAGGCCGCGGCCAACACCGACCGGTCCACCGACTCGGCGCGGCAGATAGCCCGGATCAACGAACAACTCCCCCGCTACACCGGCCTGATCGAGCGCGCCCGGGCCGCCAACCGGCAGGGCCTGCCGCTCGGCGGCGCGTATCTGCGCTATGCCAATGAGCAGATGAACACCCAGCTCCTCCCGGCCGCCGAGAAGCTGTACGAGGCCGAGACCGGCCGGCTGTACGACGACTACGACTCCGCGACGGTCTGGCCGTACTTCGGCACGGTGGTGGGGGTTCTGGCGCTCGGCGGACTGCTCTGGATCCAGCGGCGGAACTTCCTGCGCACCAACCGGGTCTTCAACCACGGCCTGGTGGCCGCGTCGGCCGCCGCCGTCGTCGTCCTGCTGTGGACGGTGGCCGGGCATCTGGTCGCGGACGCCGATCTGCGGGACTCCCGGGCCAACGGCCAGGAATCGCTCAAGGTCCTCAACGACGCCCGGATCAGCTCGCTCAAGGCACGCTCCAACGAGAACCTCACGCTGGTCGCCCGTGGCGCCGTGCTGACCAAGGACGGCAAGCACGACCAGTACGAGTTCGACTACGCCAAGGAGATGGCGTCCCTGGTCAGCGGGCTCAACAGGGCGAAGGCCCTGGCCGACGACACCGCGGGCAGCACACCGGTGCGGAACGCGGTGAAGGACGTCGGTATCTGGAAGGGCAGGCACGCCACCGCACGGCACACGGACGACAGCGGCGACTACAACGGCGCGCTGGCGGAGGTCATCGGCACGACGAACTCCACCGGCCAGTGCTTCGACCAGGTGGACAAGGCTCTTGAGCAGGCGCTCACCCATGAGCAGAACGAATTCACCGGGGCCGCTTCGGACGGACGGGGCGCGCTGACCGGACTTCCGGTGGGCGCTGCCGTGCTGGCAGCTCTCGGTGCGGCGGCTGCCGGGCTGGGTGTCAGCCGCAGGCTTTCGGAGTACAGGTGAGGAGGCGCAGCGTGCTGAATTCTGCCGGGGAACACACCCCGTCCCCCCACTTCGGACCCGACGGCCCGGGGACCGGCCGGCTACGCGGTCACGGGGGCAGCCGGCTGCGCGGCTGGGGCGGTGTCACGGGCATGGCCGCGGCCTGTGTGCTGACGGCCGCCGCGACCCTGGTTCCCCTGGCGCTGGGCGCCGGCAGCTCAGGCGACCGCGGTCAGCTGGGCGGGCAGAGGGTGGCGCAGGCCTCCCCCGCCAAGGCGGACACCTGCAAGGACCCGGAGGCGAGCCTCCCGCCTTCGAGCGCCGACGGCCCCACCATCGACAGGATCAAGCAGGCGGACAGGCTGGTCGTGGGAGTCGACCAGAACAGCTACCGCTGGGGCTACCGCGATCCGGCGGGCGGCAAGCTCGAGGGCTTCGACATCGACCTCGTCCGTGCCATAGCGAAGAACATCCTGGGAGATCCCGACAAGGTCACGTACCGGGCCATTCCGACCAATCAGCGGATCGAAGCGCTGCAGGAGGACAAGGTCGACATCGTGGTCCGGACGATGACGGTCAACTGCGCGCGGATCAAGCAGGTGGCCTTCTCGACCGCCTACTTCCAGGCGGGGCAGCAGGTACTCGCCCCCAAGGACTCCTCGATCACCGGGTACAACGACACGCTGAAGGGCAAGGAGGTCTGCACCGCCACCGGTTCGACGGCCTACGACGCACTCAAGGAGAAGTCGTTCGGCGCGCTCTTCGCCGACACGGAAACCGAGCAGCGCACCGTGCCCAGCCAGCTCGACTGTCTGGTCCGGATCCAGCTGGGACTGGTCGACGCCGTGGTGACGGACAACGCGCTTGCGGCCGGCCAGGCGGCGCAGGATCCAGCGGTCGCGCTCAAGGGTGAGCCCTTCACCACCGAGTACTACGGCGTCGCGACCAAGTCCGGCAATGACGATCTGGTGCGCCGGATCAACCAGGTGCTGGTCGACTACCGCAAGGGCGGCGCCGACAGCCCCTGGATGAAGGCGTACAACAAGTGGCTCGCCGCCGACCTGAAGGGGATATCGGGCCCGCCGGCACCCAAGTACCGGTAGAGCGCGGCATTTACGGTCCGAGGAGGGTCGCGGACCGGCGGTATGGGCAGGACTCAATCCGAGTGGAGAGGTGATTGATGGGCGTCGCGGGTTCCGTCCCCAGTGCCGGGGGGCCGGAGAGGTCTCCTCGGCCGGTGATGGACCGGGACGAGGTGGACCGTGCTCTGGCGCGGCTCGGCGCGGAGCACGAGGCGATCGAGACCTCGCTCCTCGCCCTGCAGGACCACGCCGGCCGCCGCCTCCTCGAGGGTGCCGAACTCACGGGGGTCACGAAGGACCGCTGGGCCGCCACCGAGCAGTCCATCACCGTGCTGTGGGCGTACTTCGACGCCTATGCGGCGGCGCTGGACAACGCCCGTACCCTGCGGGCCCGCAGGCGCTGGCCCAGCCGGGACGATCTGGCCGACCTCACCGATGTGCTGCGTGGCCGGGGCATCACCCTGGCCGGCGCGGCCACCCACTCCGCACCCGCCTACCCGGCCCTGGCACTCGAAGGACCGGCCGTGCTCACCGAGCGGTTCTCGCTCGAGGAGCTGGTGAGCAGGATGAACGAGCTGTACGCCCGGTCCCTGGACATGGTCGTCGCATCGGACTCCGTGTGGTCCGCACTGCCTGCCCGGATAGATCTGCTCTCCGCCGAGCTGGCGCGCACCCGCTCGCTCGCGCACTCCGTCGGCGTACGCCCCGGCGAACATCCGGCGGGCGACGAGCTGGAGGCGATCACCGATGAGCTGAGCGCCCTGCGCGCCGAGGTGATCTCCGACCCGCTGGCCTACTGGCACAGCGCGCGGGGCAGTTCGGCGCCGGGCGGCGGCCGCCCCGACACCGAGCGCTACGACACGGCAGCCCGCGCCCTCGATGACATCAGGCGGGAGATCGACGCGGTTCTCACCGTGCGGCAGGACGCCGAACAGCGGCTGCTGCGGCTGCGGGACGTGCTGACCCGCGCCGACCGCACACTCACCGAGGCGAGATCGGCGCGTGGCGAGGTGCTGGCGAAGATCGCCGCGTCCGAGGTCCCCGCGGTGAGCGGGCCTTCGACCATGCTGCAGGAGCAGCTGCGCGCCGCGGCCGAATACCGCAGGCACGCCCAGTGGCACCGTCTCTCACCGCTTCTGGAGTCGCTCGAGCAGGAGGCAGAGGACGAACTGCTGCGCGCCCGTGAGTCGTTGTCGGCGGTCACCGAGCCGCTCGCGGTCCGCGCGGAGCTGCGGGGCAGGCTGGACGCGTACAAGGCAAAGGTCGCCCGGCACGGGATGGCCGAGGATCCGCTGCTGATCGAGCGGTACGACGCGGCCCGCAGAATGCTGTGGAGCGCGCCGTGCGATCTGCGCGTCGCCGAACAGGCGGTACTGCGCTATCAGCAGGCCGCGGCGGAGGCCCTGGTCCCGAGGCAGTCCGGGCCTGCCGACCACAGGGGGAACGCATGAGGAAAACGGTATGAGCGACCAGCGGAAGTGCCAGCGGCCCGGTTGTGAGGGCAGCTACGAGGACATGGGCGGCGGCGAGCTGTACTGCGGCGTCTGCGGGCTCGCCCCGGTCGTCTCGCCCACCGGCAGGGTGAGCTCACCGCCGACCGGCGTCACCCGGGCCGGACGCGGCAGCGACAGTTCGTCGGCGCGGAGCGGCTCGTCGTCACGCGCGTCCGCGCGTTCGTCGTCCCGCTCCTCCACCTCGCGCAGGTCTGTCTCCGGGCGGCTCTCGCGTTCGGTGTCGGGACGGACATCGGCCCGTTCGGTATCGGTGCGCAGCTCCGGGGCGTCGGCGAGTTCGTCGGCGCGCAGCCGGCTCGGTGCCGGTCTTGTCTCCGTTCCGGACGTGCCGCGTCCCGATCCGCGGTCCGCGGTGATGGAGCATCCCGAGGTCCCCGAGCGGAAGCGTTTCTGCTCACGATCCGACTGCGGTGCGCAGGTCGGGCGTTCACGGGGTGACAGGCCGGGCAGGACCGAGGGGTTCTGCACCAAGTGCGGGCATCCGTACTCCTTCGTGCCGAAGCTGGTCACCGGTGACATCGTGCACGGGCAGTACGAAGTGATGGGCTGCCTGGCACACGGCGGTCTCGGCTGGGTCTATCTCGCCGTCGACCGCGCGGTGTCCGACCGCTGGGTGGTGCTCAAGGGCCTGCTGGACACGGGAGACCAGGACGCCATGGCCGCCGCGATCTCGGAGCGGCGCTTCCTCGCCGAGATCGAGCACTCCAACATCGTGCGGATCTACAACTTCGTCGAGCATCTCGATCAGCGCACCGGCTCCATGGACGGTTACATCGTCATGGAGTACGTCGGCGGCAAGTCGCTCAAGGAGATCGCCAACGAGCGGCGCAGCAGCACCGGCAAGCGGGACCCGCTGCCGGTGGAGCAGGCGTGTGCGTACGGCATCGAGGCCCTGGAGGCGCTCGGCCATCTGCACAGCCGCAATGTGCTGTACTGCGACTTCAAGGTGGACAACGCGATCCAGCAGCAGGACCAGCTGAAGCTCATCGACATGGGCGCGGTGCGCAGGATGGACGACAACGAGTCGGCCATCTACGGCACGGTCGGCTACCAGGCGCCCGAGGTCGCCGATGCCGGGCCGTCGATCGCGTCCGATCTGTACACGGTGGCGCGCACGCTCGCGGTGCTGACCTTCGACTTCCAGGGCTACACGAATGTCTTCGTGGACAGCCTTCCCGACCCGGACAACATCGAGGTCTTCCGCACCTACGAGTCCTTCTACCGGCTGCTGGTCCGGGCGACCGATCCGGATCCGGCGCGCAGGTTCTCCTCCGCCGCCGAGATGGCCGAGCAGCTGACGGGGGTACTGCGCGAGGTCGTAGCGGTCCAGACCGGCCGTCCGAGGCCCGCGCTCTCGACGCTGTTCGGACCGGAGGTGAGGGTCACCGACACCACCTTGTTCGCCGAGCTGACCGGGGACGTGTCCGTGCTCGGGGCACGCACCGGGCCGGCCGGGCGGCGCACCGCCAAGCGGGACGCCCGGCGCGGCGCGGCAGTCCACGGCGGGGCGGCCACCTCCAGCGGCCACCCGGGCGCCCTGGCCGCCGCGGGGGCCGCGCCGGTCGGCGTGGTCTTCGCCCGGTCTCCCGCCCAGGCGCCGATCCCCGCCCAGCGGCCACCGCGGCCCGCCGTACCGGCAGTCCCGCCCCAGGCGTTCATCGCCGGTCTCGATGCCAGGGCCACCGCGCTGGCCCTGCCATTGCCGCGGGTCGACCCGAACGACCCCAACGCCGGTTTCCTGGCGGGTCTGATGGCCTCCGCCCCCGCCGAGCTGATCGCCGCCCTCGATGCCGCACCGGGCGATTCGCTGGAACGCGATCTGCGCCGGGTGCGCGCCCTTCTGGACAACCAGGACACCTACTCGGCGATCGGTCTGATCGAGACGCTGGAGGCGCACCACCCCGAGGACTGGCGGGTCGTCTGGTACCGGGGTCTTGCCTCGCTGGTGACCGGCGACCACGGGACGGCGGCGGTCTCCTTCGACGCGATCTACGACGCGTTCCCCGGTGAGCCGTCCCCGAAGCTGGCGCTCGGTGTCTGCGCCGAGGTCCTCGGCCAGCTGGACAACGCCGCCGAGTACTACCGCCTGGTGTGGTCGACCGATCCGGGTTTCGTCAGCGCGGCCTTCAGCCTGGCCAGGGTCCAGCTCGCCATGGGTGAACGCGGCGGCGCCGTACGGACACTGGAGTCCGTTGCCGAATCCTCGATCCACTTCACGGCGGCCCGCGTCGCCGCCGTACGGGCGCGGCTGCGCCGGCGGGCGGCGACCGACCCGCTGCTGGACGACCTGCGGGCGGCCGCGGACCAGGTGGCGGCTCTCCAGCAGTTCGGACTCGACGCCGTACGCCGCGAACAGCTGACCACCGAAGTGCTGGGTACGGCCCTCGACTGGGTACTCTCCGGGGGCCGGGGCGGCCAAGTGGCGGGGACCACCACCCTGCTCGGCAGCCCACTCGACGAGCGAGGCCTGCGCTTCGGTCTTGAACGCTCGTACCGGGTACTCGCCCGGCTCGCCCAGCGTGGCGAGGAGAGGATCGACCTGGTGGAGCGGGCCAACCGTTTCCGCCCCCGGACGTGGGTGTGAGTTGATGTCCCAGATGAACCAGTTGGCGGCCTGCCCCAGCTGCGAGGAGCCGCTGGAGGCCGGCGACTTGTTCTGCGGCGCCTGCGGCTACGACCTGTCGGCCGTGCCCGAGCCACCGGACGACCGCCCCGCCCCCGTCGGCGGGACCGATCCCGTCGGCGGGACGCCCGGCGGCACGGCTGTGCCCGGCCCCGGCACCCACGGCGCGGCCGGGGGCGAAGTCGCCTGGCCGGACGCGCAGGTACGGGAGGGCTCCGGCAGTCCGGTGCCCGTCCAGACGGCCGCCGATGTTCCGGGCCTCGAATCAGGGGGCGGCGAGCTGCCGTCGCCCGTACGGTTCGACGACGCTCCCACGCCCGGGGACTATCCGCTGCCGGCGCCCGACCCACGGGCCTCCGTCGGTGCGGCGCCCACTCCCTCCGAGGCGGCGAAGGTCTGCGTGGCCTGCCGTACCGGCAGCATCGACGGCGACGGTTACTGCGAGAACTGCGGACATGCCCAGCCGCGCGAACGCGACCACATGGAGGCTGAACTCCCCGCGGTGGCCGCGGTCAGTGACCGCGGACTGCGCCATCACCGCAACGAGGACTCCTTCGCGGTCTGTGCCGTCGCCCTGCCGGATGGTTCACCCGCCGCCGTGGCCGTGGTCTGTGACGGTGTGTCATCCGCCACCCGGCCCGACGAGGCGTCGGCGGCGGCAGCAGCAGCGGCGCAGGAGGCGCTGCGGCTCTCACTGCCGCAGGGGGCCCACCCGCAGCAGGCGCTGCACGACGCCATCGTCTCCGCGTCGGAGGCGGTCAACGCGCTGGCGGAGGAACCGTCCCAGGCGATGGAGCACGACGCGCCCCGCCATCAGAACGCCCCGGCCTGCACCCTGGTCGCGTCCATCGTGGCAGACGGGCTGCTGGTCGTCGGCTGGGTCGGCGACAGCCGCGTCTACTGGGTGCCCGACGACCGCAGCGCTCATCCGTCCCGGCTCACCGAGGACGACTCCTGGGCCGCGCAGATGGTCGCGACCGGACTGATGAGCGAGGCGCAGGCGTACGCGGACGAGCGAGCGCACGCCATCACCGGCTGGCTCGGCGCCGACGCCTACGAACTGGAGCCGCACACCGCCTCCTTCAAGCCCGACCGTCCGGGAGTGGTGGTGGTCTGCTCGGACGGGCTCTGGAACTACGCCGAGTCGGCGCAGGAGATGGCCCAGGTGGTCACCGCCGATGCCGGGACGCGGCCGCTGCACTGCGCGCAGGTACTCGTCGGTCATGCGCTCGACGGCGGGGGCCACGACAACGTAACAGTGGCCGTGCTGCCGTTCCTCATGGCGCAACCAGGGGCAGGATCCGCCTACAAGACGGCGTGAAGCCCGCTATATCCGTATCCGTTCATGTGCTGCGACAGCTGCGTGCCCTCAAGGAGCCGCTCCGATGGCCAACTTCTCCAAGTCGAACGTGCCGCAGTTCTCCGTCGACGTCTATCAGAACGAGTTCCTGCCGGAAGGCGGGCGCGAGGTGAACGCCATCGTCACGGTCACCTCGACCGGGGGCACCCTCGCGGGGCCGACCGCACCGGGCTCTCCCGGGTCCGGCCAGGGTTCGGGCGCCGCCGTAGTGATCATGGTGGACTGTTCGGGGTCGATGGACTATCCGCCGACCAAGATGCGCAACGCGCGCGACGCGACAGCCGCGGCCATCGACACCCTGCGGGACGGCACCGCCTTCTCGGTGGTCGCGGGCACTCATGTGGCCAAGGACATCTATCCGGGCAACGGCGCGCTGGCCGTGGCCGATCCGGGGACACGCGCCCAGGCCAAGGAGGCGCTGCGGAGGCTGAGCGCGGGCGGCGGCACGGCGATCGGCACCTGGCTGCGCCTCGCGGACCGGCTGCTGAACTCGGCCGACGCCGCGTTGAACGGCTCCGTGATACGCCACGGCATCCTGCTCACCGACGGCCGCAACGAGCATGAGACGCCCGAGGATCTGCGGGCCGCCCTCGACGCCTGCGCCGGCCGCTTCACCTGCGACGCCCGCGGTGTCGGCACGGACTGGGAGGTCAAGGAGGTGACCGGCATCGCATCCGCGCTGCTGGGCACGGCGGACATCGTGGCCGATCCGGCAGGTCTTGCCGCGGACTTCACCCACATGATGGAGAACGCGATGGGCAAGGAGGTCGCGGACGTATCGCTGCGGTTGTGGACGCCTGTCGGCGTGGAGATCGGCTTCGTCAAACAAGTGGCGCCCAGGGTCGAGCAGTTGACGGACCGGCGCACTGAGGCCGGCCCCCGGGCCGGTGACTGTCCGACCGGCTCATGGGGCGACGAGTCCCGTGACTACCACGTCTGCGTCCGGGTTCCCGAGGCCGGTATCGGCCAGGAGATGCTCGCAGCGCGGGTCTCCCTGGTGCTGCCCGATCCGTCCGGCGGGACACCGCAGACGCTGTCCCAGGGTCTGGTGCGTGCGGTGTGGACGGACGACATGGTGGCGTCCACCTCCATCAATCCGCAGGTGGCGCACTACAGCGGACAGGCCGAACTGGCACAAGCAATCCAACAGGGTCTCGATGCCCGCAAGTCGGGCAATCTGGACGGCGCGACAGCAAAGCTCGGCCGTGCGGTACAGCTGGCGGCAGCCTCCGGGAACGAGGACACTGCGAAACTGCTTGCGAAGGTGGTGGATGTGGTCGACGAGGTGGCAGGTACTGTGCGACTGAAGGCAAAAGTCGCGGAGGCGGACGAGATGACCCTCGAAACGCGCTCCACGAAGACAGTTCGCGTCAAGAAGTAACAAAAGCAGCAGAAGCAATTGTTTGCGGCCTCCGGGCCGGATGAGGAGAGGGGGAAGCGACTCCATGCCGACCTGCCCGAACGGACACCAGTCGGGTTCCGACGACTGGTGCGAGGTCTGCGGCCATCGCATGGGCGCCGTGCCGCCGCCTCCCCCACCTCCGCCGCCGTACGCCGGCGGAGGAGCGCCGCAGCAGCCCCAGCAGAGCCGGCACCCCGCCGCCGGTTACGGCTACCCGCAGCAGCCCACCGCCCAGGCGGAACTCTGCCCGCAGTGCCGTACGCCGCGTGAGACCGGAGCGCCGTTCTGCGAGGAATGCCGCTGGAACTTCCTCACCAACACCGCGACGTCCTACACGCCGGTGGCCCCGAACCTGCCGCAGGGCTTCCAGTCCCAGCAGCCGCCCCGGCCGCCGGACGCGTTCGACTACCAGAGTTCGCGGCCCTCGCAGATGAACCGTCCCGCCGAGCCGCTGACGGGCGATCCCTCGATGCAGCAGGGCCCGCCGCCGTCGCCCTACCAGCAGCAGTCCGGGCCTCAGCCGCCGCCTTCCTTCGCCCAGCAGCAGTCCGGGCCTCCGCCGCCGCCCTCGTTCGCCCAGCCGCCGCGGGCGCCGCAGGCCCCTCAGCAGCCTCATCAACCGAGTGCCGACGACTGGCTGCTGCCGCCCCCTTCACGGGCAGAGCAGCAGGGACAGCAGCCGCCTCCGCAGGTCCAGCAGGCGCAGCACCAGCAGCCGCAGCATTTCCAGCCTCCGCAGCAGCAGCAGCAGCCCCAGGTTCCGCAGCAGCCCCAGGGTGCGGGTGACTGGTCGCTCACCGTGGGTCCCGACCGTGAGTACTTCATGGCGATGATGCAGCGGAGCGGTCCCGAGGCCACCGGCCTCAATCTGCCCGCGTACTCACCGGAGCAGCAGCTTCCGCTCACCGGCGGCCAGATCACCATCGGCCGGCGCCGGCACTCCACGGGCGAGTCCCCCGACATCGACCTTTCGGTGCCGCCCGAGGACCCGGGGGTCTCGCACCAGCATGCGGTCCTGGTCCAGCAGCCTGACGGCTCCTGGGCCGTGGTCGACCAGAACTCGACCAACGGCACCACCGTCAACGGCGCCGAGGACCCGATCCAGCCCTATGTACCGGTCCAGCTCGAAGAGGGCGACCGGGTCCATGTCGGCGCCTGGACGACCATCACGATCCGCCGGGGCTGATCCGGACGAAAGGCCCTAAGAGCTGACGCCGGACGCCTCCACCGGGGGTCCGAGCGGCCAGGTGTACGGCCCTTCGGGGTCGTCCAGCCAGGCCCACTCGCGGCCTTCGGACAGGGTCAGGCCGTATCTCTCCCTCTGCGGGCGCTCCTCGCGCTCCCAGAGGGAGAGTGTTTCCCTCGGGTCCATGCTGCCCGCGGTCAGGGTGAACAAGAACCGGAAGAGTTCGTTGCCCAGCGCGCTGCGCGGCAGCCCCTCGCCGAGCAGCCGGCTCTCCGCCCCCGAGCCCCGCAGGGGTACGAAGTAGGCGGACGTCGGCAGAAACCGCCCCTGGGCGTGCCCCGCGTCCCGCACCCGGAGCAGGATCAGCCCGGTCGACAGCGGAGCCAGGATCCTCGCCCCCGGCCGGCACTGCGCGAGCCAGGTCCGCGGCACGGAGGGCAGCGCGCACGTCGCGATGATCCCGTCGAAGGGGCCACGGCCGGGGCACCCCCGCGCTCCGTCCCCGGTGAGCACGGCCGGTGCGTATCCGGCGGCCTGCAGATGGCCGCGGGCGGACTCGGTGATCTCGGGATCGAGATCGATCGTGGTGACCAGGGAATCCCCGAGCCGATGGGCCAGCAGAGCCGCGTTGTAACCGCTGCCCGCACCGATCTCCAGTACCGCGTCCCCGTCCCGCAGTTCCAGCGCCTCCAGCATCCGCGCCATCAGGGAGGGCTGGCTGCTGGACGAGACCAGTTCCCCGTCCCGGATCCGGGTGGCCAGCGCCTCATCCGCGTACGCCCCCTCCAGCCAGCGCCTGCGCCGGGCCGGATCGGGATCGTCGCACCACAGCCGCTCGCGTCCCGTCAGTCCGCCCACGAAGAAATACGGCACGAAGAGGTGCCGCGGCACCTCGGCGAACGCCACTCGCCAGGCCGGATCCGCCAGTGCGCCGCTCTCCGCGATCTCCCGCACCAGTGATGCCCGCAATTCCTGGTCTGCGCCCATACCTCCACTGTGCGCGGTGCCTGTCCGCGAGGCGAGCGGTCCTGGGCCCTCCGTCCTCCGCCGCGCCGTCTGAGACCATGGACATGTGACAGAGATCCCGCACGGCACGCTTCAGGAGCAGACCTTCTACGAGCAGGTCGGCGGCGAGGAGACCTTCCGGCGCTTGGTGCACCACTTCTACCAGGGTGTCGCGGAGGACCCGCTGCTGCGGCCGATGTACCCGGAGGAGGATCTGGGCCCTGCCGAGGAACGGCTCACCCTGTTCCTCATCCAGTACTGGGGCGGCCCCCGTACCTACAGCGACAACCGCGGCCATCCGCGACTCCGGATGCGCCACTCGCCCTTCCAGGTGGACCGGGCGGCCCATGACGCATGGCTGAAGCACATGAGGGCGGCCCTCGACGAACTCGGCCTGGCCGAAGAACACGAGCGGGAGCTCTGGAAGTACCTCACCTATGCCGCCGCGTCGATGGTGAACACCGAGGGCTGAGCGGTTCGGCTGCCGCGTGGCCGCACTCTCCCGCCGCGCGGCAGGCTCCTGCGGAACACCGCTCGGCTGACCGGGCGGGACTTCACGGAGGCGCCCTATGCGGGGGTGACGCTCAGCCCGCCGAGGCCGTTCGGATCCGAGGCCCTGCGCACCGCGACCGAGCCGTAGGGAGTACGCAGCCGCAGCCAGGAACCCGCGGCGAGCAGCGCCGGCTGATCCATGTGGCGGGCAGCCGTACCGAGGTCCGGCACCGCGACCCGCACGGGACGCAGAAAGCCCAGCGACTGGGCGGCGTGCGCGGCGCGTACCGGGAGGTCGGTGTCGCCCAGCGGCCGGGACCAGATCTCGCGCCCGATCCGGTCGAGTTCCGCGCGGGTGCGCAGCTCGGCCGGCAACTTCTCGGTGCGGGTGCGGAATTCGGTGACGACAGCGGCGACGGCGGACCGCACGGCATCGGGCGAGGGCAGTCCGGGAAGCTGGCGCCAGCCACCGCGGGGCGGCAGCAGGCCGGCCCAGGGCGGGCCGGTGACCGCTGCGGGGACGGTGGCCGTGCCGGCCGTGATGTCGAGCCCCTCGAGGAGTTCACCCGCGGAAACGGTGACATCGAGACCGGCCGCGCTGTCGACACGGGCCGTTCGGATGGCCAGCACCTCGAACGAGGGCGGCCTGCCGAAGACCGCCAGGCTCTGTTCACTGCCGCTGCCTGCGACCGGGCCTGCCTGCAGCCGTACCGCGGCCGCCCGGTCGTAGTGGATCAGCCGGGCGAGGAAGGCGGCGAGATCCGCCGCCTCCCCCGCGTCGGCGAACGCCAGGGCGGCCGTCATGCGACGAGCACTCCCGGCGTGTCCAGATACTCCTGGAGATAGGACTTCTCATCGGCGGTGATCCGCCGGGGCCGCTGCGCCTCGAGGTCGTAGGGGACGACGATGGTCGACGCCCGGACATAGACCTGGTCGTCGTCCTTGACCTCGTACGCGATGGTCAGGGACGCCGCGCTGATCTTCGTCACCCAGGACTCCACGGTCACCGGTTCGTGCCGGTGGACGAGTGGGCGCACGTAGTCGATCTCGTGCCGGGCCACCACGGACCCGCCGGAGAACGACGGCGAGCCGTCCCCCGGCGCGAGACGGAACATGAAGTCGATCCGTGCCTCTTCCAGATACCGCAGGAAGACCACGTTGTTGACGTGCCCGAAGGCATCCATGTCCGACCAGCGCAGGGGGCAGGCGTAAATGTGGCGCACGCTCAGCCTCGCGTCAGCTTCTTGTATGTGGCGCGGTGCGGGCGCACCGCGTCCGCACCGAGACGTTCGACCTTGTTCTTCTCGTACGACTCGAAGTTGCCCTCGAACCAGTACCACTTGGACTCGCCCTCGTACGCCAGGATGTGCGTGGCGACCCGGTCGAGGAACCAGCGGTCGTGGGAGATGACCACGGCCGCACCCGGGAATTCGAGCAGCGCGTTCTCCAGCGAGGACAGCGTCTCCACGTCGAGGTCGTTCGTCGGCTCGTCGAGGAGCAGCAGGTTGCCGCCCTCCTTGAGCGTCAGTGCCAGGTTGAGGCGGTTGCGCTCACCACCGGAGAGCACGCCGGCCGGCTTCTGCTGGTCCGGGCCCTTGAAGCCGAACGCGGAGACGTACGCCCGCGAGGGCATCTCGACCTGGCCGACGTTGATGTAGTCCAGCTCGTCCGAGACGACCGCCCAGAGGGTCTTCTTCGGGTCGATGTTGGCGCGGCTCTGGTCGACGTAGGAGATCTTGACCGTGTCGCCGACCTTGATGGAGCCGTTGTCCGGCGTCTCGAGGCCCTGGATCATCTTGAACAGCGTGGTCTTGCCCGCACCGTTCGGGCCGATGACGCCGACGATGCCGTTGCGCGGCAGCGTGAAGGACAGGTCGTCGATGAGGACCTTGTCGCCGAACGCCTTCGAGAGCTTCTCGACCTCGACCACGATCGATCCGAGCCGCGGGCCCGGCGGGATCTGGATCTCTTCGAAGTCCAGCTTCCGCATCTTGTCCGCCTCGGCGGCCATCTCCTCGTAACGGGCGAGGCGCGCCTTGGACTTGGTCTGACGGCCCTTGGCGTTGGAGCGGACCCACTCGAGCTCTTCCTTGAGCCGCTTGGCGCGCTTCTCGTCCTTGCGGCCCTCGACCTTGAGGCGGGCGGACTTCTTGTCGAGGTAGGTGGAGTAGTTGCCCTCGTAGGGGAGAGCGCGGCCGCGGTCGAGCTCGAGGATCCACTCGGCGACGTTGTTCAGGAAGTACCGGTCGTGGGTGACGGCGACAACCGCACCGGGGTACTTCGAGAGGTGCTGCTCCAGCCAGTTCACCGACTCGGCGTCCAGGTGGTTGGTGGGCTCGTCGAGGAGCAGCAGGTCGGGCGCCTCGATCAGCAGCTTGCAGAGCGCCACGCGGCGCTTCTCGCCACCGGAGAGGTTCACCACGGGCCAGTCGCCGGGCGGGCAGCCCAGGGCGTCCATGGCCTGCTCGAGCTGAGCGTCGAGGTCCCAGGCGTTGGAGTGGTCCAGGTCCTCCTGGAGCTTGCCCATCTCCTCCATCAGCGCGTCGGAGTAGTCGGTCGCCATCAGTTCGGCGACCTCGTTGAAGCGGTGCAGCTTGCCCATGAGTTCGGCGGCGCCGTCCTGCACGTTCTGCAGAACGGTCTTCGACTCGTCGAGCTTCGGCTCCTGCATCAGGATGCCGACGCTGTAACCGGGCGAGATGTACGCCTCGCCGTTGGAGGGCTGCTCCAGCCCTGCCATGATCTTCAGCACCGTGGACTTACCAGCACCGTTGGGGCCCACGACACCGATCTTCGCGCCGGGCAGGAAGTTCAGGGTGACGTCATCGAGAATCACCTTGTCGCCGTGCGCCTTGCGCGTCTTGCGCATGGTGTAGATGAACTCAGCCAAGAGAAACCGTCCGGCAATAGATGTGTGGGCAGATACACCCCATCTTGCCTGACGTCCATCCCTCGATGGAAACCCGTATGGCCGAGCGTCCGCGACCTGGCCTTTTCTCCTGTCCCGCCGGTAGCCGATCTGTCACTGGTTGTCGCCGCCGGTCACGGCCGGGCGTCCCGCGCGGCCCGGGGACGGGCCGGGGGGGTCCGGGGACGGACCGGGCGCGGCCCGGGAGGTGGCCGCCGTCGCGGATACGACGCAGGCCGCTCCCGGCCGCCCGGGCCGTCACACCAGCGGCTGCCCTGGCTACCGGGAGCTGTCCGCCGTACGACCAGGAGAAGGGGCGGTCCGGTTCGGGACGGGCGTCCGGCCCGCGCACGATGTGCGCACACAGGCGCGTTCCGGCCACACAGGGCGAAGGGCCCTCCTCTCCGCCGCTCCGATCACCCTGGGGACGGAACCGGTGCGTGTCTGCGTCATCCGGATGCGGGCGGGGAGGCCTTGATGACGGCGAACGTGCTTCCCTGCGGGTCCTGGACCACGGCCATGCGGCCGGCGATCATGTCGAACGGTGGCTTGAGGACCGAGCCGCCCGCGCGGATCAGGGCGTCGACGGTGCTGTCGGTGTCGTCCACCGCGAAGTACGTCAGCCAGTGCGACGGCGTGCCGGGCGGCAGCCCTTCGATGTTGCCGAGTCCCTGCATGCCGCCGACCGCCCGCCCGTCCGCTTCGAACGCGAAGTATCCGCTCGCGCCCTCCATCGGGGCCGCCTTGATGCCCAGCGCTTTGGAGTAGAAGCCTGACACGGCGTCCGGGTCGCTGGTGTTCAGCTCGTTCCAGACGACTGCGCCTGGCTCGTTGACGACGGCCGCGCCCTGGAAGTCCCGGGCCTGCCACAGGCCGAACACCGCGCCCGAGGGATCGGCGACGACCGCCATCCGGCCGAGAGCGAGCACGTCCGCAGGAGGCATGGTCACCGTGCCGCCGCTCTTGGTGACCGCCGACTGGGTGGCGTCCACGTCGTCGGTCGCCAGATAGGTGGTCCATACGCTCGGCAGGGGCGGGTCGGGGATCTTCCCGTCGGGCGTCATCGCGGTCATGATCCCCGCAACCGGCTTGCCGCGCATCGAGCAGACCGCGTATCCGCCGGCCTCCGGGGGCCCGGCCTCGCCCTGCCAGCCGAACAGGTCACGGTAGAAGTCGAGGGCCGCCTGCTGGTCGGGGACCATCAGGTCGACCCAGCAGGGGGTGCCTGGCCTGTAAGGAGCGGAAACCTCGGGCATGAGCAGCCTCCATGGACTCATCCGGCGGCGTCTCCACCGGTGGGACCAGATATCCCCTGCCGCACGGCAAGGGAGCCCTGAAGGTGACGATTGAGGCGTATTTACCCCGAGATGGCGTATTACCTGACACCTGGGTGCGTCCTCACCGCGCAGTGCCCGAGCCGCGGCCGGGCACTGCGCCATGGTGAGTTCTCCGGTCGCTGCCACTGCCTGTCCGTGCCGGTCACGGGGGGGGCGCCGCACCGCCCTCGGAACGGCTCCGGGGACGATGCGGCGCCGCCGCACTTCCGGTGTGCGCTCAGCTGTGGGAGACGGTGAGTCCGTAGAAACCGACGCGGGCACCCTTGGTGGTGCTGTCGGAGGACGACTGGTTGTACGAGCCGGCCTTGAAGTACTGCTTGTAGCCGTCGAAGGACGAGGGGATGGCGTAGTGCGTGGTACTGCCGTTGACCGTCAGGTCGATCGTGTGGCCGCCCGAGACGGCGATGGTGTAGCTCCACGTCTTGCCGACCGGGACGTTGCCCACCGTGTGCAGGGTCTGACCGCCCGACGGTGAGTTCTCGGTCCCCGCGACGATGTCGCCGCTCGACCGGTAGTACAGCTCGATCAGCGGTTTGGTGGACGAGCCGCCGGTGCCGAGGTGGATCTGTCCGACGCAGACGTTCGACGTCACGGACACCACGCGCAGCGTCGCGTTCAGCCGGTGAGAGCCGCTGAGCGACCAGTTGGCCGCGCTCCCGTCACGGTTCATCTCGCGCAGTTCCGAGCGGGCGTAGTTGGAGTTCGGTGTGGTGACGCCTTTCTCCGGCGCCCAGAACGTCATCGCGCCGTCACGGGTGTCCGTGTAGAAGTACGAGTCCTGGAAGCCGTTCGCCCCCTGGAGCCGGGACGACGGGATCGTGGTCGGGGAGCCGGCGGAGCCTACCGGCTCCTGGAGCTGCCACACCGACAGGTCGAAGTTGCCGCCGGGGGCGACGGTCGGGTCCCCGAGGACTCGAGCGCCGCTGTTGGCGCCTGCCTGGGCGCCGGGCGCGCCGGTTCTGCCCACGGCGGGGACGTGAGTGGAGCCCGGTGTGGCTGACGAGGCGGGGCCCGCGAACGCCAGGCCGCCCGTGGCGGCGGTCGCGGTGACCAGGGAGATGAGCAGCGTACGGATGCGCATGGGGGGTGCCTTCCCGTCGACTCGGTGGTCTCGGCCGGTGGGCGCGGTATTCGCCGCCCCCACTGTGTTCATCACCTTGAACAAAGTGTGTGGATGTGAACAGCATGGACAGTAAGGCTCTGACGTGAGCGCGTCAACGCTTCCGGCAGGGCGAGCCGGGGGGAGGAGATCCGGAGCGCGCCGGGCAACCGGGGCGGGGCGTCCGGGAGTGGCTGACATCCGCACGGGCACTCCCGGCCCGCATCGCTCACCGAACGGAAACGCGGAGAGGCCCCGACACACCGTCGTGTCGGAGCCTCTCCGCGTTCGTCCAGCGCTGCCGCGGGGTTGCCGCGGATCTTTTACTGACCCGAAGCGGTCTTCCTGCGGAGCATGAAGACCGCGCCGCCACCGAGGACCACGAGCGCGATCGCGATACCGGCGATCATCGGCGTGGAGCTGGAGCTACCGGTCTCGGCGAGGTCGCCGCCGTTGCTGCCCGACGAGCTGCCGCCGGCCGAGGCCGGGCTGGGCTGAGCCGACGACGGGGTGCTGGGAGCGGGGGTGCCGGCCGTCTTGCAGTCGAGGACGCCCTGGAAGCGCTTCTCGAAGCCGTTCGGGCCCTTGATCGTGAAGTCGTAGGCCTGGTCCTCGGCGACCGGGACGGTCACCGTCTGCGACTTACCGGCTTCGATGGTGTGCTTCTGGCCGCCCAGCTCGAAGGTGAACGGCTGGTCGCCCTTGTTGCTGGCGGTGATGTCGACGCCGCCCTTGGCGCAGTCCTTCTTGGCGGAGAGCGCCGGGATGGCGCCCTTGCTGGCCCAGTTAGCCGTGGCGACCGCACCGACCGAAGCGGTGCTGGTGCCCGCGAGGATCTGGGTCTGGCTCTTGGAGGCACTGACGAAGGCGCGGCCGATCGGCACGGTGGTCTGCGCGCTGACAGTCAGCTTGGCCGAGCCGGGCTGCGTGCCGGCGGGCACCTTGAAGAACAGCTGGGTGCCGTTGACGGCGCTGGTGACGGGCTTGCCGTCCTTGCCGACGACGGTGACGCCCTGCGGGGCGTCGGGAGCCAGCGCGACCTCCGCCTTGGCGGCGTTGGTGCTCACGGTCACCGGACCGAGCGACTCACCCGGGTGGCCCGCGACATCGGCGGGGCCGAGCGAGAGCGACGCCGCCGGCTCGGCGACGTTGGTCGCGGTCTTCTCCAGGTACTCGGTCAGGGTGCGGCCCGCGTCGTTCTTCGGCACCGCGTCGACGTGGTCCGAGAAGTGCCAGATCGCGGCCTGCGTCGCGGCGGCAGCCGTCGCGTCGGTCAGGTTGACGTGGAGCTGCTCACCGAGGGCCGCGGGCGTCACCTGCGGGTAGGAGTGCTCCAGGATCCAGCGGATCTTGCCCGCGTCGTCGTTGTGCGCCAGCGAGGACTGGGCCCAGGTGACCTCGTCGTAGGACGTGTTGGCCTGGGTGTGGTTGTACAGGTCGATGCAGTAGGTCTTGATGGTGCCGCCACCATTGACCTTCAGCTCGAAGAGACCGGCCGTCTCATCCTGGCCGCCGATGTCGACGTGGTCCCCGACGACAACGCCGGGGTTGTCCAGAGTGGCGGTGACGCCAGAGGAGTTCGTCGGAGCGTCGTCAGCGAACGCAGGCCCGGCGACGGCTGTCGTGCCGCCGGCAACCAGTCCTGCGACCACGGCCGCAGCGGCAAGACGGGAGGTGGCCCGACGCCGTATGGAAGAACCAGAAACCGCAGAAAACACAGAATTCCCTTCGGGCAAGGACCTTTCGCGCGTTGCGCGGCGCGGGTGCGCGTGGGGAGGTTCCTCGCTGGACTCAAATGCCCCGTGAGTATTCGGGAATCCTAGGGACGCAGGTGCAACACGGTCCCCACTCATGCCATCAGATAACCATTCTGAATCAGAATCGTTATCGCGCGCACCCGTCCCACCTGGGCATATCGACAAATCTCTACTCTCAGGGGCAGTTGGCCCCGATCCGGATCATTCCGCCGGAGAAGGCCATACGCACAGCTCAGGGCACCGGGTCCTTCGGACGTTCGGTGAGTGAGGTGTCCGCCTTCACCACTCGCTTGAACGCCGATGTCCCGCGCGTCAGATCGTGGCCCGCGGCCACCGCTTCGAGGTCCGCCGAGAATCTGCGCTGTCCGTCCCGCTGTTCCTCGCGCACCCGCAACCTGCCGTGCACCACGAGCGGTTCACCCACGGAGACCGATCCGGCCAGGTTCGCGGCGAGGGCCCGCCATGCCCAGACGGTGTAGAAACTCGTGGGCCCGTCCGACCAGATCCCCTTGCGCCGGTCCCAGCGGCGCGCGGTGACCGCGAACCTGAATCTGGCCAGACCGCCGGTCCCCGAATCCCGGTACTCCGGCTGCGTCGCCACATTGCCCACCAGTGTCACCAAGGTGTCGTTCATGGCCACTTCCCCTCCCCGCGCTGCCATTTGGTCCCTGTTCGGTCCATGGTTGCCCGCGGAGGGCGATCCTGCTCAGGCCTGTGGATTACTTGCCGGTTGTGGACAAACCGTCGACCGTTACGTACTGCTCGCGCACCTCCCGGTAGCGCAGCAGTTCACCGGCGACCGGGTCGAGGACTCTGGCCCGCCCGCACGCCCCGGCGGCCTCCCGCAGCCGTCGCTCGGCCTCCTGCCCGTACCGGCGCGCCGGGCCGCGTACGGCCATCCCGCAGAGCCACTCCACCAGCGGTCCGCCGGCGGTTCCCCCCAGGATGACGGCCACCGGCATCAGATGACCCGCATGGAGAGCGCCCGTCGCATCACCCACCAGCCAGAGCACACCGAGAATCTGGTGCACCGTGACCAGGATCTGGGTGAGTACCGCTGCCCGCCACCAGGCGGGCCGCGATGAGCGGTCGCCGCTCCTGCGGCCCACGGCCTGGACCGCCACTTCGTCCAGCGCCTCCGGCAGTCCGTCGGCGCCGCGCGACGCCGCCTCCCGCACGGCGACGGCCCAGGGCGCGGGCAGCCCGCACGTCGCCTCTTCGGCCACCCGGCGCACGGCCTGCTCGACCTGCTGCCGGGAGGTGTTCTCCGTCTCCGTGGGATCCGGTTCGCTCACCGCTGCCGGGCGCTCGGGGCCACCGGGCGCGCGGGTCGATCCGTACCAGTGCCAGAGCCGCAGCCATGGTGTCCTGCACGCCTTCATCGCGTCCAGGCCCCACTCGCGTTCCGCGGTCTCGCCGAGGGCCGCCGCGCCCATCGCGTCACCGAGCCGGTCGCCGAACTCCTGGCGGGACAGCTCGTCGAGGCCGGGGTGCCCATCGGCCACGTACACCGCGCGGAGCTCGGCTGCCGCCGCATCGACATCGGCCGACAGCCGCCGGGCCGCGGCTCCCCGCTCCCGTACGAACCGTCCCAGCAGCTCGCGGAGTTCGCCGACACCGTCGCCGGTGAGCGCCGAGAGCGCCATCACGGTGGCGCCGGGTTCTCCGTGCTCGCCGAGCGCCATGCCGTCGTCGTCGAGCAGTCTGCGCAGATCGTCGAGCACCTGGTCGGCCGCGTCCCCCGGTAGCCGGTCCACCTGGTTGAGCACCACGAAGGTGACCTCGGCATGTCCGGCCAAGGGCTTCAGATAACGGTCGTGCAGGGCGGCGTCGGCGTACTTCTCCGGATCGACGACCCAGATCACCGCGTCGACCAACTCCATCGCGCGGTCTACCTGTTCGCGGTGGGAGGTCATCGCTGAATCGTGGTCGGGCAGGTCGATGAGGACGAGTCCGTGCAGGTCGTCACCGGGACCCGCGCTCATCCACGGCCTGCGGCGCAGCCGGCCGGGGATCGCGAGCCGGTCGAGCAGTCCGGCCGCGCCGTCGGTCCAGCTGCAGGCCAGGGGGGCGGATGTGGTGGGCCTGCGCAGACCCGTCTCGGAGATCGCCACGCCGGCAAGGGCGTTGAAGAGGGTCGACTTCCCGCTGCCGCTGGCACCCGCGATGGCGACCACGGTGTGCTGCGAGGAGAGCCGCTGTCTGGCCGATGCCTCGTCGAGCACCCGTCCGGCCTCGGCGAGCGTGCTCTCCGCGAGCCGGGTACGGGAAAGCCCCACGAGCTCGCGCAGGGCGCCGAGACGGGAACGCAGTTCGGTGCCGTAGGACACCGAGCGTGGGAAGTCCTCGTACGGTTCGTGCAGCGGATTCCGCCCGTAGGCACCGGCGTCGAGGGGCGTCCTGTCCCGCGCGACCGCACGTCTCGCGATGAAGCCGTCGTCCCAGTCGTAGCTTCTCGGCCCGACGATCTCTGCTGCGCCGTCGGTCTCGGCTGTCTCCCGGGCCTCACCGGCCCCGGCTGCGCTCGCCGGCCCGGTGGCCCCTGCCGCCCCGCCGGCGTGGCGCGCGCCGCGGGTAACCGCCGCCGGCCCTGCTGCCGGCTGCCGGTCACCGCCCCGGTCCGCGGCAGTGACCGCGTCCGCGGTACGTTCCGTCCCGGCCGCATCGGCAGCCTCGCCCGCCGCACCAGCACCCGCCGGCCTTGCGGAGGCGTCGATCGTCCTGGAGGTTCCGGAGGTCTCGGAGCTCTCGGAGGTCTTGGTCATCGCGGGCACTTCTCCTTCTGCAGTACGGACAGCGCGGCGATCAGTTCGGCCTGGGGCTCGGGTCCCAGCTCGAGCGTGTCGAGCGGAGCGAGCCTGCGGTCCCGCTCCGCGTTGAGCACCTGGTCGATGCAGTCGCCGACCAGACCCGCACCCTTGTCACGGAGCCGCAGCGCCCCCTGCGCCCCGATCCGCTCGGCCAGGCGCTCCCCCGCGCGGCGCGCCCGCCGCCCGCCGAGCAGGGCGGCCGCGAGCAGCGCCGTGACCGCGTCGGGATCCGGAGCGGGCGACCGGTCGGCGTGCTGCACCTCCTCCTCGGCCAGTTCCTCGAGAACCCGTCTCCAGCGCCGCACGGCGAACCCGACCTGTTCCCCGGTCTCCCCCGCCGCCATCCGCAGTTCACCGGCGGCCGGCTCGTGGTGCCAGTGCTCACGCACCTGCTCGTCCGCGGCGGCCACCGCGCACTCCAGCAGCACCACCAGGCTCTCCACCAACGCGTCCAGCAGCTCGCCCGAGGTACTGACCAGCGGATAGCCCCGCCATCTGGTGCGCGCGTCACCGGCCAGCGCCGCACCGGCGCGCAGCCGTGCGCGGACCCGCGCCCCTTCCTTGGCATACGCCTTCTCGACCGCACCGGTGAGCCGTACGGCGGCCGCGTACTGCACGGCGACGGCGGAGGCCAGTTCAGGCATCCGGGTGCCGAGTGAATCGATCACCCCGCTCGCCGTGCGGTCCAGCGACTGCTGCCGGGCCGCGGGGTCCTGCACACGGTGGGTGAGCCAGGCCAGCAGCGGCGCGACGGCGGTGGTCGGCAACAGTCCGCTGCCGCCTCCCGCCGACTCGGGGAGTTCGGGGATGGTGAAGCGCGGCGCGTCGCCGAGCCCGGCCCGGGTGAGCAACGCTCCGTACTGCCGGGACACCTCGCCCACGATCTGATGGGGCACCCGGTCGAGCACGGTGACGAGCGTCGCGTTGTACTCCTTCGCGGTACGCAGCAGATGCCAGGGCACCGCGTCCGCGTACCGCGAGGCCGTGGTCACCAGGACCCACACATCCGCGGCGCAGACCAGTTCGGCGGCCAGCGCACGGTTGCCGGAGACGAGCGAGTCGATGTCGGGCGCGTCGAGCAGTGCGAGCCCACGCGGCAGCGTCTCCACCACCTCGATCCGCAGGGTGCTGCAGGTGCCCTCCTGCGGCTCGTGCGGTCCGTCGTCCTCCCCTGTGTCGTCCTGCTGCGGCAGCCACACCCGGGTGAGCTGCGGCAGTACACGCTGTCCCGCGAACCAGTGATGGTCGTCGGGGTGACAGACAAGCACCGGAGTCCGGGTCGTCGGCCGGAGCACCCCCGACTCGCTGACCCGCCTGCCCACAAGGGAGTTGACCAGTGTGGACTTCCCGGCACCGGTCGATCCGCCGATCACCGCGAGCAGCGGCGCCTCGGGAGATCTGAGCCGGGGCACCAGATAGTCGTCGAGCTGGGCGAGCAGTTCGGCCCGGGTCCTTCGTGCCCGCGGTGCGCCGGGAAGCGGGAGTGGAAGGCGCACGGCGGCGACACGGTCGCGCAGGGCGGAGAGTGCGTCAATCAGCTGAGGCCGTACATCCAAGGTCACCACATGTGCAGAATGCCCAATTTGGTTGGCTTTTTGAAGCGTATGGGCACTTCTGTGCGCCGATCGGGGCCGATCAGGGCCGTTCGGACACGCGGGACACTCGGGGCGAGTGGGACACAGGCATAACGAGTGCACAACACCCGGGGCGCGAGACGCCAAAAGCGGTGCGAGATTCGCACCTGCCTGCGATTATCGGTTCGCTTCACTGAACCTCCACAACGTGCCACGGAGGTGAAGCAACGGGGTGCAGGCGAACGGAGCCCTATCCTGTTCCCCGGCAAGGTCACGCACCCGTCCGATCCGGGGCTCCAGGCCACCGAGGCCACCATGTCCGGCCCCCGTAGCTCAGTGGATAGAGCAGGCGCCTTCTAAGCGCTTGGCCGCAGGTTCGAGTCCTGCCGGGGGCACACAGTCCGCAGCAGCACAGGCCCTCCCTCCGGGAGGGCCTTTTCGCTGGTCGTGGCACCGTAGCGAGAGCCCCGTAGCGAGGGCATAAGCGCCGACCCTCCCCAGGTCACGGCGGCGAGACTCCGGCACAGTCCCGGCGACCACAGGATTCCCGGCCCTGCCACGGAGGATATGCGGCGGCTGTCCGGTCCGCGCCCCGGGCGGCGCTGCCCGATCGCTGCTCTGCACGGACGGCCACAGAGCCGACCCTGCCGGCGACGGACCGGGTTCAGCGCGGTCTCAGCCGCCGCGCCCGGGCGGCCCCCGACGGCGGCCGGGCCGGGTGGTGTCCGGGCACTTCCCGTCGCGTCCGGCCGTTGTCCCTGCGTAGGCAGTACGAGCAGTCATCATGGTGAACGAGGAGACGGCTGATATGGCCCTGTGGGACCGGTTCAAGGACTCTGCGCAGACGATGCAGACGCAGCTCAACGCGAAGAAGAACGACCTCAAGAGCGGCGGGTTCCGGGATGCCAGCATGGCGATGTGCGCCCTCGTGGCCGCGGCGGACGGTTCGATCGATCCCTCCGAGCGGCAGCGGGTCGCCTCGCTGATCGCCACCAACGACGTGCTGCAGAACTTCGCGGCCGACGACCTGCAGGCCCAGTTCAACGACTACTGCCAGAAGCTCACCCAGGACTTCGACTTCGGCAAGGTCAGCATCCTGCAGACCATCGGCAAGGTCAGCAAGAAGCCCACCGAGGCGCGTGCGGTCATCCAGATCGGCATCGTCATCGGCGGCGCCGACGGCAACTTCGACAAGTCCGAGCAGGCCGTGGTCCGCGAGGCGTGTTTCGCGCTGGGCATCGCGCCGGTCGAGTTCGACCTGTAGGCCGGCGGGTCCGCACCGGGGCCGGGTCTACGCAAGGGCCGAGCAGGCCACCAGGGCGAAGGCAGTCGTCGACAACCCCGTCCTGACCAGGTGGAGGCGGTTCCAGCGGCCTTCGAAGGCCACCCTGAGCTCGGCGGCCCCCGGCCCGGCCTCGGCGGCGAGCGCGCTGTTCAGCGGGATGTTGCCGGCGATGGTCACCAGATGGCCGGCCACGGCGCACAACAGGCCGCCGGTCAGCAGCCACAGCGCCGTGTCGGTGCGGCCGTGCACCGGCACGGCCAGGGCCGCGGCCGGCAGCGCCACCACACACAGGAAGACCAGCAGGAACCACGGCCCCGGGACCTTCTCGTTGATCCGTCGCATCGCCGCGACGAACTGCTCGTCCGGCAGCAGCTTCAGCCCGGGCATGACACCGGCCGCGAAGGCGAACATGAAGCCCGCGTAGAGGCCGGTGGCCACGGCGGCGAGGACGAGCAGTACGGAGGCCATGCGCACATCATCACCGGGGGAACCGGCAGCGTCCACCGGCTCTCCCCGGCCCCCGCATGGCGCACCAGGCCGGCTGCGGCGCCTCGCCGCCCCTGCTCACGGGGCAGCCCTCAGGAGACGATGTCCTTCCTGGCGAACCCCCGGAAGGCGAGGGCGATGAGCACCAGCGCATAGGTCACCGAGACGGCCGCGCCCTTGAGCATGCCGCCCCATTCCAGCTGCGGCTGGAGCGCGTCGGCCCAGGCGAACTGCCAGTGCGCGGGCAGGAAGTCACGCCAGGAACCGAGCGCGGTCACCGCGTCCAGCACATTCCCCACGATGGTCAGGCCCACCGCCCCGCCCACCGCTCCCAGCGGCGCGTCGGTCCGGGTCGAGAGCCAGAACGCCAGTCCGGCGGTGACCAGTTGGGAAACGAAGACGAACGCGACGGCCAGCGCCAGGCGAGGCACCGCTTCGGCGGTGGCCAGGGAGCCCCCGGTCGGCAGCTCCAGTGGCCCCCAGCCGTACGCCGCGGTGCCCACGGCTAGTGCGACCACCGGCAGCACCACCATGGCCGCCAGGCTGAAGCCCAGGGCCACGGTCAGCTTGCTCCGCAGCAGCCTGGCCCGCGGCACCGGTGCGGCGAGCAGATAGCGCAGCGACGACCAGCCGGCCTCCGATGCCACCGTGTCGCCGCAGAACAGCGCCACCGGTACCACCAGCAGAAAGCCCGCCGAGACGAAGAGGCAGGTGGCTGCGAAGTTGGCGCCGGACGCCGTCGCGGTGTCCATCAGGGTGATGCGCCCGTTGTTGTCGCGCCCGCTGGGGGCGCCGCCGATCGCGAACGCCGCGACGAGCACGAACGGCAGGGCGGCCAGCACAGCGCCCATCACCAGCGTCCGCCTGCGTTTCCACTGGCGCCTGGCCTCGACGCGCAGCGGGAGGGTGTGCCGGGCCCGGTAGCCGGGCGCGGTCTCGTGGAGGGTGGTCGTACTCATCCGGAAGTGCCTCCGATCAGGGTGAGGAACGCGTCCTCGAGGCGGCGATGCGCTCCCACACCGGTCAACGGCACGTCCAGACGCACGAGTTCGGCGATCAGCTCGGCCGGAGTGGCTCCGTCGAGCCGCACCAGCAGCCCGTCGTCGGTCCTGACCGCCGACCCGATACCGGGCAGCGCGGCCACCTTCTCGGCCAGCACCTCCGGGATCCGTTCGGCGGCCGTCACGAGCAGGGTGTCTCCGCTGCCGGTGATCTCGGCGACCGGCCCGGCCTGGATCAGCCGTCCGCGGTCCATGACGACCAGGTGCGTGCAGGACTGCTCCACCTCGGCCAGCAGATGGCTGGAGACGATCACCGTCCGTCCCTCGGCCGCATAGCGGATCATCACGTCCCGCATCTCCCGGATCTGCGGCGGGTCGAGTCCGTTGGTCGGTTCGTCCAGAATCAGCAGATCGGGCATGCCGAGCATGGCCTGCGCGATGGCGAGCCGCTGGCGCATGCCCTGGGAGTACGTCCGTACCGCGCGTTCCAGCGCGTCGCCGAGCCCGGCGATCTCCAGCGCCTCGGTGACCCGGGAGTCCTCGGTGGGACGGCCGGTCGCCTGCCAGTACAGATCCAGGTTGGCCCGGCCGGAGAGGTGGGGGAGGAAGCCCGCCCCCTCCACGAACGCCCCGACCCGGGACAGCACCGGCGCGCCCGGGACGATCGCGTGGCCGAAGACCCGCGCCTCGCCGCCGTCGGGGGTGATGAGGCCCATCAGCATGCGCAGAGTGGTGGTCTTTCCCGCACCGTTGGGCCCCAGCAGTCCGAGCACCTGGCCCTTCTCCACCTGGAAGGAGAGATCACGGACCGCGTACCGGTCCGCGGACCGGGAGTACTTCTTCGACAGACCGGTGATCCGCAGGGGCACCGCGGCCAGGTCCGGATCGGGGGCCGGGACCGCCCTGCGACGGGTGGCGAGCAGACCCGCCGCGATCAGCGCGCCCAGTACCGGCAACCCCCATACCCACCAGCTGATCCCGGCGGTCGCAGTCTTCAGCGCGGGCACTTCAGGCAGCAGCAACGGGCCGGCCTGCGAGACGGTGTACGTCGCGGGCACAGCCGGGGACGCATAGCCGAGGTCGGTCGACGCGAGCACCAGCCGCAGCCGGTGTCCGGCCTCCACCGTGTGGTCGACGGCCGGCAGCGTCAGCCGTACGGTGCGGCCGGCCTTGGCGCCGGTCACCCGGACCGGGGCGACCAGCTGATGCGGGAGCACCTGCTGCTTGCCGCCGGGCCCCACGTCGTAGACCTTTCCGAAGAGCACGGCGTCGTCGCTGGTCGATCTGACCCTGATCCTGACCGACGGCGCGCCGGTGATCGTGCGGGCGGCGGTCAGCGGCGCGGAGTCGAACCGCGCGTACTGGCCCGGGAAGTCCAGTGACAGTCCCACACCGAGCCCCGAGAGCTGGGAGAGCGCCGCCACTCCGGGCACGGCGGAGATCGCGGGCGGCGCGGCCCCGGCGGGACTGTCGAAGCTCTGCTCGCGACCGGAGAGCACCAGGGGGCGCTCGTCGCTGCCGAGGCCGGGGTAGCGGTCGCTGCTCGCGCCTCTCAGCTGGGCCGCGCCGTCGGTCGAATCGATCCCGCCCGTTCTGGTGACCCGGAATTCCGGGCCGGTGCCGGTGCTCCTGTCGCCCTTGAGGTAGCGGTCGAACCAGGAGGTGATGCGTGCGTCGATGCGCCCGGTCTCCCGGTCGCCGCCATCGTGCCCGCCCGCGATCCAGTCGACCGAGACGGGTGCCCCGTTGGCGGCGATCTTCCTGGCCGCCGCGTCGGCCTGCCCCAGCGGGAAGAGCGAGTCGCTCTGCCCCTGGACGAGCAGCGACGGCACCCTGATCCGGTCTCCCACCGCCTCGGGGCTGCGCGCTTCGAGCACCCTGCGGGCAGCGGCGTCCGGCTTGCCTGCCTCGGCCACCCGGTTGTACATCGTGCAGAGCTGCGCCTCGAACCGGTCGCAACCGCCACCGGTGTTGATGAAGATCCCGGCCCAGAGCTTCTTGAAGACCCCGCTGGGGAAAAGCGCGTCGGCCAGACTCCAGTAGGTGATCTGCGGTGCGATGGCGTCGACGCGCCGGTCGTAGCCCGCCGCGAGCAGTGAGACCGCCCCGCCGTAGGACGACCCGGAGACCCCCACCCGAGGGTCACCCGCCTTGTCCAGCTGCACCTCGGGCCGTGCGGCCAGCCAGTCGATCAGCTTCGAGACGTCCTCGACCTCATGGCCCGGGTCGTTGAGCCCGATCCTGCCGGTCGACTTCCCGAATCCGCGCGCCGACCAGGTCAGCACCGCGTAGCCGCTGCGCGCCAGCTGCCGGGCCTGGGCGCGCACATCGTCCTTGCTGCCGCCGAAGCCGTGTCCGAGCAGCACGGCGGGGCGCCGACCCGGGCCGCCAGCGGTGAAGTACGAGGTGTCGATGTGCACCCCGTCCACCGCCAGCAGCCGGTCCTCGCGGTGCACGGGCGCCGGGTCGTCCGATGCGACGGCGGCCCAGGTGCCGGTCCCGGCCAGGACTGCGAGTGCGGCGGCCACTGCGGCGAACATCCGGCCGCGGGATCCGAATGGCTTCATATCCGAACCCTAGGCGCCGCTTCCGGCCTGCGATGCGGCCGCCGGGAGGAAGTGCCGGCGGTACTCCGGGATTACCGGGGCCGGGTCGGGTACCGCAGCGGGAGTAGCGGGGGCCGGGTGGGCTCCCCGCCCCCGGGGAGCAACCGTCGCACCTCCTCGCGGCTCCAGCAGCAACCGTGCGTAGGTGCCCGGCGAGCGCTGGCAGCGGGTCGGTATGGGGACGGACATCCCGCTGCACGGACTGTCGGCGGGCACCCGTCCTCCCCGGCGCCGGGGAGGACGGGTGCCCACCGCTTCACGTCTACCCGCGGCGTAGGTGCAGCGCGCGTCGGCGAGCGGCGGCAGCCAAGTTGAGGGTTCCTGGTCGCTCTTCGAGCGGTTCGACTTCGCCGTGACAGCAACGAGCGAGCGCTCGGCCCCGAGGTCGTTGGCATACGCCTCGCGCCGGGCCGCGGTCCACTGGTCGGTGCGCTGTGTGGTGCGCTCGCGCACCAGGCCGGCCTCCTCGAGGCGGACCAGCGCGAGGTCGAGGAGGCGGTCGGCGCGGTTACCCTCGGCGAGACGGTCTCGGAAGTCGGCCAGCACGCAGTGGTGGAAGCCGGGATCGTCCAGCTCCCGGGCCATGGCGTACGTGACGTCGATGCGGCAGCGCACCGCCTGCTCGGCCTGCCGGTCCGACAGGCCGAGCAGGAACTGCAGCACACAGACAGTGACCAGCTGAGCCAGGCGAGAGACCCGGACGCCCGTCACGCGGATACCAGTCAGCGACGTCCTCGTCACGCCACAACCCGTCCAGGCGGTCTCTCACCCATATCGCCGCCGTACCACCCGGGTTGTTCGCCCGCGCGATCTGCGCGGTCAGAAGCGGGACTTGCTCACCCGAACGAGGACGGAGCGACAACACACCTCGACAACTGCATAGGCTCTCGGAACACCCCGAGCATGCCCACCAGTCACGCCGACGCACCGGGCAACTCCAAGATCCCCGGCAGAGTCAAACTCAGCTATGGACTGTCTGTTTGACGCCATCCTTGTCGGTGATGCTGACGGAAACGCGCCACCGCGTCCGCTTGTCGACCTCGATCTTGACCGTACCGCCGAACTTCCGGCCATCCAGGTCCTTCGTCTTCATCGAGGCACCGTAGGTGGCGCTGTCGTCACACCCTTCGACCCCGGCGCGCAGCGCTGTCCCATTACTGACCTTCAGACCACCCGAGGGACCGAGACAGTCATACCGCACGGACAATGCGGCAATCCGGTCCGCAGCCACGGGCAGCTTCACCGTCCCCGGACCCAGCCGGCCCGGTGTCTTAGCACCCTTCTCAGGAATCTCCGGATCGGACACCAGCGCCGCTGCCTTCGAGGCACTCGGCGAAGTCGGCGTACTCTTCCCGCCGCTGCACCCGGACACCACAGCGGCGGACACCACCAGCAGAACGATCCCTGCGCTGCGCATCAGCTTTTCCCGTGCCACGTCTCGCGGCCGTTGCAGACCAGCCGCGCCGTTCCCTTGTGCAGCACCTTGGTCTTGCAGTTGGGCTCGGTGGTGTTGTGGTTCCACTTCGTGTACCTGGCCTTCACCCCGGCGTGCAGGTAACCGTGCTTCATCGTATTCGGCACCTTCCACGACCACGTGTGGGTGGAGCTGTTCGTCCACTGCCAGGCGAAATGGCAGTCGAACTCAGCCGACGCCTTGACGAACACCACCTTGGCTTCGCCGGAGACCGCCCCGCCGACCGTCGACGTCGTCGCCTTGCCCTTGTGGAAGGTGATGCTGATCGTCGTGCCGCTGTCCCCGCCGGAACGGGGTTCCATGTCCCTGTAATACGTGTAGCTGCCCGAGAAGTCGTAGCCCCGGTCGGGCGGGCAGCTCATCGGATGGACCTCCCGGCACTGGCGGGTACAGCACCCACAGCGGCAAGTGCGGCGACGGCGCAGCCGACTGCGACGATCTTGGGTATGGGGCGCACGTATTTCCCCGTGTTTCTCTCGAAGAAAGCGGCCCCGGCGACCGTCAGGAACTGACCCTAGGGAGCGACTCGCTTTCCCGTCACGGCAGTTGAGTGAAACATGAGGTTCAGGTCACCCTAGAAGATCTATTCCAAGGGGTGCCCGGAGAGACGTAAAACGAGGGTATCCAAGATCGTTGTGTGACGAACAACCTGGACACCCTCGCGACCGCACCGTGTGCTCCGCAGCGCCCTCCGGTGAAACTGCTTCCGTTGCGCAGCCCGAGTCTGATCCTGACTTCAGCGCGTTCGGCCGTCCCGCTCACGGAGATCTCCCGGTGCGCCGGAGACCCCACGCGGTGGGTGCGGTCGGGCATCGTGTCCGCACCCACCGCGTGGAAGCAACCCCCGCCGCCGCAACTCAGCGGCCGGTACGGGTCCTGCGGCGGTGGACCGTGAAGGCGACACCGCCGGCAGCCACCAGCGCGGCGGTGATGCCGGCCGGCAGGAGGGCCGCCGACGGCGCACCGCCGGTGAGGTCCTGCGTGGCGATCTCCGAGCGGGACCCCATCCCCGCCTGCGTCGCCACCGCGTCCTGCGGATGAGCGGGGTGCGACGACTGCTTCGGGATGTGCCGGACCGACTTCACCGAGCCGTCCGTGTTGAGCAGCACCTGCTTGTTGTTCGGGTGCCGGAAGTCGAAGGCCGACGTCAGCGAACCGGCGCGGGTGTCGAAGGAGGCGTCACCCACTCGTCCCGTGCGCCAGTTGTCCTCGATGAACCTGGTGATCGATGCCTGCTCGGTGCGCGTGTGATCGACCGAGTTGACCTTGCTGTACGGGGAGATGACCAGCAGCGGCTGACGGGTGCCGGGGCCGCAGCGGTCGGAGTAGCCGCCCGCTGACGAGGGCCCCGCCTGACAGGCGGGGCTGTCGGCGGCTTTGCCGCTGGATCCGGCCTTGGTGTCCTTGGAACCGTTCTGCGGCTTGGCGTAGGCGTGGTCGTACCAGCCGTCGGAGTCGTCGTAGGCGACGACGACAGCGGTGTCCTTCCACTGCGACGACTTCTGCAGCTTGTTGATCTGCCCGACGAGGAAGTGCTGTTCGTCGACCGGGTCGGAGTAGCCGGCGTGGCCGTCCTGGAACTCCGACGCCTTCAGGAAGCTCACCGCCGGAAGCCGGCCGGCCTGCAGGGCGGTGTCGAAGTCGGTCAGGTCGTAGTTGTGGTTCGCCTGCCCGCTGTGGCCGATCTCGCGGGCGTTCGCCGGCGGGAGGTGGTGCGGGTTGGACGTCGACCTGTAGTACTGGAAGGGCGAGTGGTGCGGGCTGTAGTCGACGGAAGCGGCGCCGCCCACGTTGGTGTGGGTGGTGCCCGCGCACCTGGCGTAGTCACCCTGCTTGCCGTTCCACGCGGTGCTGGGGCGGAAGCCGCCCTGGAACCATCCCCAGCTGACGTTCTTCCTGTTGAGCAGGTCGCCGATGTTGCCGCCCTGCATCGAGGCGAGCGCGTTCTTGCTGGTGTGGTCGGCGTCCGAGCAGTCGTCGTAAGCGGGGTCGGGGTCGTTGGTGACCGTGCCGACGCCCTTGGCGTCCGGGGTGACGACCGTGTACGGGTCGGGGGTGGCCGTCTGCTTCGGGTGCTCGGTGCCGGACGCCGGGTCGACGGAGACCACGCCATGGGTCTGGCCGGATATCAGGTTGAGCGCACCGGGTGTCGAGGGGCCGTAGGTGGAGCTGTAGGAGTTGTCGCCGAGCGAGTAGTGCTGGGCGTAGTTCCACAGTCCGGTGACGGTGTTGCCGTCGTAGTAGTCCATCACCAGGCCGGGCTCGCCGAACAGATTGCCCGAGCACTTGCCGGAGTCGGTGTTCTGGACGTACTGGTCGGCCCTGCCGCTGTTCGCCGCGTACTGCTCGGGTCCGTAGCTGTGGTTCTGGTCACAGGTCATGGCCTGCTGCGAGGACAGCCGCCCGGGCGCGTAGAGGTTGGGGTTCTTCTTCAGCAGCCCCGCGTTGCTGAGGGTGTTGATGTTCCGCGGCGTGTTCCGGTCGGCGGTGAACGTGGTGCCGTCGGTGTTCGCCGCCTTCGGGTAGGTGGCGAAGTAGTGGTCGAAGGACACGTTCTCCTGGAAGATCACCACCAGGTGCTTGACCGGGGTGGCTGCCGCGCCGCTCCCGTGGTGGCCGTACCTGTCGGCCGACGCGGGGAGCGCACCCCCGAGAACGGTGAGCGCCGCTGCCCCGGCAAGCGCCCCCCAGCGCACCGCCCGGCGCCCGGGTCCCGTGGTTCTTCCTGTGCTGACCATGCTCGTGTGCCTCCGCTGTCGACTGTCGCCGTGATCCTGCGGAGTGCGATGTTTCGGCAGACCGGCGACCGGACGGCTGCCCGGTCATGTCGCCGGGGTGAACAGCCGGTCAGGAATTCCTCAGGCGAGCAGGGTCCGCCCCAGCCAGTCGGTGCGGTCCCGCACACCGGGCAGCGCGAAGAAGTAACCACCGCCGAACGGCCTGACGTAGTCCACCAGCGGTTCACCGGCCAGCCGCTTCTGCACGGTCTCGAACTGCCGGGCCAGGTCCTGCTGGTAGCAGCAGAAGAGCAGCCCCATGTCGAGATTGCCGTTGGAGTCCATGCCCCGGTCGTAGTTGTACGCGCGGCGCAGGATCCGCTGGGAATCGGTCGTCGGAGTACGGGGGTTGGCCAGCCGGATGTGGCTGTCCAGCGGGATGACATCGCCCTTGGGGTCCTGCGGATACTTCGGTGCGTCGAACTCGCCCGTCCCGTCGAGCGGTGCCCCGGTGTCCCGGTTACGGCCGAACATGCGCTCCTGCTCGGTGATCGAGACCCGGTCCCAGAACTCCACCAGCATCCGGATCAGCCGCACCACCTGGTAGCTGCCGCCGGTGGTCCAGTCCGGTTCGGCGCCGGCGGCGTCCACCCAGACGAGACGGTCCATCGACGGCCCGTCGCCGCTGTCCGGGTTGGCGATGCCGTCCTTGAAGCCCAGGTGATTGCGCGGTGTTCCGCTCGGCCGGGACGGGCTGGTGAAGCCGTCCATGCGCCAGCGCACCTGCATCCCGCCCCTGGTGTGCCGGGCGACGTCGCGCAGCGCGTGCAGCACCACATCGGGGCTCTCCGCGCTGAACTGCAGACTGAGGTCGCCGTGGCACACGGCGGGATCGAGATCGTCGTCGGGGAAGGACGGCATCGAGGTGAGCCGCAGCGGCCGGCGGCTCCGCAGCCCGAAGCGTCCGTCGAAGAGCGAGGCGCCGACACCGGCCGTGACCGTGAGACCGCCCGCGGGGACCTTCGGTCCGAGCACCCCGGAGTCGGTGGGCGGTGCGGTGATCCCCGGCGAGGGCGGGGTGCCTCCGGCCGTCAGGAAACGAGCCCGTCCGGTGAGAGTGCGGAGCAGTTCGGTGAGCTCTCTGCGGCCGTCCGCCGTCACGTCGAAGGCGACGAACGCGGTGGCCCGCTGCGAGGGGCGGAGGATCCCGGCCTGGTTGGCCCCGTGAAATCCGGCGGTGGCGGCGTCCTGCCCGGCGGGCGCCCCGCCGGCAGCCGGCCGGTCCGCCCCCACCAGTCCGGCCGCTGCCACCGCCGACCCCACACCCATGGCCGCGCCCCGCAGGAAGCCGCGCCGTCGTACCTCGTTCATGCCGTCCTCCGCAGATCGCAGATGGCCGCGACCGACGAGAGCCGCTCCACCGCCTCGCCGATATCGCTGTTGAGCCGTTCGCGGTCCGCGCGGGACAGCCGGCCGACAGGCGTCCAGCGGCCGCCGTGGTCCGAAGCGTCCAGGGTGCGCTGCGTGCGGTCCAGCCAGGAGTCCAGCCGCGGCAGGGCCGGGTAGCGGGAGGTGAGCAGCGGACGCAGCACGCTGAGCAGTTCACGAGTGCCGTCGAGGTTGGCGCGGGCGGTGGCGAGGCCGGTGCCACTGCCGTGGTCGGTGCGCCCGGTGAGTTCGAACTGCTCGGTGTTCTCCAGGATCTCGTGCGCGCGCAGCCCCAGGTCGGCCGGATCCATCCGCTGCTGCGGCCAGCCGTCCCGCAGCGCGTGTACGGCCTGTGCGAGTCGGCCGGCGGGCGCGCGCAGCGCTGCGGCGGACTCTCCGTGCCACAGCCCGTACTCCAGGCGGTGGAAGCCCTGGAAGTCCCGGTCATGGATGCCCTTGGGCAGCCCGGCCCCGCTGCCGTTGATCACGGCGTCGGAGTCGCCGAAGGTGCCGTAGGCGGCGCCCATCCGCTCGTAGACCAGATGGGCGGGCAGCCATGCCTTCCGGGCCGCGTCGAGGTCGCCGCTGTCGACGGCCTTTCGCAGTACGTCCGTCCGGCGGGCGAGCTCCACCGTCCTCGCCCCGACCCACCGCTGGTAGGCCAGGGCCGGCTCCACGAGATCGTGCGCGGTCACCGGCACCGCGTGCGGGCCGCCGGCGGCCCGGCCAAAGACGCGGACGGTCGGTCCCGTCACCGCGTCGGCGTCGTCGGGCAGGCATCTGAAGGCGTACGAACCGCCGCCGAGTGCCACCCGCATCTCGCGGACCGTGCCGGGCGCCAGACCTTCCACCTCGCCGTAGACGGCGCCGGTTTCCGGGTCCATGAGATCCACCTCGGCCGGACCGGTCGAGGTGTTGCGCAGGTCGAAGACCTGGGTGCCGGAGCGGGACCCGGTCCAGCCCCGGCCGCAGGAACCGGGAGAGACCGTGACGGCGGTGTGCCGGGGGCCGCCGGACGCCGGCCCGGAGTGCGGTGACGGGCCGGCCGGCCCGTCGTCCGCGATGAAGGCGCCCAGGGTCGCGGTGGCGGCGACTGCCAGTACGGCCATCGCCGCCCATATGCGCGGGCGCACGGCGGCGGCCTCCGTGGAACCGGCGCGGCTGGGCACAGAGGGGCTCCGTTTCGGACGGCAGAGGGGGCGGCGCCGCTCATGCTAGGCAACGGCCGCACCCCGAACTGCCGTCCGAGTCCCGCTCGAGCCGGAGTTCCCGGAGAGTTCACCGCCAGGACATCCCGGCGGGTCCCCCGCCCGCGCTCAGTGGTTGCGCGGGAACCCGAGGTCCACCCCGGCAGGCGCGTCGGCCGGGTCCGGCCAGCGGGTGGTGACGACCTTCCCGCGGGTGTAGAAGTGCACGCCGTCGTTCCCGTAGATGTGGTGGTCGCCGAAGAGGGAGTCCTTCCAGCCGCCGAAGGAGTGGTAGCCGACCGGGACCGGGATCGGGACGTTGACGCCGACCATGCCGGCCTCGATCTCCAGCTGGAAGCGGCGTGCGGCGCCGCCGTCCCGGGTGAAGATCGCGGTGCCGTTCCCGAAGGGCGACGCGTTCATCAGGGCGACACCGTCCTCGTAGGTGTCGACGCGCAGCACACACAGCACAGGACCGAAGATCTCGTCCCGGTAGGCGTCCGACGTGGTGGAGACGTTGTCGAGCAGGGAGAGGCCGATCCAGTGGCCGTCCTCGTGGCCATCGACCGTGTACCCGGTGCCGTCCAGCACCACGTCGGCGCCCTGGGCGGCGGCGCCTGTGACGTAGGAGGCGACCTTGTCGCGGTGGGCGGCGGTGATCAGCGGGCCCATCTCGGACGACGGGTCGTTGCCGGGGCCGATCGTGATCCGCTCGGCGCGCTCGCGGATCTTCCCGACGAGTTCGTCGGCGATGGAGGCGACTGCCACGACGGCGGAGATCGCCATGCAGCGCTCGCCGGCGGAGCCGTACGCGGCGGACACCGCCGCGTCGGCGGCGGCGTCGAGATCGGCGTCCGGAAGGACCAGCATGTGGTTCTTGGCGCCGCCCAGCGCCTGGACGCGCTTGCCGTTGGCGGACGCGGTGGCGTGGATGTAGCGGGCGATCGGGGTCGACCCGACGAAGGAGACCGCGGCGACGTCGGGGTGGTTGAGCAGCCCGTCGACGGCGGTCTTGTCCCCGTGCAGGACGTTGAGCACACCGTCCGGCAGACCGGCCTCGGCCGCGAGCTCGGCCAGCAGGTTCGCGGCCGAGGGGTCCTTCTCGCTGGGCTTCAGCACGAAGGTGTTGCCACAGGCGATGGCCAGCGGGAACATCCACATCGGCACCATGGCCGGGAAATTGAAGGGCGTGATGCCCGCGACGACACCGACCGCCTGGCGGATGGATGAGACGTCGACGCGGGTGGAGACCTCGGTCGACAGCTCGCCCTTGAGCTGGGTGGTGATACCGCAGGCCAGCTCCACGATCTCCAGCCCGCGGGCGACCTCGCCGAGCGCGTCGGAATGCACCTTGCCGTGCTCGGCGGTGATCAGCGCGGCGATCTCGTCGCGGTGGGCGTCGAGCAGCGCGCGGTAACGGAACAGGACGGCGGTGCGGGCGGAGAGCGAGGACGTCCCCCAGGTCTCGTACGCGGCCTTCGCCGATGCGACCGCCGTGTCCACCTCGTCGACCGATGCCAGCGCCACCCGGGTGGTGACGGCGCCGGTCGCCGGATCGGTGACCGGGCCCCAGTTGCCCGACGTGCCCTCGACGGTCTTGCCACCGATCCAGTGGTTGAGGGTCTTCATAGATGCGCTCCTTAGAGATGGCGTCGTCGGGCTGCGACCTGCCGGTCGTACTCCTCCCGGGCTTCGACCGCCGACGGGCGGGTCGCGGTCTCGGCCACCGGAACATCCCACCACGCCTGGGCCGGGGGCGGCCCCGACACAGTGTCTGCCGTTTCGGTCTCCACGTAGACACATGTGGGCCGGTCCGACGCACGAGCGGTGGCCAGAGCTTCACGCAGCTCACCGACGGTCTTCGCTCGGAGGACGGTCAGCCCGAGACTCGCCGCGTTGGCGGCCAGGTCGACCGGCAGCGGGTCTCCGGTGTACGTCCCGTCCGGGGCCCGGAAGCGGTAGCCGGTGGCGAAGCGCTCGGCGCCCACCGACTCGGAGAGACCTCCGATGGAGGCGTATCCGTGGTTCTGCAGAACCACGATGTTGACCGGCAGCCCCTCCTGGACGGCGGTGACGATCTCGGTGGGATTCATCAGATAGGTGCCGTCCCCGACCAGCGCCCAGACCGGCCGGCCGGGAGCCGCGAGCTGGACGCCGATCGCGGCCGGGATCTCGTAGCCCATGCAGGAGTAGCCGTACTCGACGTGGTACTGGTCACGGGAGCGGGTCCGCCAGAGTTTGTGCAGGTCACCGGGGAGTGATCCGGCCGCGTTGATGACGATGTCGGCTTCGGTGACGGTGGCGTCGAGCACCCCGAGGACCTGGGTCTGGGTGGGCGGTGCCTCCTCGCGGTCCACCGCGAAGGCGGCGCTCACCTGCTTCTCCCAGCCGGCCTTGGCCTCGTGGTACGCGCTCTCGTAGCCGGGCGCCACCCGGTGGTTCCGCAGGATTCCGGTCAGCAGGTGGAGCGAGGTGCGGGCGTCCCCGACCAGCGGGAGCGCGGCCAGCTTGTGGGCGTCGAAGCCGGTGATGTTGAGGTTGACGAAGCGCACTCCCGGGTGCTGGAAGAGGGTCGCGGATGCTGTGGTGAAGTCGGAGTAGCGGGTGCCGACGCCGATCACCAGGTCGGCGGCGCGGGCGAGTTCGTCGGCGGTGGCGGTCCCGGTGTGGCCGATGCCGCCCACATCGGCCGGATGGTCGTGCGGCAGCGACCCCTTGCCCGCCTGCGTGGAGGCGACCGGAATGCCGGTGGTCTCGGCGAAGGACCGCAGGGCGTCCTCGGCGCCGCTGTGATGAACACCTCCGCCCGCCACGACGAGCGGGTGCCGGGCGGCCCGGATGGCATCGGCCGCCGCTTCGAGCTCCGCCTCGTCGGGGACCTGACGGCGCACCCGCCAGACTCGTTCGGCGAAGAACTCCTGGGGCCAGTCGTATGCCTCGGCCTGTACGTCCTGCGGAAGCGCGAGCGTCACCGCTCCGGTGCCGGCCGGGTCCGCGAGCACCCGCACGGCCGCGAGCGCGGCCGGGATCAGAGCCTCCGGTCGGGTGATCCGGTCGAAGTACTTCGACACGGGCCGGAGACAGTCGTTGACGGACATCTCACCCGCATGAGGGACCTCGAGCTGCTGGAGCACCGGGTCGGCGGGGCGGGTGGCGAAGGTGTCGCCGGGGAGCAGCAGGACCGGCAGGTGGTTGATGGTGGCGAGGGCGGCCCCGGTGACCAGATTGGTCGCGCCCGGACCGATGGACGTGGTCACGGCATGCGCGGACAGCCGGTCCGACTGGCGGGCGTAGCCGACGGCCGCGTGCACCATGGCCTGTTCGTTGCGGCCCTGGTGGTACGGCATCTCATCGGCGCCCGCCTCGACCAGCGCCTGTCCGATTCCCGCGACGTTCCCATGGCCGAAGATCCCCCAGGTGGCGGCGACCAGACGCTGCCGCTGTCCGTCGCGCTCGGTGTACTGGCGGGCCAGAAAGCGGACCAGGGCTTGGGCCGTGGTCAGTCGGCACGTGGTCATCGGGGCTCCTCCGGTCCGTAAAGGGGCAGTCGTGGGTCGACGGGCTGTGCGTCCCAGGTCGTACGGATCCAGCTGTGGTCCGGGTGGTCCCGGATCAGCCATTCGCGTTCCGCGCCCGGGCCCGCCATGACGTTGAGGTAGTACATGTCGTGTCCCGGGACCGCCATCGACGGGCCGTGCCAGCCGTCCGGGATCAGTACCGTGTCCCCGCTGCGGATCTCGGCCAGCAGATCGGTTCCACCGCTCCTCGACGGGGACACCCGGTGGTATCCGGGACCTTCTCCGGCGATCTCGAAGTAGTAGATCTCCTCCAGTTGCGATTCCTCCCCGGGACGGTTCTCGTCGTGCTTGTGGGGCGGGAAGGAGGACCAGTTGCCGCCCGGGGTCAGTACCTCGACGGCGATCAGCCGGTCGCACTCGAACGTGCCGGCGGCGGCGAAGTTGTTGACCTGCCGCGAACAGCTGCCGCTGCCGCGCAGTTCGACGGGTACCTCCGGCGCGGGGCCGTAGCGGGCGGGGAGACGTCGCCCGCACTTCGCTCCTGCCAGGGCGAAGCGGCCTCCCGCGCCGGAGGAGATTCGTGCACGGGCGTCGCGCGGTACGTAAGCGAAGTCGCTGGCCGCGCTGAACACCCCTGCTCTGCCACCGAGTTCGATGGTCTCTCCGTCGACGGCGACCGTACAGCCTCCGGTCAGGGGCAGGACGATCCATTCGCTGTCATCGGTGGAAAGAACGTGTGAACCGCCGGGGTCGAGTCGCAGTATCCGCAGCGCGCAGTGCGCCCAGCCGGCCCGTTCGGGCCCGATGTCCAGGGCGTAGGGCCCATGGGCCTCGCTCCCGGCGCGGACCACGAGATCGTTGTCGTTCATCGGCGCCTCCGGGGGCAGTCGGGGGGTTTCGCTACAACAGTCCCACCGCGGTGTCGACGGCGCCCGCCACATCGCCGTCGGCCGGGTAGAGCAGGGAACGTCCGGCCACCAGGCCCTGGACGGTGGGCAGCCGCAGCGCCTTGCGCCACTTCTCGTAGGTGCCCTCCTGATCACCGCCGGGTTCGCCGCCCAGCAGCACAGCGGGCAGCGTCGAGGTCTCCATGACCCGCGCCATGTCGTCCGGATCCGCGGTGACGGGGACCTTGAGCCAGGTGTAGGCGGAGGTGCCCGCGAGGCCGGACGCGATGGCTATGGAGCGGGTCACCGCTTCGGCGCTCAGGTCGCTGAGCAGCCTGCCGTCCGCACGGTGGCAGATGAACGGCTCGACGAAGACCGGCAGCCGGTGGGCGGCCATCTCGTCGATGGCACGGGCCGTCGAGTGCAGCGTGGTGAGCGAGCCCGGATCCTGGTAGTCGATGCGGAGCAGCAGCTTGCCCGCGTCGAACCCGAGGCGGGCGAGGTCCTCGGCACGGTGCCCGGTGAACCGGTCGTCGAGCTCGAAGGAGGCGCCGGCCAGCCCACCACGGTTCATCGAGCCCATCACCACTTTGCCCTCGAGGGCTCCGAGCAGCAGCAGGTCCTCGAGTATGTCGGCGGTGGCGAGCACACCGTCGACTCCCGGCCTGGAGAGCGCGAGGCACAGCCGCTCCAGCAGGTCCAGCCGGTTGGCCATGGCGAGGGCGTGGTCGCCGACGGCGAGCGAGCCGCGCGCCGGGTGGTCGGCGGCCACGATCATCAGCCGGCCCCGGTCCCCGAGCAGCGAGCGCCGGGCGCGCCGGGCGGCGGCCTCGGCGATGGCCTCCGGATGGCGGGTGCGGACGTTCACCAGGCCGGCGATGGAGATCGGTCCGACGCCGGTCACGGCGCCGCCCCTTCGACGGCCGCAGCGACCTCGGCCGGGTACGGCATGGCGGAGGAACAGGCGAGCCGGGAGGCGACGATGGCTCCCGCGGCGTTGGCGTACCGCATGGTGTGCTCCAGGTCCCAGCCGGCGAGCAGCCCGTGGCAGAGCGCGCCGCCGAAGGCGTCGCCCGCGCCCAGGCCGTTGACGACCTCCACGGGGACCGGTGGGACCTCGGTCATGGTGCCGTCCCGGTGCACGGCGAGTACCCCCTTGGGGCCCTGTTTGACGACGGCGAGTTCGACTCCGTGCTCCAGCAGGGCCAGGGCGGCGGCATGCGGTTCGCGCTCGCCGGTGGCGACCTCCACCTCGTCGAGGTTGCCGACCGCGACCGTGGCGTGGCGCAGGGCCTGTTCATAGAAGGGGCGGGCCTCGCCGGGGTCCGCACCGGCCGCGCCCCCGCAGGCGCGGCCCTCCCAGAAGACGGGCCGCCAGTCCAGGTCGAAGACGGTGGCGGTGCCGGCCCGTGCGGGGTCCCGTGCGGCCAGGGCGGCAAGCGTCGCCGACCGGCTCGGTTCGGCGCACAGCCCCGTTCCCGTCATCCAGAACACCCGTGCCGAGCGGATCGCGTCGAGGTCCAGTTCGTCCGCCGAGATCTCCAGGTCCGGTGCCTTCGGCTGCCGGTAGAAGTACAGCGGGAAGTCGTCCGGCGGGAAGATCTCACAGAACGTCACCGGAGTGGGCAGCCCCGGCACGGGTGTCACCCAGCGGTCGTCGACACCGAAGTCCCGCAGCGCCTGGTGCAGGTACGCGCCGAACGGGTCCGCACCCGTCCGGGTGACGACCGCGGCCCGCCGTCCCAGCCGCGCCGCGGCGACCGCGACATTGGTGGCGGACCCGCCGAGGAACTTCCCGAAGGTGTCGACCTGCGCCAGCGGTACCCCGGCCTGCAGGGGGTAGAGGTCCACCCCGATCCGGCCCATGGTGATCAGGTCGTACACCGTGCACGTCCTCTCGGTCGGCTGATGTTCCCAAGGTCTAACTCTCCCCTCGACCCGCTGTCAACGCATTGTCCTTACATTCGGACGAACGCTTGACAGCTTTCCGTGAGGGGCGGAAGCCTGGTGCCATGACGCACATCCGGATCGGCTCAGCACCCGACTCCTGGGGGGTGTGGTTCCCCGAGGATCCGCTCCAGGTCCCCTGGACCCGTTTCCTCGACGAGGTCGCGGAATCCGGCTACGAGTGGATCGAACTCGGCCCGTACGGTTATCTGCCCACGGACCCGGCGCGCCTCACCGATGAGATCACCCGGCGCGGGCTGCGGGTGTCCGCGGGAACGGTGTTCACCGGTCTGCACCACGGACCCGCCGTGTGGGACGCCACCTGGGCCCATGTGTCCGACATCGCCGCGCTGGCCCGGTCGACGGGGGCGGAGCATCTCGTCGTCATCCCGTCCTTCTGGCGCGACGACAAGACGGGCGAGGTGAAGGAGCCCGCCACACTCGACGCCGCACAGTGGCGGGATCTGACCACCCAGACCGAGCGGCTGGGACGCGAGGTGCGGGACCGCTTCGGGCTGCGCATCGTCGTCCATCCGCACGCGGACACGCACATCGACACCGAGGAGAACGTCGCCCGCTTCCTGGACGCCACCGACCCGGCTCTGGTCTCCCTCTGCCTGGACACCGGGCACTACGCGTACTGCGGCGGGGACAGCGTCCGGCTCATCGAGACGTACGGCGAGCGGATCGGCTATCTCCACCTCAAGCAGGTGGACCCCGCGGTGCTCGCCGAAGTACGCGCCGCCGACCTGCCGTTCGGGCCCGCAGTCGCTCGCGGCGTGATGTGCGAGCCGCCGCACGGTGTGCCCGCACTCGGGCCCGTGCTCGACGCGGCACGGAAACTGGACCGGGAGCTGTTCGCGATCGTCGAGCAGGACATGTATCCCTGTCCGCCCGACCGGCCGCTGCCGATCGCCCGCCGCACCCGGGCCTTCCTCCGCTCCTGCGGGGGCTCCGGCACCCCGTAGGCCCCGGGGGAACCGAGTGCGTGGAGGTCACCTGGGTCCGACGTCCCGGGCCTCTGGAGTCATTTCATATGGTTTGCCCTCATGTGCCGCCTACGTCACATGAGTTGCCTTCCTGTCACGCATGTCTCCATTACGCGTGCTTTCCGTCACAGGAGATCAACAGCCCCTTCCCCCGTCTCTTCGCCGGCCGTTGACCGGGGAGAGGCTGAATGATCACCAATGCGCTGTTCCGCGACTCCCCCGACGGCCCCCAGGCCGACGTCACGATCCGCGCAGGAAAGTGCTGACATGACCGACCACACGCTCTGGTCCTACAAGGAGATCGCAGCGCACATCCGGGTGCAGCCGGACACCGTCCGCTCGTACCGCAAACACGGGCTGCTGCCACCGCCCGACCAGGTGGAGCACGGCAAGCCGTACTGGTATCCGGAGACCATCCGGATCTGGGTGTCACGCCGGCCGAGCAACCGGGGCCGGGGCGACTGACGCGGTCACCGCCGGGGCTCGACGACGGTGACGCCGGGCCCCCGCGCCGCGCCCATCGCGGCCAGCGCCGCTGGAGCGTCCGCCAGTCCGATCTCCGACGTGACCAGCAGGCCGGGACGGAGCGCGCCGGATGCCACCAGCGCCATCATCGGGGCATAGGCGTGCGCGGCCATGCCGTGGCTGCCGAGCAGTTCGAGTTCCCAGCCGATCACCTTTTCCCAGATGCCCGCCGGTGACACGGCGGTGGAGCCGCCGCCCGTGGCCGCCCGGCCCCCGGCGGCCGACGGCAGCAGCCCGACCTGGACATGGCGTCCGCGCCGCCGCAGAGACCCCACCGATGCCGCACAGGTCCCGGGTGAGCCGAGGGTGTCGAGTGAGAGGTGCGCGCCGCCGCCGGTCGCGTCCCGTACCGCATCCGCGGCCCCGCCACGCCCCGCGTCCACGCAGACGGCCGCGCCGAACCCGCGGGCCAGCTCCAGAGCACCCGGTGCCACGTCCACCGCCACCACCCGCGCCCCGCAGGCCGCGGCGATCATGACGGCGGAAAGACCGAGGCCTCCGCAGCCGTGCACCGCGACCCACTCCCCCGCAGCGGCCCGGCCCCGGTCGACGACGGCGCGGAAAGCGGTCGCGAACCGGCAGCCGAGCACGGCGGCGGTGGTGAAGGACATCGCGTCGGGTACCGCCACCAGATTGACGTCCGCGTGCTCCAGGGCCACGTAATCGGCGAAGGACCCCCAGTGCGTGAACCCCGGCTGGGCCTGCCGTTCACAGACCTGCTGATCTCCCGCCGCGCAGGAGGCGCAGCGGCCGCAGGCGCAGACGAACGGCACCGTGACCCGGTCCCCGCTGCGCCAGCCGGTGACGGAGCCGCCCACCTCCTCGACGACACCGGCGAGTTCATGGCCGGGCACATGGGGCAGGACGATGTCCGGGTCGTGCCCCTGCCAGCCGTGCCAGTCACTGCGGCAGAGCCCGGTGGCCTCGACACGGACCACCGCACCGTGGGGGGAGGGCCGCGGGTCCGGTACGTTCCGTACCCCGGCGATCTGTCCGAATTGCTCATACACCACTGCGCGCATCACCCGGACACGCTACTCATCCGGCAGCCTGCGGGACACCGGCTCGCACATGTACCCCCTAGGGGTATACCGTGGAGAGTGTCGGAGTGACCCGGCATTCTCGGGAAACTCTCACGCACCATGAATTACGCACATCTGTCCAGAGGAGAGCGATATGACCGCCGAGACCCGGACCTCCCAGGCCGCCCCCGAGAACACCGCCGTCACCACCGTCTTCCAGGTGACCGGGATGACCTGCGGTCACTGCGAGGGCGCCGTCTCCAGCGAGATCGCCGAGCTCCCCGGCGTCGGTTCGGTCCAGGCCGTCGCGGCCACCGGCCTGGTGACCGTGGCCTCCGCGGCCGCGCTGGACGACGAGGCCGTACGCGCCGCGGTCGACGAGGCCGGTTACGAGCTCACGGGCCGGGCCTGATCCACCGTGCCCGGCACCGTCGAACTCTCGGTCGGGGGAATGACCTGCGCCTCGTGCGCGGCCCGCGTCGAGAAGAAGCTCAACCGCATGGACGGGGTCGAGGCCACCGTCAACTACGCCACCGAGAAGGCGAAGGTCTCCTTCGGGGACGGCATACAGGTCGCGGACCTGATCGCGACCGTCGTCAGGACGGGCTACACGGCCGAGGCGCCGGCCCCGCCCGCTGCCGCGGAGCGGCCCGGCACGACCGTCGGCCCCGGGGCCGGCGCGCTGCGGCAGCGGGTGCTGGTCTGCGCCGTGCTCAGCCTGCCGGTGATCGTCCTTGCCATGGTCCCGCCGCTCCAGTTCGACAACTGGCAGTGGCTCTCCCTGGCGCTGGCCGCGCCCGTCACGGTCTGGGGCGCACTCCCCTTCCACCGGGCCGCCTGGACCAATCTGCGGCACGGCGCGGCGACCATGGACACCCTGGTCTCGCTGGGCACCCTCGCCGCCTTCCTCTGGTCGCTGTGGGCACTGTTCCTCGGCGACGCGGGGATGCCGGGGATGCGCCACGGGTTCAGCTGGACGGCATCGCCCGCCGACGGCACATCGACGATCTATTTCGAGGTCGCGGCGGGCGTCGTCACCTTCATCCTGCTCGGCCGCTATCTGGAGGCGCGGTCGAAGCGCAGCGCCGGGGCCGCCCTGCGGGCGCTGCTGGAACTGGGCGCCAAGGACGTGTCGGTGCTGCGGGACGGAACCGAGATCCGCATCCCGGCCGGCCGGCTCGCCGTCGGCGACCGCTTCGTCGTACGCCCCGGGGAGAAGATCGCCACCGACGGGCTGGTGATCGAGGGCGCGTCCGCCGTGGACGCGTCCATGCTCACCGGCGAGTCGGTTCCGGCCGACACCGGCCCGGGCGACCCGGTCACCGGCGGCTGCGTGAGCACATCGGGCCGGATCGTCGTGGAGGCGACCCGGGTCGGCGCGGACACCCAGCTGGCCAGGATGGCCCGTCTCGTGGAGGACGCGCAGAACGGCAAGGCCAGGGTGCAGCGGCTGGCGGACCGGGTCTCCGCCGTCTTCGTGCCCGTCGTGCTGCTGCTCTCGCTCGGCACCCTGGCCGGATGGCTGCTGGCCACCGGCGACATCACCGCGGCTTTCACCGCGGCGGTGGCGGTGCTGGTCATCGCCTGCCCGTGCGCGCTGGGGCTCGCGACCCCCACCGCACTGATGGCCGGCACCGGCCGCGGGGCGCAGCTCGGCATCCTGATCAAGGGTCCCGAGGTGCTGGAGTCGACCCGCCGGGTGGACACCGTCGTGCTGGACAAGACCGGGACGGTCACCACCGGGCGTATGCGGCTGCTCGAGGTGCACACGCTCGGGGATACCGACGAGAAGGAGTTGCTGCGGCTCGCAGGCGCCCTGGAACACGCATCGGGTCATCCCGTCGCCCTGGCCGTCGCGGCCGCCGCACAGGAGCGCGCTGGGGATCTGCCGGTGCCCGGGGACTTCGAGGACGTGCCCGGGCTCGGAGTGCGGGGCACCGTCGACGGGCTCCGGGTGCTGGCCGGGCGGGCCAGGCTGCTGACCGACGCGGGCATCGAGCTGCCCGGGTTGCCCGCACAGGCCGCCGGAGCCACCACGGTGCACGTCGCCTGGGACGGAAAGGCCCGGGGCGTACTGACGGTCGCGGACGCGGTGCGGGAGACCAGCGCCGAGGCCGTGCGGCGGCTGCGCGGGCTCGGCCTCACCCCGGTGCTGCTGAGCGGCGACAACCGGGCGGTGGCCGAAGCCGTGGCCGCCGAGGTCGGCATCGACAGCGTCCGGGCCGAAGTCCTGCCCGAGGACAAGGCCGACGTGATCAGAGGGCTGCAGGCCGAGGGACGCACGGTCGCGATGATCGGCGACGGGGTGAACGACGCGGCCGCCCTGGCGACCGCCGATCTGGGGCTCGCCATGGGCACGGGGACCGACGCGGCGATCGAGGCCGGTGACCTCACCCTGGTACGTGGAGATCTTCTGGCGGCCGCCGACGCGATCAGGCTCGCCCGCCGGACCCTGGGGACCATCAGAGCCAACCTTTTCTGGGCCTTCGCGTACAACGTCGCAGCCCTGCCTCTGGCGGCTGCGGGCCTGCTCAACCCCATGACCGCAGGTTTCGCAATGGCGTTCTCTTCGGTGTTCGTAGTGACAAACAGCCTGAGATTGCGTACCTTCACATGACGTTCACATCGAGATTTAGATCACATGCTTTAAGGGGTAACCATTCGGGTGCCCCGAGTGTCTAAGTGAGCGATGCCATGGATGTCTTGGGGGACATCCGACGGAGTGTCTTGGGGGACGCTCCAGGCAAGCGTGGGCCGGGGCACGTACCGCGGGGAGCTTTGAGCGGCCCTCCCGTCGGGTGCGTACCCCGGCAGACCGCGCAGCAGTGCTTCGGCGCACCCAGACGCCCGGAGCGGATCCCGTGGGGGGAATCCGACCGGGGAATGGAAAGCGCCCCGTACGTCGACCCGTGGGGGGATCGGCGGCGGGGCGCTTTTCGATACGTGCACCTGCTCTCGCGCGGTGCGGCGACCGGGACTCGGGGTCAGCGGCCTTCGACCGGCGTGAAGTCGCGAAGGACCTCACCGGTGTAGATCTGGCGCGGGCGGCCGATACGGCTTCCCGGCTCCTTGATCATCTCGTGCCACTGGGCGATCCAGCCGGGCAGCCGGCCGATCGCGAAGAGCACGGTGAACATCTCGGTGGGGAAGCCCATCGCCCGGTAGATCAGACCCGTGTAGAAGTCGACATTCGGGTAGAGCTTCCGCTCGACGAAGTAGTCGTCGGCCAGCGCGTGCTCCTCGAGCTTCAGCGCGATGTCGAGCAGCTCGTCGTCCTTGCCCAGCGCCGAGAGGACATCGTGCGCCGCCGCCTTGATGATCTTCGCCCGGGGGTCGAAGTTCTTGTAGACGCGGTGCCCGAAGCCCATCAGCTTCACGCCGTCTTCCTTGTTCTTCACCTTGCGGATGAAGGTGTCGACGTCGCCGCCGGCCTGCTTGATGCCCTCGAGCATCTCCAGCACCGACTGGTTGGCGCCACCGTGCAGCGGGCCCCAGAGCGCGCTGATGCCCGCCGAGATCGACGCGAACATGTTCGCCTGCGAGGAGCCGACCAGACGCACGGTCGAGGTCGAGCAGTTCTGCTCGTGGTCCGCGTGCAGGATCAGCAGCTTGTCCAGCGCCGAGACGACGACCGGGTCCGGTACATACTCCTGCGAGGGGACCGAGAAGGTCATCCGCAGGAAGTTCTCCACGTACCCGAGGTCGTTGCGCGGGTAGACGAACGGGTGGCCGATCGACTTCTTGTACGCGTACGCCGCGATGGTCGGCAGCTTCGCCAGCAGGCGGATCGTCGAGAGGTGCCGCTGCTCCTCGTCGAACGGGTTGTGGCTGTCCTGGTAGAACGTGGACAGCGCGCTGACCACCGAGGACAGCATGGCCATCGGGTGCGCGTCACGGGGGAAGCCGTCGAAGAACCGCTTGACGTCCTCGTGCAGCAGCGTGTGCTGGGTGATCTCGTTCTTGAAGGTCGAAATCTCGTCGACCTTGGGAAGCTCGCCGTTGATCAGCAGATATGCCGTCTCGAGGAAGCTCGACTGCTCGGCCAGCTGCTCGATCGGATAGCCGCGATAGCGCAGGATGCCCTGCTCGCCGTCGAGGTAGGTGATCGCGGATTTATAGGCGGCGGTATTGCCGTAACCGCTGTCCAGCGTAACCAGACCGGTCTGGGCCCGGAGCTTCCCGATGTCGAAGCCCTTGTCGCCCACGGTGCTGTCGATCACCGGGTAGGTGTACTCGCCATCGCCGTACCGCAGTACTACAGAGTTGTCGCTCACGTCATCCCTCACCGACGTCGTCCTCTTCTTCGAGGTGCCCTGACTGTCTCTACCATCCCCCACTTGGCTCAGCAGAGTGCACTCGGGGTCGCCCATTGGGCTAATTCACGGCACTCAGTGCCGCCAACCTATTCATCCTGCCCTGTTCGCCCCGGTTCCGAAAGCCCGGGTGACGTTTCCCACGGCACGCCGTCGGGTCTCCCTCCGGCCAGCCTGTGGTCCAGAGCGGTGAAGCGCCGGCCCGCGGAGACCGTGCGCACCGCCTGGCCGATGGCCTTGCGGGAGCCGACGAGGACGACGAGCTTCCTGGCCCGGGTCACCGCGGTGTAGAGCAGGTTCCGCTGGAGCATCATCCAGGCCCCGGTGGTGACCGGAATGACCACCGCCGGATATTCGCTGCCCTGTGAGCGGTGGATGGTCACCGCGTAGGCGTGCGCCAGCTCGTCCAACTCGTCGAAGTCGTAGGGCACTTCCTCGTCCTCGTCGGTGAGGACCGTGAGCTTCTGATCGTCCGGGTCCAGCGCGGTGACCACACCCACCGTGCCGTTGAAGACTCCGTTCGCGCCTTTGTCATAGTTGTTTCTGATCTGCGTGACCTTGTCTCCCACCCGGAAGACCCGCCCGCCGAATCTCTTCTCGGGCAGTCCCGGTCTCGCGGGGGTGATCGCCTGCTGGAGCAGCGCGTTGAGGGTGCCGGCGCCGGCCGGGCCACGGTGCATGGGGGCCAGCACCTGGATGTCCCTGCGCGGGTTCAGGCCGAACTTCTGCGGGATCCGGCGGGCCGCCACATCGACCGTGAGCCTTCCCGCCTCCTCGGTCTCGTCCTCGACGAAGAGGAAGAAGTCGGGCAGGCCCTGAGTGATCGGGTGACTGCCCGAGTTGATGCGGTGCGCGTTGGTGACCACCCCCGACTGCTGGGCCTGGCGGAAGATCCGGGTGAGCCGCACACGCGGCACCGGACCCGACGCCACCAGAAGATCACGCAGCACCTCGCCCGCGCCGACCGACGGCAGCTGGTCCACATCGCCCACCAGCAGCAGATGCGCTCCCGGCGCGACCGCCTTGACGAGTTTGTTGGCGAGCAGCAGATCGAGCATCGACGCCTCGTCGACGACCACCAGATCCGCGTCGAGCGGCCGGTCCCTGTCGTACGCCGCGTCGCCCCCCGGCTTGAGTTCGAGGAGGCGGTGCACGGTGGAGGCGTCGGCCCCGGTCAGCTCGGAGAGCCGCTTGGCGGCCCGTCCGGTGGGGGCGGCCAGCACGACCTTGGCCTTCCTGGCCCGGGCCAGCTCCACCACCGAGCGGACGGTGAAGGACTTCCCGCAGCCGGGGCCGCCGGTCAGTACGGCGACCTTCTCGGTGAGCGCGAGCCGGACGGCCGCCTGCTGTTCGGGGGCCAGTTCAGCGCCGGTGCGTTCCGCGAGCCAGGACAGGGCCTTCTCCCAGTCGACGTCCCGGAAGCCCGGCATCCGGTCCTCGTCGGTGCGCAGCAATCGCAGCAGCTGCGCGGAGAGCGAGAGCTCGGCGCGGTGGAAGGGGACCAGGTAGACCGCGGTGACGCGTTCCTCGCCGCCGTCGGGTCCCGGCACCTGCTCCCTGACCACGCCCTCCTCCGCTGCCAGCTCGGCAAGACACTCGATGACCAGGCCGGTGTCGACCTGGAGCAGCTTCACCGCGTCGGAGATCAGCTGGTCCTCGGGAAGGAAACAGTGCCCCTGCTCGGTCGACTGGGACAGCGCGTACTGCAACCCGGCCTTCACCCGCTCCGGTGAGTCGTGCGGAATGCCGACGGCCTGGGCGATGCGGTCGGCGGTGAGGAAGCCGATCCCCCAGACGTCGGCGGCCAGCCGGTAGGGCTCGTCACGCACCACGGAGATCGAGGCGTCGCCGTACTTCTTGTAGATGCGGACGGCGATCGAGGTGGAGACACCGACCCCCTGAAGGAAGATCATCACCTCCTTGATGGCCTTCTGTTCCTCCCAGGCCGCGCCGATCATCTTCGTGCGCTTGGGCCCCAGGCCGGGGACCTCGATGAGGCGCTTGGGCTCCTGCTCGATCACATCGAGGGTGTCGGTGCCGAAGTGCGTGGTGATCCGGTCGGCCATCACCGGGCCGATGCCCTTGATGAGCCCGGAGCCGAGATAGCGCCGGATGCCCTGGATGGTGGCGGGGAGGATCGTCGTGTAGTTCTCCACGGTGAACTGCTTGCCGTACTGGGAGTGCGAGCCCCAGCGGCCCTCCATGCGCAGCGATTCGCCGGGCTGGGCGCCCAGCAGCGAGCCGACGACGGTCAGCAGGTCGCCCCCGCGTCCGGTGTCGACGCGGGCGACGGTGTAGCCGTTCTCCTCGTTGGCGTAGGTGATCCGTTCCAGGACCCCTTCCAGCACTGCCATGTTGGACATGGAGCGACGCTACCGCCCGGGGCCGACAGGCCACCACGGAGGAGCGGCGCCCGCGCCTCTTCCCGACGGCGGAGGCCGCACTCGTAGCGGAACGGTGCCGGGACCGCATCGGCTCCGGGGCCGCACCCGCCCCATCACGATCGAGTCACGGATGCCCCGCCACCCCTTGACCGGCGATCGTGTAATCGATTCCAATCACCCGTGTAATCGATTCCATGCGGCCCACAAGGAGGTGGTCCTGCGATGGCGAGCATCAAGGACGTCGCAGCCGGTGCCGGCGTTTCCGTCGCCACGGTGTCCCGTGCCCTGAACGGCCACCCCTCGGTCCGCCCGGACACCCGAGCCCGGGTTCTGGCCACCGTCGAGGCCCTGGGCTACCGGCCCAACGCGGTCGCCAGATCGCTGCGCACCGACCGGACCCGTACGCTCGGCCTGGTCATCAGTGACGTCATGAACCCCTACTTCACCGAGCTGGCCCGTTCGGTGGAGGACGAGGCCCGGGCACACGGCTACAGCGTCATCATCGGAAACGCCGACGAGCAGCCCGCCCTCCAGGACCACCACGTCCGCACCCTCCTCGACCGTCGCATCGACGGCCTGCTGGTGAGCCCCACCGACGGCGGCTCCCCGCTGATGCTGGACGCGGTCCGGGCCGGCACCCCGATGGTGTTCGTCGACCGCTGGATCCCCGGCGTCGATGTCCCCGTCGTACGGTCCGACGGCCGCGCCGCGGTCCGCGAACTGGTCGCCCATCTGTACGGCATCGGCCACCGCAGACTCGCCATCATCGCGGGCCCGGCCACCACGACCACCGGAAACGAGCGCATCGAGGCCTTCCGCGACGCGCTGCACGACCACGGACTCCCGCTTCCCGAGGCGTACATCGGGCACGGCGACTTCCAGGCGGACAGCGGCCGCCGGGAGACCGGCCGCTTCCTCTCGCTCGCCGAGCCGCCGGACGTGGTGTTCGCCGCCGACAACCTGATGGCTCTCGGGGCCATGGACGCGATCCGCGGCCGGGGTCTGCGGATCCCCGAGGACATCGCGCTGGCGGCCTTCGACGACATCCCGTGGTTCGTGCACACCGATCCACCGGTCACCGCCATCGCCCAGCCGACCGGTGAACTCGGCAGGGCCGCCGTGCGGGCGCTGGTCGACCGGCTCGAGGGCAGGCAGCCGCAGTCCGCGATCCTGCCCGCCCGGCTGGTGATCAGACGCTCGTGCGGCGAGCCGAATCCCCCGCGCCCAGCGGCCCCCACGACGAACAGGAGCAACCGGTGAGCAACCCCGACGAGTTGCTGCGTATCGAAGCCATACGCAAGACCTTCCCCGGCGTGGTCGCCCTCGACAGCGTCGACTTCGATCTCCGTCGCGGCGAGGTCCACGTACTGCTCGGCGAGAACGGTGCGGGCAAGAGCACCCTCATCAAGATGCTCTCGGGCGCCTACCGCCCGGACAGCGGCCGGATCCTCGCCGGTGGCCGTGAAGTGCGCATCCACGGTGCGCAGGACGCCGAGCGTCTCGGTATCGCCACCATCTACCAGGAGTTCAACCTGGTGCCGGATCTGACGGTCGCCGAGAACATCTTCCTCGGCCGCCAGCCGCGGCGCTTCGGGATGATCGACCGGGCCCGGATGGAGGCGGACGCCGGGGAACTGCTGCGCCGGGTCGGGGTCGACGTGTCGCCAAGGACCATCGTGCGCGAACTGGGCATCGCCCGGCTGCAGATGGTGGAGATCGCCAAGGCGCTCAGCCTCGAGGCCGAGGTCCTGATCATGGACGAGCCGACCGCCGTGCTCACATCGGGTGAGGTGGAGAAGCTCTTCGAACTGGTCCGCAGCCTGCGCTCGGACGGCGTCGGCATCATCTTCATCACCCACCATCTGGAGGAGATCGCCGCGCTCGGTGACCGGGTCACCGTGCTGCGCGACGGGCGCAGCATCGACCAGGTGCCCGCGTCCACCCCCGAGGCCGAACTGGTCCGGCTGATGGTGGGCCGCTCCATCGAGCAGCAGTTCCCCCGCGAACGCCCCGAGGCCGGTGAGCCGTTGCTCTCGGTGCGCGGGCTGAGCAGGGGCGGTCACTTCCAGGACGTCAGCTTCGAGGTGCGGGCGGGCGAGGTGGTCGGCCTGGCCGGTCTGGTCGGCGCGGGGCGGACCGAGGTCGCCCGCGCGGTCTTCGGCGCCGATCCCTATGACTCGGGCACCGTCGACGTCATCGGCAGACAGCTGACCCGGCACGATGTGAGCGCCGCGATGAGCGCGGGAATCGGGCTGGTGCCCGAGGACCGCAAGGGCCAGGGCCTGGTGCTGGACGCGTCGGTCCAGGAGAACCTCGGCCTGGTCACCCTGCGGTCCGCCACCCGTGCCGGTCTGGTGGACCTCAAGGGCCAGCAGAGCGCCGCGGCGCGGATCGCCGGGCAGCTCGGCGTACGGATGGCGGGACTCGGCCAGCACGTACGCACCCTGTCCGGCGGCAACCAGCAGAAGGTCGTCATCGGCAAATGGCTGCTCGCCGACACCAGGGTGCTGATCCTCGACGAGCCGACCCGCGGTATCGACGTCGGCGCCAAGGTCGAGATCTATCAGCTGATCAACGAGCTGACAGCGTCCGGTCACGCGGTGCTGATGATCTCCAGCGATCTGCCCGAGGTGCTCGGGATGAGCGACCGGGTGCTGGTGATGGCCCATGGCCGGATCGCCGGCGAACTCGCCGCTGCCGAAGCCACCCAGGACGCGGTGATGGCGCTCGCCGTCACCACCGCGGCCCCCTCCACCCCTCACACCGGAACGAAGGAAGCAGAGGCCCGTCGTGACCGCTGACACGCATCTGAGCACAACGGGCGCGCGTGGCGCCTCCGCGGTCCGCCGCATCCTGCTCGACAACGGCGCACTCAGCGCCCTGGTGGTCCTGGTGGTGGCGATGTCGCTGCTGTCCGGCGACTTCCTCACCACGCAGAACCTGCTGAACGTCGGGGTACAGGCCGCCGTGACGGCGATCCTGGCGTTCGGTGTCACCTTTGTGATCGTGTCGGCGGGCATCGACCTCTCGGTCGGTTCGGTGGCCGCGCTGTCGGCGACCGTGCTGGCCTGGACGGCGACCTCCGAGGGGCTGCCGGTGTGGCTCGCCGTGGTCCTCGCCATCGGTACGGGTGTCGCCTGCGGTCTGGTCAACGGCATGCTCGTCTCGTACGGCAAACTCCCGCCGTTCATCGCGACGCTGGCCATGCTCTCGATCGGCCGCGGCCTCTCGCTGGTCATCTCGCAGGGCTCCCCCATCGCCTTTCCCGGCTCGGTCTCCTCGCTCGGCGACACGCTCGGCGGCTGGCTTCCGGTCCCGGTCATCGTGATGATCGTGATGGGGCTGATCACCGCCCTGGTGCTGTCCCGTACCTACATCGGGCGTTCGATGTACGCGATCGGCGGCAACGAGGAAGCGGCCCGGCTCTCCGGTCTGCGGGTCAAGCGGCAGAAGCTCGTGATCTACGCGCTCTCCGGCCTCTTCGCCGCTGCCGCGGGCATCGTCCTCGCCTCACGGCTCTCCTCCGCCCAGCCGCAGGCCGCTCAGGGGTACGAACTCGACGCGATCGCGGCGGTCGTCATCGGGGGCGCCAGCCTCTCCGGCGGTGTCGGCAAGGCGTCCGGCACCCTGATCGGCGCCCTGATCCTCGCCGTGCTGCGGAACGGCCTGAACCTCCTCTCGGTGTCCGCCTTCTGGCAGCAGGTCGTGATCGGTGTGGTCATCGCGCTGGCGGTGCTGCTGGACACGCTGCGCCGGCGCGCCGGGTCGGGTACCGGCCCGACGGCTGCGGCCGGCGCCGGCGGGCCGGGCCGCAAGGGCCCGCAAGCCGTGAAGATCTCGATCGCCGTGGTCTGTGTGGCTGCTGTGGCGGCCGGTGTGTCCTTCTTCAATTCGGGTTCGTCGGGCACCAGGCTCAAGGTCGGTCTCTCCCTGTCCACCATGAACAACCCCTTCTTCGTCCAGATGAAGGCGGGTGCCCAGCAGGAGGCCAAGGCCGAGGATGTCGGTTTCACCGCGACCGACGCCCAGAACGACGCGTCCCAGCAGGCCAACCAGATACAGAACTTCACCAGTTCGGGCGTCAAGTCCATCATCATCAACCCGGTGGACTCCGACGCGGCGGGCCCCTCGGTCCGGTCCGCCAACACGGCGCACATCCCGGTGATCGCCGCCGACCGGGGCGTCAACAAGGCTGATGTGGCGACCCTGGTCGCCTCCGACAACATCGCTGGCGGCAAGCTCGCCGCGAAGACACTGGCCGGGAAGCTCGGCGGCAAGGGCCGGATCGTCGAACTGCAGGGCACCGCGGGCACCTCGGCCGGCCGTGAGCGCGAACAGGGCTTCGCCGAAGGCATCAAGGCCTATCCGGACATCACGGTGGTCGCGAGCCAGCCCGCGGACTTCGACCGCACCAAGGGCCTCGACGTGATGACCAACATGCTGCAGGCGCACCACGGGGTTACCGGGGTCTTCGCCGCGAACGACGAGATGGCCCTCGGTGCGATCAAGGCACTGGGCAGCAAGGCCGGCAATTCCGTCTCGGTGGTCGGTTTCGACGGGACCCCCGACGGGTTCAAGGCGGTCCGGGCCGGCACGCTCTACGCGTCGGTCGCCCAGCAGCCGGCGGAGCTCGGCAGGCTCGCCGTGCGCAACGCGGTTGCCGCCGCACAGGGCAAGAAGGTTCCGAAGGCGGTGAAGGTGCCGGTCAAGGTCGTCACCAAGAAGAACGTCGCCGACTTCTCCTGACCCGCCCGACCGCACCCTTCGGCCATCCCCCGGGCCGCCCCCCCGGCCGCCTCGAGCGGCCCTCGGAAAGCAGGACACACATGTACGACTACGACCTGCTGGTCGTAGGGTCGGCCAACGCCGATCTGGTGGTCGGCGTCGAACGCCGTCCCTCGGCCGGCGAGACCGTGCTCGGCTCCGATCTTGCCGTTCACCCCGGCGGCAAGGGGGCCAACCAGGCGGTGGCCGCCGCCCGGCTCGGCGCGCGCAGCGCGCTGCTCGCCAGGGTCGGGGACGACGCCCACGGACGGCTGCTGACCGAGGCGCAGCGCGCGGCCGGCGTGGACACCTCCGGTGTGCTGGCCGGCGGTGCGCCCACCGGGGTCGCACTGATCACCGTTGATCCTTCGGGCGACAACAGCATCGTGGTCTCGCCGGGTGCCAACGCCCTGCTCACCCCCGGGGACATCCGGGCGGCGGGCGGCCTGATCGCGGCGGCCCGGGTGGTGTCGGCGCAGTTGGAGATCCCACTGGAGACGGTGGCCGAGGTGGTCCGTACCCGCCCGGAAGGCACCCGGTTCGTCCTGAACCCCTCGCCTCCGGCGCCGCTGCCCCCCGAGGTGCTGGCCGCCTGCGATCCGCTGGTGGTCAACGAGCACGAGGCCCGGGTCCTGATCGGAGACACCGCGGGATCCGGCCCGGAGGGCTGGGCACGGACCCTCATCGGGCTCGGCCCGCGCTCGGTGGTGATCACCCTGGGTGCGGAGGGCGCCCTGGTCGCCGACCGCCGTACGGATGTGGTCACCCGGGTGCCGAGCCCCCGGGTCGAAGCGGTGGACACGACCGGCGCGGGTGACGCCTTCACCGCCGCGCTGGCCTGGCGTCTGGGCCTGGGCGAAGGTCTCGTGGAGGCGGCGGGCTACGCCGCGCGGGTGGGTGCCACCGCGGTCACCGGGACCGGGGCGCAGGAGTCGTACCCCACCGCCGAGGAGGTCGTAGCACCGTGAAGAGGACCGGAATTCTGAACCGGCAGCTCTCCGGAGCGCTGGCCGAACTGGGCCACGGCGACGGGGTGCTGGTCTGCGACGCGGGAATGCCGGTGCCCAGCGGGCCCCGGTTGGTCGATCTGGCGTTCCGGGCCGGGGTGCCCTCCTTCGACGAGGTGCTCGACGGGCTGCTGGCGGAGCTGGTCGTGGAGGGCGCGACAGCCGCCGATGAGGTACGTGAGGCGAATCCGGCCGCGGCGGGGCTGTTGCGCGGGCACTTCCCCGGCCTGGAGCTGGTCCCGCACGAGGAGCTGAAGTCGCTGTCCGCGGGGGCGCGTCTGATCGTACGGACGGGTGAGGCCACGCCGTACGCGAACGTACTGCTGCGGTGCGGGGTCTTCTTCTGACACTGCTCGGCCGCACGGCACTCGGTCGGATGCCGCGCGGACGCGCCGCCCCCCGGCGGGTGCCGGCCCGGCATGGCGAGGGAGTCCGGTCGTGGACCGGACCCCCAACGCATTCCCCTCCCCCAGAGTCAGAGCTCCCCGTTTCCCCCCGGATCCGTCCCCCTTGAAGCCCTGATGACATGTACGACTGCGCTCACCCGGAAAGGGTTGTACGGCTGCGGGCAGTAATTTTCACGGGTCCCGTCCGCGCTCCCCGCGGAGAGCGCGGAGGGGTGCGATCGCGCCTCACCGGACGACGAATCGTGCGAACCTCTCCGCGGTTTCGCGCAGCACCGCCACACCTTCGCGCTCCCACAGGGCCTCGTTGAACAGCTCCACCTCGATCGGGCCGCGATAGCCGGCGGCGTCCACCAGTTCGCGCCATCGCCGCAGGTCGATCGCACCGTCGCCGATCTGGCCGCGTCCGTTCAGCACCCCGGCCGGCAGCGGAGTCGTCCAGTCCGCCACCTGGAAGGTGTGGATCCGCCCGGCCGCGGGCCCGCCGCCGGATGCCGGGGCCGCGCCCTGGCATCCCTGGTTCTCTCCCGCCCGGGCGATCTGGGCGGGAGCCCGGTCGTCCCACCAGACGTGGTAGGTGTCGACGGCCACGCCCACCTGCCCGGCCGGGAAACGTTCGGCCAGATCGAGGGCCTGGCCGAGGGTCGAGATCACACAGCGGTCGGCGGCGAACATGGGGTGCAGTGGTTCGAGCGCCAGCCGGACCCCGTGCCCGGCCGCGTACGGACCCAGTTCGGCCAGTGCGTCCGCGATCCGCTCCCGCGCCCCGTGCAGGTCCTTCGAGCCGGCCGGAAGGCCGCCCGAGACCAGCACCAGCGTGTCCGTGCCGAGCGTCGCCGCCTCGTCGACGGCCGCGCGGTTGTCCGCCAGCGCGGCGGCCCGCTCGGCCGGGTCTGCCGCGGTCAGGAATCCACCCCGGCAGAGCGTGGTGACGGCAAGACCCGCTTCCCGCACCAGCTTCGCGGCGGCCGCGAGGCCGTACTGCCGCACCGGCTCCCGCCAGAGGCCGACGCCGGGAATCCCCATGTCCAGGCAGGCATCGACCAGTTCGGGCAGGGAGAGCTGCTTCACGGTCATCTGGTTGATGCTGAGGCGTGAGAGGTCCTGGGTCACTGCTGGACTCCGTACACATGCAGAAGCGAGGTCATCCGGGCCTGGGCCAGCGCCGGATCCGGGAACAGGCCGAGCCGGTCGGCCAGTTCGTAGGCCCGGGAGATGTGCGGCAGCGAGCGGGCCGACTGCAGGCCGCCGGCCATGGTGAAGTGCGACTGGTGGCCCGCGAGCCAGGCGAGCAGGACGACACCGGTCTTGTAGAAACGGGTCGGCCGCTGGAAGAGATGGCGGGACAGCTCGACGGTGGGATCGAGCATGTCCCGGAAGCCTGCGCGGTCACCGCTGTCCAGCACCCGGACCGCGGCGGCGGCGAGCGGGCCCAGCGGATCGAAGATGCCGAGCAGGGCGTGGCTGAATCCGTGTTCGTCGCCCTCGATCAGCTCCGGGTAGTGGAAGTCGTCCCCGGTGTAGCAGCGCACCCCGTCGGGGAGGCGGCGGCGGAGATCCACTTCCCGCTCCGCGTCGAGCAGCGACACCTTGATGCCGTCCACCTTGCCCGGGTGGGCCGCGATGACCTGCAGGAAGGTCTCGGTCGCGGTGTCGAGGCCGGACGAGCCCCAGTAGCCGTCCAGCGCCGGGTCGAACATCGGGCCGAGCCAGTGCAGGACGACCGGTTCGGCGCACTGCCGCAGCAGGTGGCCGTAGACCTCCAGATAGTCGTCGGGGCTCTTCGCGGCCGCCGCGAGCGCTCTCGAGGCCATCAGGATCGCCTGAGCTCCGGTCTCCTCGACCAGGGCCAGCTGGGCCTCGTACGCCTCGACGACCTCGTGCAGGGCCGCCGGGCCCGGACCGAGCTGATCGGTGCCGACGCCGCAGGCGATGGCTCCGCCGACCGATGCGGCCTCGGCCGCGGACCGGCGGATCAGCTCGGCTGCGCCGTTCCAGTCGAGGCCCATACCGCGCTGGGCGGTGTCCATCGCCTCGGCCACGCCGAGACCGTGCGACCAGAGATGGCGGCGGAACGCCAGTGTGGCCTCCCAGTCCACGGCGGCCGGGGAATCCGGCGAGACGTCCGCCCAGGGATCGGCGACGACGTGCGCGGCCGAGAAGACCGTGCGGGAGGTGAGCGGAGCGCCGCCGGGAGCGAGCACCGCGGGCTCGGTGCGCGGGGTGTAGCGATACGTGCCGCCGCCGGCCCGCGGGAGCAGAATCGTCACAGCGAGAGCTCCGGAACGTCGAGACGGCGGCCCTCGGCTGAGGACGCGAGCCCCAGCTCCGCGAGCTGCACTCCGCGCGCCCCGGCCAGCAGGTCCCACTGGTAGGGCTCGTCGAGCGCCACATGGCGCAGGAAGAGCTCCCACTGGACCTTGAAGCCGTTGTCGAAGTCACGGTTGTCCGGGACCTCCTGCCACTGGTCGCGGAACGAGTGGGCGGCGGGCAGGTCCGGGTTCCAGACCGGCTTCGGGGTAGAACCTCGGTGCTGGATACGGCAGTTGCGCAGACCGGCGACAGCCGAGCCTTCGGTGCCGTCGACCTGGAACTCGACCAGTTCGTCGCGGTTGACCCGCACCGCCCAGGAGGAGTTGATCTGCGCGACCACGCCGCCCTCGAGCTGGAAGACGCCGTAGGCGGCGTCGTCGGCGGTGGCGTCGTAGGGCTTGTGCCGCTCGTCCCAGCGCTGCGGGATGTGGGTGGCGGTGAGCGCCTGCACGGAGGTGACCCGGCCGAAGAGTTCGTGCAGGACGTACTCCCAGTGCGGGAACATGTCGACGACGATGCCGCCGCCGTCCTGTGCGCGGTAGTTCCACGAGGGGCGCTGGGCGTCCTGCCAGTCGCCCTCGAAGACCCAGTAGCCGAACTCCCCCCGCACGGACAGGATCCGCCCGAAGAACCCCCCGTCGATGAGGCGCTTGAGCTTCAGCAGGCCCGGCAGGAACAGCTTGTCCTGGACCACGCCGTGCTTGATCCCCGCGGCCTGCGCGAGCCTGGCCAGCTCCAGGGCGCCGGCCAGGCCGGTGGCGGTCGGCTTCTCGGTGTAGACGTGCTTGCCGGCCGCGATCGCCTTCCGCAGCGCTTCCTCACGGGCCGACGTGACCTGCGCGTCGAAGTAGATCCCGACGGCCGGGTCGGCGAGTACCGCGTCCAGGTCGGTGGACCAGTGCTCGAGACCGTGCCGGGCGGCGATCGTCCTCAGCGCGTGCTCCCGGCGGCCGACCAGCACGATCTCGGGCCACAACTCCGTGCCGTCGCCCAGGTCGAGGCCGCCCTGCTCGCGCAGCGCGAGGAGGGAACGGACCAGGTGCTGCCGGTATCCCATCCGGCCGGTCACGCCGTTCATGGCGATCCGCACTGTCTTACGCGTCACGAAGTTCCTCCAAGCGGCGATAGCAAGCGCTTTCTACGCGCTATGAAGCTAACCTGCGCTGACCGGCCCCGACAAGGGGCCCCTGCCGCAGCACGGTCGAGAGCACAGCCAGGAAGCGCGGCCGGACCGCGCAGTGAAGTGTCACGGAGGCAGAGATGACAACGACCCTCGCGGATGTGGCGGCCCGTGCCCGGGTCTCCCCGGCGACGGTGTCCCGTGTGCTCAACGGCAACTACCCCGTTGCCGCTTCCACCAGGGAGCGGGTGCTGCGGGCGGTGAACGACCTGGACTACGTGCTGAACGGACCTGCCAGTTCACTGGCGGCCGCCACGTCCGACCTGGTCGGGATCCTGGTCAACGACATCGCCGACCCCTTCTTCGGGATCATGGCCGGCGCGGCGCAGTCCGAGATCGGCGGCCAGGAGGGCACCGGGCGGGGCGGCGGCGAGAAGCTGGCCGTGGTCTGCAACACCGGCGGCTCCCCGGAGCGCGAACTGACCTATCTCACCCTGCTCCAGCGCCAGCGCGCCGCGGCGGTCGTGCTGACCGGCGGCGCGATCGAGGACCCGGCGCACACCGCCGCGGTCTCGGCCAAACTGGTGAGGCTGGCCGACGCGGGCACCCGGGTGGTGCTGTGCGGCCGGCCACCGCTGCCCGGCAGCGAGTCCGCCACCACCACGCTGACCTTCGACAACCGGGGTGGCGGACAGCGCCTCACCGAGCATCTGCTGTCACTGGGCCACCGCCGGATCGGCTATGTCGCGGGCCCCGTCGAACGCACCACCACCCGCCACCGGCTGGAAGGCCACCGTGCGGCGCTGGCCGATGCGGGTCTGGTGGACGACATGGACCAGGACCGGTTGACCGTCCATGGCCCGTACGACCGCGGCGCCGGTTACGACGCCACTCTGGAACTGCTGCGCAGGGAGCCCTCCCTGACCGCGATCGTGGCCGCGAACGACACAGTGGCGCTGGGCGCGTGCGCGGCGCTGCGTGAGCAGGGCCTGCGCATTCCCGGGGACGTATCGGTCGCGGGCTTCGACGATCTGCCCTTCTCGGTCGATGTGGTGCCCGCGCTGACGACGGTACGGCTGCCGTTGCACGAGGCGGGGGCATGGGCCGGGCGGCTGGCGATGGGACGGGAGGAGGCACCCGCGGACGGGATCGCGATGGTGCCGTCGGAGCTGATCGCCCGGTCCTCCACGGCGGCTCCGGGGCGGTGACCTGCCATCCGTCAAGGAGAGGTGCGGGCGCCGGGTGACCGCCGGGACGCGGGGAGCACCCGGCCGGCCCCCGGGGCGGGCCCTGACCGGGGGTCCGCCCGGACGCCCCGTCTTGCCGGGTGATCCCCACCCCCTTACCGTTGACGGAGTCAAGGAAATGATCCGGGGAGCGGCCGCATGCCCGTCCATGAGATCCGTGCTTTCAACCGCTTCTACACCAACCTCATCGGCACCCTCGACTACCGCAAGCACCTCCATACGCCCTACAGCCTCACCGAATCCCGCGTCCTCTACGAGCTCGCCCACGCCTCCCGTACCGACGCCGCCGACCTCCGCGCGGAGCTCTCTCTCGATGCGGGGTATCTGAGCCGTCTGCTGGCCAGGTTCGAACGCGAAGGGCTGGTCGAACGGGCCCCCTCCCAGCTGGATTCGCGACGTCAGAGCATCACGCTCACCCCCCATGGCCGCGAGGCCGCCGCACTGCTCGACGAACGGTCGAGAGAAGCCGTCAGCACCCTGCTCGCGACCGTGGCACCGGACGACCGGCCCCGGCTCGCCGAGGCCATGCGGACCGTCCGTGAGATCCTCCGGGACCCTCGCCCCACGGGCGGCGCCCGCCCGGCCCTCCGGGACCCCGGCCCGGGCGACCTCGGCTGGATCGTGCAGCGTCATGGCGCGCTGTACGCGGCGGAGTTCGGGTGGAACGCGGACTTCGAGGGGCTGGTGGCCAGGATCATCGCCGATTTCACCCAGGACCACGATCCTTATCTGGAGCGGGTCTGGATCGCCGAGTTCGACGGCAGGCCGGCGGGCGCGGTGATGTGTGTACGGGACGGATCGCCCGGCACGGCCCGGCTCCGGCTGCTGCTCGTCGAGCCGGAGGCCCGCGGTCTCGGACTCGGCGCCCAACTGGTGCAGGCAGTGGTCGATTTTGCCCGGGATGCGGGGTACCAGGAGTTGGTGCTGTGGACCAACGACGTGCTGGCAGCGGCACGCAGGATCTATCAGGGCGCCGGGTTCTCGCTCGTCGCCGAGAAGCCGCACCGTTCCTATGGAGCGGATCTGGTCGGACAGGACTGGCGGCTCGGTCTACAGGAAGGAACAGTGCGTTGAAGTTCGCGTTCTCCACCCTCGGGGTGCCAGGAATCTCCGTCCAGGACGTGGTGCGGCTGGCCGCCGGCGCCGGATACCAGGGGGTCGAGCTGCGGGCACACCCCGATGAGGCGCTGCATCCGGGCACCGGCCTGGCCGAACGGCAGGCGGCGGTCGAGGAGTTCACCCGCGGCGGGATCGAGATCCTGGGCGTCGCCGGATACGCCAGGGCCGCCGCCCCCGGCGACGACAAGGCGATCGAGGGCGAGATCAGCGAGCTGGTCCTCCTCGCCGCCGATCTAGGTGCCCCGTTCGTCCGCGTCTTCCCCGGCGGCGGAGATCAGGACCCCGAGGTGGCCGAGGCGGCCGCTGCCAGGAGGCTGGGTGTGGCGGCCGAGCTCGCCGCCGACAAGGGCGTGAGGATCCTGCTGGAGACCCACGACTCGCACCGCACCGGCGCGGACGCGGCGCGCATCATCGGCCCGGTCGGCCACAAGAACGTGGGCGCGCTCTGGGATGTGATGCACACCTGGCTGGGCGGTGAGTCTCCGGCGGCCAGCCATGCGGTGCTCGCCCCGCACCTCGGCTACACCCAGGTCAAGGACATCGCGTCGGCCGATGACACGACCCCGCTCGCGCTGGGCGCGGGTGTGCTGCCGCTCGCGGAGTGCGCGGAGCTCCTCAACTCGCCGGAGGGGTGGCTGTGCTGGGAGTACGAGAAGCGCTGGTACCCGCAGGCGGCGGAGCTGCCGCCGCTGCTGGCTGACGGGCGGGAGTTCCTCGGGAAGCTGACCGGGAGCCCGGCAGCGAGGTGAGGGCGACCCCGCCCACCAGCAGCACAGCCGCGCACCAGCGCAGCGGTGTGATGCTCTCGTGGAGTACCAGGGCGGCCGACGACATCCCGAACACCGGGACGAGGAGGCTGAAGGGGGCCACCGACGACGCGGGATGGTGGCGCAGCAAATATCCCCAGGCCCCGAAGCCGAACACCGTGGTCACCCAGGCGACATAGACGATGATCCCGGCGCCGCCCCAGTCGATCGACGCCATGGCTTCGGCGTCCGCCCTGGGCCCTTCGAAGAGCAACGAGAGCCCGAGAAGCGGCAGTACGGGCACGGTGGACACCCAGATCATGAAGCTGAAGCCATCGGGCGGCGCGGCCCTGCGGGTGAGTACGTTGGAGGCTCCCCAGCAGGCCGCCGCCGCCACGACCAGCGCGAAAGCGGTGAGCGGACCGCTGAGGCCCTCGTCCACCGCCGCGACCGCCACACCCGCGAGCGCGACCGCCATACCGGCGATCCGCGCCCGGCCCGGACGCTCACCCAGCGCGACGGCCGCGAAGAGTGCGGTGAAGACGGCCTGGACCTGCAGGACCAGGGACGAGAGCCCGGCATCCATGCCGTGGTCCATCCCTGTGAAGAGCAGCCCGAACTGGGCCACCCCCAGGACCAGCCCGATGGAGACGACCGACATCCGGGGGACCCCCGGGCGGCCCACGAAGAACACGGCGGGCAGCGCCGCCACCAGAAAGCGCAGCGCGGAGAAGAGCAGCGGCGGGAAGTGGCCGAGACCGACCTCGACGACAGTGAAGTTGATCCCCCAGACCGCGGCGACGGCCACGGCCAGAGCGAGGTGCAGAGGACGCATGCACCGAGCATCACCGCATCCGTCCATGTAGCACCAGAGCGGATTTCTTCATGGTTGAATTGAGCATTGCTTATGTGTTCAGCTGACGAACGGAGCACCGTCGAATGCTCGATCTGCCCCGGCTGCGTGCGCTGCACGCGATATCGGTCCATGGTTCGGTGGCCGCGGCCGCCGCCGCGCTGGGCTACACCCCCTCCGCGGTCTCGCAGCAGATCACCAAGCTGGAGCGGGAGACCAGGACCACCCTCCTCGAACGCCGGGGCCGCGGGATCGCGCTCACCGACGAGGCGCTGCACCTGGCCGATACCGCACAGCAGTTGCTCTCCATCGTGGAACACGCCGAGACCACCCTGGAGGAGCGCAGGGGCCTGCCGGCCGGGCGCCTGACCATCGCCGCCTTCGCTTCGGCCGCGCGCGGACTGCTGCCCGCCGTCCTGGCCGAACTGGCCGTGTCGCACCCCTCGCTCGACGCCCGGCTGAGCGAGGTCGATCCCCATCTCTCGGTCGATCTGGTGGCCAAGGGCGTGACCGATCTGGCGGTGGTCCACGACTGGGACATCTCACCGCTGCCCACCCCCGAGGGTGTCGAGCAGGCGGTGATCGGTGACGACGGGTGCGATCTGCTGGTGCCCGAAGGACATCCGCTCGTGGGACGCACCGGGGTGCTGCGCGAGGAACTGGCCAGGGAGCGGTGGATCTGCCAGCCACCCGGTCGGATCTGTCACGACTGGCTGGTGCGCACCCTGCGCAGCTCCGGCCACGAGCCCGACATCGTTCACCAGGCGGAGGAGAACCACACCCTGCTCGCCCTGGTCGCGGCCGGGCTCGGGGTCGCCCTGATCCCCCGGCTCGGGCGCGGGCCGCTGCCGCCCGGAGTGGTGGCCGTGCAGCTCGACCCGGTGCCCGTGCGGCGGCTGTACGCACTGTGGCGGACCGGGGCCGCCAGGCGTCCCGCCATCACCGAGACGGTACGCAGACTCCAGGAGCACTGGCCGCCCCGCCAGGTCGCGTGAGAGGAGTATCGGCGTTCGCCCGGAGGGCGGGCCCCGCGGTTTCTTCTGCGTGTCGTTCTGCCCGCGCTCTTGACTTGGCAGTAATTTTCCGGCTATCCGTGCTGATTGGAAGTTTCCTTCAATTACCTTGCGCAGCATGGCCGGAAGGAGCACCAGTGCAGCACCGCACGTCCAGACGCTCCCTGCTCACCGCTACCGCCGCAGTGGCCGCAACAGCAGCCACCGGCACCACGGCCAACGCCGACCCCCGCAGTCCGGGTCACGACCCCGACCCCGACCTCAGCCGGCAGCTCAAGAGACTCGTCTCGCACATGAGCATCGAGGAGAAGATCGGCCAGCTCTTCGTCATGCGGGTGTACGGACACTCCGCGACCGCGCCCGATCAGGTGGACATCGACGCCAATCTCCGCGAGATCGGGGTCCGTAACGCCGCCGAACTGATCGCCACGTACCACGTCGGCGGCATCATCTACTTCACCTGGGCGCACAACACCCGCGACCCGCAGCAGATCGCCGCTCTCTCCAACGGCATCCAGCGCGCCGGGCTCGCCCAGCACACTCCGGTTCCGCTGCTGATCGCCACCGATCAGGAACACGGCATCGTCTGCCGCGTCGGCTATCCCGCCACCCTCTTCCCCGGAGCCATGGCGCTCGGCGCGGGCGGTTCGCGCGACGACGCCTACATGGTCGGCCGCATCGCCGGCGCGGAGCTGGGCGCCATCGGCATCCGGCAGAACTACTCACCGGACGCCGACGTCAACATCAACCCGGCCAACCCGGTCATCGGGGTCCGGTCCTTCGGCGCCGAGTCCGCCGCGGTCGCCAGGATGGTGGCGGCCGAGGTCCGGGGCTACCAGAGCTCGATGACCGCCTCCACCGCCAAGCACTTCCCGGGCCACGGCGACACGGCCGTCGACAGCCACACCGGGATCCCCGTCATCACCCACACCCGTGAGGAGTGGGAGCGCATCGACGCCCCGTCCTTCCGGGCCGCCGTCGCCGCCGGTATCGACTCGGTCATGACGGCGCACATCCAGTTCCCCGCGCTGGACCCGAGCAACGACCCGGCCACCCTCTCCCACCCGATCCTCACCGGAATCCTGCGCGAGGAACTGGGCTACCGGGGCGTGGTGATCACCGACTCGCTGGGCATGCAGGGCGTCCGGGACAAGTACGGCGACGACCGGGTCCCGGTGCTCGCGCTCAAGGCCGGCGTCGATCAGCTGCTGGACCCGCCCGCCCTCGCCACCGCGTGGAACGGGGTGCTCTCCGCGGTCCGCAGCGGTGAGATCACCGAGCAGCGTCTGGACGAATCGATCCTGCGGATCCTCCGGCTCAAGCAGCGGCGCGGCCTGTTCCAGCGCCCCTACGTCGACGTCCGCCAGGTGGGCCGTACGGTCGGCACCCGCGCCCATCTCGCCACCGCGGACCGGATCGCCGAGCGGACCACCACCCTGCTGGTGAACCGGGGCGCGCTGCTCCCGCTCTCCCGGCGCCGTGAGAGGAACCTCCTGGTGGCCGGCGCCGATCCGGCATCGCCGTCGGGCACCACTGGACCACCGACCACGGTGCTCGCCAAGGAGCTGACCGGATTGGGCTTCACCACCACGGTGCTGTCCACCGGTACCGCGCCCGCCCCTGGGGTGATCGCGGCGGCCGTCGCCGCGGCCGCAGGCAAGGACGCGGTGATCGTGGGGACGTACAACATCCAGGCGGGCGACGCCCAGTCCCGGCTGGTGGCCGCGCTGCTCGCGACCGGTACTCCGGTGGTGCAGATCGCGATCCGCAACCCGTACGACATCGCCTTCCTGCCGGGCGTCGGCGCGGCCCTCGCCACGTACAGCTGGACCGATGTCGAACTCAGGGCCGCGGCGCGGGTGATCGCGGGCCGGGCGGAACCGCGGGGGCGGCTGCCCGTGCCCGTCCAGCGCGCCGACGCTCCCACGCAGGTGCTGTACCCGGTGGGCCACGGCTTGTCGTACTGATGTCGTGAGCCGGGTGGGCGAGTCCGGTGTCCCGGGGCGGCGATCTGCCGGCGAGCCGGCGGTGTACCGGCGTGAGGGCTCCGTACGGCCGCGCCCGCCGTCCGACCGGATCCGGTCGGACGGCGGGCGTACACGGTGCCGGGTGACAGCCCTTTCAGGGCATCGGCGACGGCTGGTCCTCAGGGCCTCAGCGACGGCTCGTGCTGGACCGCCCGCCGGTCGAGCTTCGCGTCGTAGCCCGCGAGCGGCCGGGCCTTCGACGGGTTCGACCGCACCTCCGCGGGCGCGACACCCGCCCAGGCCAGGATCCGGGCGGTGGCCTTCGTGTTCTCGTCGGCGGCCAGTCCCGCGACATTGGCACCGTGGTTCATCCCCGGCGCGGTGAAGACATAGCTGTCGTCGGCGTGCCGGCCGACGCTGAAGCGTTCGGCCCCCCACGGGTCGTTCTGCCCGTACACGAACATCATGCGGTGGGCGTGGTGCCTCACCCAGTTGTCCACGTCGTCCATCACGTACGGCTGGAACCGCATCGGGATGGACCGCGGAACGTAGTGCCGTGGCGGCTGGTAGCCGTACCGGCTCAGCTTGCCCAGCCACGGCTGTGTGATATCGGGCGAACCGAGCTGGGTGCCTGCCTGGTAGTAGTACGGCGTGTACGGCTCGAGCCCCTGATCGGTGTAGAAGGAGAAGCCGGAGATCGTGTCGATGGAGTCCCAGATCGCCTGATCGGTCGCGTGCGGTGCGTCCGCCGGGATGGTGGCGCAGTCGGAGAGCAGGCTGTACTGCCAGAAACCCCAGATGTAGTCGAGCACCACGGCCTCGTACGCCTTGTCGAGGCTGCCCACGGTGGTGAAGGTGTAGCCGTTGGTCTCGGCGTAGTCGGCGTACTTCTTCTCCAGCGGCTTACGCCGGACGAGTGCCTCGCGCTGGACACCCTGCAGCTTGGCGCGGCACTCCTTGGTCCCCACGTTCTCGAAGAACCGGTCGTACGCCGAGTCCTCCTTGTCGACCACGTCATTGGGTGCGACGTAGGCGACGACACCGTCCATGTCGTGCGGGAAGTAGCGCTCGTAGTAGGTCGCGGTCATGCCGCCCTTCGAGCCGCCGGTGGTCAGCCAGTTCTTCGGGTAGACCGGCTTCAGCGCCCTGTACAGCCGGTGCTCGTCACTGGCGGCCTGCCAGATGTCCAGTTTGGACCAGTCGGCGGGCTGCGGCCGGGACGGTGTGAAATAGCGGTACTCCAGCGACACCTGGTTGCCGTCGATGATCCGGGTGGGCTCGGTGCGGCCGGGGGTGGTGGAGACGTTGTAGCCGCCCGTGTACAGGACTGTGGGCCGGCTGGTGTCCTTGTGCAGCAGCGTGAAGCGCTGCTCGAAGGTGCCCTTCGAGGGGTGCCGGTGGTCAATCGGCTGGGTGTACTCGAACACGAAGTAGCGGTAGCCCGTATAGGGCTTCTCCTCGACCAGGTTCATCCCCGGTATCGCGAGGATCCGGTCCTTGATATCCGGCTCCGCGGCGGTTGCCGCTCCGGCCGATCCTCCTGCCGCGCTTACGGTGCCTATGAGCACCACCAGCGCGAGCAGCCATCTGAGCGCCTTGCGCATTCGCCCTCCCCTGGGTCACAACGGGTCGCCGCGAACCTAGCTGGCGCAACGCACGTCACGCCAGACCCAGTTGACCATGGACCGGCGGAACGGGAGAGCTCAGCGGCTCAGCAGAGTATCCAGCCGGAGGCGCCCTGCTTGCCGGAGACCGCACCAACCGCGCGTACACAGCGGTTCATGGCACGGACCTTCACCGGGCCCGCCAGACGGGTGAAACGGCCGCTGTCCACGACCGGAGTGGCACCTCGCGCCTGGAGCAGGACGGACATCTGGCGCCTGGGCCCCGGGGACTTGGCGAGAGTGACGGCACAGACGTTCTCACCGCTGCGGAAGATCTCCAGCGTTCCGGTGGTGAACCGCACGCTCTTCACCCGGTGTCCCGGGCATCCTGACGCGGCGTCCGCATGCGCGGCGCCCGGACCGGCCAGCGTCATCGTCAGCGCGGCCGCGATCGCGAGCGTCAGCGCACCCCGGCGGCGCGGTGCGCGGCTCACCTGTCCGGACCCCAGTCGCCCCTCGAACACCTTTTCCCTCTTCCATCACTTGTGCGTGTACATCTACGGACGCGCGACACTCGCGGCCGGTTGCATCCCGCGAGCGGGACGGACAGGGACCCGTTCCGGTGCAACCAAACCAGCACAGCACCGGTCTTACGGGATAGTCCGCGCGAAACAGACCGCGCGGGTCGTTGCGCGCGAAAGGGCAGGTCTTGCCATGGCACATCCACGTACGGGCCGCATTCTTCTGACAGCCGCACTTCTGACGTCCATCGCGGTGGTCCCCGCGGCCGCCGCCACCGAGCGGCCCACCGCTCCGCACGCCGCCGCAGCCGCGGTCAGCGGCACTCCCGAGGTCGCCTATCACCATGTCGCCGACTTCTACGGCTCCTACATCGACGCGATCTACGACGGGGACAGCAACAACCTGTCCCGGACGCTCCGGACGTTCTATCTGACACCGCAGCTGCGGAAGCGGCTGGCCGCATGGGAGTCGAAGAACCATGCGGACGGCGTGCTGCGGGCACAGAACGTACCGACCGGATGGCGGGTCACCGCCGGGAACAGCGGGGCGGGGCACACATGGTCGGAGGTGCGGCTGACCTGGGGGTCGCCGTCACATCCGTCCTACACCTACCTGGCGATCCAGTCCGACCTGGCGACCCGGAAGATCTCCGACATCAAGGCGGGCCGGAACCGGTAGTCCGCCGTACGGGTGCGCTTCGCTGCCCCGCCGCCCCCAAGGGCGGACGGGCAGCGGGGCAGCGCCCCGCCACACACCGCCCGCCGTGTCCCGTCAGGACACCACTCCCACCGGCTCCCCCACGAACGTGCCCCACAGCCGCGCATAGCTCCCGCCCAGCGCCAGCAGTTCCTCGTGGGTGCCGTCCTCGATCACCCGTCCGTGGTCCATGACGACCACCCGGTCCGCCCGCGCCGCCGTGGTCAGCCGGTGCGCCACCACCAGGGTGGTCCGGCGGCCGGCGATCCGGTCCGTCGCCTGGTTGACCAGCGCCTCCGATGCGAGGTCCAGGGCCGCTGTGGCCTCGTCGAGGAGCAGGATGTCGGGGTCGACCAGCTCCGCCCTGGCCAGTGCGATGAGCTGCCGCTGGCCGGCCGAGAGGTTGCGGCCCCGTTCGGCGACCTCGTGGAGATAGCCGTCGTCCAGAGTGGCGATCATGTCGTGCGCCCCGACCGCCCGTGCGGCCGCCTCGACCTCGGCGTCCGTGGCGTCCGTACGTCCGTAGGCGATGGCGTCCCGGACCGTGCCCTCGAAGAGGTACGCCTCCTGCGGCACGACCCCGAGCCGATGGCGGTAGGCCGTCATGTCCATCGACCGCAGGTCCCTGCCGTCCGCTGTGACCCGACCCGATGTCGGGTCGTAGAACCGGGCGACCAGTTTGACCAGGGTGGACTTGCCTGCCCCGGTCTCTCCGACGAAGGCGACCGTCTGACCGGCCGGGATGCGCAGATCGATACCGCTGAGCGCCGCCTCGGGGGCAGCGGTCCCCTCCGGCACGTCGTCGGATCGGTAGGAGAACGACACGTGCTCGAAGGCGATGTCACCGCGCAGCGACGTGACATCCAGCGGATCGGCCGCCGCCACGGTCGACGTGGGCTCCCGGAGGAGTTCCTGGATGCGCCGGAGCGAGACGCTGGCCTGCTGGTATCCGTCGAAGACCTGCGACAGCTGCTGCACAGGGGCGAAGAACAGGTCGATGTAGAGCAGATAGGCGACCAGCGCACCCGTGGTGAGGGTGCCCGCCGCGATCCGGTCCGCTCCCACGATCAGCACGGATGCCGCGGCCACCGATGCGAGCAGCTGGACGAAGGGGAAGTAGACGGAGATCAGCCACTGGCCGCGCACCCGGGCCTGCCGGTAGTGGTCGCTTCGGTCGGTGAAGCGCCGCGTGCCGGTGCCCTCGCGCTGGAAGGCCTGCACGATGCGCAGTCCGGACACCGACTCCTGGAGATCGGCGTTGACGACGGAGACCCGCTCCCGCGCCAGCTCGTACGCCTTGACGCTCTTCTTCCGGAAGACATAGGTGCCGGCGATCAGGAAGGGCAGTGTCGCGAAGACGACCAGCGCCAGCTGCACATCGATCACCAGCAGCACGACCAGAATGCCGAAGAAGGTGACGACGGAGACGAAGGCGGTGACCAGACCGGTCTGCAGGAAGGTGGACAGGGCGTCGATGTCCGTCGTCATCCGGGTCATGATCCGGCCGGTCAGTTCGCGCTCGTAGTAGTCGAGCCCGAGCCGCTGGAGCTGGGAGAAGATCTTGAGGCGCAGTGAGTAGAGGATCCGTTCGCCGGTCCTCCCGGTCATCCGGGTCTCACCGGTCTGCGCCACCCACTGCACGGCCACGGTCAGCAGACCGAGCCCGGCCGCTGTCCAGACCGCGCCGGTGGCCAGCTGGGTGACGCCCTGGTCGATGCCGTGCCGGATCAGCACCGGGAGCAGCAGCCCCATGCCGGCGTCGATCGCGACCAGCAACAGGCTGATCAGCAGTACGGGGCCGAAGCCACGGAGCAGCCGGCGCAGCCCGTAGGACGTCTCGGCCGTGACCGCGCGTACCTCGTCGACGTCCGGGGTGTCGGTCGCGGGCGGCAGGGCGGCGACCTGCGCCAGCAGTTCCGGTGTGGCGGGCATCCCGCCGGGGGCCGCGTCCTCCGCCTTCTCGGGGCGGACCCAGAGCGGCGGAGTGATACCGCGTTCGGCATCGAACTCGGCGTCCAGCTCGTCCCGTACCGAGGTGTCCTCCATCTCCTCCGGGCCGGCCGCGGCGACATGTCCCGGTGACATGCCGCCCAGTTCGTCCGGGTCGGTCAGCAGTCTCCGGTACAGCGCCGAACGTTCCTGCAGCTCCTCATGGGTGCCGATGTCCGCGAGGCGCCCGCCGTCCAGGACAGCTATGCGGTCGGCGAGGTTGAGGGTGGAGCGGCGGTGCGCGATGAGCAGGGTGGTGCGCCCGGCCATGACCCCGCGCAGCGCCTCGTGGATCTCGTGCTCGACCCGGGCGTCGACGGCGGATGTGGCGTCGTCGAGAAGCAGCAGTCTGGGGTTGGTGAGGATGGCGCGGGCCAGTGCGACGCGCTGGCGCTGGCCTCCGGAGAGCGTCAGGCCGTGCTCACCGACCATGGTGTCGTAGCCGGCCGGCAGATCGGCGATGAAGCGGTCGGCCTGGGCGGCACGGGCCGCGGTGAGGATCTGTTCCTCGGTGGCGTCGGGGAAGCCGTAGGCGATATTGGCGCGCACCGTGTCGGAGAACAGGAAGCTGTCCTCCGGTACGAGTCCGACGGCCGCCCGCAGCGAACGCAGCGTCAGCTCCCGCACATCGTGTCCGCCGATGAGGACCGCGCCGTGGGAGACATCGTAGAAACGCGGCAGCAGCAGGGAGACGGTGGACTTGCCGCTGCCCGACGCGCCCACCACGGCGACGGTCTCGCCGGGCGCGATGCTCAGCGAGAAGCCGTCGAGCACCGGGCGGACGTCCTCGTAGCCGAAGGAGACGTCGTCGAACTCGACACTCGCCTCCGCGTCCGCGGGAAGCTCCTTCGTGCCGTCGGCGATGGACGGCTCGGTGTCGATCAGTTCCAGTACGCGTTCGACGCCGGCCCGCGCCTGCTGGCCGACGGTCAGCACCACGGCCAGCATCCGGACCGGCCCCACGAGCTGGGCGAGGTAGGAGGAGAAGGCGACGAACGTGCCGAGAGTGATCTCGCCTCGGGTGGCGAGCAGGCCGCCGAGCGCCAGCATGGCGACCTGGCCGAGGGCGGGCACGGCCTGGAGCGCGGGGGTGTAGCGGGAGTTCAGCCGGATGGTGCGCAGCCGTCCCGCGAAGAGCCGGCGGCTCACCTCGCGGAGCTTGCCGGTCTCCTGATCCTCCTGGCCGAATCCCTTCACCACCCGTACGCCGGTGACGGCTCCGTCGACGACGCCCGCGACGGCTGCGGCCTGTCCCTGGGCGTACCAGGTGGCGGGAAAGAGCCGGGTCCGGCTGCGCCTGGCGATGAACCAGAGGGCGGGAGCGACGGCCACCGCGATCAGTGTCAGCAGCGGCGAGAGCCAGGCCATGATCACCAGGGAGATCAGAAAGAGCAGCACATTGCCGATGGTCATCGGCAGCATGAAGAGCAGGCCCTGGATCAGCTGAAGGTCGCTGGTGGCGCGGCCGACGACCTGTCCGGTGGACAGCTCGTCCTGCCGCCGCCCGTCCAGCTTCATGATCGTCCCGTACATCTCGGTACGGAGATCGTGCTGGACGTCGAGGGCGAGGCGGCCGCCGTAGTAACGGCGGACATAGGTGAGCGCGTACACCACGGCCGCGGCACCGATCAGTGCGCCCGTCCAGACCGCCAGGGACCGGGTGTGATCGCCGATGACATCGTCGATGATCACCTTGGTGACCAGCGGAACGAGGGCCATGACGGCCATTCCGGCCAGTGAGGAACCGAGCGCGAGCAGCACGTTGCGCCGGTACCGCCAGGCGTAGCCGGCGAGCCTTCGCCCCCAGCCCGGCTCTCGCGATGCCGTGGCGTTGAGCTGTGCGGCGTCCGCCACTGGTGCCTCCCGTTGTCCGATACCACCGGAAGACTCCAACGCGGCCACCAGGGGATTTCATCCCGCCGCAACAATCCCGGACGAAGACCGGTCTCTGGTCCTAGGTCTTCGGGACCGCGGCGGCGAGGTCCTTGTGCACCGCACGGGCGACGGCCTGGATGGTGTTCACGCCGTCGGCCATCGTCTTGTTGTCCTGGGTGAGCACGGTGATCGTGCAGTCGTGCCCCTTGCCGGTGAAGGCGCCTATGGAGTGCACACGCCATCCATGGGTGGAGCGCTGGAGCCAGCCGTTCTTCACCTGCACGGTGGCGCCGGACGGGGCTCCGGCCGGGGTGCCCCAGCGCTGCGACGCGACGACCTTGTGCATCAGCCCGAGCTCGTACGCCCGCGAGCCGTCGCTCAGTACGGAGTTCTTGGCGGTCAGCAGGGACAGCAGTCTCTGCTCGTCACGGACGGTGATCTGGGTGAGCCCCCAGTAGCCCCCCGCGCCGGGCACGGTCTGCTTCATGCCGGCGGCCGCGAGGAAGCCCTTGACCTTGGCCGCACCGAGCTGCTTCCAGAGCGCACTCGTGGAGTCGTTGTCGGACTTTGTGATCATCGCGGTGGCGAGGCTGTTCTCACGCGAGGTCAGGTAGCGGTTGTGCTTCTTGTTGTCCCAGAGGAGCGTCGCCAGCACGGTGGCCTTCACCACGCTCGCCGAGTCGTACTTCGTGTCACCGCGGAGGCTGCAGTCCGTACCGGTCGTCCGGTCGTGGACACCGACCGCTGCCGTGGTCTTCCGGTTCTTGAGCGCGGCGTCGATGTCCGTCTTCAGCTTGGCCGCGAGCCCGGCCTTCGCCGAGGTGCACCCGACGGTGGGCGCCACCGCTCCGGCAGCCGGCGCGAGGGCCATCGGCCCGATGACCCCGGCGGCCAGCGCCACGGCGCCCGCGCCGAGGGCCCGGCCGGATATTCGGTGCAGTGTCATGGACGTGCCGCTCCCCTGTGTCATGCCCCTGTGTCCTGTGTCGTGTGTGTCCTGCGTCGTGCCGGATGTCATGCGAGCGCGTTCCCGGCAGGCCTGTAAGGGCTGACTCACGGGTGGCGTGAAAGTTGCACGACCGGCGTCCGTTCCACGCAAAGGCCGGCATCCAGTGCACCATCCGTGGCAGCCGTTCGGACCGCCGCGTTGCCGATGTCACACAGAAGTGCGTGTGACATCCGCAACGCGCAGGGGTCCGGTCGCCTCGCCGTCCACGGGGGTCCCTGGTGCGCCCTTCGGGCAACGGGGCGCCGGGGAGCACGTCACCGGAAGCAGGCCGCCAGGTCAACGAACACGCCACCGGGGGCCGGCCGAGAACACCGCGGCCCGGTGACGGGTCCCACCCGCCGGACTACGCCAGGGCCGCTCCCCGCACCACAGAACCGCCTCGCGGACCCACCTGGCAGGCCCACCTCACGGACCCGTCTCGCAGGCCTGCCTCACAGACCCGCCTCAGAGACCCGCCTCACAGATGCGTAGGAGCGAACATCCTGAGGACCGCGGGCAGTACGACCACCGACGGGCCCTCCGAGGCGAAGGACCTGGCCAGGTCTCCGGCGAGGGAGTCCGGGGTCGTGCGGACCGCCCGGACGCCGAAGGACTCGGCGAGTGCGACGAAGTCGGGGCGGGCGAGTTCGGTGGCGGTGGCCTCGCCGAAGGTGTCCGTCATGTACTCGCGCAGGATGCCGTAGCCGCCGTCGTCCACGATCAGCCAGGTGACCGGCAGGTCGTACTGCCGGACGGTGGCCAGTTCGGCGATGGAGTACATCGCGCCGCCGTCACCCGAGACAGCCAGCACGGGCTTCGTACGATCAGCCGCGGCGGCACCGATCGCCGCGGGGAACCCGTAGCCGAGCCCGCCGGCGCCCTGCGCCGAGTGCAGAGCGCCCGGCCAGGCGGACCAGGCCCAGTAGGCGAGGATCGTCATGTCCCAGAAGCTCGGCGATGCGGCGGGCAGCGCCTCCCGGACCGAGGCCAGGATCCGCTGTTCCAGGCCGAGATCCTGGCCCGCGATCCGTTCCCTCACCCGTGCGAGGACCGTGCGCACCGCGTCCGCGGCCGTCGGGTCGGTCCGCTCGGACACCGTCTCGATGAGGGCCGAGAGCGCGGCCCTGGCGTCGGCGTGGATACCGAGCCCCGCATGGTTGGACTCCAGCTTCCCGAGGTCCGCCTCGATCTGGATGACCTCGCCGCGCGGCTTGAACGTGTGGTAGTTCGACGAGAGTTCACCGAGGCCCGAGCCCACGACGAGCAGGACGTCCGCCGCTTCGAGGAAGTCGGTGGTGTGCCGGTCCTCCATCCAGGACTGGAGCGAGAGCGGGTGCTCCCAAGGGAAGGCACCCTTGCCGCCGAAAGTGCAGACCACCGGAGCGTCGAGCTTCTCGGCGAGGGCGAGCAGTTTGCCCGCCGCGTCCGACCGTACGACCCCGCCGCCGGCGATGATCACCGGTCGTTCGGCGCTCGAGAGCAGATGAGCTGCCACCGCGGTCAGCTCCGGGCGGGGCTCCAGATCGCGCGGGGTGGCGTCCAGAGCGGTGACCACCGGGAGCCGGGTCTCGGCGAGCAGCACGTCCTGCGGGATCTCCACCCAGACCGGGCCGTGCGGCGCCGTGAGTGCCGACTCCCAGGCCGCCGCGATCGCCGAGGGGATCTGGGAGGGTGTGCGGACCGTGTGCACGGACTTCACGACCCCCCGGAACGAGGCCTGCTGATCGCGGAGTTCATGAAGGTAGCCGCGGCGTCCGCCGCCGAGCCCGGCCGTCGGGATCTGGCTGGAGACGGCGAGCACCGGGGCGCTGGCCGCTGCCGCCTCCTGGAGCGCGGCGAGCGAGGTGAGCGCGCCGGGGCCGGTGGACAGCAGCAGCGGTGCCACCTCACCGGTGACCCGGCCGTAGGCGTCGGCGGCGAAGCCGGCGTTGTTCTCCACCCGGAGGCCGACATACGACAGCGCGGAGCGGCGCAGCGCGTCGAACATCCCCAGCGCGTGCTGGCCGGGGAGGCCGAACACCGTGGTGGCACCGAGTCCCTGCAGGGTTTCGACGACCAGGTCGCCGCCGTTGCGCCCGGGCGGGGGGTTCAGGGCCGCCTCGGTCTGCTCAGCGGTGGGACGGGACGTCTCCTGGTGGTGGTCGTGCGTCATTCGGCGCGCGCCTCGGCAATCTGTCGCGACATGATCGTGGTGAGTTCGTACGCCGCGTGGGAGGCGGCGACCGAGGTGATCTCGGCGTGGTCGTACGCGGGGGCGACCTCGACCAGATCGGCCGAGACGAGGTGGCAGGAGGCCAGACCGCGGACGATCTCCAGGAGTTCGCGGGAGGTCAGTCCACCCGCCTCCGGGGTCCCGGTGCCGGGCGCGTGCGCCGGGTCGAGCACGTCGATGTCGATGGAGATGTAGAGCGGGCGGTCGCCGATCCGCTGGCGCAGCTGGTCCGTCACCTCGTCGACGCCGCGCCGCATCACATCGGCCGACGTGACGATGCCGAAGCCCATCTTGGCGTCGTCGTCGAGGTCCTGCTTGCCGTAGAGGGGACCGCGGGTGCCCACGTGGGAGAGCGCGGAGGTGTCGAGGATGCCCTCCTCGACGGCCCTGCGGAACGGCGTGCCGTGCGTGTACGCGGCACCGAAGTAGGTGTCCCAGGTGTCCAGATGCGCGTCGAAGTGCAGCAGGGCGACCGGGCCGTGCTGCTTCGCCACCGAGCGCAGCAGCGGCAGCGCGATGGTGTGGTCCCCGCCGAGCGTCATCATCCGGGCGCCGGTGGAGAGCAGGTCGTCGGCCGCGGCCTCGATCGTCTCGACGGCCTCATCGATGTGGAACGGGTTGGCGGCGATGTCCCCGGCGTCGGCGACCTGCGCCAGCGCGAACGGCGAGGCGTCCTGCGCCGGGTTGTAGGGGCGCAGCAGCCGCGAGGCCTCCCGGATCGCGTTGCCGCCGAAGCGTGCTCCGGGCCGGTAGGAGACGCCACTGTCGAAGGGCACACCGACGACGGCGACATCGGCACGGCCGACCTCGTCGAGCCTGGGCAGACGGGCGAACGTGGCGGGTCCGGCGTACCGCGGGATGCGGGACGAGTCGACGGGGCCGCGCGGCGGTTCGGTGCTGCTCATGGAATATGCCCTTCTTTTCACGGATTTCAGCGGTTTGTCACTTTAGCTGTGTGACGGAACGGCCTGCGTTTCGGGTTCCGCCGCCTCGGCGTCGGAACCCCGCCCGGCGAGGCGTTCGCGCCACGCCGCGAGCACAGCGGGGTCGGTCGGCTTCGTCGCCAGCGAGACGACGACATAGGACACCAGGGAGGCCACCAGACCGTAGTAGATCGGCTCGTTGGCCAGAGCTCCGTACTTCCACATCAGGCCGAGCACGGTGAGCCCGCCGATACTGACGGCCGCCAGCGCCCCGTGGACCGTGCCACGCTTCCACAGGAGCCCGCCCAGAATCGGCACCAACAGGCCACCGACCAGCAGGTTGTAGGCCACGGTGAGCGCTTCGACGACATTGTTCAGCGCGATGGCGATACAGATCACCAGCATCCCCATGACAAGGATGAAGGCACGATTGCCGCGCACCTCGTCGTGGTCGGAGTCCCGGCCGCCCCTCAGCCCCCGCAGCCGTGACCAGATGTCGTTGTTGGCGACGGTGGCGCAGGCGATCAGCGCCCCCGATGACGTCGACATCACCGCGGCAAGCGCGGCGGCAAGCACCAGACCGCGTACGCCGACGGGCAGTTCGTCCTTGACGATGGTCGCGAAGGCGGCGTCGGCGCTGGGCAGCTTCGGGTACATGACCTTCGCCGCTGTCCCGATGACCGCACCGGCCACGGCGTACACCAGGCAGTAGGTGCCGGCGACGGTGCCGCCGATCCTGGCGACCTTGTCGCCGCGCGCGGTGAACACCCGCTGCCAGATGTCCTGGCCGATCAGCATGCCGAAGGTGTAGATCAGGACATAGGTGAAGATCGTCTCGCCGCCGATGCCGAGCGGGTCGAAGTAGCTGGTCGGCAGCTTGGCCTTCATCTCCGAGAAGCCACCGGCCTTCACCACGGCGATGGGCAGGAGCAGCAGCAGTACCCCCACGGTCTTGACGACGAACTGCACCATGTCGGTGAGGGTGATCGACCACATACCGCCGAGCGTCGAGTACGCGACGACGATCGCACCGCCGAGGATGATCGCCACGGTCCGGTTCATGTCGAAGAGGACATCGAAGATGGTGGCGTAGGCGATGGTCGAGGTGACCGCGAGCATCAGGGTGTACGCCCACATCACCACACCGGAGATGACTCCGGCCCGGCCGCCGTAGCGCAGGTCGAGCATTTCGGAGACGGTGTAGACCTTGAGACGGGCTATGCGCGCCGAGAAGAAGACACTCAGCGCGAGCAGGCCCAGTCCGATGGTGACGACCATCCAGGCGCCGGAGAGCCCGTACTGGTAGCCGAGCCCGACGCCGCCGATGGTGGAGGCCCCGCCGAGCACGATCGCGGCCATGGTGCCCGAGTACATCGCCGGCCCGAGCCTGCGGCCCGCCACCAGGAAATCGGACTTGGACTTGGCGCGGCGCATGCCCCACCAACCCATGGCGAGCATGCCCACCAGGTAGACGACGATCACTGCGTAGTCGACTGCCATGAGCCCTCCCTCTGTTCCGCTCTTCGGTGGCCGGCTGTGGCCTGCTGTCGAGGGTTGACACTAGGTGGCCGGAAAGCGACGTTGAAGTGTACGTTTCATCCATTGACTCTCCGACCGATGGATGGAACGTCCATGCCGGATCCCGCCGCTCCCCCGACCTCCCCCGTTCCGCTGACCGCGCTGCTCGCTCGCCGGGATCTCGGGCTGCGCCTGCTCGCGGGCCCGGCCGCCGAGGAGTCGGCCGTGCACTGGGTGCACACCAGCGAGATGGCGGACCCGTATCCGTATCTGCTCGGTGGCGAACTGCTGCTGACCGCGGGTGTGCAGCTCAGCGACCCGGACCGCTATGTCGAGCGGATCGTGGCCGCGGGCGGGGCGGCGCTCGGTTTCGGGGTCGCCCCGGTGTACGACACGGTGCCCGCCCCGCTGGCCGAAGCCTGTGACCGGCACGGTCTACCGCTTGTCGAGGTGCCGCCGGGGACCCCGTTCACCGCGGTGGCCCGCGCCGTCTGGGGGCTGATGGCCGAGGCCCGTCACCATGAGCTGCGCCGGGTGTCGGGGGCCCAGCAGGGACTGGCCGCCGCTGCGGCCCGGCCCGACCCGGTCCCCGCGGTACTGCGCCAGCTGGCCACCCGGCTGGACGGCCGGACCGTGCTGTTCGCACCGGACGGTACGGCCCTGCGGGCGGCGGGAAGGGAACCCGGCCCGGAGGTGAGCAGCGCACTCGCGGCCATGACCCGGGTCGTGCGTCCGGGGTCCGGCAGGCCGGCCCCGGCGTCCGCCACCGACACCGCCGGCTCGGGCCACCTGGCCGCGTACTCCGTCGCCGGCAGCGAGGGCCTCGTACTCGGCGTCGCCACCTCCCACCGCGAGCCCGGCGACCACACCATCGCCGGGGTCGCCGTCGTACTCCTCTCCTTGCTCACCGCCCCGCAGCAGGGAGCCGACGAGGCGGCCCGCTCGTCGGCCCTGGTACGGCTGCTGCTCGGCGCGGAGCCCGCCGATGTGGCACCTCTGCTCGGCGAAGGGCCGTGGACCGTGGTGCATGCCCATGGCGAGGGAACCCCACCCCAGCTCGGCAGCCCGTTGGTGGATGTGCGGGCGGACACCGTACGGATCCTGCTGCCCGCCGGGCACGAGGTGACCGGACATCCGGGCTGGACCCTGGGTGTCAGCTCCGCCACCACGCCCCGCGACCTCGCGGCCGCCGACGCCCAGGCCGGCCGGGCGCTGCGCCGGGCGGAGGCGACCCGCACCCCACTGGTCCGGCACGGCGGCACCGGCATCGCCGCACTCCTCGACCCGGAAGAGGCCGCGGCACACGCCCGTACGCTGCTTGCCACGCTGGGCCCGGAAGGACCGCTGCACGAAACCCTGCGCAACTGGCTGGCTCTGCACGGCAGCTGGGACCGTACGGCAGTGGCACTCGGCGTGCACCGCAACACCGTCCGCCAGCGGATCGCCCGCTGCGCGGCGCTGCTCGGCGCCGACCTGGACGACATGGACGTACGGGCCGAGTTGTGGTTCGCGCTGCGCTGGACCGAGGGACAGGCCGGTTCTCACCACTCGGCGGACCGCTGAGCTCCCGCCTCACAGACCCGGCGCCGGGCACGGGGGCGGCATGCTCCCGGCCCGGGCGATTCGTCCGTGACGGCGGGCCCGGGGCCCGCGCCCCGGAGCGCCGGGCGTGCTGAGGCTCACTCTGGACAGTCGGAGTGACCTACCGGTAACTTTGCCTGAGCAAGCGCTTAGGTGGACTACTCAGACGCCCGCCCAGAACGCCATCCAGAACCCGCAGAGGAGCATTCCCGTGCGCCGTACCGTTTACAACGAGGACCACGAGGCGTTCCGGGACACCATCCGGGCCTTCATCGAGGCCGAGGTCGTTCCGGTCTACGAGGAGTGGCTGACAGCCGGCCAGGCTCCCCGCGAGTTCTACTACAAGCTCGGCGAGCTGGGCATCTTCGGCATCGAGGTGCCCGAGGAGTTCGGCGGCGCCGGCGAGGAGTCGTTCAAGTTCCAGGCGATCATCTCCGAGGAGTGCGCCCGCGCCGGTGTCTCCTTCGGCGGTTCCAGCGTGCATGTCGCACTCTGCCTGCCGTATCTGAAGGCCTACGCCACCGATGAGCAGAAGAAGCGCTGGCTCCCGGACTTCGTCAGTGGCACCTCGATGTACGCCATCGCGATGACCGAGCCCGGCACCGGCTCCGACCTGGCAGGCATGAAGACCACCGCCAGGCTCTCCGAGGACGGCACGCACTACATCCTCAACGGCGCCAAGACCTTCATCACCGGCGGCGTGCACGCCGACCGCGTCATCGTGTGCGCCCGCACCGCCGCCCCGACCGCGGAGGACCGCCGCCACGGCATATCCCTCCTCGTCGTCGACACCACGTCCGATGGCTACGCGGTCGGCCGTAAGCTCGACAAGCTCGGACTGAAGACCTCCGACACCGCCGAGCTCTCCTTCACCGATGTCAGGGTCCCGGTCGAGGACCTGCTCGGCGAGGAGAACAAGGGCTTCTCCTACCTCGGCCAGAACCTGCCGCAGGAACGTCTCGGCATCGCTGTCGGCGCCTACGCGCAGGCCGCGGCCGCCGTCCGTTTCGCCCAGCAGTACGTGCAGGACCGGACCGTGTTCGGCAAGACCGTCGCGTCCTTCCAGAACACCAAGTTCGAGCTGGCCGCCTGCAAGGCGGAGGTCGACGCCGCCGAGGCGGTCAGCGACCGCGCCCTGGAAGCCCACGACCTGGGCGAGCTGTCCGCAGCGGAGGCCGCGTCCGCGAAGCTCTTCTGCACCGAGGTCGCGCACCGCGTGATCGACAAGTGCCTCCAGCTGCACGGGGGTTACGGCTACATGAACGAGTACCCGATCGCCCGCCTCTACGCGGACAACCGCGTCAACCGCATCTACGGCGGCACCAGCGAGGTCATGAAGATGATCATCGCCAAGAACATGGGCCTCTAGGAGCAGAGCGCACCGATCCCATGAACCCGGCACTTGAGTCCCTGCTCGATCTGCTCGACCTCGAGCAGATCGAGCAGGACATCTTCCGCGGCCTGAGCCGCTCCGCCGTCGTACCGCGGGTCTTCGGCGGCCAGGTCGCCGCCCAGGCCCTGGTAGCGGCGGGGCGCACCGTGCCCGCGGAACGCTCGACCAATTCCCTGCACTCCTACTTCCTGCGCCCCGGCGACCCGGGCGCGCCGATCGTCTACACGGTCGACCGCATCCGTGACGGCCGCTCCTTCACGACCCGCCGGGTGGTCGCCGTCCAGCACGGTCAGCCGATCTTCCATCTCACGGCGTCGTTCCAGACGTACGAGGAGGGCCTGGAGCACCAGGCGGCCATGCCGCAGGCTCCCGACCCGGAGACGCTCCCCACGGCCGCCGAGATGCTGCCGCGGCACGCGGACCGCTTCCTCGATCCGAGCGTGGTGGACCGGCTGCTGGAGGCCAGGGCCGCGGTCGATCTGCGGTATGTCGACGCGCCTCCGTTCGCCACGGTCGGCACCCCGCGCGAACCGCGTTCGCAGGTCTGGTTCCGCACCAGCGGCAAGCTCGACGGAGCGATCGACCAGCCACTGCTGCACGTCTGTCTGGCGACTTACGTCTCCGACATGACACTGCTCGACTCGGTGCTGCTCGCGCACGGCCGCGGTGGTTGGGCGACCGGCGACGTCGTCGGGGCGAGCCTGGACCACGCGATGTGGTTCCACCGTCCGTTCAGGGCAGACGAATGGCTGCTGTACGACCAGGAGTCGCCGTCCGCTTCGGGCGGACGCGGTCTCGGGCAGGCCCGTATCTACACCCGGGACGGGCAGCTCGCGGTCACCGTGATCCAGGAGGGCGTGGTCCGGGTACCGCGCTGACACACATGCGAACAGCTCGGCCTCCCGGCGCGTGGTGCGGTCAGGCACCGCGGTCCGGGAGCACGAGACGGCTCCCGCTCGTCGTGCCATGACCGCCGGAAAAGGGGTGCCCGGGCGTCGGCACGGGCACCGGGCCGGCAGACCGGACCGGCCGCACCCTCAGAGCAGCCCCGCCGAGTCCAGCAGATAGGCGGTCATCGGGTCGTAGTAGCGCGGGTCGGTGACATGGTCGTCGAGCGGGACGGTGACCTGCATGGTGCCCTCGGCCTCGCCGATGAAGAGCGCGGGGTCGTTGCAGTCGGCATAGCCGACGGAGTCGATACCGCGCTGGCCCGCGCAGCCCGCCCAGCCGTGGTCGGCGACGACCAGGTCGGGCAGCGCACGCCCCTCGCGTTCCAGACCGTCCAGGATGGCCGCCATCGGCGCGGGTGAGTGGGTGTGCCACAGCGTCGCGCCGCGCTCCAGCACCGCGACGTCCGCGAACTGGAAGACCATGCACTCGTCGGCGGTCAGGCCACCGGGAATCCTGATGACCTCGCATCCGGCGGCGCGCAGCGCGTCCGCCGTGGCGCGGTGCACGTCGAGCAGGCCGCCGGGGTGCCCGGTCGCGAACAGCACCCGCTCGCCGGCCGCCGCGGCCTTGCGCAGCCGGGCCGCCATCCGTTCCAGCGCGTCGACCGTCAGCTCCGGGTCGATCGTGTCCTGGCCGCGCCGGTGCCCGGGGTCGTCGTTCACACCGCAGCGTTCGGCCATCACCGCGAGGACGTCCTGCTCGTCCGCCCAGCGGTCACCGAGCTCGAGGCCGAGCCAGAAGTTACGGTCCCCGTTGGACAGCTTGCGGTAGTGGGAGAGGTTGTTGTCGCGCGGTGTGGCGACGTCTCCTGCGATACGGGTACGGACGAGGTGGTCGACGAGTTCGGCGCGGCTGGGTATCGGCATGGGCCCATTGTGCCGTCAGGCGCCTGTCCCGTCAGTCCGGCAGCGCGGCCGTCTCCCTGGTCCGTGCCAGCGCGTCGAAGGCGCCGTGCGCGAGGCGCCGCAGCAGGATCTCGGTGACGGTCCGGCCGGGGAGGCCTCCGGTGCCCAGATGCGGGGTGGAGTTCAGCAGCCCGAAGACGGCGTGCACGGCGGCGCGTGCCTCCTGCTCCGCGGTGTGCGGGTGGAGCTCCCTGACCACCGTGACCCACAGCTCGACGTACTGCCGCTGAAGCCTGCGGACGGCCTTGCGGTCGCTGTCGCGCAGCCGGTCGAGCTCCCGGTCGTGGACGGTGATCAGCGGGCGGTCGTCCAGCGCGAAGTCGATGTGCCCGTCGATGAGTGAGCCGAGCACCGCGTCGGGCCCGCCGACGGCATGCGCGGCACGCTGCCTGCCCCCTTCGAGCAGCCGTTCGCTGATCCCGACGAGCAGCTCGGCGAGCATCGCGTCCTTGCCTGCGAAGTGGCGGTAGAGGCCAGGACCGCTGATCCCCACGGCGGCGCCTATCTCGTCGACACCCACGCCGTGGAAGCCGCGCTCCGCGAAGAGGCGCGCGGCCTCCTTGAGAATCTGCTCGCGTCGCGTCGGGGCGTCCGTCCTGGTGGTCATGGGTCCATTCTAGACAGCGGGGTTAGCGAGCGTTAACCTTGCCGAAACATGTTAACGGTCACTAACACCAAGGGGGCCCGACGGATGCAGCAGGCACCGGTGCTGGCGAGCGCGGCCGATCCCGCGTCGGAGGCCTGGCGGGCCAACGAGTCGGCACACGAAACACTCGCCGCCGAGCTGCGCGGCCGGCTCGCGGCGGCCCGCCTCGGCGGCGGGGAGAAGTCCCGCGCGCGTCATGTGGCACGCGGAAAGCTGCTGCCGCGGGACAGGGTCGACACGCTCCTCGACCCCGGCTCCCCGTTCCTCGAGCTGGCGCCTCTGGCCGCCGAGGGGATGTACGGCGGGGCGGCCCCGGCGGCGGGGGTGATCGCCGGGATCGGCCGGGTCAGCGGCCGTGAGGTGGTGATCGTCGCCAATGACGCCACCGTCAAGGGCGGCACGTACTACCCGATGACCGTGAAGAAGCATCTGCGGGCGCAGGAGGTGGCGCTGGAGAACCGGCTCCCCTGTCTGTACCTGGTGGACTCCGGCGGCGCCTTCCTGCCCATGCAGGACGAGGTCTTCCCGGACCGGGAGCACTTCGGCCGGATCTTCTACAACCAGGCCCGGATGTCCGGCGCGGGCATCCCGCAGATCGCCGCGGTGCTCGGTTCCTGCACGGCGGGCGGCGCGTACGTGCCCGCGATGAGCGACGAGGCCGTGATCGTCCGCAACCAGGGCACCATCTTCCTGGGCGGGCCGCCGCTGGTGAAGGCCGCGACCGGCGAGGTCGTGACGGCGGAGGAGCTGGGCGGCGGAGAGGTGCACTCCCGGGTGTCGGGGGTCACCGACCATCTCGCCGAGGACGACGCGCACGCACTGCGGATCGTCCGGACCATCGTGTCCACCCTGCCGGAGCGCGGCGCGCTCCCCTGGTCGGTCGAGCCGGTCGATGAGCCGAAGGCCGACCCTGCCGGACTGTACGGCGCTGTGCCGGTCGACTCCCGTACGCCCTACGACGTGCGCGAGGTCATCGCCCGGATCACCGACGGCTCGCGGTTCGCGGAGTTCAAGTCGGAGTTCGGCACCACGCTGGTGACGGGCTTCGCCCGGATCCACGGGCACCCGGTCGGCATCATCGCCAACAACGGCATCCTCTTCTCCGAGTCCGCCCAGAAGGGCGCCCACTTCATCGAGCTGTGCGACCAGCGCGGCATTCCACTGCTCTTCCTCCAGAACATCTCCGGCTTCATGGTCGGCCGCAGCTATGAGGCGGGCGGCATCGCCAAGCACGGCGCCAAGATGGTCACCGCGGTGGCCTGCGCGCGGGTGCCGAAGCTGACGGTGGTCGTCGGCGGTTCGTACGGCGCGGGGAACTACTCGATGTGCGGGCGGGCCTACTCGCCGCGCTTCCTGTGGATGTGGCCCAACGCCAAGATCTCGGTGATGGGCGGCGAGCAGGCCGCTTCGGTGCTCGCCACCGTCAAGCGCGACCAGCTGGGCGACGACTGGAGCGCGGCGGACGAAGAGGCGTTCAAGGACCCGATCCGTGCCCAGTACGAGCAGCAGGGCAATGCCTACTACGCGACGGCCCGGCTCTGGGACGACGGCGTGATCGACCCGCTGGAGACCCGCCAGGTCGTCGGCCTCGCCCTGACCGCCTGCGCCAATGCCCCACTCGACGACCCCGGCTACGGCGTCTTCCGGATGTGATGAGGATGAAAATGTTCGACAGCGTTCTGATCGCCAACCGGGGCGAGATCGCCGTCCGTGTCATCCGTACGCTGCGGGAGCTGGGCATCCGCTCGGTGGCCGTCTTCAGCGACGCGGACGCGGACGCCCGGCACGTACGGGAGGCGGACACCGCGGTCCGTATCGGGCCGGCGGCCGCCTCCGAGAGCTACCTGTCGGTGGAGCGGCTGCTGGACGCCGCGGCCCGCAGCGGCGCGCAGGCCGTGCACCCGGGCTACGGCTTCCTCGCCGAGAACGCGGCCTTCGCACAGGCCTGCACGGACGCGGGTCTGGTCTTCATCGGCCCTCCCGCGTCCGCCATCTCCCTGATGGGCGACAAGATCCGCGCCAAGGCGACGGTGCAGACCGCGGGTGTCCCGGTGGTCCCCGGCTCGTCGGGCAGCGGTCTGACCGACGCGGAACTGGCGGCAGCGGCCCGCGACATCGGCATGCCGGTGCTGCTCAAGCCATCGGCCGGCGGTGGCGGCAAGGGCATGCACCTGGTCCGGGACGCGGACCTGCTGGCCGATGAGATCGCGTCGGCCCGGCGCGAGGCCCGTTCGTCGTTCGGTGACGACACGCTCCTGGTCGAGCGGTGGATCGACCGGCCGCGCCATATCGAGATCCAGGTCCTGGCGGACGGCCACGGCAATGTGATCCATCTGGCCGAGCGCGAGTGCTCGCTGCAGCGACGCCATCAGAAGATCATCGAGGAGGCTCCGTCCGTCCTGCTGGACCCGGCCACCCGGGCGGCGATGGGTGAGGCGGCCGTGCAGGCGGCCCGCAGTTGTGGATACGCCGGCGCGGGCACGGTGGAGTTCATCGTCCCCGGCAACGACCCCTCCTCGTACTACTTCATGGAGATGAACACCCGTCTCCAGGTCGAGCACCCGGTGACCGAGCTGATCACCGGAATCGACCTTGTCGAGTGGCAGGTCCGCGTCGCCGCCGGTGAGCAACTCCCCTTCACCCAGCAGGACATCGTCCTCACCGGTCATGCGGTGGAGGCCCGTGTCTGTGCCGAGGACCCGGCCCGGGGCTTCCTGCCGTCCGGTGGCACAGTCCTGTCGCTGCACGAGCCGCAGGAGTGGGGGTCCCCCCTGCTCGAGCGGATCCGAGAGCTTGGAGGAGGCGTACGCACCGACTCGGGCCTGAGCGAGGGCGCCGAGGTCGGCAGTCTCTACGACCCGATGCTCTCGAAGGTCATCGCGTACGGCCCCGACCGGGCGACGGCGCTGCGCAAGCTGCGCGCGGCGCTGGCGGACACCGTCACCCTGGGCGTTCCGACCAACGCGGGCTTTCTGCGCCGGCTGCTCGCCCACCCGGCGGTGGTGGCGGGCGAGCTGGACACCGGGCTGGTGGAGCGCGAGGCGGACGGCCTGGTCGACGGCACGGTACCGCCCGAGGTGTACACGGCGGCCGCGGCCGTGCGCCGGGCCGGTGCGGCGCCCCGGCCGGACGGCCCCGGCGGCTGGACCGACCCGTTCTCGGTGCCGAGCGGCTGGCGGCTCGGCGGTACGGCGGCGCCGCTGGCCCACTGGCTGCGCGTCCCGGGCCATGAGCCGGTACGCGCCGAGGGTGAAGGCCGGGTGGAACCGCGTTCGGTCTCCGTCACCGTCGACGGCACCGTGCACACCTTCCACCGGGCCGGGGACTGGCTCGGCCGGGACGGGGACGCCTGGCACGTCCAGGACCACGACCCCGTCGAAGCCACCCTGGACGCGGCGGCAGGGCGCGGCGGCGCCGGATCGCTCACTGCTCCGATGCCCGGCACCGTCACCGTGGTGAAGGTGGCCACCGGGGACGAAGTGGTCGCGGGACAGGGGCTGCTGGTGGTGGAGGCGATGAAGATGGAGCACCTCATCACCGCCCCGCACGCCGGCACCGTGACCGAACTCGACGTCAAGCCGGGCACCACCGTCGCCATGGACCAGATCCTGGCCGTGGTCACCCCGGCCGCCGGCTCTCCGCAGGAGGAATCATGAGCAACGGACTGCCGATGTCCGTGCCTTCGCCCGGTCTGCCACCGCGGATCCGTATCCATGAGGTCGGTGCCCGCGACGGGCTGCAGAACGAGAAGACCGTCGTACCGACCGAGGTCAAGGCGGAGTTCATCCACCGGCTGGCCGGCGCGGGCCTGACCACCATCGAGGCGACCAGCTTCGTGCACCCCAAGTGGGTCCCCCAGCTGGCCGACGCCGAGCAGCTCTTCCCACAGCTGCGGGACATCTCCGGGGCCTGCCTGCCGGTCCTCGTGCCGAACGCCCGCGGGCTGGAGCGCGCCCTGGATCTCGGGGCCCGGCGGATCGCCGTCTTCGGCAGCGCGACCGAGTCGTTCGCCAAGGCCAATCTCAACCGGACCGTGGACGAATCGCTCGCCATGTTCGAACCGGTGGTCGATCAGGCGCGCACGGCCGGGATGCATGTCCGCGGCTATCTCTCGATGTGCTTCGGCGACCCCTGGGAGGGGCCCGTACCGGTCGCTCAGGTCATCTCGGTGGCCAGGCGGCTGATGGACCTGGGCTGTGACGAACTGAGCCTCGGTGACACCATCGGGGTGGCCACCCCCGGCCATGTGTCCGCACTGCTCACCGGCCTCGAACAGGCCGGCGTCGCGACGCAGTCCATCGGTGTGCACTTCCACGACACCTACGGCCAGGCCCTTTCCAACACGCTCACCGCCCTCCGGCACGGCGTGACCACGGTGGATGCTTCGGCGGGCGGACTCGGCGGCTGCCCGTACGCGAAGTCCGCCACCGGAAACCTCGCCACCGAAGACCTGGTCTGGATGCTCGAAGGCCTCGGCATCGAAACCGGGGTCGATCTCGGCCGCCTCACCGCCACCAGCGTGTGGATGGCCGGACAGCTGGGCCGACCCAGCCCTTCCCGCACGGTCAAAGCCCTCTCCCACCAGGAGCAGTGAACAATGGACCACCGTCTCACCACCGAGCACGAAGAACTCCGCCGCACGGTGGAGGCGTTCGCGCACGACGTGATCGCGCCGAAGATCGGCGACTTCTACGAGCGGCACGAATTCCCTTACGAGATCATCCGCGAGATGGGTCGGATGGGCCTCTTCGGGCTGCCCTTCCCCGAGGAGTACGGCGGTATGGGCGGCGACTACCTCGCCCTGGGTATCGCCCTCGAGGAGCTGGCCCGGGTCGACTCGTCGGTGGCCATCACCCTGGAGGCCGGCGTCTCGCTCGGCGCGATGCCGGTCTTCCGCTTCGGCACGGAGGAGCAGAAGCGGGAATGGCTGCCGCGGATGTGTTCCGGCGAGATCCTCGGCGCCTTCGGGCTGACCGAGCCGGAGTGCGGCTCGGACGCGGGCGGCACCCGTACGACGGCCGTGCGGGACGGCGACGACTGGGTGATCAACGGCTCCAAGTGCTTCATCACCAACTCGGGTACGGACATCACCGGCCTGGTCACCGTCACCGCCGTCACCGGCCGGAAGGCCGACGGCCGGCCGCTCATCTCCTCGATCATCGTCCCCTCCGGCACTCCCGGCTTCACCGTAGCGGCGCCGTACTCCAAGGTCGGCTGGAACGCATCCGACACCCGTGAGCTGTCCTTCACCGACGTCCGGGTACCGGCCGCGAACCTGCTCGGCGAAGAGGGCCGCGGATACGCGCAGTTCCTGCGCATCCTCGACGAGGGCCGGGTGGCGATCTCGGCCCTGGCGACCGGACTTGCCCAGGGCTGTGTCGACGAGTCGGTCGGCTACGCGAAGACCCGGCACGCCTTCGGCCGCCCGATCGGTGACAACCAGGCGATCCAGTTCAAGATCGCCGACATGGAGATGAAGGCCCACACCGCCAGGGTCTCCTGGCGGGACGCGGCCTCGCGGCTGGTGACCGGCGAGCCCTTCAAGAAGGAAGCCGCGCTGGCGAAGCTGTACTCGTCGACCGTGGCGGTGGACAACGCCCGCGAGGCCACCCAGATCCATGGCGGTTACGGGTTCATGAACGAGTACCCGGTGGCCCGGATGTGGCGCGACTCCAAGATCCTGGAGATCGGCGAGGGCACCAGCGAGGTGCAGCGGATGCTGATCGCGCGTGAGCTCGGCCTGAACGCGAGCTGAGCACGGGGAATCACTCCGACAGTCGGCCGGGCCCCTGCCAGGGGCCCGGCCGGCCCCCGCAGGTGACGAGCCGTCAGCGGGGGATGTCCTGCTCGGCCCAGACGACCTTGCCCCGGGACGTGCGGCACGAACCCCAGCTGCGGCACAGCATGTTGATGAGTTGCAGACCCCGGCCGCCCTCGTCGCTGACGTCGGCGTGCTGGATCTGCGGCAGATCCGGCCCGGTGTCGGAGACCTCCACCATCAGCCGCTCGCCGCGCAGCAACCGCAGCTGTCCCGGACCGGCGCCGTAGCGCAGGGCGTTGCCGACCAGCTCACTGACCACGAGCTCCGAGACATCGGCCAGCTCGGTCAGGCCCCAACGCTCCAGTTGTCCCCTCACCAGTTTGCGGGCCCTGGACGCGGCGGTTCCGCCCTCCGGCAGGTTCCAGACGCAGAGTTCGGCATCCGGGGTCACGGCGCTTTCGGCGACCAGCACCACGGCCTCGTCGAAACGTCCTTCACCGCTCGGCGCCGCGGCGAGCAGGCTCCGGTCGTCCAGTCCCCCCGGCAGCATCCCGGTGGCTGTCCTCAGAAGTCCGGCGAGCTGGGTGTCCACATCGTCGACGCGGGTCTTGATCAGTCCGTCGGTGAAGAGGACGAGCCGGCCCCCGGCGGGAGCCTCCAGCCGCATCGGGTCGTACGGAATCACCCCCGCGCCCAGCGGGGCTCCCGTCGGCACATCCACGTAGCCGGCGCGGCCGGCCGCGTCCACCAGCAACGGCGGCAGATGCCCGGCGCTGGCCAGCGTGTACGTCGAGTCGGCCGGGTCGAAGACCGCGCACAGGCAGGTGGCGACCTGTTCGTCCTCCAGGTCGCGGGTCGCCAGGTCGAGACGCGCGAGCACCCGGTCCGGGGCGATGTCCAGCATCATCAGGGTGCGGGCGACGGTGCGCAGCCGCCCCATCGTGGCCGCCGCGGGCAGACCGTGGCCCATGACGTCGCCCACCATCAGCGCCGTGCGGCCGCTGGGCAGCGCCATCACGTCGTACCAGTCGCCGCCCACTCCATGGGTGTCCGCGGCGGGGGCGTAGTTGGCTTTTATCCGCAGACCCGGGGTATGGGGGGTGGCACGTGGGAGCAGACTGCGCTGGAGGGAGACCACGTGTTCGCGCTCGCGCCCGTAGAGGCGGGCGTTGTCGATGAAGACCGCGGCCTTGGAGGCGAGTTGCTCGGCGAGTGCGAGGTCGGTTGCGGAGAAGTCCTGGCTGCCCGCCGCGCGGACGAAGTCGGCGGTACCGAGCAGGACTCCGCGGGCGATCAGCGGCACGGCCATGTAACTGCGGACGCCCGCTCTGCGCATCTTGTCCGCGGCGCTCGGGGTGTGTGCGATGCGCTCGTAGTCCTCGTCCGTCAGATGACTGACCACGACCGGCTTGCGCTGGCCCAGGCAGTACTTGGTGAGGAGGGTCTCGCGGTAGTGACCGCTGCGGACGATCATCTCGCCGACCGGGGACGGCTCCAGCGTGGTGAGTTCGTCGATGGCATGCACGGCCATGGCCCGGGTGACCGGCACGCCGGTACCGCCCGTCGCGCGTTCGCCTTCCTCGCCCCGCAGCACGGCTTCGAGCAGATCGACGGCCGCGCCGTCCGCCAGCCGGGGAACGATGAACTCCGCAAGCTCCTGAGCGGTGCGCTCCAGGTCCAGGGTGGTGCCGATCCGGGTGCTCGCCGTGTTGAGCCAGGCCAGCCTGGAGCGGGTGGTGAACTGCTCCGCCGCGCTGAGGCCGCGCCGGAACCGCAGCCTGCGGGCAGCACTGCCGTGCCGGGGAGCGGCGCTCTGTGCGGCGAGTCGACTGGTCAGGCGCCGGGCCCGGCTGCCGCCGTTCACGTGCTGGCCTCCCGTCGCGTCCGGGGACGCTTGTTACCTCGAATGTGCTCCCGGAAGGACGCAGCCGCCTGAGGGCGCCGCCGGCCCCCTGGACTGCGGAGGCTGTCATGTTAGCTGCGTCACCACGTATTGATCCCCCGTCAACCGGCATTTTTGTCCGGGCTTTGGCCGGAGCGGCCCGCCGTGGGGCGTAGCGGCAACGCTGTCCGATCTCCGGCACGGGCCCGCGCGGGGAGCGTGTGAAGGCCGCCGGACGCGTCGCGTGAACCGGCAGGCGGTCAGGGCCTGGGCATACCCCCGGTCCCGGATGGGGCGACGACACCCTGGACAGAAGGTCAGGTTAGGCTAACCTGACCTGGAAATGACCAGTGGCCGTCCCGGCACGTACGGAAAGCAGAGCCCCGCCATGCCCAATGCCCGAGCGTCCCGCCTCTCCCGTCGCACCATACTCGCCGCAGGCGGCGCCATCGGCGTCGGTGCCGCCCTCAGCGCCTGTGGAAACAGCGACTCGAAGAGCTCTGGCCCGGCGGAGTCGGACTCCGGGCCGTGGTCGTTCAAGGACGACCGCGGGACGGTCGCCAAGGCCGGTTCGACCCCCCGGAAGATCGTCGCCTTCACCGGCACCGCGGCGGCCCTCCACGACTACGGCGTCGAGGTCGTCGGAGTCTTCGGCCCGACCAGGACCAAGGACGGCAAGGCCGATGTTCAGGCGGGGGACCTCGACATCAGCAAGGTCGAGATCCTGGGCAACGTCTGGGGTGAGTTCAATGTCGAGAAGTACGCGGCCCTCTCCCCCGAGCTGCTGATCACCGGTATGTACGACAAGGGCGCGCTCTGGTACGTGCCGGACGAGTCCAAGGACAAGATCCTCAAGCTCGCCCCGAGCACCGCGCTGATGGTGGCGCGGACCTCTATGCCGGCCGTGCTCCAGCGCCACGCGGAACTGGCCGCCTCGCTGGGCGCCGACCTGAAGGCGAAGAAGGTCACCGATGCCAAGACGCGCTTCGAGAAGGCCGCCGCCCGGCTGCGCGCCGCCGCCAAGGCCAACCCGAAGATCCGGGTCCTGATCGGCTCGGCGAGCGCCGACCTGCTGTACGTCTCGACGCCCGAACCGTCCGCCGACCTGCGGTACTTCAAGGAGCTCGGCGTCAACATCGTCGTTCCCGGCAAGGTGGACAAGCAGGGCTGGTTCGAGTCCCTGAGCTGGGAGAACGCCGACAAGTACCCGGCCGACATCATCATGATGGACAACCGCACATCGGCGCTTCAGCCGGCGGCCCTGAAGTCCAAGCCGACCTGGCGCGAGCTGCCCGCGGTCAAGGCAGGCCAGGTCATCCCGCGCTCGACGACCGACCCGATCTTCTCCTACGACAAGTGCGCCCCGGCCCTGGACGCCCTGGCCCAGGCGATCGAGAACGCCAAGAAGGTCGGCTGACCCCATGACGACGGTTGCCACCGCCCCGTTCCGCTTCTTCGGTCTGCACGTCGTACGGACGCGGCGGCTCGGCCCGTCGATGGTCCGCATCACCTTCGGCGGCGAGGACCTCAGGGACTTCGCCGCCGGAGGGCGGGACCAGAGCCTGTCGCTCTTCCTGCCGCACCCCGGGCAGCAGCGGCCTGTACTGCCGGCCGGCGACGACTGGTTCACCGAGTGGCGGGCGCTGCCCGAGAGCGTGCGTGCCGTCATGCGCTCCTACACCGTGCGCGGGCAGCGCCGCGATCCGGACGAGATCGACATCGACTTCGCCCTGCACGACGACCTCGGCGAGGGGGCCGGCAGGCCCGGGCACGGCGGCCCGGCAGGACGCTGGGCCCGGCAGGCCACGCCGGGCCAACAGGTGACCGCGCTCGGTCCCGCTGTCGCCCGGAACAAGGCCGTCCGTTTCCAGCCGCCCACCGGCACCGACTCCGTGCTGATCTGCGCCGACGAGACGGCCCTGCCCGCCGCGGCGGCCACCCTGGAGTGGCTGCCCGCCGGGACCAGGGCGCATGTCTGGCTCGATGTCCGGCACAGCCTGGACCGGCAACCGCTGTTCACCGAGGCGGATGCCCGTATCACCTGGCTGGTCCGGGCCGAGGGCGCGCCGCGGGCCGTCGACGCGGTACGCGCGGCCGCGCTGCCGGGAGCCTCGCCGTACGCGTGGATCGCGGGCGAGGCGGGTGGCGTGCGGGAACTGCGCCGCCACCTGGTCCACGAACGGGGGCTCGACCGCCGCCATGTCACGTTCGTCGGGTACTGGCGGCACGGGCTCAGCGAGGAGCAGTTGCGGGAGACGGCCGCCTGACATCTCCCCGTCCCGGCAGGGGCGTTGAGGCTCGTTGCACCCTCCTCACGAGTAAGTTAGGTTAGCCTTACCTAAGCAACTGGCTCGCCGCCCCACCCCCCGCCACCCCTCTCTTCCTCACCGGAGGACCGTCCATGCGCTCACACCTGCTCAATGACACGACAGCGGAGCAGTACCGCCGCACCGCCACCGCAGCCGTCGAGCGGGTGGCGGCCCACATCGCCTCCACCAAGAGCCCCTTCACCGGCATCACCCCCGACGAGCTCTCCCCTGCCGTGGACGCCATCGATCTGGACAAGCCCCTCGGCGACGCCGGAGCCGCGCTGGACGAGCTGGAGACGGTCTATCTGCGCGACGCGGTCTACTTCCACCACCCCCGCTACCTCGCCCACCTCAACTGCCCGGTCGTCATCCCGGCCGTGACGGCTGAGGCGGTGCTCTCCGCCGTCAACTCCTCCCTCGACACCTGGGACCAGAGCGCGGGCGGCACGCTGATCGAACGCCGGCTGGTCGACTGGACCGCCGGACGGATCGGCTTCGGACCTGCCGCCGACGGGGTCTTCACCAGCGGTGGTTCGCAGTCCAACCTCCAGGCCCTGCTGCTGGCCCGCGAGGAGGCCAAGGCCGCGGACCCCGCGACGCTGCGGGTCTTCACCTCCGAGTGCAGCCACTTCAGCGTCCAGAAGTCCGCGAAACTGCTCGGGCTGCGGCCGGAGGCCGTCGTCTCCATCCCCTGCGACCAGGACAAGCGGATGCGGACGGTCGCCCTCGCCAGGGAGCTCGAGCGGTGCCGCGCCGAGGGTGGTGTGCCCATGGCCGTCGTCGCCACCGCCGGGACCACCGACTTCGGCTCCATCGACCCGCTGCCCGGGATCGCCGAGCTCTGCGCCCAGTACGGCGCCTGGATGCACGTCGACGCGGCCTACGGGTGCGGGCTGCTCGTCTCGCAGCGCCGATCCCGGCTGGACGGCATCGAGCACGCCGACTCCGTCACGGTGGATTACCACAAGTCCTTCTTCCAGCCGGTGAGTTCCAGCGCACTCGTGGTACGCGACGCGGCGACCCTGCGCCATGCGACCTACCACGCCGACTACCTCAACCCGCGCGCCGCCGCCGAGGCCCGCATCCCCAACCAGGTGGACAAGTCCCTGCAGACCACGCGGCGTTTCGACGCACTCAAGCTGTGGATGACGCTGCGAGTGATGGGCGCCGAAGGGGTGGGCCGGCTCTTCGACGAGGTGGTGGACCTCGCCGAGGAGGGCTGGCAGCTCATCGCCGCCGATCCCCGCTTCGACGTGGCCGTCCGCCCCCAGCTCTCCACCCTGGTCTTCCGCTTCATCCCGGAGAACGTCACCAGCCCCGCCCTGATCGACCGTGCCAACCAGTACGCCCGCAAGGCGCTGTTCGCCTCCGGGGACGCGGTCGTCGCGGGCACCACTGTGGGCGGGCGCGCCTATCTCAAGTTCACCCTGCTCAATCCGCAGACCACCGTCGCCGATATCGCTGCCGTCCTCGAACTCCTCGCCGAGCACGCCGGCCAGTACCTGGGAGAGACCCTTGTCCATGCCTCCTGAATCCGGGCCCCGGCAGATCCACGACTTCATCGCCGTCGGACTGGGCCCCTTCAACCTGGGGCTCGCCTGTCTGACCGAACCGGTGGAGGAGCTCAACGGACTCTTCCTCGAATCGAAGCCGGACTTCGACTGGCACAGCGGGATGTTCCTGGAGGGCTCCACCCTCCAGACGCCCTTCCTCTCCGACCTGGTCACCCTGGCCGATCCCACATCGCCCTACTCCTTCCTCAACTACCTCAAGGAGTCGGGGAGGCTCTACTCCTTCTACATCCGCGAGAGCTTCTATCCACTGCGCGAGGAGTTCAACGACTACTGCCGCTGGGCCGCCGCGAAGATCCCCTCGATCCGTTTCGGCGAGACGGTGACCGAGGTGGTGTACGAGGAGCAGGACGAGGTGTACGCCGTCCGGACCGCCGACGGCGCCGTCCACCGGGGACGCAGACTCGTCCTCGGGACGGGCACCCCCGCGTACATCCCGGAGGCCTGCCAGGGCATCGGCGGCGACCTGATACACAACTCCCGTTATCTGGAGGCCAAGAAGTCGCTCCAGGCCAAGGAGTCGGTCACCGTGGTCGGCAGCGGGCAGAGTGCCGCGGAGATCTACTACGACCTGCTCCAGGACATGGACACCCACGGTTACGCGCTGAACTGGGTCACCCGCTCGCCCCGGTTCTTCCCGCTGGAGTACACCAAGCTCACGCTGGAGATGACCTCACCGGAGTACGTCGACTACTTCCACGCTCTCCCTTCCGGGACACGCGACCGGCTCAATGTGTCGCAGAAGAACCTCTACAAGGGCATCAACTCGGAACTGATCGACGCCATCTTCGACCTGCTGTACGCCAAGAACCGGCGCGGGCCCGTCCCGACCAGGCTGCTGACCAACACCAGCCTGGAGACGGCGGGTTACGACCACGGCACCTACACCCTCGGGCTGCGCCAGGAGGAGCAGCAGAAGGACTTCTCGCTCGCCACCCAGGGGCTGGTCATGGCCACCGGTTACAAGTACCGGGTGCCGGAGTTCCTGGCGCCGCTGCACGACCGGATCCGCTGGGACGAGCAGGGGCGCTTCGACGTCCACCGCAACTACAGCATCGACGCCGACCGGACCATCTACGTCCAGAACGCCGAGCTGCACACCCATGGCTTCGTCGCACCCGACCTCGGGATGGCCGCCTACCGCAATTCGTGCATCATCCGCGAACTGCTCGGCGGACAGGAGTACTACCCGGTCGAAAAGGCCATCGCTTTCCAGGAGTTCACCGCATGACCCCGCTCACCATCCGTCCGCTCGACCCCTTCCCGCGCTCGCACCCCGGTGCCGGTGGGGGAAGCCCCGTTTCCGACTGCGAGCTGGTGCTCGGTTGGGTCACCCACCCCAAAGCCGCCTTCTGGCTGATGCAGGACGCCACCCTGCCGGACATCGAGCGGGAGTACATGGCGATCGCCGCGTCCCGGCACCAGGACGCCTTCATCGGACTGCACAACGGCACACCGGCCTTTCTGATGGAGCGCTACGACCCGGCGGAGGTGGAGCTCAAGGGGCTGTACGAAGCCGAACCCGGTGATGTGGGGATGCACTTCCTCGTCGCACCCACCGATACCCCGGTACACGGATTCACCCGCGCGGTGATCACCGCGGTGATGGAGGAGCTGTTCGCCGATCCGGCGACCCGCCGGGTGGTGGTCGAGCCCGATGTCCGCAACACAGCAGTGCACGCGCTCAACAAGGCAGTCGGTTTCGAAGCCGTGCGTGAGATCGCCAAGCCGGAGAAGAACGCCCTGCTGAGCATATGCACCCGCCAGGGGTTCCTGGACCGCAGCAGCGAGGAGACCGGCCGATGACCGCGCACCTGACCCCCGCACTCTGGGCCGAGGCCACCCGCCTGCTCATCCGCAAGGCGCTCGCGGAGTTCTCCCACGAGCGGCTGCTGTCCCCGCAGCCGCTCGGCGACCACACCTACTCCGTGCGCAGCGACGACGGCGGGGGTGAATACCGCTTCAGTGCCCGGCTGTTCGCGCTCGACCACTGGCAGATCCCGGCGGAGTCCATCACCCGGCACCGGGACGGTGAACACCGTGCGCTGGACGCGCTGGACTTCTTCATCGAACTGCGTGACACGCTGGGCCTGAGCGAGAAGGTACTGCCGGTCTATCTGGAGGAGATCTCCTCCACCCTCTCGAGCACCGCATACAAGCTCGGCAAGCCGCAGGTCACGTCGGCCGGACTGGCCGCGGCCGGCTTCCAGGACATCGAGACCGGGATGACCGAGGGCCACCCCTGTTTCGTCGCCAACAACGGCCGCCTGGGATTCAGTGCCCAGGAGTACCTCGCGTACGCCCCGGAGGCCGCGAGCCCGGTGCAGCTGATCTGGCTCGCCGCGCGACGCGACCGCGCGACGTTCACCTCGGGGGCCGGTCTGGACTACGAGTCGCTGGTCCTCTCCGAGCTGGGTGAGGAAACACTGAGGCGGTTCGCCGGCACCATGGCCGGACTCGGCCTCGACCTCGACGCGTACTTCCTGATCCCGGTCCACCCCTGGCAGTGGCAGAACAAGCTGTCCGTCACCTTCGCCGCGGAGGTCGCCCAGCAGCGGCTGGTTCTGCTGGGGCCCGGCGACGACTCCTATCTGGCCCAGCAGTCGATCCGTACCTTCTTCAACACCAGCGCCCCGGCCAAGCACTACGTCAAGACCGCGCTCTCGGTCCTCAACATGGGCTTCATGCGCGGGCTCTCGGCTGCGTACATGGAGGCGACGCCTGCCATCAACGACTGGCTCGCGCACCTCATCGACGGCGACCCGATCCTGAAGGCCACCGGTCTGACCGTGATCCGCGAACGAGCAGCCATCGGCTACCACCACCGGCAGTACGAGGCGGCGACCGCCAAGGGTTCGCCCTATCTGAAGATGCTCGCCGCGCTGTGGCGGGAGAGCCCGGTTCCGTCACTGGAACCCGGCGAGCGGCCGGCCACCATGGCATCGCTGCTGCACACGGACCGGACCGGCGCCTCCTTCGCGGGCGCGCTGATCGCCGAGTCCGGTCTGGAACCTGCGGTCTGGCTGCGGCACTATCTCGAGGCCTACTTCACCCCGCTGCTGCACAGCTTCTACGCGTACGACCTCGTGTACATGCCCCATGGCGAGAACGTGATCCTGGTGATCGAGGACGGGGTCGTGCGCCGCGCGATCTACAAGGACATCGCCGAGGAGATCGCGGTGATGGACCCGGACGCGGTGCTCCCGCCCGATGTGGAACGCATCCGGGCCGATGTACCGGACGGGATGAAGCTGCTGTCGCTCTTCACCGATGTCTTCGACTGCTTCTTCCGCTTCCTCGGCGCGACGCTCGCCACCGAGGGCGTGCTCGACGAGCGGGACTTCTGGGAGACGGTCGCCACCTGCGTCCGGGAGTACCAGGAGTCCGTTCCTCAGCTGGCCGAGAAGTTCCGGCAGTACGACATCTTCGCGCCGGAGTTCGAGCTCTCCTGCCTCAACCGTCTCCAGCTCCGGAACAACCGGCAGATGGTCGACCTCCAGGACCCCGCGGGGGCGCTGCAGCTCGTCGGCACCCTGCGCAATCCGATCGCCTGACCGGGCCGGTGACCCCGGTGCCCGGAGAACGGTCCCTCCGGGCACCGGGGTCACCGGGCGCTAACCGGCCGCCGGCCAGGGCACCTGCGGGGACCGGTAGTAGTGCATGCCGAGTGCGTCCCAGCGCGGGGCCTGTGCCGCGAGCCGGATCCGGTAGGTGTCCCAGTCATGGGTGGCGGCCGGCGACCAGCCGAGCTCCGCGATACCGGGCAGCCGGGGGAACGCCATGATGTCGATGTCCTCGTTGTCGGTCAGTGTCTCCGTCCAGATCGGCGCTTCGACACCGAGGACCGATGCGGCGGGGGCGCCTTCCAGATAGCTGCCGGGATTCCAGTCGTAGGAGCGCCGCACCTCGACCAGCCCCGCCCAGTCCTGCCCGAGCGGTGTGCTCTCCGTGTACTTCATGTCCAGATAGGCGCGGTCCGCGGGAGAGAGGATCAGCCGGGTGCCCGCCTTCGCCGCGTTCGCCACCTGGGTCCGCTCGGCGGCGCCGGTGCCGTCGTAACCCCAGTACTGCGCCACCGCGCCCTTCACCGGGTCCGCGGCGGTCAGCTGGTGCCAGCCGACCACCGTCTTGCCGTACCTGCCGACAACGGCCTGCGCCTTTGCCATGAAGGCGGCGTAGTCCTGCTGGCTCGTCGAGTGGGCCTCGTCACCGCCGATGTGGAGATAGCGGCCAGGGGTCATCGCGGCCAGTTCCCGCACCACGTCGTCCACGAAGTCGTAGGTCACCGCCTTGGGGACACACAGCGAGCTGAAGCCCACATCGGTGCCGGTGTAGAGCGGGGGCGCGACCCCGTCGCAGTTCAGCTCGGCGTACGAGGCCAGGGCCGCATTGGTGTGCGAGGGGAGATCGATCTCGGGGACGACCTCCAGATGACGTGCCGCCGCGTAGCGGACGATCTTCCGGTAGTCGGCCTTGCTGTAGTGGCCACCGCTGCCGCCGCCGACCTCGGTCGAGCCTCCGTAGGCGGCCAGCCGCGGCCAGGAGTCGATGGCGATGCGCCAGCCCTGATCGTCGCTGAGATGCAGGTGCAGTTCATTGATCTTGTAGAGCGCCAGCTCGTCGATGTACCGCTCGACCTGCCCGACGGTGAAGAAGTGCCGTGAGACGTCGAGCATCGCACCGCGGTACGCGTAGCGCGGGACGTCGGTGATGACGCCGCCCGCGACCTTCCAGGGGCCCCGCTGCCGGCCCTTCTCCTCGATGGACGCGGGAAGCAGCTGACGGAGCGTCTGCACGCCGTGGAAGAGCCCGGCCCCCTTGCGGGCCGTGATGGTGACCCCGCGGCGCGAGCTGTCCAGCCGGTAGCCCTCGTCACCCAGTCCGTGGGCACGGGGGTCGAGCCGCAGACGGATGGAGTCGTTGCCGCGCCGACTCCCCTCGCCGACCGGCAGGGCATAACCGGTCGACGGCCTGAGCACCTCCGCCAGGTAGATGCCGGCCTGTCGTGCCTCTCGGGACTCCGCCTGGATGCTCGTCCTGCTGGTGAGGGTGTACGGAGTGCCACCCGGGCGCACCGAGGCGGGCGCGGGTACGACCTGGCCGAGCGGGCGGACAGCGGCCTGGACGAACGGCGGGCCGGGAGATGCGGCCGGAGCCGCTCCGGCTCCGGCCAGGCCGGCCGAGCAGACGAGCAGCAGCGTGCCGAGGAGCCGGGGCACTCCTGCCGACAGTGTTGTTCCGGGCAGTCTCACAAGCGGATTCCCTTCGAGGGGTCTCACCACTGTGGTGCTGGGCAACGAACTGGTCCCATGCGTACCTGACGCCCCAGGTGCGGTCAAGGTATAGACCACTCCTGGTGGCCGGGGGCGGGAATCCGGCTCCCCTGCGCGCCACTGCCGACCGGAGGGGACCGGAGACCCTGTCGCCCGGGCGTCCACGGATCCGGCGGCGGATCGGGGCGGATCGGGGCGGATCGGCGGCGGACGATCGCGATGGGGCGCTGCTCCGGCTGCGGGTCTCGGTGGGTGTATCAGTCGGGCATTCTCGACGCCGAAGAGTTCAAATCAGCCAAACAAGCGATCCCGAAGTGGCTCTAACGCCATCACGTGCCCGATATCGGGCAGAAATCTTGCAAACTATCGCCCGCCACCCCAATATCAACAGGTGCTCGAAAGCCGTCCGTCGTACGACGACCTCATCGACCACCTGGTGCGCAGCACCGCGCTCCAGCGCGGCGAGGCCGCCCGGGTGGTCCTTGACGTACTGGCGTACTTCGACGAGACGACGGAGGAGTTCGTCCGCAGGCGTCATCGCGAACTGCAGACCCGCGGACTGACGAACCCGGACATTTTCCAGCGGATCTCGGACGAGCTGCCTCATCGTGCAGTGGCACCGCCCGAGCTCTCCCTGCGGCAGTTGCGCCGCATGATCTACGGCTAGTACGGACGAGGGGCTGAAGAAGCGATATGTGCGGAATCGTCGGATACATCGGCAAGCGTGATGTGGCACCACTGCTGCTGGAGGGGCTGCAGCGACTGGAGTACCGGGGTTACGACTCCGCGGGGATCGTCATCTCCTCCCCCAAGGCCGCCGCTCTGAAGATGGTCAAGGCGAAGGGCCGTGTCCGCGAGCTCGAGGCCCGCATCCCCAAGCGTTTCGCGGGGACCACCGGTATCGCCCACACCCGCTGGGCCACCCACGGCGCCCCCAGCGACGCCAACGCCCACCCTCATCTGGACGCGTCCGGCAAGGTCGCCGTGGTCCACAACGGGATCATCGACAACGCGTCCGAGCTGCGGGCCAGACTGACCGCTGACGGGGTGGAGTTCCTCTCCGACACCGACACCGAGGTCCTCACCCACCTCATCGCGCGCTCGCAGGCGGAGAAGCTGGAGGAGAGGGTCCGCGAGGCCGTCCGGCTGATCGAGGGCACCTACGGCATCGCGGTGCTGCACGCCGACTTCCCCGACCGCATCGTCGTCGCCCGCAACGGCTCCCCGGTCGTGCTCGGCATCGGCGAGAAGGAGATGTTCGTCGCCTCCGACGTGGCGGCCCTGGTCTCGCACACCCGCCAGGTCGTCACACTCGACGACGGCGAGATGGCCACGCTCAAGGCGGACGACTTCCGTACGTACACGACGGAGGGTTCGACCACCTCGTCGACGCCGACCACCGTGGAGTGGGAGGCCGAGTCGTACGACATGGGCGGCCACGACACGTACATGCACAAGGAGATCTCCGAGCAGGCCGAGGCAGTCGACCGGGTGCTGCGCGGCCGTATCGACGACCGGTTCTCCACGGTGCACCTGGGCGGCCTCAATCTGGACGCCCGTGACGCGCGGGGCGTGCGCCGGGTGAAGATCCTGGGCTGCGGGACCTCGTACCACGCGGGCCAGATCGGTGCTCAGCTGATCGAGGAGCTGGCCCGGATCCCCGCGGACGCCGAGCCCGCTTCGGAGTTCCGCTACCGCAACCCGGTGGTGGACCCCGACACGCTGTATGTCGCGGTGTCGCAGTCCGGTGAGACCTACGACGTGCTGGCCGCGGTGCAGGAACTGAAGCGCAAGGGCGCCCGCGTACTCGGTGTGGTGAACGTCGTCGGCTCGGCCATCGCCAGGGAGACCGACGGCGGGGTCTACGTCCACGCAGGACCCGAGGTCTGCGTGGTCTCCACCAAGTGCTTCACCAACACGGTGGTTTCCTTCGCGCTGCTCGCCCTTCACCTGGGCCGGATCCGCGACCTCTCGGTGGCGGACGGCAAGCGGATCATCGCGGGGCTGCGGAAGCTGCCTGCCCAGATCTCCGAAATCCTGGACAGCGAGAGCGATATCGAGAAACTGGCCGCGGAGTACGCCGACGCCAAGTCGATGATGTTCATCGGCCGGGTGCGCGGCTACCCGGTCGCCCGTGAGGCCTCGCTGAAGCTCAAGGAGGTCTCGTACATCCACGCGGAGGCCTACCCCGCATCGGAGTTGAAGCACGGCCCGCTGGCACTGATCGAACCGGCGATGCCGACCGTCGCCATCGTTCCCGACGACGACCTGCTGGAGAAGAACCGGGCGGCGCTCGAGGAGATCAAGGCGCGCGACGGACGGATCCTCGCGGTCGCCCACCAGGAGCAGCCGAAGGCCGACCACACGATCGTGGTGCCCAAGAACGAGGACGAGCTGGACCCGATCCTGATGGGGATTCCGCTGCAGCTCCTCGCCTACCACACGGCACTGGCACTGGGCCGGGACATCGACAAGCCGCGTAACCTCGCGAAGTCGGTCACCGTCGAGTAGACCACTTTCGACAGGTCCGCTTCACCGTCCGCGGCCACCACACGTCGGCACCGCACGCGCGTGCACACGCGTGAAGGCGGCCCCCGCACACGCCACCATGCGCGCGGGGGCCGCCTTCCGGTATGCCGGTGCCGCCCAGCACCGGCCTGCAGCCACTCAGCCGGCGGCCGTCACTCCCCGGCCGGCGGCGCGCCCGGGAAGGGATTCGGGCCCTTCGGCTGCGGTGAGACTGTTGCCCCGGCGACACGTATGTACCCTTCACAAAGGCACAATCCACCCCTACGCGTCGGTAGTTTTACCGGCTGTGCAGCAGGGACCCGGTCACGCCGGCCGCCGCCGGAACGGCTGCGCTCCTCGGATCCGGCCCGCGCCCTTCGGCCTTCCGGCGGCTCCACGGCGTCCTGCGCGGCGCGAAGCCACCGCGCTCCGCGGCGGGGGTCAGCGGGGTGCTACGGGATGACGATCACGGGCCGCTGGGCGCGCCGCGCGAGCCGCCCGGCCACGGATCCGAAGATCCGGCCGACGATCCCGTGGGTCGACCCCACGACGATCCCGTCGGCCGAGTACTCACGGCCGACTTCCTCCAGCTCATGGCAGATGTCGCCGCCCCGCTCCACGAGGATCCAGGGCACCTCGGTCAGATAGTCCGCACAGGCGAGCTCCAGACCGAGCACTTCCGTGCGGTGGTCCGGCACATCCACGAAGACCGGGGGCTCACAGCCCGCCCACACGGTGGTCGGGAGGCGGTTGGCGACATGGACGATGATCAGTCCTGAACCCAGCCGCACGGCCATCCCGATGGCATACGCAAGGGCCCGCTCGCTGGAGGTCGAGCCGTCGAAGCCGACGACGACCCCGTGTCTGAAAGCGGGATCACAGGACTGACGTGGTTCTTCCGCCGCATGGAGGTCGGCCGAGGTGTCGGCGATCTGCTTGCGGTCCGCGGGTTCGGAGTGTTCGTAACCGGCCATCGGCATCTCGGCGAAGAAGATCCTCTTGGGAGGGAACGGCACCTGGCGATGGAGCTGTGTCCGGGAATCATCTTCCCAAGCCCATACCCCCAGGGTACGGCGACACTCCTTTCATGCCCAGTGCCCGCCGATGTACTCCGGCGTTCCAGGGAGCATGCCCGAGCAGGCCGGGGAATGGCAATGCCAGTTGGCATCTACAGCTTCCCGCTCCAGTGACCGGAGACGGCAACCGGCCGTTGGCAGGGAGTCACCCCGACGTCTCCCAGGGAGCAGCGCGTGCCCGCATCGCCGACCCGTCCCGACCCCGCACGCGCCGGCCGCACGGAGTCACGCCGCCCGGTCGCACCGCCGTCCGTGCCGCCTTCCGTGCCGCCTTCCGCACGCCCCGGTCCGCCCCCCGGACCCTCGTCGGGCTCGGCGAACGACGTGGTGCGCTGGGCGGCCTTCTGCTGCGTCCTGGTCCCCCTGGTGCTGCTCGTCCACGGGTCGGGCATCGGGGACTCGGTCCTGACCGGTTCGGGACTCGTCGCGGTGACCGCGGCCTGCCGGCTGCTGCTGCGTCAGTCGGAGCGCGGCGCCGCCAGGTCGGCCGGCCGGCCCGGCTCACACCGGCGTACGCAGCACGGATGGAATGGCCGGGGGGCGCACAGGGGCGCCCGTCGGCCCGACGAAAGTGCGCCGGTGAACTGACTGATTCGCACAGGTGCTCCCGTTACTTTTCAGCCAACTTCTCGGTAGGGCCCCAACCTTGGCGGAACGGTACGCCAACCCCCGTGCCACCTGCGATGAAAGGACCACAGCGGGCGCTCGCACCCTACGGGGACGGGCCATGCACGGAACGCCCACTTCCCTGAGAGCGCCCGGAGTGAAACGCTTCGTGATCGAATGCTTCGCGCCAAGTTGCCTTGTCGACATAGTGCCGTCCGTCGAACTTGTCACGCCGGCACCACACGACACAGTAGATTCGATCATGAGTAAAACGGCGGGGGATCTCGTGCTGGACCGAGGGGCCGTGACGATTAGAGGCAGTGTGCAGGAGCGACAGTCCCGACAAGAACAGGGAGCCGCGAGCACCGAGGGGGGCTTAGCACCATGAGCCAGGGCCAGGACTCCACCGCCGCACCGGAGGCAGCGAGGAAGCTCTCCGGGCGCCGCCGCAAGGAGATCGTCTCCGTGCTGCTCTTCAGCGGCGGCCCTATATTCGAGAGTTCGATTCCGCTCTCCGTTTTCGGTATCGACCGGCAGGACGCCGGAGTTCCCCGTTACCGGCTGCTGGTGAGCGCGGGTGAGGACGGACCGCTGCGGACCACCGGCGGGCTCGAACTCACCGCGCCCTACGGCCTGGAGGCGATCAGCAGGGCAGGGACGGTGGTGGTGCCCGCCTGGCGCTCGATCACTTCGCCACCACCACCCGAAGCGCTGGACGCTCTGCGCCGCGCCCACGAGGAGGGCGCACGCATCGTCGGGCTGTGCACCGGAGCGTTCGTCCTTGCCGCGGCCGGGCTGCTGGACGGACGGCCCGCCACCACGCACTGGATGTACGCGCCGACGCTGGCCAAGCGCTACCCGTCCGTGCATGTGGACCCACGTGAGCTCTTCGTCGACGACGGCGACGTCCTGACCTCGGCGGGCACCGCGGCAGGCATCGATCTCTGCCTGCACATCGTCCGTACGGACCACGGCGCCGAAGCCGCGGGAGCGCTGGCCAGACGGCTGGTCGTGCCGCCGCGCAGAAGCGGCGGGCAGGAGCGCTATCTCGACAGGTCTTTACCTGAGGAGATCGGCTCCGACCCCCTCGCGGAGGTCGTCGCCTGGGCGCTGGAGCACCTTCATGAGCAGTTCGACGTGGAGACCCTGGCCGCCCGTGCGTACATGAGCCGTCGCACCTTCGACCGCCGCTTCCGCTCGCTGACCGGCAGCGCCCCGCTGCAGTGGCTGATCACCCAGCGGGTGCTCCAGGCTCAGCGTCTGCTCGAAACCTCCGACTATTCGGTCGACGAGGTGGCGGGCCGCTGCGGCTTCCGCTCACCGGTGGCGCTGCGCGGCCACTTCAGGCGCCAGCTGGGCTCGTCCCCGGCCGCCTACCGGGCTGCGTACCGGGCGCGGCGGCCGCAGGGCGAAGGGGTGGTGATGGCCGCCCCGGTCCCGGAGACCGTTCCGCAGGCCCGCCGCACGGCGGCTGCGGGCGCGTTGCCGGGGCCGGCCGCGACCGCGTCCGTACCGCTGGATCCGGGCAAACCGAACTCGGATTCCTTCGCTGCCGGGCGCCCGACGGTGCCGGGCCAGCGGAGCGCGCCCTAGCGGATGGCGTCCGGTCGGGCCTCGGCCCGGCCCGACCGGGCAGCCAGCCCTTAAGGTAGAGCGTATGAACGATCGCATGGTGTGGATCGACTGCGAGATGACCGGGCTCTCGTTGACGGACGACGCACTCATTGAGGTGGCCGCACTGGTCACCGACTCGGAGCTGAACGTGCTCGGCGAAGGGGTGGACATCGTGATCCGCCCGCCCGCCGCGGCACTGGAAACCATGCCCGACGTGGTGCGGAAGATGCACACCTCATCCGGCCTCCTCGACGAGCTGGACGCGGGAACCACGCTGGCCGACGCCGAGGAGAAGGTGCTGGCCTACGTGCGTGAGCACGTGAAGGAGCCGGGAAAGGCACCGCTGTGCGGGAATTCGGTCGGCACCGACCGGGGCTTCCTGCTGCGCGACATGCCCGATCTGGAGAGCTATCTCCACTACCGGATCGTCGATGTCTCGTCGGTCAAGGAGCTGGCCCGCCGGTGGTACCCGAGGGCGTACTTCAACAGCCCGGAGAAGAACGGCAACCACCGGGCGCTCGCGGACATCCGTGAGTCGATCGCGGAACTGCGCTACTACCGGGAAGCGGTCTTCGTACCGCAGCCGGGGCCGGACTCGGACACCGCGAAGAAGATCGCGGCGAAGTACGTGCTGCCCGCCGAATAGCAGCTGAGGAGAGAACGCCGGGAGCCTCGCGGGGCTCCCGGAAAAGCCGGGAGCGAGCACCCTCCCGGACCCTGTACACTTTTTCTCGGCCGGTCGGAAACGACCGGGTCGCGGTGGGTATAGCTCAGATGGTAGAGCACCTGGTTGTGGTCCAGGATGTCGCGGGTTCGAGTCCCGTTACTCACCCTTGAAGGGCGAAGGCCCGGTCTGTGAGAACAGACCGGGCCTTCGTCGTACCCGGAGTCGCCCGGCCCCACCCGAGTCGCCTGCCCCGCCCGAGTCGTCCGCCGCGCCTGTACGCCGGTCGCCGCCGTGGCCGGATGCCGTGCATCGGGCGCCCTCCGCCGTCCGGCGACCGTGTCGTCCCGGCCGCCGGTTCCGTTGTCCCCGGTAGCAGGCCCATGCCCTGCGGCGACCGGGCCCGGGGCTTACTCCCTGTCCTGGAGTCACCATGTCCGACCTGTGGATGCCCGGTGCCCAGCACCTCGACATCGGCGATCACGCCGCAACCGAAGGCGGCCCCGCCAAGGCCGTGGCCCACATCACCTGGGACAAGAACGCCACCGCTTCGAAGCCGGCCGACCTGGTGCCGTACAGCGACCTCGTCGACTACTTCGGCCGTAACACCACCGGCAGGGGCGTGGCGCCCCATCTTCTCTGGGACCCGTTCACCGGCCGTTTCACCCAGTTCGTGCCGGCGACCTCGCGATCGAAGAGTCTGGTGGACCAGCCGGGCGGCACCCGCACCAACCGGGCGGGCCGTGTGGTGATCCAGATCGAGGCGCTGTTCTTCCCGTACTGCCGGGTGGACGGCATCGTCCACGCGGAACTCACGGACACCCCGTGCAAGGGCTGGGGCTCACTGAACAGCTGGGTCCGGAGCTGGGGAGTGCCCGACACCTGGCCGATGGGCAGGCCCACCGACTTCCGTTCGCACCGCGACGAGCGGACGTGGGAGCGGGAGGCAGGCTGGTACGGACACTCGCAGGTGCCCGAGAACGACCATCAGGACCCGGGCAGCTGGCCCGAGTTCAGGCCCGCCATCCCCTCGCAGTACGAGCCCTATCCCGGCGCCTCCTACTTCAGGCCGGGCCGTCACAGCGCGGTGGTCACCGCGATGGGCAGGCGGCTGGTCGCCGAGGGCTGCGACCGCTACACGTCCGGCCCGGGGCCGGACTGGACCGAGGCGGACCGGAAGTCGTACGCCGCCTGGCAGCGCAAGCTCGGCTACTCGGACGACGACGCCGACGGCATCCCCGGGCCCGCCTCCTGGGAGCGGCTGAAGGTGCCCAACGTCTGATCCCCTTCCGCGCCTCGGTGTTACGAGCTGAGGCGCGGAACCAGATCGGTCGGAAGCACCACCTGGGTCCGCTCGACCACCCCGGAGCCCGGTGTGCGGCGGGCCGCGATCTCCGAGAGCAGCAGGCGGGCCATGGCGCGGCCCATGTCCTCGATGGGCTGGCGCACGCTGGTGAGCGGCGGATCCATGTGCCGGGCGATGGACGAGTCGTCGAAGCCCACCAGAGCCACGTCATCGGGGACGCGCAGGCCCCTTTCGCGCAGCACCTGCCGGGCGCCGGCCGCCATCACGTCGGAAGCGGCGAAGACCGCGTCCAGGTCCGGTCTGCGCTCCAGCAGCAGCTCCATGGCGCGCCGGCCGCCCTCCTCGGAGAAGTCGGCGGGTGCCACCAGCGCTTCGTCGCTGTCGACGCCGGCCGCGGCGACCGCTCTGCGATAGCCGTCGAGCCGGCACTGGGCGCCGTACACATCCAGCCGTCCGGTGATCGTGGCGATGGTTCGGCGGCCGCGCGCCACCAGATGCCCGACGGCGCTCCTCGCCCCCTGGTAGTTGTCCGAGTCGACCGAGGGAAGGGTCTCGTGGTCGGAGCGCCGCCCACTGATCACCGCCGGAATGGAAAGCTGCTCCAGCAGGTCCGGCAGGGGGTCGTCGGCGTGCACGGCCACCAGCAGCACACCGTCGACGCGGTGCGCGGCAAGATAGTGGGCGAGCCGCTGGCGTTCGCGGTCGCTGCCCACCAGGGTGAGCAGCAGCTGCATGTCGGTGTCGGCCAGGGCGGCGCCGACGCCCTGGACGATGCCGGAGAAGTAGGGCTCGGCGAAGAAGCGGGTCTCCGACTCGGGCACCACGAGGGCGATGGCGTCCGTACGGTTGCCCGCCAGGGCCCGCGCGGCACGGTTGGGTACGTAGCCGAGCTCCGCCACGGCGGCCTCGACCGCCTCGCGGGTGTGGTCACTGACGCGCGGCGATCCGTTGATGACCCGTGAGGCCGTGCCGCGGCCGACCCCGGCCCGTGCCGCGACTTCTTCGAGCGTGGGCCGCCCGCCGCTCCGTACTCGCGCTGCCGCCATGGCTGCCTCCCGTTCGCGGTCAATTTCTCACAGTCGGATAACCAAACCAAGTCCGGTTGTCGGGTCCCTTGACACTCCGCGGGCACGACGGGCCCCTCGGCTCCAGCATCAATGGGAGCGCTCCCACTCTACGGTGTCGTGAACCGGTCGATAACCGCACGGCTGCCCTCGGCGGATCCGCCCGGGGAAACGGCTGAGACCCGGCGCACGGCCGGGTCTCCTGGGTCGTTCGATGCCGGGCGGCAGGACGGATCGCGGCCCGCCCGGCCGCGTCACGGTCCTGGGCCGTGTGAGAAGTCCCGGCTGCCCCGCAGGGCGGGCGGCGCCGCCGCTTCTCACCCAGCGCCTAGGAGAAGTCGCCCGCCGGGGGCAGTGCGTGACGGCGGATCACATCCGCGTACCAGTGGGCGCTGGCCTTCGGGATGCGGCGCTGGGACGCGTAGTCCACGTACACCGCGCCGAAGCGCTTGGAGTAGCCGTACCCCCACTCGAAGTTGTCCATGAGGGACCACAGGAAGTAGCCCCGGACGTCGGCACCCGCGGCGACGGCCCGCTGCACCGCGTCCAGATGACCGTGCAGGTAGTCGATCCTCTCGGGGTCCGCCACCTTGCCCTCGGGGGAGACGTAGTCGTCGAAGGCGGCGCCGTTCTCGGTCACCATCAGGGGCAGGCCCGGATGGTCACGGGTGACGTCGAGGAGCAGGTTGTAGAGGCCGTCGGGGTCGATGGCCCAGTTCATCGCGGTGCGCTTCTTCCCCTCGGCGAGGTGGAAGGCCACATGCTCCGATCCGGTCCACGGGGAGTGCTCGCTGCTGCCGTGACCGTCGTTGAGCGAGTCCCCTCCGCCCGCCGCGGGGGTGGAAACCACCGTCGGCGTGTAGTAGTTGACGCCCAGGACGTCGATGGGGCGCGAGATGGTGGCCAGGTCGCCCTCGTGCACCAGCCTGGACCAGTCGACCACGTGCGAGGTGTCCTCGATCAGGTCCTCGGGATACGCGCCGCGCAGGATCGGCCCGGTGAAGACCCGGTTGCCGACCGCGTCGATCCTGCGGGCGGCGTCCGCGTCGGCGGCGCTGTCGGTCAGCGGGCGCACCTGGTGCAGATTGAGGGTGATCGAGGTCTGCACGGCAGCGGGGAGTTGACCGCGCAGAACCTCGATCGCCCGGCCATGGGCGAGGTTGAGGTGGTGGGCCGCGTGCAGCGAAGCCGCGGGCTCGGTGCGGCCCGGCGCGTGCACACCGGACCCGTAACCGAGAAAGGCCGAGCACCACGGCTCGTTGAAGGTGGTCCAGGTGCCGACCCGGTCACCGATGGCGCCCGCCATGATGGCGGTGTAGTCGGCGAAACGCTCGGCGGTCTCGCGCTGCGGCCAGCCGCCCGCGTCCTCCAGCTCCTGCGGAAGGTCCCAGTGGTAGAGGGTGGCGACCGGGGTGATGCCGGCTTCCAGCAGTTCGTCGGCGAGCCTGCGGTAGAAGTCCAGACCGCGCTCGACGGCCGGACCGCGGCCGGTCGGCTGCACCCGGGACCAGGAGATGGAGAAACGGTAGGCCTTGAGACCCAGCTCCCTCATCAACTGCACGTCGTCGCGGTACCGGTGGTAGTGGTCCGCGGCGATGTCTCCGGTGTCACCGTTGCGGACCTTGCCCGGGGTACGGCTGAAGGTGTCCCAGATGGAAGGGGTGCGGCCGTCCTCGGCGGCGGCGCCCTCGACCTGGTAGGCGGCCGTGGCCGCCCCCCAGACGAAGCCCGTCGGGAAGTCTGTGGCCTCGGGCGCCTGCTTCGGGGTGATGTCGGGTCGTACGGCGGTCATGCGGGAGCGCTCCCAGGGGTGGACGAATAAGGGCAGGGGCAAAGGTGGACTCGTACTCCGGTGCCCGTACGGCCTGTGGTCGGGGACAGGCCGTACGAGGCGTCCGGGCACAACCGGGTGACGGGGTGTCACCCCTTGACGGCTCCCGACATGATGCCCCCGACGATCCGCTTGCCGAAGATCACGAACACCACGAGCAGGGGCAGCGTGCTGATCAGCGCGCCGGCCATGACGATGCTCTGGTCGGGAGTGTAGGAGGCGCTCAGCTGGCCGAGGGCCACCTGGAGCGTGGGGTTCTGCTGGTTCAGAGCGAGATAGGGCCAGAAGAAATCGTTCCACGCCTGCACGAAGGTGAGCATCCCGAGCACCATCATCGCGGGACGGGCCACCGGCAGCACGATACTGAGGACGACGCGGATGTTGTTCGCGCCGTCGATCTTGGCGGCCTCGATGAGTTCGTAGGGCAGCGCCTCGGACAGGTACTGGCGCATGAAGAAGACGCCGAACGCGCTCACCAGCGTCGGGAAGATCACCGACTCCAGCTTTCCGCCCCATCCGATGTCGGACATCATCATGAACAACGGCACGACGCTGAGCTGCGGCGGAATGGTCAGCGTGGCGATGACCGCGGTCATCAGTCCGCCGCGCCCCCGGAACCGCATCTTGGCGAAGGCGTAGCCGGCCAGGGTGCAGAAGAAGAGCGTCGCGGCCGTGATGCAGCCGGAGACGACGATGCTGTTGACGATCGCCTTGCCGAGATGCGCCTGGTCCCAGGCCGCGTCGAGGTTGTGCATCAGCCGGCCGCCGGGCAGGAACGGCGGTGTGCTGTCGAGTACTTCGTCCTGGGTGTGGGACGCGGCGACCAGGGTCCAGTACAGCGGCAGGACCGACGCGATACCGACGACGAGCAGGGCGATGTAGGCGAAGGGGCCCGCCTTCATCTGCTGTCCGGCGCCCGGCTTGAACCGGCTGGGGCGACGGGGGGCACCGTGGGCAGCCTGCCGGACGCTGGAGTCCCGGGTGCGGGTGGGGCTGGTGATGGTCATATGGATATCTCCCGGTCAGGCCGCGGACTTGCGTACGAAGCGGCCGATGAGCCAGTTGATCGCCGCGATGATCAGCAGCAGGGCGAGCATGGCCCAGGCCACTGCGGCGGCCGGACCGAGATGCCCCAGATTCCAGCCGTAGTTGTAGAGGTAGACACTCAGCGTCTCGTACTGGTTCTCGTTGCCGCCGGTCGCTCCGAGGGTGCCGCCCTCGAGCAGCAGCGGCTCGCCGAACAGCTGCATGGAGCCGATGGTCGAGATGACGATCGTGAAGAGGATCGTCGGCCGCAGCGAGGGGATGGTCACCTTGCGGAACTGCTGCCAGCGCGAGGCCCCGTCGATCGATGCGGCCTCGTACAGATCCGTCGGCACGGCCTGCATGGCGGCCAGGTAGATCAGGGTGTTGTAGCCGGTCCAGCGCCAGATCACGATGATCGAGATGGCGATCTTCGAAGTCCAGTGCCCGTTGGTCCAGTTGGTGTGGCCCAGCCCGATGAAGTGCAGGACCCAGTTCAACAGTCCGCCGTCGGCCCGGAACACCAGGGCGAAGACCAGCGCGGCCGACGCCACCGAGGTGGCGTACGGGGTGAGGATGATCGTGCGCCAGAAGGTACTTGCCCGCAGCTTGTAGTTCAGCAGATGGGCCAGGCCAAGCGCGACCAGCAGCTGCGGAACCGTCGACATGACGCCGATCAGGAAGGTGTTGCTGACCGCCGTCCAGAACTCGGAGTCCTGAAGGATCCTGGAGAAGTTGTCCCAGCCGACCCACTGCATCTGGTCGAGACCGGTCATCTCCACCCGGTGCAGGGCGATCCAGCCGGTGTAGATCAGCGGGTAGAGGCCGAAGGCCCCGAAGACGAGGAAGAACGGGGCGATGTACGCGTACGGCGATGCTTTGTCGTCGAACCGCCACAGCCGGCTCCGCCACTTCTGCCGGGCGGCAGAGATCTGCTGGGAGCCGCGGTCAGGCGGGCCGTAAGTGTCCCGGGTGGGGGTCGAGGTTGCCACAGGCGGGAGTCCTTCCCTGGGGTGCGCCGACCCGGCGCGATGAGCGGACCGGTCCGGCCCGGTGTGGCGGTGTCGGAACGCTGGTCCATGTGCGGTACCGGACCAGGGGCACCCGGCCAGTACGGCGGGGCCTCCCCGGTGGCGGCGCCGGTGCGGGCGGCCCGTCGGCCGCCCGCACCGGTGTTGGTCAGCCGACCGCCTTGTCGATCGACGAGATGGCCGCGTCCCAGGCGTCCTTGGAGCTGGTGTGCCGCTGCTCCATGTTGTTGATCTGGGTGGAGAAGGTGTCCTTGATCACGCCGTCCTTCGGGCCGAGCACCGTCTCCGGGATGGTCGTGGCCTCCTGTGCGTAGATCTTGCCGATCGGCGCGTCATTGAAGTACGGCAGCTTGGCGTTCTGCACGTCGGGAAGGGTGTAGGCGCCCTTGTTGGACGGGAAGGAGCCGATCGCCTTGAACACCGCGGCCTGCTGCTGGGGGGCGGTCAGCCACTTCACGAGCGCGCTGGCCTCGGCGACGTGCTTGCCGCTCTTGGGCACGGCCAGGAACGAACCGCCCCAGTTGGCCGACGACGAACCGGGCGCCGTGGTGATGTCCCACTTGCCCTTGTTGGCGACACCGGCATTGGTCGAGATCTGACCGGCCATCCAGGCGGGGCAGGGGACGGTCGCGACGGTGCCCTTGCGCAGTGCGTTGACCCACGGGGGGTTGAACTCGGCGAGGCCCTGGGAAAGGCCCTTGGTCGCCGCCTGGGCCGCCAGGTCCCAGCCGTCCTTGACGCTGGAGCTGGTCTTGTAGATCGGCTTGCCGCTCGCGTCGTAGTACTGCTGGGCGTTCGAGCTCACCACGGCGTTGAACATCGCGCTGGCCGAGTCCATGAAGTAGGTCTTGGCGGGCGCGCTCTTCTTGTACTTCTCGCCGAGCGCGAGGTAGTCGCTCCAGCCCCCCTCGACCAGCTTGGCCACCTTGTCGCGGTCGGTCGGCAGGCCGGCCTTCTTGAAGAGGTCGGTGTTGTAGCAGAGAGACATGGGGCCGATGTCGGTACCCGCGCCGATCACCTGACCGCCCGGTGTGGTGGCCTGCTTCTCCTTCCAGGACACCCAGTCGCCGACGTTGATCACCTTGCTGAGGTCGGCGAACTGGTTCGCCTTGGTGTCGACGACCTCCTTGATCCGGCCGACTTCGACGCCCTGGACGTCGGACAGACCGCTGTTGGAGTTCAGCTGCTGGAGCAGCTTGGGGTAGTAGACCTTCTCGTCGGCGGTGGTGTTCTCCTTGACCGTGATCTTCGGGTGCAGCTTGTGGTACTGCGCGAAGAGCCCGGCCTCCTTGTAGCCGAACTGCCCGAAGTCCGAGACGGTCAGCGTGATCGGCCCGTTCGATTCGGACTTGCCGGTGTCCGATGAATCCGAATCGCTGCAGCCGGCCAGCAGCAGGGCTGTGGCCGTGAGGCCCGTGGTGGCTAGTACCGCGGCTCTGCGGCTTCGGCCGCCGACGGTGCGGGTGATACGCATTCCACTACTCCTTGTTCCAGGGTGGGACTGGCGTTCTGACTGCGCGGCATTCGCGCTGGTGAGTGCGGGTGCCAGGAGGTGCAAGGGGGGAGGCACGGGCAGTGCCGCCGCACGCGATTTCGCCGTGCGATGTGGGAGCGCTCCCATGCGCCGATGCCGGAAGGTTGCTTCCTCGGAGGGGTGGGTGTCAAGAGTTGAAGACGCTTCCGTTGCCCGAGCGTGTCCGGCAAGTCATGCGAATGTGTCCGTCCGCCCTCTTGCCCGGACTCGCATGCGACCGCACGCAGTTCCGCCCAAGGGCACATTTCCCCAGGTCAGAGCCACACCTATGGAGAATCGGAATCCATGCGTCCGGAAAGGGTCACGATCACACCGCCATTTCCGTCCGATCGCCGGAAGGTGAACGGGGAAACGCGCCGCGGCGCGCCCCCGGGCGCCCTCCGTGTTTTTTCCCCGAACCCCGGGTTCCGGAAGTGGAGTTCGGCCCTGGCACGACCCGGCCGCCGTAAGCCGCCGTAAGCCGCCGGGTGTACGGCCGGGGAGACCGCCTCCGTACCTCCCGGGATCCGGCAGCCGGGCGCAGGCGGCCGCAACCGCAACGTTGCCGTTGGGCTGGATTAGGGTGGGCTCATGGCTTGGGACACCGAGGGGACGCGGCGACGGCTCAAGGAAGCGGCGACGGTCGAGTTCGCCGCGCACGGCCCGGACGGCACGACGATGGCCCGCATCGCGGAGCGCGCCGGGATCAACAAGGAGCGTCTCTACAAGTACTTCGGCGACAAGCAGTCCCTGTTCGGGACGGTGCTCCGCGACGAGCTGGAGAAGCTCGCCGCATCCGCGAAGCCGCCCGCCGCGGGCCTTCAGGACATCGGGGAGTTCGCCGGGCTCACCTTCGACTACCACGCGGCCCATCCCGAGCTGGCCCGGCTGCTGCAGTGGGAGGGTCTGGCGGGTGGCCGGGTGGCCGACGAGGTGAACCGCACCGCGCACTACCAGGAGAAGGTGCGGGCGGTCTCGGCCGCGCAGCGCGCCGGTGACCTCACCGACGACCTGGACCCGGCCGATCTGGTGTTCATGATCATCGCGCTGGCCGCATGGTGGTTCTCCGTGCCTCAGGTCGCCCGGATGCTCACCGGCACCGACGCCGGCGCTCCGGCCGAACTCGCCCGGCGCCGCGCCTGCGTCGTACGCGCGGCGCAGCGGCTCGCCCTGCCGTCCCACCCGGGCGTGCGGTAACGCCTTCCGACCGCACAGGCGTACGCCCCGACCGGGTGGGGGGTGGGAGCCGGCCGGGGCGTACGCGGTGGGGGCGGAAGGCGTCAGCTGTTCGCGCCGAACGCCTTCGTGAAGGCGAGCGCGTCCTGGTCGATCGACGAGCAGGTCGCGTCCGCGGAGTTCTTGGGACCGCCGGGGCAGGCCTTGTCCCGGGCCCCGGACCACATGGCCAGCCGGCCCAGGCCCTTCGACCTGGCGAAGTCCGCCAACTGCTTGGCGTCGTCGACCTTGAAGATCTCGGTGTTGACGTCGTTGACACCGATCATCGGGGTGACCGCGACCGTCTTCCAGGCGTCCGCGTCGGACAGCCCGAGCACACCCTTGATCTGGGCCTGGGTGGCGGTCGCCGCCTGGATCGCGTAGCCGCCCATGTCGCCGCTGTAGGACGCCCCGTAGTCCATCGCCATGATGTTGACCGCGGAGATCCCGACGCCGTTCTTCTTCGCGTCGGCGATCAGGTCCACACCCGGCTGCGTCAGGCCCTCGGGCATGACCGGCAGGGTGTACGAGACGTCGAGGCCCGGGTGGGACTTCTGGAGCTGGGCGATGGCCTGGGCGCGGCGGGTGTTGGACGCGGTGTCGGGGAGCGCACTGCCCTCGATGTCGAAGTCGACCTTGGTGATCTTGTAGGTGTCGATGACCTTGCCGTACGCCGCGGCCAGGTCGCCGGCGGACTTGCAGGCGATACCGAGTTCGGTGCCGGATGCTCCACCGAAGGAGACCCGGACGTCTCCGCCCTTGGCTCGCAGGTCACCGATCTGGGAGGCGACCTTGTCGTCACCGAGGGCGGTGACGCCCCCCCACAGCGGGGCACAGCTGCCGCCGGAGGTGACGAAGGCCAGGTTGAACTCCTTCACTCCGGTCTTGCCGGCCGTGTCGAGCAGGTCGTACGCGGGGTAGAGCGAGGTGTCGATGTACGGGGCGAAGCCCGCGCCCTTCGCGGTGCCGCTGCCCGTGCCCGTGGTGCCCGTGGGGGTGGGTGTCGGGGGCGGCGTCGCGGGGGCCGAGGGAGTGGCCGTCGGCTTGGGCGTGCCGGTGGGGCGGCCGCTCGGCTCGGGGGTGCCTCCGGCGTCGACCGAGCACTTGGTGCCGTCGATGACACAGCCGGTCGGGTCGCCCGCCTTGCCGCTCGCCGCGGTGACGAAGCCGATGGTGACGGACTTGCCCGCGGCGATGCCTTCCTTGTCCCAGCTCGCCGGCTTCACGGTGACGTGCCGGCCGTCCACTGTGGAAGAGGCGTTCCAGAGCGAGCTCAGCCTGGTCCCTTCGGGCAGGTCGAACTCCAGCGTCCAGTCCTTGAGCGCCTTGCCGGCGTCATTGGTCACGACGTACTGGCCGGTGTAACCGCCGTTCCAGTCCGAGGTCTTGGTGTAGGCGGCGCCGATGGACGCGGCCTGCGCGGTGCCGGTCAGTGCGAACGCTCCGCCGCCGGCGACCGCCGCGGCAATGACCGCGCCCATGACCTTCGTCCTGCCACTCACCTTGCGCCGGTGCGTCGTCGTACTCATCGCGTGCCTGCCTCTGCGTTACGGAAGTGGGGGGTGTGGAGCACGCTAGCGACTCGGAAACGGACAAATGACCAGTTCAGGACGGCAGTCGGAGTTCTTAGGGCGGGCTTAAGGAAGGCAAAGGGGACGTTTAAAGGTTCAGACCACCCTGTGCCCGGGTGGTAGCTGAAACAGACCGTTCGGCGATCGCGCCGGGCGGTGCGTCAGGCGGGTTTCGACTGCCGTAGCGGACGGATGCGGGCGTCACCTCGGACCGGTGCCGGGCGTCGCCTCAGACGGATGTCGGCCGGCGCAGCGCGGTGCGCCGTCGGCTGCGCACCCGGTGCCCGCGCCCCTGCGCCGTACGGCCGCCGTCCAGCGCGATCCAGATACGGACCTCGGTGCCGCCGAGGACCGAGCGGCCGATGCGGACGTCGCCGCCGGTCGACTCGGCGACCCGGCGCACGATGTCCAGGCCGAGTCCGGTGGAGCCCGCCCGCTCGCCGCTGTTACCGCGTGCCAGTGCGGCGGCCGGGTCGGCGATACCGCCGCCCGCGTCGGAGACCAGCACGATGACGGCGTCGTCCGCGTTGTGCACGTCGACCGCGAAGGGAGTGCCCTCGGGGGTGTGCCGGAACACGTTGCCGAGCAACGCGTCGAGAGCCGCCGCCAGTTCGGCCCGGACCACCGGGATGCGTACCGGCCGGTCGATGCCGGCGAGCCGCACCTCCCGGCCCTCGTCCTCGGCGAGCGCCGACCAGAAGGACATCCGCTCATGGATGACGTCGGAAGCGTCGCAGCCGGCGCCGCCCTGTCCGCCCTGGGTCTGCGGGCGCTGCTCGCGCGCGGTGCGGATGATGGTGTCGACCTCACGCTCCAGCTTCTCGACTGCGGCACGGGTCTGTTCGGCCGCCGGGCTGTCCCCGAGGGATGCCGCGTTGAGCCGGAGCACGGTGAGCGGGGTACGCAACCGGTGGGACAGGTCGGCCGCCAGCTCGCGCTCGTTGTCGAGGAGCTGGACGACCTGGTCGGCCATGGAGTTGAACGCGGAGGCGGCCGACCGCAGTTCGGGCGGCCCCTCCTCGGGAACCCGGACCGAGAGCCTGCCCTCGCCCAGATCGTGTGCGGCCCGTGCGAGCCGTTGCGCCGGGCGGACCATACGCACGCCGAGCCGGTCGGCCACCGCCACCGAGCCGACGATCAGTGCGGCCCCGACGCCTGCGAGCACCAGCCATGCGGTGCCCACCCCGTTGGAGACCTCGTTCTCCGGGACGTACACCTCCACCACCGCGATCTTGCCGGTGGAGAGGGCGGTCGGCTGGAGCAGCGCTGAGCCGCCGGGCACGTCGGTGATCACGGCCTGTCTGCGGGCCGCCTCGATGTCCTTGCGGCTCGCCCGCCGTTTCCCGATCTCGATGGCCCGGCTGCGCGGTTCGCCGGCCGCCGGCACATGCACCGCCATCCGGTTCGCGGCGCCGGCCGGGGTGGAGGCGACGGCCTTCTCCAGCGCCAGGCGGTCGGCGGTGATGGAGAGGGTGGGGCCGATCGCCGCCGCGTTCCGCTCGGCGTCGGAGAAGGCGCGGTCGCTGGCCATCTCCCTGATGACCAGGCCCAGCGGCACGGCGAAGGCCACCACGACCATCGCGGTGACGGCCAGGGACACCCGGACCAGGGCCCACCTCATCGGGGCGGTTCCAGTTTCACTCCGACGCCCCGGAGGGTGTGCAGATAGCGGGGTTTGGCCGCGGTCTCGCCCAGTTTCCGGCGCAGCCAGGACAGATGCACGTCGATGGTCTGGTCGTCGCCGTACGACTGCTGCCACACCTCGGCGAGCAGTTCCTTGCGTGCCACGACCACGCCAGGGCGCCCCGCGAGGAAGGTCAGCAGGTCGAACTCTCTGCGGGTGAGGTCGAGTTGGATCCCGTCCAGCTCCGCCTGCCGGCGCAGCGGGTCGACCGAGAGGCCGCCCACCCTGATCAGCCGCGAGGGCGGTTCGGCGCCCGCCCTGGCGCGCGAGCGGCGCAGTACGGCTGCCATCCGGGCGGACAGATGCTCCACCGAGAAGGGCTTGACCAGGTAGTCGTCGGCGCCGTCGTTCAACAGCCGTACGATTCCCGCCTCGTCGTCCCGTGCAGTGGCGATGATCACTGGGACGTCGGTGATGCCGCGCAGCATCTTGAGCGCCTCGGCCCCGTCGAGGTCCGGCAGCCCCAGATCGAGAATGACCAGGTCGAAGCCGAAATGGGCCACCTCACGCAGCGCCTCCAGGGCCGTGCCGACGCTCCGTACGGTGTGGGAGGCCTCGGTCAGGTGCCGGATGAGGGCGGAGCGTACGAACTGGTCGTCCTCGACCACGAGCACACTTGCCATGGGCGGCACCGTACGCCATTCGGGGGTCCTCGGGGGATCCTTCTGCGGGTGGCGACACGGCTGGGGCAGGTGGTGCACTATGGCGCGATGGTACGGCGACTGGCACAGGCCCTGGCGTGGTCGCTCACCACCGGCGCGGCGGTCACGCTCACCTGGTGGGGGGTGCACTCGGTGATGGCGGGCACCGCTTACGACCCGCCTCGGGCGCTTCCGGTCGCGGGCAGCCCGGAGTTGCTGTCGTCCTCGACCCAGCGGCCGGATGTGACCCGGTCGCCGTCCCCGTCCCCCGACGAGGGGCCGGGCCGTGCAGGCGCGACAACCACCACCCCGAAGCCCTCCCGGTCGGCGAAGCCGCACTCGTCACCGTCCGCATCGGCGCCGGCTCCCGCGTCCGCCTGGTCGGGGGATGTGCGGAGCTACACGCTCTCCGGCGGCCGGGTCGTCTTCGACCTCGGCACGAGGTCGGCGGAGCTGGTCTCGGCATCGCCCGGGGACGGCTGGCAGATCCAGGTCTGGAAGCAGCCGGAATGGATCCGGGTGACCTTCACTCAGGGGGACCGGGCGGCGTCCGTCTTCTGTACCTGGAACGGCCATGCGCCGTCCGTGGCGGTGGACGACCACTGACGGGGCAGCCGCCGTGTGCGCGGCGGCCCCGGCGGGGCACCCCGGTGCCGGGCCGTGTGTCAGAAGTCCCGCCCAGGCCTCCCGGCGGACGCCGCGCTGCTCCTCACACACGGCTCAGTCGAACACAGCGGGCGGCGGGGCGGGCGAGGCCACCGCGTCCGCATCGCTCACCACGCGCGCGCCACCGGCGAAATCCACCAGTGGGCGCCCGGACTCGACCCGCCCGGCGTACCCGTCGCCGGCGACCCGCCGTGTCAGCTCCCCCACCGGCAGCGCCACGGCGGCCCCTACGAGCACCGCGTTCCCGAACCTCCGCCCCCGCAGCACGGTCGGCTCAGCGGCCAGCGCCAGCTCGGGGAAGACCGCCGCGGCGGTCGCGATCTGACCGCGGAGATGGGCGAGCGGCGGACCGTCCGCCAGATTGGCGGCGTACCAGCCGGACGGCTTCAGCGCCCTGCGGACCTCGGTGAGGAACTCCGCGCTGGTGAGGTGAGCAGGCGTACGTGCGCCGCTGAACACATCCGCTATGACCAGGTCGGCCCAGGCGTCGGGGATCTTCGCCAGTCCTGCTCTGGCGTCGGCGGTACGGACGCGTATCCGCGCTCCCGGGTCCAGCGGGAGCTCCCGCCGCACCAGTTGGACCAGCGGTCCGTCGGCCTCGACGATCTGCTGGGTGGAGCGGGGGCGGGTCGCCGCGGCGTAGCGGGCCAGCGTGAAGGCGCCGCCGCCGAGGTGGACGATCTGCAGCGGCTGCCTGGGCGGTGCGACGAGGTCGATGACATGGCCGAGCCTGCGCTGGTACTCGAATTCGAGGTAGGTGGGGTCGTCGAGATCCACATGGGACTGCGGGGCGCCGTCGAGCAGCAGCGTCCGGCCGCGCGGGCGGTCCCGGTCGGGCCTCAGCTCGGCGACCCCGCCGCCCACCTGCTCGACGACGGCCTCGGGTGCTGACCGGCCCTGCCTCTTGTTCTTCGCCACACCCCCAGTATCGCCTCGGACGAGGCAGCCGCCCCAACGGGCTTCACCGGTGGCTGTCGGCCGCCTCGATCAGCCGCGCCGCCTCACCCAGTGCCGCCCTGAGCGCCGAGGGATCCGTGACCGGCGCGTCCTCCACGGGCGGCAGCAGCCAGCCGGTGCCGAGGACCGGCAGCCCGCCGGGAATGCGCAGTCCGCGTCCGTTGGTCTGGGTGCAGGCACTGCCCGGCATGTCCCAGCCGTCGGCCGTGCCCGGCGGCACCAGGAAGCCGAGCGTGTCGCAGGCGCCGTCGTGCAGCACCGGCCCCACCTCGGCGGCATCGGCCGCACGGCGCAGGATGTCCACAGCCTCCAGGCCCTGCCGGGCGGGGACCGTCACCAGATCGCAGGGACCGGCCCCGCCGTCCGGTGCCGCGCTGACCTCACTGCCGGGCTTGTGCCGGGCGGCCGTACACGAACCGCTCATCTCGATACCGGTCTCCAACAAGGCAACCCCTCCTCGTTCTCCGCAAGGTCCAACGCCTGCCGGACGTCAAGGGCTACGGCACCGCACCGCCGTAAAGGATGGCAGTTCATGGCAAATTGCGGGTGAGATATCCGTTTTGTACGCAAACACGGTGTGACCGGTCCCACGCAGACGGTACGTTTTGCGCGCCGGAGCGGTCCGGGCCGGCAGCACCATCCGCCAGAGAGGGCGCCGCCATGGCGATGTCACGGGCAGTACGCAACCCGGCATTCCGACAACTGCGCGGGCAGCGTTCGCCCGGCGAGTTCGCGGCGGCCGTCCGCCGCGCCGCCCGCGAGATCGGCGAGCAAGTGGCGTGCGACGCGCGGTACATCGGACGGGTGGAGGCCGGCGAGATCCGCTGCCCCAACTACGCGTACGAGCGGGTGTTCCTGCACATGTTCCCCGGTTCGACGCTCAGCGATCTGGGGTTCTCCGACCGGGAGACGGTACGCGGCAGAGGCGCGCACCCCGCGCCGCCCCCGGACGGACCGCACGGCCACCCCGGCAGCGGCAGGCCCCACGGCAACAACCCCAGCAGTACCAAGAACGACGAGGAGAGCGACGTGCTGCGTCGCGCATTCATGGCAGGCGGCTCCGCTGCGATGGCGGCCGTCTCGCTGGGCCTCGGTCCGGCCCCCGTAACCCGGTCACGTCATGTCGGCGATGCCGAGGTCAGTGCCGTCGAGGCGGCCGTACGGCAGATCCGGCTGCTCGACGACCGCCACGGCGCCGACGGTCTCTACCAGCGCGCGGCGCAGCCGCTGCATGCCGCCTACGCCCTGCTCGACGCGAACACGGCCCGGAGGTCGGCGGCGGACCGGCTGCATGCGGGCGCCGGTGAACTGGCCATCTCGGTGGGCTGGCTGGCGCACGACTCGGGCCGTTTCGACGACGCGCGCTCGCACTACGCCGAGGCGCTGGCCACCGCACGGGTCTCCGGCGATCCGGCGCTCGAGGCCCACGCCTTCTGCAACACGGCGTTCCTGGCCCGCGACGCGGGGAGGCCGCGCGAGGCGGTGCGGGCAGCCCAGGCCGGCGAGCGCGCGGCGAAACATCTGTCGTCGCCCCGGCTGCTCGCCCTGCTGACGCTGCGGGAGGCGGGCGGCTGGGCGGGGCTCGGCGACCGTGCCGGGTGCTCAGAGGCGCTCGGCCGGGCCAAGTCCCTGTTCGTACGCGGGGCTTCGGATGCTGACCCGGAGTGGATGACCTTCTTCGTGGAGGCGGAGCTGGAGATGCTGGAGGCCCAGTGCTGGTCGGCGCTCGGCGACTGGCCGCGGGCGGCCCGGCACGCGCAGCGCGCCGCCGATCTGCAGGACCCGCACTTCGCACGCAATCTCGCCCTGTACCGCGCGCAGCTGGCCGACGATCTCGCCAGGGCGGGGGCCCCCGACCGCGCGGCGCACGCCGGGCACCGGGTGCTCGACCTGCTCGACCGGGGCCAGGTGCAGTCGTCCCGCATCCAGGCGATGCTGGCGGGCACGGCACGGCGCTTGCTGCCGCAGCGCAGGGCGGCCGGGGTGCCGGACTTCCTCGAGCGGCACGCCTCGACACCCCGTCCGGTGTGAACGGACGGCATCCGGGCTGCCGCGGCCTGTGCCGCCTCAGAGCTCCAGATGACCGGTGTCGTTCCAGCGCTCCACCGCGGGGGCGTCATAGGCCCAGCCAAGCAGTGAGAGTGAGGTGGGGGCGAGCCGGATGCGGGCGGCGAAGGTGAGGTCGTAGCCCAGCCAGCGTGCCGCGAGAGCCCGCAGGATGTGGCCGTGCGCGAAGACCAGCACATCGCGGTCTGCCGTACGGACACGCTCGACGACCTCGTCCGCGCGGGCGGTGATGTCGGCGACCGACTCCCCGCCGGGGACGCCGTCGCGCCAGATGAACCAGCCGGGCCGGATCGACTGGATCTCGGCCGGGGTCAGGCCCTCGTACGCCCCGTAGTTCCACTCCAGGAGCCCGTCCCACTCCTCGGCCCGGTCGGCGAACCCGGCCAAAGCGCAGGTTTCGCTCGCCCGCACCAGCGGACTGGTCAGCACCCCGGCGTCCGGCACCCCGTTCCACGGTGAGCGGTGCAGCCGCTCACCCAGGAGCTTCGCCCCGCGACGGCCCTCGTCGAGCAGGGCTATGTCCGTTCTGCCGGTGTGCCTCCCGGACAGGGACCATTCGGTCTGTCCATGCCGGGCCAGCAGCATGCGGGGTGCCATGACGTTCTCTCCCTGTGAAGCGGGTGATGCTTTTCCCATCATCCCGTACGGCCCGCGGAAGCAACCCGGGGGACCGTATCGGCGTCACTCCTACCGATGGGGGCGGCTGAATCCGGTTTGGTCCACGCCCTATGGTTAGACGCCGGGTGACTGGCCCCGTTTGAATACAAGATGGAGAGCGTTCGGATGCCGTACACCGCGACCCGTGATCGGCCCCGTTGGTGGACAGAGCTCCTGGTGATCGCTGTCGTCTACAGCGCGTACTCGTCGGGCAGGCTGCTGGCACGCGGCGACACCCGGAGCGCGATCGACCACGGACTGTCGATACTGCACATCGAGAAGGTCCTCCATCTCAATGTCGAGCACCCGCTGAACCGCCTGTTCACCCACATATCCGCGCTCGGCATACCCGCCGACTTCGCGTATGCCTCGCTGCACTACCTGGTGACCCCGGCGGTGCTGATATGGCTCTTCCGCCGGCGCCCGGTGCAGTACCGGGCGGCACGCACCTGGCTGATGCTCTCCACCCTGCTCGGCCTGGTCGGATTCACCCTGCTGCCCACCTGCCCTCCCCGGCTGCTCGCTCCCGGTGAGGGCTTTGTCGACACGATGGCCCAGTACAGCTCGTACGGCTGGTGGGGCACCGAGGCCAGCGCTCCGCGCGGACTCGGCGGCATGACCAACCAGTTCGCCGCGATGCCGAGCCTGCACGTCGGGTGGGCCCTGTGGTGCGGTGTGATGCTGTGGCGCCACGGCCGTACCCCGCTGACCCGGATACTTGGCGTCGCCTACCCCCTGACCATCACTTTCGTGGTGATGGGTACGGCGAACCACTACCTCCTCGACGCATTGGCGGGCGTCGCGGTGATGGGTGCGGGACTTCTGCTGGCCGGTCCTGTGATGCGGCTCGCCGACCGAATACGCGAGCGGTTCGCCTCCGGCACTTCCGGGACACGGTCCCCGGTTGTCAGTGGCGGATGGAAGACTTCCGCGGGTGAGCACTTCCCCGGACAGCGGATCTCCTCCGCCTCCTCCCCCACAGCGGCCGACTCGGCCGGCGACGGCGCTCCGACAGCGGCTCGCTGAGCTGCGCGGCCCGGCCGTCGCTCCACAGCCGCTGGATGCCCGCGCGCTGGCGGCACTCGCCGCGAATCCCGGGTGCGAGCGGCGCGCACTGCTCGACGGCGCCGGTGTGAACAAGGCGGTCCTGGCCCAGGCACTGGGTTCGCCATCGGGCTTCGGCCAGTCCCAGTTCGCCTTCATGCGGGGCAATGCCTTCGAGGCCAGGGTCAAGGCGGACGGCGGCGCCGAACTCATGCGTCTGCTCTCCGAGCGGATGGGAACCGCCGAGCCGGCAGGTGTCGAGGTCCCGGATCTGAGCGCGGCAGGCCCCGAGGGACGGGCGGCGCGCACGGCGCTTGCGCTGCGCGAAGCGACCGCGGCCGGGCGATGGGCGCTCTTCGACCACCCGATGCTGGCCCTGGAGGTGGCGGGCTCCCCCGCCTATCTGGAACCGGACGCGGTAGTGGTGGACCCCGCAGGGCACTGGACGGTCATCGAGATCAAGTCCTTCCCCATGATCGACGCATCGGCGGACGCGGCGAAGGTGGGCGCGGCCGCACGGCAGTCCGCGGTGTACGTCCTGGCGCTGCAGCGGATCGCCGAGCACCTGTCCGGCGCATCGGTGGACGACCGCATCCTCCTGGTCTGTCCCAAGGACTTCTCCAACCTGCCGACCGCGGCAGCCGTCGACGTGCGCAAACAGCTCTCGGTGACCCGCCGCCAGCTGGCCAGGCTCACCCGGATCGAGGACATCGCGGCCGCGCTCCCCGAAGGCACCACCTTCGACCCGGGGCTGGGCCCCGCCGAACTGGCCGCCGCGGTCGAGTCGGTGGAAGCGGCCTACGCCCCCGAGTGCCTGGCCGCCTGCGAGATGGCCTTCCACTGCCGCGACCGGGCCCGCCGTGCGGGTGCGGTGGAATCCCTCGGCCGCAGTGTCCGGGGTGAGCTGGGCGGGCTGACCACGGTCGGCGCGGTGCTGGCGGCGGCGCGTGGCGAGGAAGGCGATCCGTCCGATCCGACGGTGGCGGCGCTGCGGAGGGCAGCGGCCCTCCGGGCGGAGGCCCTGGGGGGTGCGGCGTGCTGACCCCCGGCACGGCAGGTGTCCGAAGGCCCCGGCAGCAGGAGCGCGGATGTCGCTGATCAATACGCTGGCCCGGCTGGAAGCCGTTGCGGACGGACACGCGCATCCGACCGCCACGGTCCGCCATCGCCATCTCTCCGAGCGCCCGCTGGTCGTCGTCCCGCTCACCACCGCCGGCGAGGCCGGTGCGCCGCTCGGCGCTCTCGTCGGTACCGACCGCGCGCACCCGCGGCTGCTGGCGGTGGCCCAGCCGCGCGACCGCGATCTGCGATTCGCCTTCCTGGCCGAGCTGGCCGAGGCCGTTTTGCCGTACATCGGCACCTACACCGATGACGTCGAGGCCGCGGAGCGCTCCGAGGCGGACCCGGCGACCGGCAAGAAGACCAAGGTCGAGGTCGAACTGTGCGCGGACGCACCGCAGTTGATCGTTCCGAGCCGGGCCGGCATCGAATTCGTCCGGCTGCTCGGGCGCTCGATGCGCTTTCGCCGGACGGCCGAGGACGACCCGGAGACGCCCTATCCGGCGCCGCCGCGGGTTCCTCTGCTGGGTCGCTGGCTGACGCACTTCGGTGAGCGTGCCCGGGTGCCGGGATCCTCGCTGCTGCTGTCGGCGACCGATCTTCTGAACCGTCACTGGGCCACCGGGCAGAGCAGCCTCGAGGACCAGCATCTGGGTGCGTTGCTCGCCTGGATCGACCCGCCGGGCGGGTCGGGCGCGCAGGCGGCGCTCCGGGCCGAGCTCGAGCGCGACCGGTCGGGCCGGCTGCTGTGCCCGCCGGCCGGGCCCGCCACCGACCCCGCGTTCGACAACACGTTGCTCGCCCCGGCCATCGAGCGCTTCGATCTGGCCGGAACGGCGCTGGCAGCGGCCGAGGACGGACTGGCCGCCGATGCGGCACTGGCCGAACTGACCGCGGCCGAGCGCCATATCCGTACGCTGCTCGAAGAGGTGATGCGACCCACCTGGGACGCCGTCTGGCATGCGCTGGACCTGGTGCGGACGCTGCCCGACGGTGAACGGGCCGCCGCCCGGTGGACCCGCGACCGCTGGTCGTTCACCGGCCACCGGGACCGGGTCGCCGCCGGGGAGCCCCCGCAGCCCCGGCGGGACGACGCGGTGACCGCGGCGCAGAAGCTCGCCTCCCGGGAGGCGGCGCAGACCCTTCTGGACGCTCAGGAAGCCCTCGACGACCCTCTGGTGATGGCCGGCCGCCGGCTCTCCGGTGAGGCGTTCGCCGGCGAGGTGACCGATGTGGTGATGGCGTGGAGTGAATCGAAGCGCCCGAGCCCCCGCCCGTTGGTCACCATCCGCACGGACGACACCCCGCACCTCGGCGAGCGGGTCAAGGTGCACCGCGCACTGTCCGGGGATCCGCCGAAGACGCAGACCGCCGAGTTCGTCCGGTACGAGGAGGACGGCGCGCTGGTCCTGCGGCTGACGAACGGCATGGGCCGGGCCAGGGACCCGGCGCCGGGGACCGTGCCGGAGAAAGGCCAGCGGCTGTGCTGGACCCTCTTCGAGCACAGCTCGCGCGGCGGTCCCGAGCTGCCCGCGCAGGAGGACACCCCGTGGACCCACGGCGGGCCGCCGGGCGCAGCCGACCGGCCGGATTCCGCGACCGGTCCGACCGGTCCCGACCCCGTCACCCCGGAGGATCTGCTGTGACCCCCGATACGTCCGATCCGGGGACCGAGGCTGCCCGCGCGACACAGGCCATCCTCGACGACACCCTGCACGGGACCGCCCGGGGAGTGGTCGTCGACTCACCGCCCGGTGCGGGCAAGTCGACCCTGGTGGTCCGCGCCGCCCGCGAACTGGCCGCGGCCGGGCGTCCGCTGATGGTGATCGCCCAGACCAATGCGCAGGTCGACGACCTGGTGATGCGGCTCGCCGATGCGGACCCCGGGCTGCCGGTCGGCCGGCTGCACAGCAGCGAGCCCGATCCTTACGACAAGGCCATCGACGACCTGCCCCAGGTCCGTAAGTCGGCCAAGGCCGCCGATCTGGCGGGGCTCGACGTGGTGATCTCCACCTCGGCGAAATGGGCGCACGTGAAGGGTGTCGAGCCGTGGCGGCACGCCATCGTCGACGAGGCGTACCAGATGCGCTCGGACGCCCTGCTCGCGGTGGCGGGCCTGTTCGAGCGGGCCCTGTTCGTGGGCGATCCCGGCCAGCTCGACCCGTTCAGTGTGGTCGGCGCGGAGCAGTGGGCCGGGCTGGCGTACGACCCTTCGGCCAGCGCGGTGTCCACCCTCATCGCCCACAACCCGGAGCTGCCGCAGCACCGGCTGCCGGTCTCCTGGCGCCTGCCGGCCTCGGCCGCGCCGCTCGTGTCGGACGCGTTCTATCCGTACACACCCTTCCGCAGTGGTACGGGCCACGGTGACCGGCGGCTGGCCTTCGCTGTGCCGTCCGACGGTTCGGGCCCCGACCGGGTGCTCGACGAGGCGGCCGACACCGGCTGGGGCCTGCTCGAGCTGCCGGCCAGGCATACGCCCCGCACGGATCCGGAGGCGGTGGGGGCGGTGGCGCTGGTCGTCCGCCGGCTGCTCGACCGGGGCGGCGCCGCGGTGAGCGAGCGCTCGCCCGATCCGGTCCCGCTGACGGCGGACCGCATCGCGGTCGGCACCGCCCATCGCGACCAGGCTGCGGCGGTCCGCGCCGCACTCACCGGCCTCGGGGTCTCGGGCGTCGCGGTCGATACGGCGAACCGTCTGCAGGGCCGCGAGTTCGACGTCACCGTGGTGCTCCACCCGTTGTCCGGCCGCCCCGACGCGACCGCGTTCCATCTGGAGACCGGCAGGCTCTGCGTGCTGGCGTCACGGCACAGGCACGCGTGCATCGTGGTGTGCCGGGAGGGGGTCACCGAGCTGCTGGACGAGCACCCCTCCACGGAACCGGTGCGGTTGGGTGTGACGGTGAAGTTTCCCGACGGATGGGAGGCGAATCACGCGGTGCTCGCGCATCTCGCGGAACACCGGGTGCGGTACCGGCCGTAGCCGCATCCGTCCGGCGGCAGGGCCGGCGCCGTCGGTCCGCCGCGGGCCCGCGCGGCGGGCGATGCGGGCCGGAAGCCGGCTTCCGGTCGTTGGCCGGGCCAGGAACCGGCTGATGCGGACCGGATGTACGGATCCGGGCCCGGAAGGGTCGCGTACCAGCATGGAACGGGCACGTCCGGACACGGAACGCCGGAGGCCGGCACCGAAGGGTCACTACCGGGCAGGGAGGCGACCGGCGGGGCCAGGCCCCCGAGGCCCCCTTGCACGAGGCGGGACAATGGACGGTGGTCCGGAGACGCAACACGTACAGCAGGAGGCATCCATGGCGGAATCCGAACAGCGTGAGCGCAAACCGCGCCCCGCGCCATTGCTCTTCGAGCCGTCGGAAGCCTCCGCCGACCCCGAGCACTTCTTCGATCTGGAATCGATCGACGATCCGGCGGCGCTCCTGGTCCGTTCCACCGAGCTGACGCTCGCCTTCCGGGCCGCGGCCGACCGGGCGACCGAGTTCCAGGCGATCGCCGCCGCCCAGCTCGCCGACCCCCGTCGCTTCGACCGCCTCACCATGGCGGACATCGCCGAGCGCGCCCGGTGGACGGAGGACTACACCAAGAAGATGGTGGAGTTCGGCCGGGATCTGATGCGCAACGCCGGCCCGCTGTAAGGGGCGCAGCCGCCGGCTGGGCAGCGCAGCCCCCGGGGTGCGAAGCCAGGTGAGCGCACCCGGCGGGGCAGCGCACCTGGCTATCCGAGCACGCGGCTGGCATATGCAGGACGCAAGATACGCCTCCCGGCCCGCCCTGTCCCGGTTTCGGTCAACCCACAGAAACCAGACCGTTACTGCGGGTAGATCTGGATGTCATGAGCGCATGGCAGCGTAGCGACGGCAGCACGGGGATCTTCGCGGGCGGTGGGCCCGAAGGGCGGCCGCCCGGCGAGTTCAGCCGCACCCTCCGGGACGAGGGCGGACAGCACGCCGCCGAGGTCACCACCGCGGGCGCGGCCTGGCTGGCCTCCGCCGCCGCGTATCCCCGCAGTGCGCTCTCGCTGTGGCAGTCCCGCCCGGGCGCCCCCGTGGTGCTGCCCTGCGGAACCGTCTTCGACGTGGTGAACGTACCGTCGATCTTCGGCCGCCGGCTGCTGGACACACTCTGGTCCGAGGGCCCGGGCTCCGGTCCTGTGGCCGGCCACCGCGGCCGGATGCTGCTCTTCACCGCACCCGGCACGGCCCAGCGTCTGCCGTCCCTGCTCGAGTGGGAGGAGTGGGGCGAGGCGGTGCCGCCGATGCTCTGCCACGGGGTCGGTGATGCCGTGACCGTACCGTCGCCGACCAGCCGCGTTCCCCGCCCGGGGGCTCGCTGGCTGGTGGCTCCCGACACCCGGCACCCCTGGCTCCCCGGGCCCGAGGTGGTGCTCTGGGCATGCGTGCGGGCGGCCCGTTCGACCTGCTCACCATCGGTGCGCTTATCGATTTTTCCCCGCGCCGATCAGGATGCTAAGGTCTACGACGTCAGCAGGCGCCGCTAGCTCAGTTGGTTAGAGCAGCTGACTCTTAATCAGCGGGTCCGGGGTTCGAGTCCCTGGCGGCGCACAGACGGAAGAAGCCCCTCGCGCAAGCGGGGGGCTTCTTCGTTCGGCGGGTCCCACGGCGGCCCGGCTACATCCTCGGCGTGACCTCGATCGTCCAGGCTCCCGACGGCGTGCGGTCCGCGACCTCGACCCTCGTGCCGTTGCCCGGCACGGTGAACGTCTCCCCGACCTGAAGCGGCGCGTCGGCCAGCTGCGGGTAGACGGACTGACCCCAGCACGCCTCACTGTGCGGATGGGTGTCGAACACCTTGACCGGGCCACTTCCGGAGGCGGTCTCGCCCCTCACCTCGTAGATCAGCACCCCTTCGGTGCAGCTGGCCCGGTCGTTGCCCGCCGTGCTGCGGGCCTCGATCGCGAGCACGCGGTCCGCGCCGGTCCGTACCACCACCAGCCGGGTTCCCGTCACGTCCGTTCCCTCGGCGGGCATCTCCTCCACCGGGTCCAGGGTGTACATCCGGGGCTCTGTGCCCTGTACGCAGCCGATCTGGCGGCGGTCGAGCCAGCCCAGTTTCCACTTCAGCCAGCCGAACAGATCCGGGGAGAGCCCGAACTGGCTTCCCATGACGTCCCAGTCGCCGACATAGGTGTCCCAGTCGCCCTTGCCGTCCTCGGGGCGGTGATAGAGATCCGGCAGGTCGAAGACGTGCCCGGTCTCGTGTGCCAGCACGTTGTGGTCCGGCGGGTGCTGCTCGAAGCCGGTGACCACCCTTCGGATGGCCGTGCCGTCGGCGTGCAGCGGGCTGTCGAGGTTGACCACCTTGGTGGCATCGGAGTCGACACCCGGCGCATCCGGGTCGGCCAGCAGATAGACGACGTCGTACGTGCTGAAATCCACTTCCGGATCCGCCGCCGCCATCGCGTCCCGCAGATAGGCGCCGCGCTGCGAGGGGTCCCAGTCACGCTGTATGCCGTACGCGGTGGCCGGACGCGGCATCTGGATCCAGCGCCGCAGCGGGTGGGGGCGCAGCGTGAACTTTCCGTACGAGGCCCGCCGGTAGAACTCGGTCGTCGCCGGAAAGTAGTCGGCCGTCAGTTCCTGCGGTGTGGTGCGCGGCGATGAGCCGGGAAAGGACAAGAAGATCATGACCGCGTCGAGCGATCCGACCGGCTTGGTGTACGCGGAGTTCCAGCTGTCGAGACCGAGCGAGTGATGGGCATCGGTACGCGGCAGCACACAGGGTCCCGCGGTCCCCTCGGTGGCGACGGCCGGGCCTGCCACCAGCGAGGTGGCGGCCAGCGCGGTGAATGAGGTGAGCACAGCGGCGGCACGCCTCAGCCGCCGTCTGTCCACTCCCTCGGGTGGCTGCTTCCGCTGCACTTCGACCTCCGGGTTGGGGATGCGGGACACCCCACCCACCCTGTGTCGTTTTGTGCATGTTTGCCCTGTCGAGCTGCCCCAGCCGGGTGATCGGGCCGACACCCCGGCCCTTCACGGAAAGTCACAACCGATCACGTCGAAAAGATCCCGGACCACAGCCGTGCAGAAACGATCACCCTTGGCTGCCGGAGTGATCTCGGGCTGCGGCCAACGCTGGAACGGTCATCACTTCAACCTCTATGATCGGCACACTTTCCAGCGTGGATCGCGCCCTCGGCGTTCTTCCCCCGTCCGGCCTACGGCCGGACCCGTACTTGTCCAAGACGACTGCACTGCGGGAGCCAGCCGTGAGCGGAACCTCCGAAGGGCCGGGACCGGCGCCCGCTTCCGTCCGGCCGCCGGTCACGGAGCGTCAGACAGTCGGCCGGACCGCAGCCGAATTGCACGACTACCGGGCCGCCTTCAACACCGCACGGCTCGCGATGGCCGTCATCGACCGCGAGGGCCTGGTCGTCACGGCCAATGACGCCCTCGCCGGACTGCTGGGCGCCCCACCCGCGGGGCTGACCCGGCGGACCGCTGCCGATCTGGTGGATCTGACCGCGGACGCACGCACCTGGCACGCCTACCGCGAAGTGCTGGGCGGCCGCCGGGCAGGTTTCCGCTGCACCCGAAGGATCAAGCATCCCGACGGGCACTCGCTCTGGGCCGAGGTCAGCGTCACCCCCGTCCCCGACAGTTCCCAGGTGCTGCTCTCGGTCGCCGATGTCAGCGACCGGCGGGAGCTCCAGGCCAAGCTGCGCCATCTGCAGATGCACGACCCGGTGACCCGCCTTCCCAACCGCAGCCTGTTCTTCGAGCGGCTTTCCGCGGCGCTCGATCCGACGGCCCGCACCGTGCCGGGCACCGGCCGGATCGGCCTGTGCTATCTCGACCTCGACGGCTTCAAGGCGGTCAACGACACCCTGGGGCACGGCTTCGGGGACCGGCTGCTGTCGATCGTCGCCGCCCGACTCACCCACTGCGCGGACCGGGCCGGTTACGGGCGCAGCAGCGGCCATCTGGTGGCCAGGCTCGGCGGCGACGAATTCGCCCTGCTGGTCGAGGACTCCACCGGCACCGAACAGCTCGCCGACCTCGCAGGCTCGGTACTCGAAGCGCTCCGGGAACCCTTCGACCTGAGCGGCCACCGGTTGTCCATGTCCGCGTCGATCGGGGTGGTCGAGCGGCTGGTGGCCGGCACCAGCGCGACCGGTCTGATGCAAGCCGCGGACACCACGCTGTACTGGGCGAAGGCGGACGGCAAGGCCCGCTGGACCCTCTTCGACCCGGAGCGCAACGCGCACCGGATGACGCGTCAGGCCCTCTCGTCGACGCTGCGCCCCGCCGTCGAGAGCGGTGAGTTCATGCTGGAGTACCAGCCTCTGGTGGGCATGGCGGACGGAGCGCTCAAAGGCGTGGAGGCCCTGGTGCGCTGGGACCATCCGCAGTTCGGCCGGCTGACCCCGAATCGCTTCATCGGGCTGGCCGAGGAGGACGGTTCGATCGTCCAGCTCGGTGGCTGGGTCCTGCGTACGGCCTGCCGGCAGGCCAGGCAGTGGCAGCTCGACCACCCGGACCGGCCGCCGTTGTTCGTGAGCGTCAATGTCGCCGTCCGGCAGGTGTGGGACTCGGATCTGGTCGCCGAGGTGGCCGGGATCCTCGCCGAGACCGGTCTCGCGCCGGGGCTGCTGCAGCTGGAACTCACCGAGTCGGCGGTGATGGGCTCCGCGGGCCGTCCGCTTCAGGCGCTGCAGGCGCTCAGCGACATGGGGGTGCAGATCGCCATCGACGACTTCGGAACCGGCTACTCGAACCTTGCCTATCTCAGCCGGCTGCCCGTCTCCGTACTCAAGCTGGACGGTTCCTTCGTCCGCGGGTTCCGCTACGACGAGGGGACGCACCCCAATCCCGCCGACGAGATGATCGTCGAGGCACTGGTCCAGCTGGCCCACCGCCTGGGGCTCACCGTCACCGCGGAGTGTGTGGAGACGTCGGGACAGGCCGCCCGGCTGCGCCGGATCGGATGCGACACCGGGCAGGGCTACCTGTACTCCCGGGCGGTGCCGGCCGCGGACATCGGGGCGATGATCGGCCCCGTACCACTGCAGGGCTGAGAAGCGGGCGGCAGAGGCCGCCGCGCGGGGCACGCCGGTCATGACGCCGGCCGCGGTTCACCGCTGGGGCGTCACCGGGCGGGTCCTGAGCGCCTCATCGAGGCGTCGGTCAGAGTATGCCCAGGGAGTCGGCGATGTCGTCCGGCAGCTTGTCGAGGTCCTCGGGGACATGGACCTGTCCCTCCAACGGCTCACGACCGGTGTGCCCGGCCCCGGACGTCAGGGGTACCACCTTGGCCACCGGCTGCCCCGCCCTGCAGATCAGGACCTCGTCGCCGGCCGCCACCTGTTGCAGAATGCGCGACAGATGGGTCTTCGCCTCATGCACGTTGTACTGCCGGGCTGGTTCCACGGCGGCCTCTCGGGGACATCGTCTGCGTGGAGGGATGATCAGTGGAGCAAGCGTAGCGAGGGGGGCCGCGGGCCGCGAGCGTTGCGGGCCATCCGCCACGGGACCGGCGCGCGAAGCCGCCCCACCCGGGAAGGGATGTGGGGCGGCTTCGTCCTGTGGGGGCGCGTACGGGTCAGCAGGCGCCGAGGTCCTGCCAGACTCCCCAGTCGCCCGTGGTGCCGGGCTCCTCGCCCTGGGTCCACCACTTGGCGTTCCAGGTGTGGCCCTTGTACGAGACATGGGTGGAGCCGGTGTACACCGCGGCCCTGTCCCAGGCCGGCGCGGTGCAGCCGGCCGGCGGGGTGGTGGGAGGCGGCGTGGTCGGGGGCGGTGTGGTGGCCGGCGGCGTGGTGGGCGGGGTCGTCGCCGGCGGGGTGGTGGGCGGGGTCGTCGGGGAGGAGCCGACAGCGTCGACGATCTCGTTCAGCAGCGTCGTCCTGTCGTCCAGGCCGAGCAGGGAGTACATCATCGCTCCCGCGAGTCCCCTGCTGTGCGCGTAGTCGGCCCTGGCCTGGATCGCCTTCTGGTCGAGGCCAGTGAAGAACTCGCCGTCCTTGTAGAAGTAGGCGGCCTTCGCCTGGTCGTCCCAGAACGTGGTCGCCGGGTTGTCGACGATCCCGCTGAGCTCCTTGTAGTGCGCGATACCGGGCACCGCGCTGAGCGGGCGCGCCGCGGAGGCCCCGGTGGCTGGCTGTCCCAGGCCGTTCTTCGCACCGGCCGGGACGCCCTTCCAGCCGCGGTAGTAGAACTCGTACCCCAGCGTCAGCTTGCCGGCCGGGAAACCGCCCGCGATGCCGTACTGCGGTGACCCGTCGAGCCAGGCGTCGATGGCGTTGTCGATGGAGTACTTCTGGGTGCCGGGCGCGATGACGTCCGTCGGGTCGTCGGCCCCGGAGTACAGCGGGGACTGATGGTAGGCCGGCCCGTCGGCGTCCCAGGCACCGTGCATGTCGTACGTCATGATGTTGGCGTAGTCGAGGTACGCGCCGATCTTGTCGGTCTCGATGTTCTTGATCTTGTCCTGGCCGGCCGGGAGCGCGGCCGTGAGCAGATACTTCTTGCCGCCGTGCGCGGCGCCGAATGCGTCGAGCTGCTTGCGGAACTCGGCGAGCAGCAGCGTGTAGTTCTGCTTGTCGGCGGCCGAGTAGTGATTGCCGAGGTGGCCGCCGTCCGAGCCCGGGTACTCCCAGTCGATGTCGATCCCGTCGAAGATCCCGGCCGCGGTGCCCGCGCCGCCGTATCCGCCGTCGATCGGGAGGTCGCCCTGGATGTACTGCTTGATGCAGGAGGAGACGAGCTTCTGGCGGCTCGCGTCGGTCTTGGCCGCATCGGAGAAGTACTTGGAGTAACTCCACCCGCCGATCGAGATGTTGATCTTCAGCTTGGGGTACTTCGCCTTCAGTTCCCTGAACTGGTTGAAGACACCCACGATCGGCTGGTTCCAGGTGTCGGCCGTGCCGTCGACACTGTCCGCGGCGCTGAAGGACCGCTGGTAGTCGGCGTACGAATCTCCCGCACCGTCACCGGCGTTGGGGTTCGCGTCGTCGCCCGCCGCCTTGTTGGCCTCGAAGCAGCCGAGGTCGGTCGGGTGGATGTTGCCGAACGAGTAGTTGATGACGTCCAGCTTGCCCGCGATACCCCTGGTGTCCAGCTGCTTGGGGTAGAAGGCGTTGCCGTAGATGCTCCACTGGTCGTAGTACGCGATCTTCACCCCGCCCGTGGACACGGCGGCAGCGATCGGCCGGGCGGCGGACGCGGATGCCTGGCCGCCGGGGCCGAGGCCGGCCAGGGCGGCCAGCGCGCCCGCGGCGAGCGCCGCGGTCGACAGGGCCGCGATCAGGGGTCTACGGGTGCTCACGTGCTGCCTCCGGGAGGGTGAGCGGAACAGGTCGAGAGAAGAGATACGGCCACCGCGTCTACCGCGTCAATGGTCTGAACCAAACGAGGACTAGACCAATCGCCGCAGGAAACCGCTTGTCAGAGCCGGGGTCGGCACCAAGAAACCGCCCGCCACCATGGGTGACGAGCGGTTTAAGGTTCACTTGAACCTGGGAGCGACTGCCCGGCCGGAAGGGACCGGGGACCGCCTCACGGACCGACAGGCAGCCCGTACGCGTCCGCGATGAGCTCGTACGAACGCAAGCGCGCCTCCCCGCCATGCGCGTTGGCGGTGATCATCAACTCGTCGGCGCCGGTGCGCTTCTGGAGGTCGTCGAGGCCCGAACGGACCTCGTCCGCGGTGCCCATGATGATGTTGGCCAGCCAGCCGTCGACGAACTCCCGCTCCAGCGGGCTGAATTCGTACGCCTCCGCCTCCTCGGGCGTCGGTACGAGCCCCGGCCGCCCGGTACGCAGCCGGACCATCGAGAGCGCGCCGGTGAGCACCTGCCTGCGCGCTTCCTTCTCCTCATCGGCGGCCAGCGCACCGACACCGATCAGGGCGTAGGGGGCGTCCAGCACCGCGGAGGGCCGGAAGGACTCCCGGTAGAGGTCGAGGGCCGGAACGGTGTTCTGCGCCGAGAAGTGATGCGCGAAGGCGAACGGCAGCCCCAGTGTGCCGGCCAGCCGGGCGCTGAACCCGGACGACCCGAGCAGCCAGACGGGCGGGCGCCCCGCCGGTCCCTGGACCGGTCCCGGGACCGCGTGAATCCGGGCGTACGGATGGCCGTCGGGAAAGTCGTCGTCCAGGAACTTGGTCAACTCGGCCAGCTGCTGCGGGAATTCGTCGGCCCCTTCATGCAGCCGGTCGCTGCGGCGCAGGGCGGCCGCGGTGGCCCCGTCGGTGCCCGGAGCCCGCCCGAGCCCCAGGTCCACCCGGCCCGGCGCCATCGCCTCCAGCGTCCCGAACTGCTCCGCGATCACCAGTGGGGCGTGATTGGGCAGCATGACACCGCCCGAACCGAGCCTGATCCGGTCGGTGCGGGCGGCGAGATGGGCGAGCAGCACGGCCGGTGACGAGGAGGCGACCCCCGGCATCGAGTGATGCTCGGCCACCCAGTAACGGTGGAACCCACGGCGCTCGGCGAGCCGGGCGATGTCCACCCCGGTGCGGATGGCCTGGGTGGCGGTGCGGCCCTTGCCCACGGTCACCAGATCCAGCACGGAGAGGGGTACGGGGGCGGTTCCGGCCGCCTTGCCTCGGATGATGTCCACCGTGCGGTGCCTTCCTGCTGTTGGCCATGTACGCCCCGGGCAACAGGAGGGGGTCTCCGCTTATTCCCTGCATCATGCAGGCATGCTCCGCCGGGCCCGGGAACCGGCCGGCCGCGCGGCTCGGGAGTGGTCGCGGCTCGGGGGTGGCGCTCGGGGGAACAGAGGTCCGGGGGCGCGCCGCGCCCCCGGACCCCGTGCGCCTACTCCGGCCGGGCGAACAGCTTCCCGAGCTTCTCCGCCCACACCTTCCGCTCGGTCAGCCGCAGGCCCTCCCACACCGACACCTGGTTCGCGGTGAGCACCGGCTTCCCCAGCACCTGCTCCAGCTCCGGCAGATAGGCCGCCGTGTGCAGGGCCGTATCCGGCAGCAGCACCACCTCCGCCGACGGGTGGTCACCGGCGAGGGCCAGCTCCAGGACCTCGTCGCGGCCCCAGGTGCCGACCTCGGCAGCGGTGATGATCCCGCTGCCGCGGGTCGCGGTCACCTCGACACCCGCCGACTTCAGAAAACCGGCGAAATAGGCCGCCACGTCCTCCGGATAGGTCGCGGCGATGGCGACCCTGCTGACACCCAGGTGCTGCAACGCGTGCGCGAAGGCGAAGGACGTGCTGGAAGCCGGCATCCCGGCAGCCCGGGCCAGATTCCTGATCTGCTCCTGGGCTCCTTCCCAGCCGTATACGAAGCTGCCGCTGGTGCAGGCCCAGACCACCGCCTCGGCACCGGCGAGCCTGAGTTCTTCGACGCCGGCCGCGAGACGGTCGGCCTCGCCCATGCGGATCAGCGCATCCACCCGGTGGGCGTCCTCACCGATGTCCGTGTGGACGACGGGCAGTCTCACGTCGGAGGCGAAGAGCTGCTCGATTCGCTCGTAGTCGTCCTCCGCGGAATACCCCGGGTAAAGGAACCCGACCGCTGTCATGTCCAGCCTCCCTGCTCTTCGGGCGGATCTTCTGCCAGTGCGGTGGCGGGTTCCGGCATCGGGTCCGGTGCGGGCATCGAGTCGATCAGCAGCCGCTGGTACGGGCCGACCGCGTGCGCGCCGATCTGCCGCAGCGCCGCCCACATCGTGACCTGGTTCGCCGACAGGACCGGCATCCGCAGTTCGGCTTCGAGCTGCGGGATCACGTCGTACGTCGGGAGGTTGGTACAGCTGATGAAAAGCGCATCGGCCGCACCCACCACCGCCTGCCGGGCCATGTCCACCACATCGCGGTACGGGACTTTCCAGATGTGCCTGGTGAGGCCCAGAAAGGCCCGCCCGGTGACGGTTATCCCCGCTTCGCCGAGATATTCCTCCAGCGAGGACGTCACAGATTCAGTGTAGGGCGTGACCAGGGCGATCCGCCGTGCGCCGATCTCCTGGAACGCGGCCAGCAGAGCGCCCGACGTGGTGAGCGAAGGGATCTCGCCCGCCACCGTCATGGCTTCGCACATCGCGCGCTCACCGGCCAGGCCGCCGACGAAACTTCCGCTGGTGCACGCGTAGGCGACGACCTGCGGCGCCACCGCGCACAGCGCGCGGACCGCCTCGCCGAGGGTTTCGTGCTCACTGACGAGCCGGGCCAGGTCGAGCGAGACTTCGACCGGCACGAAGGGGGTACGCGTGAGATGGAGCGACACGTCGTCCGGGACCCAGCGCCAGAGCTCTCTGTCGAGAGCGAAGTCAAAAGGGGCAACGACACCAACACCGCGTTGTGGTTGTGGCCCGCCGAGAAAGGAGACGTCCATGAAGGGCCCCCGAATGACATGCGCAGACAAGCGTGCGCGAGGCGGCTGATGCTTCTGGTGTCGACGGTAGGGTCACCGAGCGAGCGCGGTCAATCAGTACATCTCAGACGTTGCAATCTGCTTACCCTGGGGACATCAGTACGCTCACGTCCGGAGGGCCGCGCGCATGTCCGAAGCATCTCCTGGAGCCCCTGAGATCACGCTCCTCGTCCTTGACGCCCAACCGCTTCCGCGCCTCGGCAGACTGACCGGGAAGGTGCGGGTCCTGCATGCGGACGAGCGCACGATCGGCGACCGACTCCCGCAGGCCGACGTGCTGTTGGTGTGGGACTTCCTCTCGGACGCGGTACGCAGGAGCTGGCCGGGCGACGGGCCTCGACCCCGCTGGGTGCATACGGCGAGCGCCGGTGTGGATCACCTGATGTGCCCGGAACTCGCGGCGTCGGACACCGTGGTGACCAACGCCCGGGGGATCTTCGACCAGCCGATCGCCGAGTACGTCGCCGGCCTTGTCCTCGCCTTCGCCAAGGATCTGCCCGGCACCCTGGAGCTCCAGCGCCAGCGGCGCTGGCGCCACCGCGAGACCGGGCGCCTCGCCGGTACCCGTGCGGTGGTCGTCGGCTCGGGTCCCATCGGCCGGGCGATCGGCTCCACACTGTCCTCGCTGGGTGTGGACACGGCTCTGGTGGGCCGGACCGCCCGCGGAGACGTGCACGGCCCGGATGAGCTGAACCAGTTGCTCGGCCGGGCCGATTGGGTGATCTGCGCGGCTCCCCTCACCGGGACCACCCGGGGCATGTTCGACGCGCGGGCCTTCGCCGCCATGCGGCCTTCGGCCCACTTCATCAATGTCGGCAGGGGAGCACTCGTCGTCGAGGACGATCTCTCCGACGCGCTGGGCAAACGCCGGCTCGCCGGGGCCGCTCTCGACGTGTTCGAGGAGGAGCCACTGCCTCCGGACAGCCCCCTGTGGGACGTCCCCGGCCTGATCATCTCCCCGCACATGAGCGGGGACACCATCGGCTGGCGCGACGATCTCGGCGAACAGTTCCTGGAGCTGTACGACATCTGGGCCAACGGAAATCCGCTGCCGAACGTGGTCGACAAGAAACGTGGGTACGTCCCCAGCCATGACTGAGCTCTGCGATCTGACCGCCTGCCAACTCCTCGCCGGCTACCGGAGCGGCGACTTCACCCCGGTCGACGCCGCCCGCGCCGTGCTGGACCGGATCGAGGTGGTGCAGCCCGGGGTGAACGCCTTCGTCCGGGTCGGCGCCGAAGAGGCCATGGCGCAGGCGGAGGCGTCCACCCGGCGATGGCGGTCGGGCGGGCCGCAGGGCCTGCTCGACGGGGTGCCGGTCACGGTCAAGGACATCCTGCTGATGCGCGGTGGCCCGACGTACCGCGGCTCGAAGAGCGTGAGCGGCGAAGGAGCCTGGGACGAGGATGCTCCGTCGGTCGCGCGGCTGCGGGAGCACGGTGCGGTCTTCGTCGGCAAGACCACCACACCGGAGTTCGGCTGGAAGGGCGTCACCGACTCGCCGCGCCACGGGGTGACCCGCAATCCGTACGACCTCACCCGGACGTCGGGCGGTTCGAGCGGGGGAAGCGCGGCGGCGGTGGCGCTCGGCGCCGGGCCGCTGAGCCTGGGGACGGACGGCGGGGGCTCGGTGCGCATCCCGGCCTCGTTCTGCGGGATCTTCGCCCTGAAGCCCACCTACGGGCGGGTCCCGCTCTATCCGGCGAGTGCCTTCGGGACGCTGGCCCATGTCGGTCCGATGACCCGGGACGCGGCGGACGCCGCTCTGATGATGGATGTCATCAGCGGCCCGGACCCCCGCGACTGGTCGCAGCTGGCCCGCTCGGCGGTGAGCCACCGTGACGGCCTCGGCGACGGCGTGAAGGGGCTGCGGATCGCCTTCTCCCCCACCCTGGGCGGCCAGGTCGCGGTCCGTCCCGCGGTGGCGGCCGCGGTACGCGACGCGGTGGGCCGGCTGGCGGAGCTCGGCGCCTACATCGAGGAGACGGAGCCGCCCCTCACCGATCCGGTCGCCGCCTTCCACACCCTGTGGTTCAGCGGGGCGGCCCGGGTGGCGGAACATCTCGGCCGCGAGCAGCGGGCGTTGCTCGATCCCGGGCTGCGGGAGATCGTCGAGGAGGGCGAGCGCTACTCGGCACTGGACTATCTGGCCGCCGTCGACGTCCGGATGGATCTGGGCCGCCGGATGGGTCTGTTCCACGAGCACTACGACCTGCTGGTGACGCCCACCATGCCGATCACCGCCTTCGGTGCGGGCGTCGAGTCCCCCCGGGGTTCCGGGCACCGCCGCTGGACGGGGTGGACCCCGTTCACCTACCCCTTCAACATGACCCAGCAGCCCGCGGCGACCGTCCCCTGCGGGACGGACGAGGACGGGCTGCCGATCGGGGTGCAGCTGGTGGCCGCACGGCATGCGGACGCGCTGGTACTACGGGCGGCGCACGCCCTGTACGAAGCGGGGGCGGGAGTGGGGCGGCCCGGTCTGCCGGGGTGACGGCCCCTGGCTGGTGCCCCCGTCAGGGCCGGCTGCGGTGCGGTCCCGAAGGGCCGGATGCGGTGCGGTCCGGACTGCCCGTGCGGCTGCGTCTGCCCGCAGCGGCGTTCCGGACCGCAGCCGGTCACGCCCGGCGGAAGCTCAGCGTCTCGCCCAGGGCGCCCGCGCGCCAGAGGTCCTGGCAGGCCTCGGCCATCCGGTCGAGGCCCTCCACCACCGAGCCCCACACGATCCCGGGCACCCATCCGGTGTCCCCGTTGATCAGCAGGTTGTTCCGCTCGTAGAACAGCGCCAGGTCGACCACGGTCGCCCGCCCCTGGATGTCCGCCCCGGCCTCGTAGCCGTACGAGTCCGTGCCGAGCACGGTCTCGGAGAAGGTGAAGTAGCAGAGGTCCCCGGGGATCGGCGTGACCGTCGGGTTCTCGAGCGGGGGTTCGGCCGGGGCGAAGCCCGGCATCAGGGCATAGATCTCGTTGCGGGCGTATTTCGCGTGATACACGTCCCCGCCCAGGGGCAGCGCGTCCCACACCGCGGCGCAGGTCACCGGCGCCTTGTCGTCGAGGAGCTTCGCGGTGCAGCTCACACCGCGCTTGTCGAGGGAAAGTTCCACGAATCGTTCGCTCATCCCTCCATGGTTTCCCCCACAGGCCCCTCCGGGTCAAGGCCGCCTCCCTGCGCGATGGGCTGAAATTGCCCCGCATACCTCGCTGGAAGCCGGGTAGCCGCGCGCCCATGGCTCCACCACCAGGGAACGACTCAGAAAGCACGACAAGACGGACCATTCTTCCCGTAAGGCGACGTTCGCTGTTGCTCGGCATGGCGGGACTGGGCACCGTGGGCGCGCTCGGGGCGACCGGTTGCAGCCGGATTCCGACCGGGGACACGCTCGCCAGACTGACGTCGCAGGGCACGGTGCGGCTCGGCATAGCGGGCGAGGTGCCGTACGGCTACGTCGACAAGAACGGCGACTTCACCGGCGAGGCGGTCGAACTCGCCAGGATCATCTTCAAGCGGCTCGGCATCGCCCACGTGCAGCCTGTCGCCACCGACTTCGGCTCCCTCATACCCGGGCTGAACTCCCAGCAGTTCGACGTCGTCTCGGCCGGGATGTACATCAACCACGACCGCTGCGAGCAGGTCATCTTCGCCGATCCCGAGTACCAGATGCTGGACGCCTTCATCGTCCGCAAGGGCAATCCGAAGAACCTCCACAACTACCAGGACTGTGTGAAGGCCAAGGCGAAGTTCGCCACCGGGTCCGCGTACGCCGAGATCGCCTACGCCGTGGACGCCGGTTACAAGGAGAAGGACATCGTCATTCTCCAGGACCAGGTGGCGGGGCTGAACGCCGTGGAGACCGGTCGCGTCGATGTCTTCGCCGGCACCGCGCTGACCGTCCGCGAGGTGGTGAAGAAGAGCCACCGGGCCGAGGCCACCGAGGCCTTCGCCACCACCGTCGACGGCAAGAAGAAGATCGACGGTGGCGGTTTCACCTTCCGCCGCACCGACACCTCGCTCCGTGACGCCTTCAACGTCGAGATCCACAAGATGAAGAAGAGCGGCGAACTGTTCCGGGTGCTCCACCGGTTCGGGTTCACCAAGGACGAGATGACCACACTGACGGCCAAGGAGCTGTGCGCATGACGCCGGGACTGTGGCAGCACTGGGTACTCCCAGGCATCTGGATAACCGTCCAGCTCACCGTGTACAGCGCCGTGCTGGCGGCCGTCGTGGCCTTCGGCATCGGCACCGCCCGTACGCACCACTCGCGCGTCGTGCGCTTCCTGGCCGGCTTCTACACCGAGGTCTTCCGCGGCACGTCCGCCCTGGTCCTGATGTTCTGGATCTTCTTCGTGCTGCCGAACCTGTTCGGCTGGGCCCTGGTCCCGATGTGGGCGGCCGTGCTCGCGCTGGGCCTGTCCTACGGTGCCTACGGCGCGGAGATCGTCCGCGGCGGCCTCCAGGCGGTGTCGCCCGCCCAGCGCGAGGCCGGCATCGCACTCAACTTCACCCCCTGGCAGCGACTGCGGCTGATCCTGCTGCCGCAGGCCGTACCGGAGATGATGCCGCCCTTCTCCAACCTGCTGGTCGAACTGCTCAAGGGCACCGCACTGGTCTCGCTGCTCGGTGTCGGGGATGTGTCGTTCGCCGCCTATCTGGTGCGGCTCGCCACCCAGGAGAGTTCCCAGATCTACTCCATCATCCTGGTCATCTACTTCGTCATCGCTTTCGTACTCACCCGCGGAATGCGGGCGCTGGAGCGTAAGACCCGGGCCAACCTCGGCCTCACGGCCACCGGAGGTGCCCGATGAACACGTGGGACTGGTCCGCTGTCTCGGACTTCATGCCGTACTTCTGGGACGGCCTGCTCGTCACCCTGCGGATCCTCGTGCTCGGCTCGGTGCTCTCCTTCGCGCTGGGCCTGGTCTGGGCGCTGGGGTACCGGACGACGACGCGCTTCGTGCGGTGGCCGGTGAACTTCATCACCGAGTTCATCCGCAACACCCCGCTGCTGGTGCAGCTGTTCTTCCTCTACTTCGTGCTTCCCGACTGGGGCATCCAGTTCTCCGCCATCACCACCGGCACCGTGGCGATCGGGCTGCACTACTCGACGTACACCGCCCAGGTGTACCGGGCCGGCATCGACGCCGTACCGGTCGGGCAGTGGGAGGCGGCCACCGCGCTGTCCCTGCCCGTCGGCCGTACCTGGACGGCGGTGATCCTGCCGCAGGCGGTCCGCCGCGTCCTGCCGGCCCTCGGCAACTACGTCATCGCCATGCTGAAGGACACCCCGCTGGTCGTCGCGATCAGCGTGCTCGATCTGCTCGGTGAGGCCCGCCAGCAGGGCGGACTGACCTTCCACAGCAACGAGACGATCACCGTCGTCGGTATCGCCTTCATCGTCATCGCCTATCCGGCATCTCTTCTTGTACGAGCCCTGGAGCGCCGCCTTGTCCGCTGACGCGATCCCCGCGAACCCCGAGACCCCTGTCACCGCAAGTGAGCTGATCCGCTTCGAGAACGTCACCAAGCGGTTCGGCGACAACACCGTCCTGGACAATCTGTGCTTCTCGGTGCAGCCGGGCAAGCACGTCACTCTGATCGGGCCCTCGGGGTCCGGCAAGACGACCATTCTCAGACTTCTGATGACCCTGCTCAAGCCCGACGAAGGCCTGATCACGGTCAACGGCGACAAGCTCTTCCCCTCCGATGGCGAGAAGCAGCTGCGCGAGGTCCGAAAGAACATCGGCATGGTCTTCCAGCAGTTCAACCTCTTCCCGAACATGTCGGTCCAGCGGAACATCACCGAGGCGCCGGTCCGGGTCCTGGGGATGTCCAAGGACGAGGCCGCCGAGCGTGCCAAGGGACTGCTCGACCTGGTGGGACTCGGGGACCGGGCGGACGCCAAGCCGAGTCAGCTCTCCGGCGGCCAGCAGCAGCGGGTGGCCATCGCGCGCGCGCTGGCGATGCGTCCGCAGGTCCTGCTGCTGGATGAAGTCACCTCCGCTCTCGACCCCGAGCTGGTCGCCGGTGTGCTCGATGTGCTGCGTGACATCGCGCGGTCCACCGACATCACCATGCTGTGCGTCACCCATGAGATGAATTTCGCCAGGGACATCTCCGACGACGTGCTGATGTTCGACTCGGGGAAGGTCATCGAGTCCGGCTCTCCGGAGAAAATCTTCAGCGAACCGGAGCACGAACGCACGCGCGAATTCCTCAGCGCGGTGCTCTGACCTCCGACTCCCGGATCAAATCGTGACTCCGGCATATGCCATGGTGGCGCGCTCCAGCGTAGTGGTGCGGTGCGCGCCACCCGGCTCCCCAACAGCCGCCCCATGGGCGGCTCCTGGCCGTTATCGTGGTGTACGAGCAAGCGGCCACTACCTGTAGGGGGAACCGTGGCGCTGAAGCCCGAGCCGACTGCGCCGTTCCATTCGGTGCAGTACGCACTGCGCGTGCTGGAGTCCGTCGCCGGGTGCGGAGGCGGTGTCACCGACACCGAGATCGCGCGCGACACCGGCCTCCCCACGGCCCATCTCTCCTCGCTGCTGCTGATGCTGCGCCGCGAGGGATATGTCGAGCAGATCGGTGACGGGGCCTATGTGATCGGCGACTCGCTCGTCGTCCTCGGCTCCGGCGCCCCCCGGAAGGCGGCGCTCGAGGCCAGGCTCCAGGACACCCTGAGCCGGCTGCGGGACTCGGTGGGGGCCGCCGTCTACATCAGCCGGTACATCGACGGCGAGGTCAGGATCACCCAGGTCGCCGACGGCCCGCTCACACCGGCCGTCCGGGAGTGGGTCGACTTCCGTTCGTCGGCCCATGCCAGCGCGGTGGGCAAGTGCCTGCTGACCCAGCTCGATCAGAACGGCCGTCGCGACCACCTCTCCCGCCACCGGATCGCCCGGCTCACCTCCAGGACCATCACCAACGAGCGGGTCCTCTTCTCCCGGCTGGACTCCCAGCCGGCCACGGTCCCGATGCTCGACCTCCAGGAGTACGCGGTCGGCACGGTCTGCGCCGCGGTGCCGATCACCGCGGGCTCCGCCGTCGGCTGTCTGGCGCTCTCCCTCCCGATCGAACACGCCCACCGGCTGCGCTCGGCGGCGGAGGCCCTGAACCGGCAGGCCGCGCCGCTCGCGCTCTCACTGACCCTCTGAACCTGGCCCGGAGGGCGGCTCCCGGATCCGGTTTGGAGCACCCCTTCGGACCAGGTATTCTTTCCGAGTCAGCACGCGCCGCTAGCTCAGTTGGTTAGAGCAGCTGACTCTTAATCAGCGGGTCCGGGGTTCGAGTCCCTGGCGGCGCACAGACGGAAGAAGCCCCTCGCGGAAGCGGGGGGCTTCTTCGTGTGCCCGGACGCCGGCACAGATGCCATACAACCGTTTTACACAAACGTACTAGACAAGCGTTTATGACGCTCGTACAGTTCTGCCATGACGAACTCGCCGAGTACGACAGCGCGCGCAGGCCGCAGGGAGTGGACCGCATTCGTCGTCCTTCTCCTGCCGCTCCTCCTGGTCTCGATGGACGTCTCCGTCCTCTTCTTCGCGATCCCGTCCATCAGCAGGGAACTCCACCCGAGCAGCACCCAGCAGCTGTGGATCTTCGACATCTACGCCTTCGCACTCGCCGGGCTGCTCATCACCATGGGTTCCCTGGGCGACCGGATCGGCCGCCGCAAGCTGCTGCTTTTCGGGGCCGCGGCCTTCGGCCTCGCATCGGTCGGGGCGGCGTACGCGCAGAGCGCCGGGATGCTGATCGCCGCGCGGGCGCTGCTGGGCATCGGCGGGGCGACGCTGATGCCTTCGACGATGGCGCTGATCCGCAACATGTTCACCGACGAGAAGCAGCGCACCAAGGCGATCGGCATCTGGTCGGGCGCCATGGCGGGCGGGATCGCGCTGGGCTCGGTGATGAGCGGCATCATGCTGGAGCACTTCTGGTGGGGCTCGGTCTTCCTGATCAATGTGCCCGCGATGCTTCTGCTGCTGGTCCTGGTGCCCGCGCTCGTACCGGAGTTCAAGGACCCCGACCCGGGCAGGTTCGACCTGCTGAGCGTGCCGCTGTCGATGGGCGCCGTTCTTCCGGTCGTCTACGGCCTCAAGGAGATCGCCGCGCACGGCTTCAGCGTCCCGATGGTGCTGTGCATCGCAGCCGGTGCGGTGGTCGGCCTGCTCTTCGTACGCCGCCAGCTCCGCCGCACCGACGCGATGATCAGCCGGGAACTCTTCCGGGGCCGGGGGTTCGGCGCCGGCATCGGGCTCAACGCGCTGGCCGCGTTCGCCATGATGGGCTCGGCCTACTTCACCACGCAGTATCTGCAGTCGGTGCTGGGCATGAGCACGATGAGGGCTGCACTCTGGTCGATGGCACCGTCCATCGCCGTGGGCATCGCCGCACCGGCCGCATCCGCGGTCGCCCAGAAGGTCGAGCGGTCGTATGTCGTCGCCGCCGGGTTCCTGATCGCCGCGAGCGGGTTCGTGCTGCTCGGCGTCACGGGGACGGACTCGCTGTGGATGCTGCTGGCCGGGGCGGCCGTCAGCAGCTGCGGCATCGTGACGGTGATGGCGCTTGTCGCCGATATGGCGCTGGCATCGGCGCCGGCGGCGAAGGCAGGATCGGCCGCGTCACTCCTGGAGACAGGACAGGAGTTCGGCGGGGCGCTGGGGATGGCGGTCCTCGGGTCGATCGGTGCGGCGGTGTACCGCCAGAACATGCCCGCATCCGCGCCGCCCGCGGCGCGCGAGACGCTGGGCCGGGCCACCGCGAGCGGGGACCCGGAACTGGTACGAGTGGCCCGGGAGGCGTTCGTGCAGGGGATGCACGGGGCGTCGGCCGGCGGGGCGGTGCTGCTGGTGCTGGGGGCCGTGCTCACCGTGGTGCTGCTCCGCCGGCGGGCCGCCGCTGCCGCACCGGCTCTGCTTCGAGCCCGTCCGGCAGCGGCGGCCGGCCGCACAGCGCCGCTCGACGATCAGAAGCTCACGTCCGAGCACGCATAGAACGCGTTGCCGGTGTCGGCGATGTTCCACACCGCGAGAATCACGTGGTGCCCGGTCTTCTGAGTGGGGATGGTGCCCTGCTGGGACACCGTTCCGGGGGGCTGCTGCCCGCCGTAGGGCACCGTCATGAAGGGCTGCGGCTCAAGGTCCGCCCGGGTGAGCGGCCTTGAGTCGTCCCAGCCGTTCTTGGTGATGAAGTACTCGAAGTCGGTCGTGGCGTGTCTCGCGGTGAACTGCCAGCGGAACGTGTACCCCTGACCGCCGGTGAGCCGTGTGGTGGGCCAGTTGCCGCCACCGGGGGCCTTGGCCCCGTCGAGCTGCGCGAAGTTGCTGTGGCCTGCCGAGCAGATCGAGCCGTCGGCGGGCCCGGCGCCGGGAAAGCCCTTGGGGCCCTCGACGCTCTGGGGTTCGTACTGGATGGCACCGCAGTTGGTGACGGTTGTGTTGGCGCAGAGTTTCTGGCGGCTGATGGGCTGGTCGGTGTACCCGTGACTGCTGGCGCTGCCGGTCGCGAGCAGGGAGACGCCCGCGACGGCAAGGCCGACCACGGCCGCGCTGAGTTTCTTACGCATGCTGCACTCCTCTGAACTTGGGGGAGTTCGGTGTGCCGAGCTGCGGTCTAGACCAAGTCCCAGAGTATGGATGGCAGTTGAGCGTGTCCATATCAAATGCACTTCGAGTAGAAGGCGATCGTCAGATCCTTGACGAGTGCGTTGCGCCCTTCGGTGTCGAGGTCGACGAGCCCCCGCGCGGTCAGCCGTGAAACGGTGTCCTCCACCGCGTCCACCACCGACGTCAGCACGCTGTCCCGGTGCGCGGCGTCGAGCGCCTCGATCCTCCGCCGCTGCACCGCACCTGCGGCCTCGTTCGTGTAGTCGATCCGGACCGGCTGCGCGGAGAACACCTCGATGCCCGCGGGGGCGGCCTCCGCCCTCAGTACCCGGGTGAGTGCTTCGCCGACCGTCTCCGCGTCCCGGAGCGACGGAGCATCCTGCTGAACGGCATCGGCCGGCAGCTGCGAGAACACCCGCACCACCGCGGCCTCCACCTGCTCGCCCAGATACACCTCGTGATCCGCCACGCCGTGCGATGCCTTCGCGGTGTCCCTGATCCGCCACACCACGAGCACCACCGCTCGCAGCGCGGTGCCATTCGCGTCCATGACCCGCATCGGCTCGCTGCGCCAGTGCCTCAGCCGTACGTCGACCGGGCGGCGCAGCAGCAGCGGGCTGGTCCACAGCAGGCCCGTCCGGCGCACGCTGCCGCGGTAGTCACCGGAGCGGGACAGCACCCAGGCCTGTCCGGCCCGGCCGCGGCCGAGCCCCAGGAAGGCGAACATCGCCAGCATCGCCAGGGCGGTAAGCGCCACCTCGGTCGCGGGGCCGATCCCTTCGAACGGATACGGGTGGAGCCCCAGCGCGAGAGCCAGCCGGTCCGGGATCAGGCCCGCCCGCCAGAAGAGCAGACCGAGCCCGGTGAGTGAGGTGGCTCCACCGAGCAGGGCGACCGCCCCGGGCAGCGAGATGCCGGGCCGTTCGGACAGCCGGGGATCGGCGGTCGGCGACGGCCGGTCGGAAAGCCCGAGCGGTACCGCCTTTCGGGGCTGCTGGGTCCTGCCGCCCGGCGAGCCGGCCACCGTGCCGAGGGCCGCGGCACCGGCCGGAAGAACGGCATCCTCCAAGGCGTCCGCTCCGCGGGCGGCCCGCGACACCGCCTCCGCGCCGTCCTCACGGAACAGCAGATGCACCGGGATCTCGATGGTGGTCTCGTTCCCGATGACCGCTGCCCTGCGGACCGGCAGCTGGTCCGCCGTGAGATCTCCCGGCGGAACCGCCGCCGCGGCCGCCGCCGGCACCGCTGTCGTATCCGTCATGCGAACAGTCGCCTCCACGTCTCAGGGCCCGGCATCCCGTCGGCCCTGACACCGGTCCAGCCCTGAGCGCGCTGGAATGCCTGGACGTTGCGCCGGACCGCCTCGTTCCACCGCTTGTCCGAGCCGATGGCGCCCGAGCCGTACCCCTTCTTCTGAAGCTGCTTCCTGAGCTGTTCCACGGAAGCGTCCAGGTGTCCCGACAAGAAGCCATTCGCTGCGGTATCCGCACGGACGGATGACGCACTCCCGCCGGTCCGCACGGCGGGGATGTTCTTGCCGGTGCCCGTCACCAGCAGCCTCCAGGTGACGGGGCCGGGCAGGCCGTCGGCCTTGGCACCGGTCCAGCCCTGGGCGCGCTGGAACGCCTGGGTGGCGAGCCGGTCGGCCTCGCCCCAGCTCGGACCCGGACCCTGTGCGTAGAAACGGCCGCCGCCCCGTGCCACCAGCATCTTCCCGAGCCGGGTGACATACGCGTTCTTCGCGCCCTTGCCGAAGTACTTCGCCCCGGGGTAGGCCGTGGACGATGCGGAGCCGCCGCTGCCGGTGGCCAGCCCGCGGTAGCGGTAGGCCACATAGCGGCTCGAATGGTTCCAGTAGCGGAACGGGGTGGAGCGGGCGCGGGCGTGCGGCGGGGTCTCCTCGTACGCCTTGTAGTAGGTGTGCGCGCTGTTCACCCAGCCGCCGAAGATGGTGACATGGGAGCCCTTGGTGGGGTTCGCGGGATTGTGGAACAACAGGATGTCCCCGCGCCGGATCTCGGACTTGGAGATCCGGACGCCGTACTGCGCAAGGCTCCCCGTCCACTCGCTGTGCCTGAGACCCCAGGCCATGGAGACATAGCCCGAGCAGTCCTGCCGGTACCCGTCCGCCCAGTGCCTGCTCGTGCTGTACGGGACGCCGGCCGCGATCCAGAGCTTGGCTCGGCTGATGATCGCGGACCTGGTGGTGGCGGGCAGGGACAGCGCGGGCGCCAGGGCGGTGCCCTGTTTGACCGACTGGGTCTCTGCCAAGTCGGCCGGCTGCTCCGTAACACCCGGGTCCCCCTCCGTGGCCCCCGCCTCCAGGTCGCCCGAGATCTCCGCCTCCGTGGCCCCCGCCCCGGTCGCCGACGGGTCGGCCTGCGCCGGCGGGTCGACCGGCGCCGGCAGCGTCGAAGCAGGCGGGTCGACCGGCGCCGGCAGCGTCGAAGCAGGTGGGTCGACCGGGGCCGGCAGCGTCGACGGAGCAGGCGGAATGGGGTCCGCGGCCGCGGCCGCTCCCCCGCCGAGCACTATTCCGGCAGCCGTGGCGAGGACGACCGCCCGGCGGGCGTGCGCCCCCAGGTGGCCGCCGTCCCGAGGCTGCGGGGAACGCGGCCCCGGGCTGCGCAGCTCGGCGCAGCCCGCGCAGCCGCAGTTGCTCGCAGGTTCGTACTCCTCGAAGACCGGAAGCGTCATCCGTGTGCCCTTCGCGTTGCTGAAGTTCTGCCGGCTATCTGCACGGTCGCCAGTTTTGCAACTGTCGGAGCAAATCGCATTTTGACGGATCAAAAGGGAGGAATACGAACATATGAACCGTCGGGCGTTCCTGAGCACCTCCGGCCGTCCGGTAAAGTTCTCCGGGTCAGCAGGCGCCGCTAGCTCAGTTGGTTAGAGCAGCTGACTCTTAATCAGCGGGTCCGGGGTTCGAGTCCCTGGCGGCGCACAGACGCAGGAAGCCCCTCATCCGACGGTGAGGGGCTTTCCTCGTAGCGCCCGCACCCTCGTGGGCCTCACCCCTCGTCCCACGGCGGGGCTTCGCCACGCGGGCGCCGGGGCCCGCGGCGGCCGTCCGGCACTCCCGTTCACGCCGGTCCCCGGGACTCCGCGCCACCACTGTTCCGCCGGGGGACGGTGACCGCGGCCAGCTCCGGGTGCCGCCCGGGGGATCGGGGCCTCCCCCGGGTGTCACTCGCCAGGTGCCCGACTCGCCTATGCCTTCAGGGAGTTGGGCGCAAACCGGGACAGCCGACTGCCGGGCGGCGTTGTGGAGCGGGCCATCACGGGAACCTCACGGTCCGATTTCCGATGCCGCACACGATGAACCCTGGGCCGGGCCCCGGTCGCCGCTCTACAGTGGATCCGCAGTGGAATCGCGGTCGCAGCCCCTGTCCGCGAACAGTGCCCCCGGTCTCCATGACCTCCCGCGCAGGTGCCGGGCTCCTCCCGCGGTCCGTGCGCCCGCGGTCGAGGACCCGCCGGGCCGACGGCTCTCCGGGGGCCGGGCGGTCGGTCCGGCACGGTCGGGGTGCAGCCCGGTATGCGTACGGCTCGTCCGGCCGCGGTGGACGCCGGGTCCGGTGCCGGATCGCATGTCGGGAAGGCCTCGCCGCATCACGGTTCGGCCGGGATGGGATCTCCGGATCGGCTCCCGCGGTCACCTCTCGGCAACGCGCGTCAGATACGCGGAGACGACCACGTTCGCCGTGTAGGTCCCTGCCTTGCGGTCGTAGGCCCCACCGCAGGTGATCAGCCGCAGCTCGGCCCGGCCCTTCTCCCGCGGCCCGTAGACCTTCCGCGGATCGAAGCGGTCGCGCGGGAAGACACGGACGTCGTCGATGGTGAACTCGGCGCGCGAACCGTCCACACCCTCCACTCCGACCTTCTGGCCCGGGCGGACCGCGCTCAGCCCGTAGAAGACCGCCGGCCTGTCCCTCGTGTCGACATGGCCGACGAGCAGAGCGGCGCCCTTCGCACCGGGCCGGGTGCCGCGGCCGAACCAGCCGACCTCGCCGGGCTCGTCGAACGACGGCGGATCGACGGCGCCGTCGTCGTCGAGTCCGCGGGGGACGACAGGGGCACTGACCCCCACGGCCGGGATCTCCACACGGTGAGGTTCCGCGCCCTTGACCGGGTGGGCGGCCGGCGGCAGCGGCACCCCGAACGAGCGGCCGACCGCGGCCACATCACCGGTCTTCGGCCCCGGACCGCCTCCGGGCCCATCGGCTATCCGGCGTCCCCACAGCCACAGCCCGAGCAGCAGAACCGCCCAGGCCACACCGGTCAGCAGCCGCCCGCCGCCCCGGCTGCGGGCGGGACTCCCGGGGGACATGTCACCCAACGTCGCGACGGCGCCGGATGCTCCGCGCGGCCACCGTCAGCGCGGCGGTCCCGGCGAGGACCAGCCCCACGACGGCGTTCCTCGTCTCCGTGCCGCCCTGGGCGGCGACCAGCGCCGCCGTAGCACCGCCGCCCGCGTGGACGGGTGCGGTGGGTGTGGGCAGTGGCATGCCGACACGCTGCTGGACGACGCTGAGCATGCCCGTCGCCATCCGGCCCCGGCACCTGACGGCGACGGCGTAGTTCTTGGCCGGGACATCCGACCGGATCCGCGCCTGGCCGAACATGGCGCCCTTCTCGGTCGAGGCCGCGAAGGCGACGTGGGCGGTGAACGCTTCCGAGGCGCCGACGACCCGCCTTCCGTCGCAGTGCACCCTGAGGTCCACCACCTCGCCGGGGGCGATCACGGACGGGCTGACTGTGACCATCCCCGGCGCATCTCCGGCCATCGCCGCGGTCGCGGGGAACAGGGTCGCCGCGGCCGCCGAGACGGCACAGAGAGTTACAGATATCAAACGCATGGTGAACCTCCTGGTACTCCGAAGGTTCACCCATCCCGGCGGGTGCCGCATCCCGGGAGCCCCGCGGACACGTCCGAACGGGCCCCGCGACGGTCGGACGCGTTCGGTCAGATGCGTTCCACCAGATCGGCGATCGACTTGACCACCGTGGACGGCCGGAACGGATACCGGTCGATGGTCTCCGGCTGGGTGACCCCGGTCAGTACCAGGAAGGTCTCCATGCCGGCCTCGAGACCGGCCAGGACATCGGTGTCCATCCGGTCGCCGATCATGGCACTGGTCTCGGAGTGCGCACCGATGGCGTTGAGCCCTGCCCGCATCATCAGCGGGTTCGGCTTGCCGACGAAGTAGGGCTCCTTGCCGGTGGCCTTGGTGATCAGCGCGGCCACCGAACCGGTGGCGGGCAGCGGCCCCTCGGCGCTGGGGCCCGTCTCGTCCGGGTTGGTGCAGATGAAGCGGGCGCCGTCGTTGATCAGGCGGATCGCCTTGGTGAGCGCCTCGAAACTGTAGGTACGGGTCTCGCCGAGCACCACGTAGTCGGGGGCGGAGTCGGTGAGCACATAGCCGACATCGTGCAGCGCCGTCGTCAGCCCGGCCTCGCCGATCGCGTACGCCGTGCCGCCGGGCCGCTGGTCGTCCAGGAACTGGGCGGTGGCCAGCGCCGATGTCCAGATGTTCTCGACCGGCACGTCGAGGCCCATCCGGGACAACCGTGCGTGCAGGTCCCGGGCGGTGTAGATGGAGTTGTTGGTCAGCACCAGGAACGGCAGTCCCGACTCCTGGAGCCGCTTGATGAAGGCATCGGCGCCGGGGATGGGGGTGCCCTCATGGATGAGGACACCGTCCATGTCGGTGAGCCAGGATTCGATGGGCTTGCGCTCTGCCATGGGTGCGGACTCCTGCCGTACGCGGCGTGTGTGAAGAGAGGTGCCTGTGGAAGCCGGTCGCACCACTCTGTGCCCCCCGACACGCCCAGCCTAATCAAGATGCGCGGATCTTGACCCGCCCCATCGGCGACGGCATCGCAACGGCCCACCGGCCGCCCTGCTCCCCGTTCTTCAGCGGTTCGTGTACCGGCTGCGCCTGATCCGCGGCCGGCGCGACCCCACGACCAGAGCCGCGCCCAGCATCACGCAGGCACAGGCGATGCCGGCCAGCAGGCGCAGATGGTGGTGGCTGTGGCGGCCGGTTCCCGCCAGTTCGGCAGGCGGCAGTGCGGTCTGACCCGCTTGCGCCCAGCCGGGGAGCGGCTCGTCGGGACGGGCGGTCGCGGCGGGAAGGCTCCTGCCGGGAGCGGTCCCGCCCGGGGTAGCCGTGCCGGGGCCCGTCCGGTGCGCGCCGGTCCCGCCGGGCGTGGGCTCGGCTTGCGCGGTCCCACCCGGCACCGTCTCGTCAGGAACCGTCTCGTCCGGCCTGGTCCGGCCGGGAACCGTCGCACCCGGGACGGCGGTCGGCTCGCCGGTGACAGAGAAGCGGTAGCCGCCGGACTCGCCGACCCAGTCACCGTCGTCACCGTGCCGCCGCACGATGGCGGCGTTGGTGGTGATGTCGTTGCCCGCGGTGTCAGGGGTGAAGGCGAGACGGACATCGACCGAGACCGTTCGGCCCGCCGGAATGACGAAGCCGTCGAAGTCGTTGCCGAAGGGCCCGATGTGCTCGTCCCGGTCGGTGCTGGTGAAGGGCACCTGGCGCCAGCGGTGCGCTGTGGTGTCCCGGAATGCCAGCCGGATCTGACCGTTCTTCAGAGTCCGGTCTCTGTCCACGATGCCGACGACCGGGTGGATGTGGCGGCAGGCTCCGGTGGTGGTGTTCTTCATCTCGATCGACCAGGTCCGGTAGCCGTCGCCGGGCGCGTAGCTGGTGGGCCCGCCATGGATACGGGTGACCACCGGGAAGTCCGACCCGCTGCGGCCGCCCGCGCACACGTCCCTGCCCGCTTGGGCCCCGGCCTGCGCGTCGCCGGCACAGCCCTCCCCCGCGGGCTGCCGCATACTGACCGACGCGCAGTCGTCGTGGACCGGCGCGCGGTGCGCCGAGACGCCGGGCGCGGCACCGATGACCAGCGCGGGAGCGAGGGCAGCCGCGGCGACACCGGCGGTGAGGGCACTGCGCATGGGAGGCCTTTGCTGATCGCGGACATCCGGGCTCCACACCGAACCGCACAACGGTGTCCTGCCTGGCGCGCCACATCGGCATACGGCCGAATGCCCCGGGCTTCGCTGCCCGATCAGCCCATCATCGGCCGTTCCGATGAACAGGGAACGCGGGCCCGGCGCCCCGTCCGATGTGCCCGAAGACCGGCGCGAGCACCAGCTGCGCGGCGCCCTCGGCAACCAGCCCGCCACCGGCAGCCGCCACCTCGACGGCCGCTCCGCCGCCCTCCTGCCGGGCCCACTCCTCCAGTACGGCGCGCACTCCCTGGACGAAACGGTCCCGGTCGGCATCGACGGTACGGCCGCCCAGCAGCACCCGGTCGATGTCGAGCAGCCCCACCAGGTTGGCGGCCCCGACACCCAGGAACCCGGCGGCCGCCGCCGTGTCGCCACGCTCCATGGCGGCCAGACAGAACGCTTCGACACACCCCCGCCTGCCGCAGCCGCACAGCGGCCCGTCCAGCTGGATCGTCTGATGCCCGAACTCACCGGCGCCGGTCCGCGCACCTCGGTACAGGGCGCCGCCGAGAACCAGCCCCGCCCCCAGTCCTGTGCCCAGATGCAGATAGGCGAACGAGTCGCCCGCCCCGGCCAGCGCAAGACCCAGTGCGGCCGCGTTGGTGTCCTTGTCGAGCACCACGGGAAGCCCCAGCCGGGCCGCGAGCGCATCACGCAGCGGATAGCCGTTCCACTGCGGGAATCCGGTGACCCGGTGCAGTACGCCCGCCTCGTGGTCGAGCGGCCCCGGGGCCGCCACACCCACTCCGAGCACCGGGCCGGGGGTGCGTCCTGGGGTGGCGCAGAGCAGCGCCTCGATCGTCCCGGCCGCTGCCTCGACGACTCCGTCGGCGCCGGCCCCGAAGTCCAGCCCGGCACTCCGCCGGGCGACCGTCGCCCCCGCCAGGTCCACCAGCATCGCGCTCATCCGGTCCCGGTCCAGATGCAGCCCCACCGCATAGGCCGCCGCCGGCACCAGCCTCAGCACGGTCCGGGGTTTGCCGCCCGTGGAAGCCCGTCTGCCGGCCTCCGTCGCCAGGCCGTCGGCGCGCAGCCGGGCGGTGATCTTACTGACGGCCTGGGGTGTGAGTCCGGTCCCCTCCGCCAGTTCGAGCCGGCTGATGCCGCCCTCGCCGGCCGTACGCAGCAGTTCGAGCACCACCGCGGCGTTGTGGCTGCGCAGGGCCGGCAGATTCGCCCCGCCCCCGTTCGCCGCGCCCCCGGGCCCCGGGCCCGCCCCGGCCGGCGCTCCCGCCCGTTCCCCTGAATCCGTGTCCACACCCCCATTGTCGTTGATACTTGCACTTTGGCAACAGCGTTGCTTAAGTGGGGCCCATGACTGCAACCCCGCAACGCGTAGGACTCGTCGGCTACGGCCTCGCGGGCTCCGTCTTCCACGCGCCGCTGATCGCCGCCACCGAAGGCCTGGTGCTCGACACCGTCGTCACGTCGGACGAGGAGCGGCAGGAGCAGGCCCGCGCCGAATTCCCCGACGTGCGTTTCGCGGACACCCCGGACGCGCTCCGGGAGCGCGCGGGCGAGCTGGATCTGATCGTCATCGCGTCGCCGAACAAGACGCACGTCCCGATCGCCACCGCTGCGCTGAAGGCCGGGCTCTCGGTGGTGGTGGACAAGCCGATCGCGGGCACCGCCGCCGAGGCGCGGGAGCTCGCCGCACTCGCGGCCGGACGCGGACTGCTGCTCTCGGTGTTCCAGAACCGCCGCTGGGACAACGACTTCCTGACGCTGCGAAAGCTGATCGCCGACGGCGAGCTCGGCGACGTCACGCGCTTCGAGTCCCGGTTCGAGCGCTGGCGCCCCCAGCCCAAGGGCGGCTGGCGCGAGTCCGGCGACCCCTCGGAGATCGGTGGGCTGCTCTACGACCTGGGCAGCCATCTCGTGGACCAGGCGCTGGTCCTCTTCGGCCCTGCGGCATCGGTGTACGCCGAGTCGGACGTACGCCGTCCCGGCGCCAAGGCCGATGACGACACCTTCATCGCGATCACCCATGTGAACGGCGTCCGCTCCCATCTGTACGCATCCGCCACCGCCGCCCAGCTCGGCCCCCGCTTCCGGGCACTCGGCTCGGCGGCCGGCTACGTGAAGTACGGCCTGGATCCCCAGGAAGCCGCGCTCCGCGACGGCAAGCGCCCGTCCGGCGCGGCCGGCTGGGGCGAGGAGCCGGAGTCGCAGTGGGGGCACCTGGGATCGGGCGAGTCCGCGCTGACCGGTGGCGGCACACCCGTACCGACCCTGCCCGGCGACTATCCGGCCTTCTACGCCGCGGTGTCGCAGGCCCTCCGCACCGGTGGAAGGCCGCCGGTCACCGCCGACGAAGCGGCGGCGGCACTGGACGTGCTGGAGGCCGCGCGACGCTCCGCCCGCGAGGGAATCACGGTGCGGCTGTGAGCACTCCCCAGCCATCGGCTCCCGGCATCGGCGAACTGGAGGAGCAGGAAAGGCGTCTGACCCTGCGCCGGTTCACCTACGAGGACGCCTGGACCCTCGGGTCCCTGCTGACCGAACTGGCCAGGGAGCGCGGAGCCCCGGTGGCCATCGACATCCGGCGGGGCGCACAGCAGCTGTTCCACTGCGCGCTGCCCGGGTCGAGCGCGGACAACGACGCCTGGATCGACCGCAAGCGCAGAGTCGTGGAGCGCTACGCCGAGAGCTCCTTCCTGGTCGGGTCCCGCTTCCGCGCCAAGGGCAGGACCTTCGAGGACTCCTCCCGGCTTGATCACGACCTCTATGCCGCGCACGGCGGCTCGTTCCCGGTCCGGGTCGCGGGCGCGGGAGTCATCGGCACCATCACCGTCTCGGGTCTGCCGCAGGCCGATGACCATGCCCTGGTGGTGGAGGCGCTGGAGCGCTTCATGTCCACCGCGGGCTGAGCACCTCGCGGCGGATCCGGCCGCGGTCATGGCTGCGGCCACGGGCGAGCTCGTCGGCCGGCCCCCGCAGAGCAGCCGCCTTCGGGCGCGCCTACTGGTGGGCGGTGGTCCTGCCGGCTCCGGCGGCCTCCACCGCCCTGCGCCTGCGGGGCAGGAACCGGGCCTCCCCGGCGGCCCGCGCAGCCCGGGCCGGGGCCCCGCCGTTCCCCCGCGGGAGAACGGCGGCGCCCGACACCACCTGACGGCTGACGGGATCGGCGGCACCGGCCGGGAACGGCACAGCCTTACGGGGTCAGGCCTGCTTCAGCTCCTGCCGCTGCCGCCCGAGCCCCTCGATCTCGAGCTCCACCACATCCCCGGCCCGCAGATAGGGCTTGGGCTCCGGCTGCCCCATGGCCACACCTGCGGGGGTGCCGGTGTTGATGACATCGCCCGGGTAGAGCGTCATGAAGTGGCTGAGGTAACGGACCACTTCGCCGACCGGGAAGATCTGGTCCGCGGTGCTGCCGTTCTGCTTCAGCTCTCCGTTCACCCACAGCTTCAGCGGGAGGGACTGCGGGTCAGGCACCTCGTCGGACGTCACGAGCCACGGGCCGAGCGGGTTGAACGTCTCGCAGTTCTTGCCCTTGTCCCACTGGCCGCCGCGCTCGATCTGGAAGGCCCGCTCCGAGACGTCGTGGGCCACCGTGTACCCGGCAACATGTCCGAGCGCTTCGCCGGCCGAGTCCAGACAGCGGGCGGTGCGCCCGATGACGACGGCGAGTTCGACCTCCCAGTCGGTCTTCTCGCTGCCCCGCGGCACCAGCACCGTGTCCTCGGGGCCAACCACCGTGTCGGGTGCCTTCATGAAGAGGATCGGCTCGGACGGAATCGCCGCGCCGGTCTCGACGGCGTGGTCGTGGTAGTTCAGCCCGATGCAAACGATCTTGCCGATCCGGGCCAGCGGCGGCCCGGTCCTGAGCCCCTCCGCTTCGATCACGGGCAGCTCACCCGCGGCAGCCGCTGCGCGCACCCGGGCGAGCGCGGCATCGTCGGCGAGCAGCGCACCGTCGATGTCGGTGACGAGGCCCGACAGGTCACGCAGGGTCCCGCTCTCGTCGAGCAGGGCGGGGCGCTCGGCCCCGGCGGTTCCGACACGAAGCAGCTTCATGATCAGTCTCCCAACGATTTCGACCGGCCCGACCGATGGGGTGCGGCCACCGGGGGGATTGGCCGATCCTCCAAGTTCGAGGTGCACTCCGCAAGACCCCGTTCACAACCTGGACCGCATCCCCGGCCTGCGGCCGTTACATCGGGGCCGCCATCGCAGCTCCCGCCGGCACGGTGTCCCGGTACAGGACGGCCCGCTCGACGGCGGTCCAGGTGGTGCTGGTGACCACGTACAGAGCCGCGGCGAGCGGCACGTACCCGACGGTGAGGAGCGTCGCGAAGGACATCAGCGGCATCACCTTGGTCATCGTGCTCATCGCACCGGCGCCGGGCCCATCGGGCAGCGGGTTCGGCGACGCGGCCATCATCCGCTTCGTGCGTCCGTAGTTGAACGTGGCGACGGCCGCGACGATCGCGAAGAGCACCAGATAGACGACGCCCTGTTCGCCCAGGAGACCGCCCTGCCCCAGCGCGTCCTTGAACCGGCCGCCGAGCGGGCTGCCGAGCAGGGTGTGGCCGAGCAGGGTGTTGGTGTCCGAGCCGATCCGCGGGCTGGAGAAGAGGTGGTAGAGCAGAAAGAAGGCGGGCATCTGGAGCAGGCTGGGCAGGCAGCCGCCGAGCGGGGAGATCTTCTCCTCCGCGTGCAGCTCCATGATCGCCTGCTGCATCTTCTTCGGGTCCTTCGCGTGCTTCTTGCGCAGCTCGGCGACGCGCGGTGCGAGCTTGGTGCGGGCCTTCTGGCCACGGGCGGTGGCCCGCGAGAGAGGGTGCACGGCAAGCCGTACACAGGCGGTGAAGAGAATGATCGCGGCGGCGGTTGCCGAACCGTGGAACAGCGGCTGGAGCAGGTCGGCGATATGCGCGACCAGGGCGGCGAAAACGCTGAAGATCGATGACACGGGGAACCCTCCGAGGGGTCTCGTCGCAGGCCGGACAGGCAGGGATGTCGGCGTGACGGACCACGGAAAGTGCAGGCGTAAAGGGAGCGAACGCCCTACGCGGCCGTCGGGAGGAGACGGCCGGGTGCTCGGGGCCGGGGCCGGCCGGAAGCGTCGGGATCGCGTTGCGGGAGGAATGCGGTACGCCGCTCGCGGTCGCGGATCGCGGTACGGATGCGGGTGCGCGGCACCGCGGGCACGCGGCGGGACACGACCAGCGCACAGGCGGCCAGCGCGGAGCCGACCGCGGCCGTGGCGGCGAGCGCGACGGCTGAGGAGAGCAGGCTGCCCTCGGCGAGCAGCACCTCGGCGACGAGGAAGAGCAGCAGTGCGGCCGCCGGGCGGGACAGGCGCGTCAGACGTCCGGCCATGATCCCTCCCTCTCCCGATCGATTCCGGCCGTCCCCGCTGTGCGGCGGGCCCGGCTTACGTACCTTCAGCCGTTATACACGACTCGCTTCGATCGGCTCCAGCAGTCGCCTGGGCGTGAGCAGCGCGCGGCTGACCGGATTGCCGGGCTCCGGGTCGAGACCTGTGCCCGGCCGCATCTCCACGTCCTGCGGCGGCACGGAGACGGCGCAGACCGGGCACTGGCCGAACGAGCCGAGCTCGGTACCGCAGGGCGTGTGATGGAAGGTCCGCATCGGCGGGGTGCCGGAGACATGGTCGCGGCCCCAGAGGGCGAGCGAGTAGACCGTCGGCCAGAGCGCCAGGCCGCGCTCGGTCAGTACGTACTCCTCACGCGGCGGTGATTCCTGGTAGCGGCGCTTCTCCAGGACGCCGGCGTCGGCGAGCGCCTGGAGGCGGGTGGCGAGCACGGCCCGCGGGATGCCCAGGTGGACCAGGAAGTCGTTGTAGCGGCGCACGCCGTAGAAGGCGTCACGGACGACAAGCAGCGTCCAGCGTTCACCGACGACCTCGAGTGAGCGGGCGATCGTGCAGTGCTGCGATGCGTAGTCCTTGCCCAGTGCCATGGAGCCATCCTACCGAAAGGTTCAATGAACGAACTTACCATGATAGCGTTAGTTCAATCACCGAACTCACGCAGGCGAGGCATCATGGCTCAGCAGCCCGACGTACGAGAGATCCCGCCTCTTCGCGAGGCCCCGGCCGTTCACGGGACGGCGGCGGACACCCGCCCGGCCACGGCGCGCTCCGACGACCGGTCCCTGATCCACGACCATCCGGCCCCACCGGGCAGCAGGGCACCGAACGCGGGTCGCACCCTCGCCGTGACCAGCGCCGTCACCGCCGTCGCGCTGATGAACTACACGGCCCCGATGCTCACCATTCCCGGCCTGACCGCGTCCTTCGCCACCCCGGTGTCCGCCCAGGCCTGGCTGATCAACGGCACCCCGCTGGGCCTCGCCGCACTCCTGCTGGTGGCCGGCAGCCTCGCGGACGACTACGGCCGGCGCCGGATCTTCCTCCTCGGCACCCTCGCACTCGCGATCACCATCGCGCTGGGCGCCGCCGCCCCGACGACTCTGACGTTCACCCTCGCCCGCGCCGCGCAGGGCGCCGCGACCGCGGCGATCCTGGCGAGCAGCCTCGGTCTGCTGGTGCACGCCTTCCCCGCGGGGCCCGCCCGGATCAGAGCGACCGGCATATGGGGAGCATTCGTCAGCGCCGGTATCGCGCTCGGCCCGCTGCTCGCCGGCTGGCTGACGGCGTACGGCTGGCGGCTGATCTATGTGGTGCTCGCCGCCGCCACCCTGGCCGCCGGCGCCTTCGGCGTGCGCGCCCTCGGTGAATCCCGTGCGCCGCGCGGCGGCCGTCCCGACCTGGCGGGTGCGATCGCGCTCGGCCTCGCCCTGACCGCGCTGATCAGTGCGCTGACCCTGGGCCGGGACGGCTGGCTGCGGACACCCGTCGGACTGCTGCTGCTCGCCGCGGTGATCCTCGGCGCGGTGTTCGTCGCCGTGGAGCGACGCTCCAGCACGCCGATGATCGATCTGCGGCTTCTGCGCCGCCCGGACTTCCTGGCCGCATCGGCCGGCGGCCTGTTCACCGGCCTCGCCGTGATCGGCCTGTTCAGCTATCTCCCCGCGCTGCTCCAGCAGGCACTCGGCACCTCGCCGATGACCGCCGCCTGGCTGTTCGTGCTGTGGTCCGGGACCGGCTTCCTCGTCGCCCTGCAGTCCAGGCGTCTGGCCGGCCGGGTGCAGCCGCGCCATCAGCTGGCGCTCGGCTTCGTCCTGCATGCGGCGGGCGTGCTGTCCATGCTGGGCGCGGTGGACGCGGGCGCGCTGTGGCGGCTGCTGCCCGGCCTGTTCATCGCGGGGATCGGCAGCGGTCTGCTGAACGCGGCACTGCCTCGCGTCGCCGTCGAGTCCGTGCCGCCGGAGCGGGCCGCGATGGGTTCGGGCGCCAACAACACGGCCCGCTACATCGGTTCGTCCGCTGGTGTGGCCCTGATCATCGCGGTGGCCCCAGTGGGCCACAACGCACCGCTGCTGGTCTCGGTCGCGCTGACCGCGGTCGGCGCGCTCAGCGTCCTGGTCCTCCGCTCCCGCCGCTGACCGGGGCCGGGCCGCCACCGAGCGGGCCATCGCCGCTCGCGTCATCGCCGAGCGGATCGTCGCTGATCGGGTCGTGCGCCAGCACCTCGGCGTCCGTACGCGGGTCACGGTCGCCCGGCCCCGCGTACGTCACGGCGAGCGCGACCAGCAGATTGGCGGCCAGCGCCAAGATCCCGGCGTTCATGCCCCACACCGGATCGCGATCGGTGAAGACCAGCCCGCACACCACACCCACCCCGACGACCAGCCCGCTGCCCGCCCCGGCCAGGGTCAGCCGTCGCCAGAGCAGTCCGAGCAGCAGCATCGGCAGCAGCTGCGCCATCCCCTCGTACGAGATCAGCGAGAGCCGTACCAACGTGTTGGGTGCGGTGTAGGTCAGCAGCAGCGCCAGCGCCCCCGCGACGACCACCACCACCTGCGACGCACCCTTCTGACGCTCCTGCCACCTGGGCACCAGCGACAGCACGCTTCTCCCCCACATCGTCCCGATGACCAGCATGAAAATGGCCATCGGGACGATCGAGGAAAGCGCCGCCGCCACCCCGATCACGCCGACAGCCCAGGCGGGCAGCGAGTCCACGACCAGCTTGAAGAGCGCCAGGTTGGAGTCGGCGCCGGTCAGCCCGGGGACCACGAACAGCGCGGCGAGCCCGAGGAACATCGGCACGAAGAGCAGCAGGTTGTAGGCGGGCAGCCAGACCGCGTTCTTCCTCAGCACATCGGCGTTACGCGCCCCGAGGTACCCGGCGACGGTGGTCGGGAAGATCACCACCGTCAGTGAGTTGAGCAGGGACGTCGTGACGTACCAGCCCTGGCCGAGACCGCTGCCGCCGTGGCCGGGGAAGGTCAGCCAGTCGCCCTTCTCCCTCACCACCCGGTGCAGGAAGTCCCCGTACCCGTCGAAGTAGTGCAGCGGGACGTAGGCCGCGAGGAAGGCCAGCGTCCCGATCACCAGCGCGTCCTTGAGCACGGACACCCAGGCGCTCCCCTTCAGCCCGCTGATCACCACGAACCCGGTGGTCACCGCGAAGGCGGCGAAATAGGCCCAGTTGAGGCTGATCGCCCCGTACGAGATCGTCGAGACGACCACGCCCATGCCGGTGATCTGCAACTGGATGTAGGGCAGCAGAAAGACGGTGGCGAGCACCGCGACCACGGCACCGAGCCAGGGCCTGCCGTACCGGTGGGCGATCATGTCGGTGATCCCGACCAGGCCGTGGCGGCGGGCGTAGGACCAGAGCGTCGGGCCGACGACGTAGCCGACCGCGTAGCCGCAGGACATGTAGGCGACCACATAGAGCACAGGGGCCCCGTAGTTGTAGCCCCAGCCGGCGGCGCCGAGGTAGCTGAAGCTGGTGTAGCCCTCGCCGGCCATCAGTACCCAGATGAAGACGGACCCGAGGCTGCGCCCGCCGACCGACCACTCGGCGAGCCCGCCGGTCCGGCCGCCCCGCACGGCGAAGAGGCCGAGGAGCACCGTCCCGGCCATGAACACCCCGAAGATCGAGGTGGCGACGGCCGCGTTCACCCGCGCTCACCCCGCCGGGCAGCACGCAGGTCCGCACACCGGGTGAGCCAGACCGCGAAGGGCGTCACGATGGTGGCCCCGATCAGCCAGACAATGAGGAAGGGCAGCCCGAACAGCACCGGCCGCACACGATTGACGAATGGCAGGGCCCCGAGGAACAGCACGAAGGGCACCAGCAGCAGCAACAACTGAGGACGACGTCTGAGCACGTCAGCGACCTTAGGGGGTATCCGCGCCGCACCGCCGCCCCACCCCTCGCGAGATCGGCCGTACCCGTTATCGGGGTGCGCCCGCCGAGGTGGCGCCCGGGGGCCGGGTACGGATCGGGTCCCGCCCCTGACCGGACACCAGTCCACCGCAGTACGGTGTGATCCATGCGCCCCGACACTCCTGCCGACCACACAGCCGAAGCCGAGCGCCTGCTGCGCACCGCCGCGCAGTACCCGGAGGACCAGGAACCGCTGCTGCTCCAGGCCGCGGCCCATCTGGAACTGGCCGGCGACCGCGTCGGCGCCACCTCCCTCTACGACCAGCTGCTGGCCGTCCCCGCCGTCAACCTCCCCCTGGTGAAGGCCCTGCAGGCCGCCAACCTCTGGGAGTACGGCCACGAGGCGGAAGCCCGCGCGATCATCGACGGCGTCCGCGCCTCCTCCCCGCAGGACCCGGCCCCCTGGGCCATCGTGGCGGAGACCCTGGAAGCCCATGACGAACTCGACGCGGCCCACGAGACCTTCACCACAGCCCTGACCCTGTTGGTCGACCCGTCCGACGAGGTCCCCTACGCCGCGCTGGCCCTGCTCACCGGCCGCCACCGGGTCAGCCGCCTCAAGGGCAACACACACGACGAGTGGGACGCCCTCGCCGACAGCCTGCACACCGGAGACATCGGCCTCGACGAGCTCCACGACCCGAAGCGCCTGTGGGCGCTCGGCTCCAACGACCCGGCCGTCCTCAGGGCTGAAATCGCCCGGCTCCAGGCCGAGTTGGGCAGCTACCGGGCGGCTCTCTCCCGCCCGTTCCCGGTCGCGGTACTGCACTGGCCGGCCGCCGAGCTCACCGAGCTCCTCGCCGCCTACCCGTCCCTCACCGCCGAGTACCCCTCGCACCCGGCACATCTGGTCAAGATCGAAACCTCGCTGCGCGAACTCGCCGCGGGCGGCACGACAAACCTGGGCATCGTGACCGGGAGTATCCCCTCCTACGAGGCCTTCGCCGCATCGGAATACACCTCCCCCACCGATCTCGACCTGCTCCCCCAGTACGCCACGACCCTGGCGGCCAGGGGCCGGGCGGTGTCCTGGCCACCGGGCCGCAACGCGACCTGCTGGTGCGGGTCGGGCGTCACCTACCGGGGGTGCCACGGGGCGTAGCGCTGACGGCGGTCGGCGGGACCCTTTCGCCGCAGCCTGCCTCAGCCGGCCTCCGCGCCCGCGGGACTTCGCAGCCGCCCGCCATCCGGCGGACCCGGTGCACCCGTGCGGAGGGCGTTCGGGCCCGACAGCACCCGACACTCCGGTGAGCCGTAAATCGTGTGCTTAACGTGCCGGGCATGAGTCGCACCAGTCTTGTCTCTGTGACCGCCTGTGCCATGTGCCCGGCCGCCGCTCCCACCGAGCGCGACAGGGCAATGGCCGTCGGTGGGGCCGCCGCCGGGCAGGGCTACCACGTCGTGCTGCACACACCCGGCGCGTTCACGGCACCCGTGGACTACCACCCGACCGTGCTCCTGACCGGAGCGGATGGCGGCTACGGCGCGTGGTACCCGGCCGGGAGCCTGGCTCCGGGCGGGGCCGGAGAGTTCGGGGACGGCCACTCGGTGTGCACGCCCGATGGCAGCGGCAGGACGATGCCCGATCAGCGCCACCTCGTCCCCGGTTCGCGGTCGCCCATCACATTCGCCGAAGGGCACTCCGACGGGCTGCCGCTGACCGGCAGGGGCCCGGACGGTGCCGAGCTGACGGACATCGCCGGACTGGACTTCGACACCCCGCCAACGCCGGCGAGACCACGCGTCGCGGGCGACGATCCGGCCGTCAGGAACTACGCCTACACCTGGCACGTCCCCGAATACGTCCGGATCTCGGGCGAGCGGTGCTCGCACCGGCCATGGAACCCCGCCGGGACCGGCCTCGCCACGGCCGTCCGTGATGTGCTGGAATCCGCCACCCTCGCACCCGGCTCACACCTCAAGGACCTCGGCTCGTCGGCCGTCGGGCAACCGGTCGTCGTACGGCAGTTCACGCCCGGGCCGCCGTCCCGAAGCGCGGCGTCGGTACACAACGCGGGAGCCGGTCGCCGGTTGCCGACACCCGCAGCCGCATCCGCATCCGCATCCGCATCCGCATCCGCCGAGCCCACACCCGAGCCCCGTCAGGCGCTCACCGGGACGGGTTTCTCGGTCGCTCGGTACGCGGCAGGTGGCGCGCTGCTGCTGGTGGCGATCGTCGGGGTGCTGGCTCACCGCCGACGGGCGCAGCACTGAGCCGGAACGCCGCAGAGGGCCGAGTGCCGGCCGTGCCGAGCAGGCCCCGGCCCCGCCGGTGAGAGAACCCCTCCGCATTGCGCCGGTACCGACCGGTCCCCGAGGATGGGAAGGGTGACGATGTACGCGATACCCCTGGGCGACGACGGCGCCGAACTCCGGCCGCTCGAACCGTGGCAGGCCGCGGAGTTCCTGGCGCACGTGGACCGGGGACGGGAGTTCATCGGGCAGCACAACGCACTGCCCGACGTCGTCACGGACCTGGCGTCGAGCCGGGCGTTCCTCCAGGCCTACGCGGAGAGGGCCGCTGCCGACACCGGGCGGCTGCACGGTATCTGGGCGGACAGCACGCTGGTCGGGGCGGTCATTTTCCGGGTCATGGACATCGGGCAGGGAAATGCCGAGGCCGGCTGCTGGCTCGAACCGGCGGCGGCCGGCAGGGGCCTGGTGACCCGGGCCGTGCGCGTCCTCATCGACTGGGCCGTCGAGGAACGGGGCATCCACCGCGTCGACTGGTGGGTCTCAGCGGAGAACGAGCCCAGCATCGCCGTGGCCAGACGGCTCGGGATGACGAAGGACGGCGTGCTGCGGGAGAGCTACCGCTACCGGGGAAAGCGGCACGACGAGGAAGTCTGGTCGGTACGCGCCCCGGAGTGGCGGAAGGCCAGGCAGGCGTCCTGAGCCGGGAGCGGCCTCGCGGGCGGCGGAGAACCGGGCCTGAAGTGCCCGCAGAAACAAGCCTGTTCGCCAGTCGTGGAACGTCAGCAGGTCACGCCGGGCGAATATGGTGCAGCATGCAGCCTTCACGTGACCATTGCAGTATCTTCACATTCAACAAAGACTGATCCGACTGGCCGACCCTCCCCCACGCAGGCCCAGTCCCGGTGTGCGTGAGGAATCACATGCCCTATGAGCCCGGTGCCGGTTGGCAGTACGACGTACCGACCAGCGGCAGCACTCACCTGCCCCCCGATGCCGGATACGGAAGGGCGCTCACCAACCAGGGCTACGGATTCGAGACGGCAGTAGCCGACCTGGTGGACAACTCGATCGACGCGGGAGCCGACGAGATCGTCGTGCACTTCCTGCGCGACGCCGATCGCATCCTCACCCTGCTCATCGTCGACAACGGCACCGGCATGGACGAGGCCGGGCTGAACGCAGCAATGACGGTCGGCCGGTTGCGCGAGTACGGCGAAGGCGCACTCGGTATGTACGGCACCGGCCTGAAGTCCGCTTCCCTCTCGCACGCCGAGTCCCTCACCGTCGTCAGCCGCACCAGGCGCAGCCGGGCGGCGGGCCGCCGTCTCACCGCTGAAGGCGTCGCCGACGGTTTCCGTTGCGATACCGTCGAACCGGCCTACGCCCAGGACCTCATCGACCGCTACGACGGCATCATCGAGTGGCACGGCACGGTGGTCCGGTGGGACCGGGTGCGGGCCTTCGAGACAGTGGCACGCGGGCAGAGCGAGCAGTATCTGTCGAAGGCGATCTCCCGGCTCGAGACCCACCTCGGTCTCTGCCTCCACCGGTTCCTGGCACGCGGGCTGAAGCTGGACATCGCCGTCTGGGACGTGGGTACGCAGGCGGAAGGACCGGGTGAGGAGGTCGACCACATCTCGGTCGAACCGCTGGACCCCTTCGGCTACACGGTGCCGGGCAGGGCCGGGTACCCACGCGTCTTCACCGCCCCCGTGGAGGGTGCCGGAGATGTCCGGCTCACGGCTCACATCTGGTCGGCGAAGTCCAAGCACGCCGGCTTCCGCCAGATCGGCGCGCTGAACGAACGGCAGGGCTTCTACTTCTACCGGAACGACCGCCTCGTTCAGGCGGGCGGCTGGAACGACCTGCGCAGCCCCGAGGGCCACCTCAACCTGGCGCGGATAGCGGTGGACCTGCCCGCCGCCCCGAACAGCGTGTTCAGCCTGGACGTCAAGAAGGAGGGCGTCACCGTCACACCGGCATTCACGCTCGGCGTGGACAAGGCCGTCGACACCTCAGGGGCGCCCTTCCAGGCCTACCTCTCCGACGCGCAGACCACCTACCGCGACGGCTCGAAGCGGGCGGAGACCGTACGCAAGCCGGTGACCGCTCCCGGCAAGGGCCTGGACCCGAGGATCAGGCGGACGATCAAGGAGGAGCTGCCGGAGAAGCCGGGCGAGGAGCCCATCGCGTTCACCTGGACCCCGTTCAGGGAGGACCGCTTCTTCGACCTCGACCGCGAGAACAACGTCGTCCTGCTCAACAGCGAGTTCCGCGACGACTTCAACGACGGCCGGCGCGGCGGCGCCAACGACGCGCCCGTCACCAAGACACTCCTCTACCTCCTTCTCGAGGACTGCTTCGGCCTCGGCCGCTGGGAGAAGCCGCGCCAGGACCGCGTCGACTACTGGAACACGATCCTGCTGGCGTCGGTACGCGCACAGCGCGAACGCCGCAACCGCGGCATGTCCTGACCCGCCATTCCCCGTCCCGCCTGCTCTTCGAGGACACTCCCGTGACCGATGACATCCTGCTGAGGATCCACAACTCCGCGCTGACCGGCATGCAGGACAGCCCACGCCACTTCGCCACGTGGGCGGCGCTCGCCGCCGACGAGGACCACCCCGGCGCCGACCTCACCGAGGAGACGTTCCGGGCCCGCATCGCGAACGGCGACGAGCGGCTGACCGCGCTCTGGAGCCGCACCCTCACGGCCTGGGACTTCGCCGACGCACCCCCGTGGGCCCCGGACGTCAGGCCCCGGACAGGGGAACGCCGGACGACGGTGTACGACCGGCTGCGTCTCGGCCCGGACGTACGCAAGGCACTGGACGCGGCGGTCCCGGTGAGCCGGGTGCCGGGCGCCACTGTCATCGCCCGCGAGTTCACCGCCTGGTACACCCCGGAACGGATGGCCGCGCGCTCCTTCTACTGGACGTCGTACGAGCACAAGCTCCGCGCCAAGGGCTGGTCGGACGCCGCGATCGCGAGCCTGGACGAGGCGAGCCGCGCCGTCGTCGAGCGCCTCACCGACCCGGAGCAGCCGGCCGTACGCCAGGCGAAGGGCCTGGTCGTCGGCTACGTACAGTCCGGCAAGACCGCCAACTTCACGGGTGTCGCGGCCAAGGCCATCGACGCGGGCTACCGCCTGGTCATCGTCCTCGGCGGCACGCTCAACCTGCTGCGCGCGCAGACCCAGCGCCGTCTGGACATGGAGCTGATCGGCCAGGAGAACATCCTGCGCGGCGCGGACCCCGGCGACACGGACACCCTGATCGGCGTGGACTACGTCGACGAGGACGCCGACTGGCCCGACTTCGTGAGCCACGGAGGCCGGCCTTCCACACTCGGCGCCTTCGACATCGAACGGCTGACGACCCGCGACAACGACTACAAGAGCCTGGCGCAGGGCATCCGCGCCCTGGAGTTCGAGAAGCGCGAGCCGACCCTCCCGCTCAACGACCCGCGCAACCTGCACCACGCGGCGGCGCGGGTGATGGTCGTGAAGAAGAACAAGTCGGTCCTCACCAAGCTGGTCAAGGACTTGAAGCAGATCCACGGACTCCTCGGCGAACTCCCCGTCCTGATCATCGACGACGAGTCCGACCAGGCATCGGTGAACACCTCGAACCCCAAACGCTGGGAGCAGGGCCGCACCGACCGCACGGCCATCAACTCGCTGATCTCCCAGCTCCTCGAGCTGCTCCCGCGCGCCCAGTACGCCGGTTACACCGCGACCCCGTTCGCGAACGTCTTCATCGACCCGAGCGACGCGCAGGACATCTTCCCCACCGACTTCCTGATCTCACTCCCGCGTCCGGCGGGCTACATGGGGGTCCAGGACTTCCACGACCTCGACTCACCGCTCGAGCCGGGCGAGCGTACGTACGCGAACTCCCACGAGCTGGCCCACGTACGCGGCATCCACGACGAGGCGGACGACCGCCTCCAGGAGGCCATGGACGCCTTCGTCCTGTCGGGCGCGCTGAAGCTCTACCGAGCGGACCACGGCATCTCCGGGGAACCCTTCCGCCACCACACCATGCTGGTCCACGAGTCGGTCAGGACCAACGACCACGCGGAACTGGCCCTGCGCATCAACTCGATGTGGCACGAGGCCGGTTACGCCTCCCTGGCCGGCCGAAAACGCCTCGCGGACCTGTTCGCGGACGACTTCTCGCCGGTGTGCCGGGCCCGTGCGGAGGGCCTGCCCACGCCGTCGTCGTACGAGGAACTGTCGCCGTACATCAGTCACGCCCGCCAGCTGATCGGCAAGGGCGGCCGGCCCGTCATCGTCGTCAACGGCGATTCCGACCGCTACTTCGAACAACTCGACCTGGACTTCGACCGCACCCCGCACGTCTGGAAGATCCTGGTCGGTGGCACGAAGCTCTCCCGAGGCTTCACGGTCGAGGGCCTGACCATCACCTACTACCGCCGCACCACCCAGCAGGCCGACACCCTCATGCAGATGGGCCGCTGGTTCGGTTTCCGCCCCGGCTACCGCGACCTGGTGCGCCTCTACATCGGACGCGCGGAGACATACGGCCGCGGACAGACAGCAGACCTGTACGAGGCCTTCGAGGCCATCTGCCGCGACGAGGAGGAGTTCCGGAACCAGCTCGCCCGTTACGCAGAACTGATCGATGGAAAGCCACAGTTGATCCCGGCCCAGGTGCCGCCACTGGTCTCGCAGCACCTGCCGTGGCTGCGGCCCGCGGCACGGAACAAGATGTACAACGCGGAGCTGGTGGAGATCCGGTCGCCGGGCCACATCATCGAGCCCACCGCACACCCGAACTCGCCTGCCGACCTGCGTCACAACACGATGCTTTGGTGCCCCCTGCTCGATGACCTTCGGCCGGAGCGCACGGAATTCGTATATCACCACACATCGAACGCACGCACCTACCGCCTGTCGGCACTCACCAAGACCATGAGTCACACCGAACTCATGGGTGTTCTCAGAAACCTCAAGTGGTGGAACCCGACGGCCTTCGCCCCGCACTTGGCGTACCTAGAGGACGTGGCCCGCAAGCCACATCTGATCGAAGACTGGCTACTCATCGTTCCGCAGCACACCTCAACCACTCGCGCTCTCACCGCCGAGATCGCCGGTAGGCAGCCTCTCGCGCTGTCCCATCGCCAGCGTCGCCGCGTCGAGATCTTCGGAAACATCAGCGACCCGAAGCACCGAGCCACGGCGTTGCGCATCGCGGGTTCGTTGCCGAGGACCGAGGACCCGGTCACCGAGCAGCATGTACGGCCTCGCCGGGGCAGCGTCCTGCTCTACCCGGTCATCGAAGAGGACCCTTCGACGGCCATCGTCAACGGATCGGTAGACCCCGGCAAGGTGGCCATGCTCTTCTCTCTCGTCCCGCCTGCGGCCGCTCATACGGACGACCGCGGAGTCGTCCGCTTCCGGGCGATCGACTCTCGACGCCACGCCCCCATCATTGACGCCAGCCTCGGCTGATCGTCCGTCGATTTGGCGCGCACAACTGCCTGTCAGCCCCTCATGGCACGACTACAGCAGTGGTCGAAGCTCCGAGGGGCTGGTGACGCTGAGTAGGCCCGGGCTGCCGTCTGGACGTATTCGGCTATCGCGGCGGATTATGGGTTTCGTTCGATCATGCAATCGAAACGACTAAATCCCTCCGCCGTCGACGCCCCACATACGTCGATGGGCTCTGAGAAATCGCCGCCGTATCTCATGCCCTTCAACTGTCCTGAGCAGAGTCGGCTGCCTAGCGGCAGGTTCCACGTAACGGTCGATCACGTGCAGGTCATCTGTTATGTAGATCGCTCCTCGATCAAACCTGACGTGACAATTCGGACATAAACAGAGGACATTGCTATCGATGTCCGGCCCTTTCCCGTGCGCCCCGAGCGCTTGTATATGAGCACCCTCTGCATAACTCGCGCCATCCACCCCGACGAGCAGAGCAAGCCGGCAGACCTGGCACCTGTGCGCATGCAGCTTCTTTACTCGTTGAGCTACAGCCGTGTCCCGAACAACGCGCATCACGGTGCTTGCCCTCCGCGGCGCTTCCCCATCGACTACCTGGTGCAACTGCATTTCCAGAGAAGTAAGTTCTTGCATGGACTCGTTACATCTACGCAGCGCAATTTTGCATATTCGAAACCCTGAGTGGCCCACTCCATCTGAACAACTCTCGATTTCGTAGAGTCCGTCGTACCTGTACCCAGCCGTTGGCGATAGGTACGACTCCCCCTTGTACCCGCGCAGTACGCGCAGGAAGTACTTGCGCTCAAAGCTCCTCTTCACCGCCTCGTTGTCCTCATATGTCCAGGACTGGTCAGCCTCCTGACGCTCCGTCTCGGCGTTGCGTCCGCCCGCTCCGGTATAGAGGACGAAGTCCCAGGTGTCGTGATCATCCTCGTAGCCCTTGTTGAGGACGATCGCATCGGCCACCCGCTGATCGTCCTCGTCCAATCCCCAAGAGATCCCCCGCTGCTGCTCCTTGGTAAGCCCAGCCTTCTTCGCTTGCATCCGGGAGGCGAATTCAGTTCCCGGAAGAATCCCGCGATGACCGATGACAGCCCTGTACGCATGCTTGTTCGCAGCCATGGAGACATACTGGCGTCTCGCCGATCAACTACCGTCGCGCTTGGCACATCCCGGTGACCGGTGGCCAAAACAAACCCATGACTGTCTGAAAGCCCTCTCCCTAGTGGTCGCAGGCACGACATCTACCAAGTCGGATCACTCACCGGCTGGTGCACGAAGAGAAGCCAGACCACTTCGCTCAGAAGGTCCCGTCTGCTCCAACCTTCCAGCCGCACCAGATCAGTTCGATAGGCGCCGTCGACTCATACTGAGCCTTCCAGCTCCGCATCGAAGTGCACCTGGGCCCGGTCCAGCACCTCTTCCGGATCGCAGCCGTGAGCGCGTAGCCAGTGCAGGACGTCGGCGATCAGGTCAATCGCCGCCTCCTCCGCACGGGCGACGACGAGCTTGCTCCCACTTCGCGACAACGGATGCTTCCCCGCGTCATACAACGACAAGTAGCCCTCCGTCCGCGTGACCTGTGGTCCGCCCACATGTCCGTCGGCGGCCGTAAGGGCCGTCGCCAGCTCGCACCACACCACCTTGTGATCCTCACGGAGAATCACGCCCCACTTGTCGACAATGGCATCGACGAGAGCCATCCCCCTCCCCGACTCGGCTTCCCACTCCGGCCTGAGCAACGTCGGCAACGCGCGGCTGTCCGGATCCCGGATTTCTAGGCGTACGTACGTGTCACGCATGGAGACAGTGAGAGTCGTAGGGGTCTCAGGGCCCACGTGGGTGATGACGTTCGCCACGAGTTCGCTGACGCAGATCTGAGCTTCGTCGACCAAGTGCGGCAATCCCCACAGCGTCATGTGCAGCCGCAGCATCCGGCGGAGCCCCGCAACTTCCTGTGCATCTGCCAAGAACGGCAGCTCCCAGGCCATCCGGGGCACACAACCTTCGTTATCCCTCGTCATGGGCGTCCGCCTCCTGTTTAGCGCCTACGCACAGTTGCCTCTTGTGCGAGGGTGGCAGCGAGACATCCCGTTATGCAATTTGCAGGAAAGGATTCCCCCTAACGAGTGATTGGCGAAATGCAGACCTTCCGATGGGATGGAACCTCCGCTACCAAGCACGGAGTTCACATGACTGGATCACCCACCGCACGGCGTCGGCGACTCGCGATCGAGCTCAAGAAGTTGCGCGACGAGAGCACTCTGACCTGCAATCAGGTTGGTGAGAAGCTTGATTGGAGCGGCTCCAAGGTCAACCGCATGGAGACGGGGCTGGGTCGCGTACAGCCATCTGACGTTGATGCGCTCTGCCGGCTGTACGGCACAACCGAGGAGATGCGTGACCTCCTCAAATCACTCGCCAAGGACTCGAAGACGAAGGGTTGGTGGCACGCACACGGCGATGCCGTACCCGGGTGGTTCTCCGTGTATGTCGGGCTGGAGCAGGCTGCCGTCGACCTGCGGACCTACCAGGGGGAATTCGTGCCCGGCCTACTGCAGACGTCGGAGTACGCGGCAGAGCTCTGTCGTGCGTCTGCCGATCAAACCTCGGACGAGATCCAACGCCTCGTCGATGTGCGCATGCGGCGTCAGGAGCTGCTGCGCGACGTCACCCCGCCCGGGCTATGGGCGGTCGTCCACCAAAGCGCTCTCATGCATGTCATCGGCGATCGGCAGGTGATGGCCGCACAGCTCGAACGTATGCTGGAGCTGGCAAAGTTGAGGAATGTGACCATGCAGGTGCTGCCGTTCGACGCCGGCGCCTACCCGGCCACGGGCCCGTTCACAATTCTCGGCTTCCCCGAGCAGGAGGACCCTGACATGGTGTATCGAGAAGGACTGACTGACTCGGTTTATCTCGAACTTCCGGCGGACGTGAACCTCTACACAACGGCATTCGACCACCTCCGGGCCCTCGCGCTCAGCCCGCAGCGATCCGTCGCACTCATCCGCAGAACCATGGAGGAGCACACCAGATGATCTCGCAGTCCCCCGGCCCTCAATGGCGGAAGAGTAGCTACAGCAACGGCACTGGTGGCGAGTGTCTTGAAGTTGCCGAGCTCCCCTCTCACATCGGGCTGCGCGACTCCAAGGACGTCTCGGGGCCAAGCCTTGCCGTACCGAAGGCCGTGTGGGCAGCATTCGTTTCAGCTGTGCAAAGTATCGAGGTCAGCTGACCAGCCCCGGACGCCCTTCGCGATCCGGGGCTCAGCGCACCGGGAAGCCGAAGGAGTAGCCCTGCTCCTTGAGCCGGGGGAGGAGGCGGCGCAGGGCCTCGACGGTCTGGGATCGGTCACCGCCCGCGTCGTGGAAGAGCAGGGTTGGTCCGTTGGGAAGCTCGTTCTCGACGGTGGCGACGATGGTGTCCGTACCCGGACGCTCGAAGTCCTTGCTGTCCACGTTCCAGCCCAGCGGGCGCATGCCCCGGGATGCGGCGAGCTTGCGGCTGTAAGGGGTGAAGGCGCCGCCGGGCGCCCGGTAGTACATCGGCCGTACGCCCCCGGACGCCTTGGTGATCATGCGTTCGGCGTCGAGTATCTGCTGCGACTGGTACGTCTGGGACTTCTTGTCCATGGCGGTGTCGTGCGACACCGTGTGGTCGCACAACCGGTGCCCGGCCGCGACCACCTCCTGCACGAGGTCCGGGTGGGCCCGCGCCTGCGGCCCCACCATGCAGAACGTGGCCTTCACCCCGTACTCCCTCAGCAGGTCGAGCACGTGAGGGGTCCACACGGGGTCGGGTCCGTCATCGATGGTGATATTGACGCCGCGCGTCCCCGCCTCCGAGGCGTGCGCGATCGTCACCGCGACCGGCTTGACGTCACTGCCAGGCGTGGCCGGCGCGGTCGCCTCAGGTGGCGAGTCGCCCGCGAAACCGGGCTGCGCGGTCCACACCGAGACGCCGGCGGCAAGCATCGTCACCCCGAGCCCCGCCCCCAGCACCTTGCCGTACCAGCCCCGCCCGCTGCCGTGCCGTGCCATGTCCGCCCCTTGTTTCGCAGTCCCTCGCCGATCCAGGTCATCTTGCGACCACTTGGCATGACGAGGTCCGGGAGCCGAGGGATGCGTCCGTTACCGACCACGGACAATTCCGGGGGAGTTCGCGGACAACTCTCCGCGAGCAGCGGCCGGAACCGTGCCGGTCGGCCGATCCCACCTCCCCGGCACCGGCGCGCACCCGCCGCAGCGGCCCGCAGTGACGGGCAGATGATCAACGTCATCAGAACGGCAGCCCGGACGAGGCCGCCTTCGAGTACGCGTGCTGCACGGAGAACGCTTCGACCGGGTGGGCGGGAAGAACTCCGACGCAGCGCGGGAAACGATTCACCTGCCCACATGCATCTGATGGTCGGGCATTTCGGGCCGTATCGGTTGGTGCACACAGACATGCACGCCGACAGTGCGTCAGGCCGATACCGACCAGAGTGCCCAAGAACGTCAAGGAAACCGGTCACCCACCTCGTTCAGGTGGCGGTCCCGCATGCCGGATGATGGGAATCGGCCGGACCGCGGATGTGAGGGGCAGTGCAGTGACAGACAACGGATCTCACGGGGCGGAGCCGGTCGCACCGTCGGCCCGCGGCGGAGGACCGGACACCGTCGCGCTCGGGCCCTCGTCCGAGGCCGGCGTATCGGCCGGTGCCGGGTCGTCGCCGGCCCCGAAGGGCGGAGGCGCAGTTCGGATCCTGCGCCGGGTCGTCATACTCGTCGTCGTACTCATTTCCCTGTTCTTCCTGCCCTGGTGGACGCTGTTCTCCTCCCATACCGACTGGCCGTTCCCGGTGGTCCTGGTCGGCACGGTCCTCTTCGCCGCCGCTTTGCTCGCCTTTCCGGTGCTGATGGTCATGGGGCACGGGCGCAGGCGCTCGGACCGGGCGGCACGCATCGCCGACACCACCCTCGGGGTGGTCTGGGTGCTGTTCGCCTGGTCGGCGCTGAGCGGCCTGCTGCGGATCGTCCTGATCGCGTCCGGCGTCGGAGACCCGGATCGGTCCAGGATCGTGGCCGTTCTCGTCGCGACGGTCGGGGCCGGACTGCTGGCCTGGGGGCACCACGAGGCCATGCGCCTGCCCCGGGTCGTGCGGCTGGACGTCACCGTCCCGCGGCTCGGCCGGGGCCTGGACGGGACGCGGGTCGTCGTGCTGGCCGACACCCACTACGGACCGATCGACCGGGCCGGATGGTCGGCACGGGTCGCCGACGCGGTCAACGACCTGGACGCCGACGTCGTCTGCCACGCGGGCGACATCGCCGACGGCACCCCGGACCAGCGCCGGGGGCAGGCCGCGCCGCTCGGGACGATGCGGTCGCGACTGGCGAAGGTGTATGTCACCGGGAACCACGAGTACTCCAGCGAAGCCCAGGGTTGGCTCGACCTCATGGAGGAGCTGGGGTGGGATCCGCTGCACAACCGCCACGTCGTGGTCGAACGGGGCGGCGACAGCCTCGTGCTCGCGGGTGTGGATGACGTGACCGCGGCGTCCTCCGGGCTGACCGGACACCGGGCGAACCTGGTCGGCGCGCTGGCGGGGGCGGACCCGGACCTGCCGGTCCTGCTCGTCGCGCACCAGCCCAAGTACGTCCAGCAGGCCGCGAGCGCCGGCATCGACCTGCAGATCTCCGGGCACACCCACGGCGGGCAGATCTGGCCGTTCCACTACCTCGTCCGGATCGACCAGCCGGTGGTGCACGGCCTCAGCCGGCACGGAGAGCGGACCCAGCTCTACACAAGCCGGGGCTCCGGCTTCTGGGGCCCTCCCTTCCGGATCTTCGCGCCCAGCGAGATCACGCTGCTCACCCTGCGGTCGGCGTAGCGCCCTTACGGTGACGCCCGGCAGCGCGGGTGGTGGGCGCGTGGCTCAAGGCGTCGCGGTCACCCTCCACTGACGCCCCGGCCGCCGCCACTCGCCGTCGGCTCCGCGCACGCATACGCGCCGGCCAGTGCATGGAAGGACTGCTTGGGCTCCCAGTGCCAGCGGGCCGTCGGTTCCTCGGGCTTGACCCACAGCGCCTTGACGATGCTGTAGCTCGCCATGTCGAGGTCGTACCGCGGGTTGGTGCGGTGCGGCGCGTCGGAGGTGACGAACTGGTACGCCAGCGCGGCATAGAGGTTCATCGACTCGAAGACGTCCAGGACACCGGTCAGGTACGACGCCTGGGCCCGCTCGCTGCGGACTCGATGGCCGGCGATCTCCGGCGGCTGTTTGGTGTAGTCGACGATGTCCCAGCCCATCCCGCCGTCCTGGGCAGCACCCTTGTACGTACAAGCGCCGAACTCGGAGACGACGACCGGCTTGCCCCAGCGCTGGTAGGGCCGAAGTTCGCGGATGTGTCCCGCGCGGTCCGGGTGGTCGGCGTAGTAGTTGACGCTGACGATGTCGAAGAGGCTCCAGTCGACCTCGTCGTCCTGTGCGGCGCCGTAGGTCAGCGGGCCGTTGAAGACGGACCTGCCGGTCGAGGCAGCGCGCGCGATGAACGACGCGAGGCGGCGGGACATCTTCTCGGGGTCGAAGTTGCCCTCCGTCAGGTTCTTGATGCGTTCCACCGCGTCCGCGCCGGGCACGATGCCCGGGACGAACAGCACGAACTCGCACCCGACGCTCAGATGCACACGGGCGCCCTGGCGCCGCAGCTGCTCGGCGTGCCTGCCCGTCTCGGCCAGGTGGTCGAGGATCTCGGCCTGCGGACGGTCGGCCAGCCGAGGCTGCAGCCAGACGTGCAGCCCGCGCTCGGCCGCCTCCGTGGCGGTGACCTCGAGCCGGTCGACTCCGTCTCCGAACACCGAGACCGAGTTGGCGTGCAGAGCGTGCCGGATGGCCAGCATGTCCGCGCGCATCCGGTGGGCGTGCCACCCCGTGTCAGGGGTCTCCCCGTCCGTGACCTCGTAGCCCACGCCCCGGTAGGTCAGTCCTCCGCGGCGGCCTGACGCACGGTTCGCGTCGGTTGGGCGGCCCCCGGTGGAGGCCTGCGCCATGGCGCCGCCCCCGGGCAGCGCCCCGCCGGCGACCGCGACACCGACCGCTGCGGCCCCGGCCAGAAAGCTCTTCCTTCCGATCCCCGTACTCCGCACAGTGACTCTCCCTACGTCCGGGGGTCGCCCCGGAAACTTTCTGACAGCGCGTGGCCGCCGGCTCACGGCCACTCCTGACGCTCTCTCAGCCTGGGGGAGACCGGCTCTCGGTGGTGTCATACGGAGGGATACGAGGGCTCGACGGAGGGATGATTCCGGGCGGTCGCGAGGCGACCTGAGATGGAGGGGAGGTCGTCACTTCGGTCGCAGGTGAGCCCGGAGGGCGCCCGTCTCCGCCCTCCCCTTCGGGAGGGAACTTTGCTGGTCGGGGCCAGATGCAGCCGCGCGCAGAACAGCGCCGGACCTCACCTCCGTGCGTCCGGCGCTGTTCGGTTGTCATGCGGTCCCGGGCCCCCGCGAGTTCACGTCGTCCGCCGTGCAGCAGCCGTTCGGGCGGGAGCCGCCGTCGACCGCCCGGTGGCGGGGGTTCAACTCGGTGTGACGTGACCCGGAGGGACACATCCGTACGCGCCCCGGGCAATGAGGGCACAGGCGGCAGCGGTCAGCCCAGCCGCCGTCAGTGCCCACCAGGCGGCTTCCGGGCAGGTCGGACCAGGCGAGTGGCGGCCCGGCAGCAGTGTCCCGCACGCGGTCGGGCCGCCACGGCCGCGTGCCCCGATGCCTGAGCGGAGGCGGCTCCAGCTCATGGGACGAGCTTTCCCAGCGCCTCCTCCGTCCCCCGGTCGTCAGGGACATAGGCGAGGAGATGGTGGCCGGGCACGTCCACGGCGGCGAGCTTGGTGTACCGAAGCCGCAGGTCCCCGGCCACCGGATGGGTGAAACGGCGTACGGAGGGGTGGAAGGCCGCTGTCTCCCGTTGGCCGTACCAGCGGGCCGCGTCGGGGTCGGCAAGAAGCTCCGCGGTGATCTCGGCGTACCGGTCGTCCTCGGGGTTACGGGCCGCCTTGGCCCGGAACTGGCCGAGCAGGCTCCGCGCCTCGGGCTCCCAGCTGGCCAGCAGCGTACGTGACGGCGGCCAGCGGAAGACCAGCCACAGCAGGTTGCGCTGCTTGGGCGCGAGGCGTGCGAGGTCGGTGAGCAGTGCCGTGTATCCCGCGTTCCAGGCCAGCAGGTCCCAGTGCGGGTCGAGCACCACGGCCGGGTTCGGCGTGAGTGCCTCCACCAGCGACAGCAGATTGCGCGACACCCATCCCGGCGGCTGCTCGGTCGGCGGCACGTGCTCCGTGAACGACAGCACATGCGCGGTTTCGTCCGCGTTCAGTCGCAGAGCCCGAGCCACGGACCGCAGCACCTGTTCCGACGTACGGACCCTTCCCTGCTCCAGCCACGCGTACCAGGAACTGCTGACCCCGGCCAGCTCGGCGATCTCCTCGCGCCGCAGCCCCGGGGTACGGCGGCGTGCCGAGCCAGGCAGCCCCACGGCGGAGGGCGCCAGCCGCTCACGGCGGGAGCGCAGAAACGCGCCGAGTTCATCGCGCGGGCCGCTGTTCATGCCCCGCTCCTCCCTGCGCCGACGTACTCCTGGGCCTGCACACCGTGCCCAGGGTGTGAGCAAGGGTAATCGGCTACGGGATCACACCGGCCGGCCGCGGTGATGGGCTTGACCCACCGGTCCGACAGCACCGACAGACACGACACAAGGAGACTCATGGACACCGCCGGCCCGTCCCGCACCACATCGGCACCTCCATCGGCCACCACCGGCCCGGCTGCCTCACCGATACACGCCACGTCGCTGCGCCTGCTGCGCACCGCCGGCTTCGTCAGCAACTTCGACCGCTTCTGCATCACTCCGATGTTGCTGCTCATCGGCGTTCAGCTCGGCACCCCGCTGCCCACGGTGATACTCGCCGCCAGCGGCTACTTCCTCGCGTACGGCCTGACGCAGCCGGTCTGGGGTCTGGCGAGCGATCGCCTCGGCCGGGTGCGGGTCATGCGGATCTCGCTGGCCGGAGCCGCCGTCGCCGCATTCTGCTCAGTGATCGCACCCACCGCGACAGTGCTGATCGTGGCGCGCGTGGCGGCCGGAGCGTTCTTCGCCGCATCCATCGCCGCCTCCCTCACCTATGTCGGGGACACCGTGCCCGCCGACGTCCGCCAGCGCCCTCTCAGCGAGCTGATGACCGCGTTCGCGCTGGGTACCGCCGTGGCCACCGTCATCGCGGGGGCGCTGGCGCACTACGTCAGCTGGCGGCTGGTCTTCGCGCTGCCCGGCGTGATCGCCGTCCACCTGGTCTTCGCCCTGCGCCGGCTGCCGGAGCCGCCGCGGGCGGCGCCCGGTGCACTGCTCACCCCGTTCAAGGTCGTCTTGAGCTCCCGCTGGCAGTGGTACGTCATGGCCGTCGCGATGCTCGAAGGCGCTGTCCTCCTGGGCTTCCTGACCTACATCGCGCCGGCCCTCGAGTCCCAGGGTGCTTCGGCGACGCTGGCCGGTGCCGTGTCCGCGCTGTACGGGGTGGGCTCGATGGCCGCGGCGCAGATGGTGAAGCGGCTGGTCGGGCGCTGGACACCCGCGCAGTTGATCGTGGCCGGCGGGGCGCAGATGGCGGTGGCGTTCAGCTTCGCCGCGACCAGCCGGTCAGTGCCCGCGCTGGTGGGATGCGCTCTCCTCCTCGGTGGCGGCTGGTCGTTCATGCACTCCACGATCCAGTCCTGGGCCACCGCCCTGGTCCCGGAGGCCCGAGCCACCGGCGTCGCGATGTTCGGCCTGGCCCTCTACGTCGGCAGCGCCCTGGCCAGCGCCTTCGCCGCCGGCCCTGCCGAGCATCACGCCTACCGGGGCATCTTCCTGACGGCTGCACTCCTCACCCTCCCGCTGACTGTCGCCGCCGCGGTGGGGCGGGCCCGCTGCCGGGTCTGAGCGCCCGCCCCGCGCCCCGGCGGGGTTGATGGCCGCCTGCGTGGCGAAGCGCCCGACCGGGCACGCGGATGCGGTCCGCCGCCCACCCGAACGGGGGCCCGCCGCGACTGCGGCGGGCCCCCGGCCGTCATGTGGTGCTCACCACGCGAGCCGTTCAGCAGACGGGCGGGTTCGGCGACTGGTTGGCCACCAGGACGTTGTCCGGCCAGTACACCCAACCGGTGACCCCGGTGGCCTGGTTGGTGATGTACCACCAGGGGTTCGCCTTGCAGTGGACGGTGATCGGCTGCCCGTTCTGTCCCTGCCCCAGGATCGTGTTGCCGGTCGACGGTCCGGTGCGGATGTTCACGCCGCTTGCGGTGAAGTACCCGTAGGCCTCCCCGGCCGCCGCCGCGGTGGTCTTCGCGGATGCGGTGGGGACTTCCTGGGCCTGGGCGGCGCCCGCTGTCATCCCGACGAGCCCGAGCGTCGCCATCATCGCCAGGCCGACGGCCGCCGCCCGCGTCTTCGTAGTAGTCCTGCGCTGCGTCATGTCTCTCTCCAAGCCTCGTGGTCATCGAGGTGGTCCGCAGATGCGGCCCCGTGTGCCGCCCGCTTCCCGCCGGGCGACGACTGGAGCGTTTCAGGCGTGCACGGCCAGGGGGAACAGCAGTTACGGAGCGGTGACGAGCCTGCATTGCCGCGATGAAGTGGCGTGAGCGGCTGGTGTGGACCTCATGGATGCCCTGCAACGGAGGATCTTCTCGTAGCCGAGTGTTTCCGCGTGAACCGGGACACATGGCTCTGCCGCCGCGGGGTCTCGACGGCGAGCCGCGAACAGGGAGCCCGTTGTCCTGTGAGCCCCCGCCCTGCCGTACGTCGGCGCATGCGTACCCGAACTGCTGCGCCATGGAGGTGAGTCGGGCGAGCCGTTCGCGGACGCCATGACGCTGGTGACCTGAAAAGGCTCGACGCTCGCCATCTGACGCACCATCTTCCGCGCATGCCGCTCGCTCACTGGCGCCCCACGGGTCACTCGCATGCCACGCACCGTCCCACACCGGTATGCCCACGAAAGCGTGCCGGCTTCCGTTCGGCTTCACCGGCCATCAAGTAGGCCCCGCGGCAACTCCTGTGAGGGGCCGTCATACCTCCGGCCAACCGGCAGGCCTCCGGTCTCTGCCCTGCGGGCAGTGGCTCGCACGGTACGACGCAAACGCAAATGCCTCTGTCGGCGGCAGGGGCTAGGTTGGCAGTGATTACCGCCGCACTCGGGGCACGGGGCTCTGCTGAGAAAGGCGGGATCAGAGGGGACCAGCCATGAAGACGCCTACGTGCGCCTACCGCCGCACGGGGAACGATCCGATCCAGGGAATCGACAGTGTGCATCGGCTGACGGGCCGGGAGAGGGAAGTACTCCTCCTGCTGGGGACGGGGCTGGGCAACCGTCAGCTCGCACGGGAGCTACGGATCGCGGAGCGGACCGTGAAGGCCCACATCGCGCGGATCGTGGAGAAGCTGGGACAGCAGACGCGGCTGCAGGCCGCGGTGCTGGCCGTCCTCGCCCATGACGTCCTGTGCGTGGACGCGGACTGTGCCCACCGGCAGAGGCCGCCGCTGTCAGAGATCGTGGAAGCGGCCGCCTGATACAACAACCGCGGCTCTCGTGGCGCCCCGGGGAGTGCTGACCTCACACCCCGGGGGGCCGGCCGCTCGACAGGGACCGCGGGACTACGTCATGCGCCGAAGGCGCCGAGGATCACGACAGCGGAGAGCACCCCGACGGAGCCGCCGATCAGACCGATGAGGGACTGCCCTCGGCGCAGCTTGTTGGTGAGGCCAAGAATCCCGAAGGTGACGGCCAGAAGGCCGACGAGGAGAGGGATGGCGATCCCGACGAATTCGATGAGCGCCGCAGCGGCAGTGGAGATGATGCCGAGAGCCAGCGCGACGGGCCCGTAGGCGGAGGCGGCGGTATCAGCGGAGCCGTTAGCCATGCTGTAATCCTCGGTCTTCGGAATCGGAGTGGGCGTGCGGAGGGTCAGGTAATCGTGCGCACTCCATGATGGCACCGTTCGCGAGGGCTCCGGCGCGGAAAGGTGTCCGCCGGGCCGTAGAGGACGCTGTGAGTGACGTCACCCCGCCCCCCCGAAAGGTGCCGAAAAGTACATTGCGCGCCTCTTCGGAAAGGTCGCCGTCCGGTCGTGCCCGCTGCTCCCACGCCTGCTGACGCGCGGATGACAAGTGTCCAAAGGGCCAATATCGCAGGCGGCGAGGCGTGCATAGAGTCGGTGACTCAATAGACCGCGCACACCAGGGGGAATTTCATGACGATGGCTCGTTCCGCTGCCAAGGCGAGTTCCTTGGCCGTCCTTCCGCTCGCACTCCTGGCGGCCGGATTTCCGGCATCAGCCAACGCCGGGAGCGATCCCACTCCACGTCCCAGCGGATTCTCCATATCCGCGCTGGACTCCCAGAGCCTGACCGACGTGACCGGTGTCAGCGCACAGAGCACCGAGGGCAAGGCTCTGAAGGCCCAGGGATTCAGCGTCATGCGGACGGCATCGGGCGAGACGGCAGTCCTGGACCGCTCCATGGCCGATGAGGGGATCGTCGCCGCTGCGGGTCGATCCTTCGTGGACATTTCGTGGAAGGGCTACGCCAAGAACGCCAGGTACGTCGTCACCCGGGACGAAAAGACTGTCGCCACTCTCGCCCCGGGTGCGAATGCCTTCCACGACACCTCCGTCACCCCAGGCAGCGACTACCAGTACATCGTCACACCCGTACTGCCGAAGGGCGGAGACTCCTCCAAGGCCCGCAAGTTCGGCATGAAGGTCTCGGTCCCCTCCGCCACCCCCGGGAAGACGTCCCTCACCGCGATGCGGGAGCAGGCCGTGTCACGGGCCGAAGCCGCTACGGTCGCCAAAACGACCACCCTGACCTGGGTCGCCTTCATTCCGCAGAAGCGCATCGACGCCCCGCCGGCCGGCTGTGACTATGGGAGGGGCTACCAGTTCGCCGGCGACGGCCACTCCGATTTCAACTGGAAGTCGTCGCAGTACCGCACCTCCCTGAATGCCGTCATCACGTGGGGATCGAAATCGGTCGCGGGTTACAAGGACGTCCGTGCGAGTCACGTCTACAAGAAGAGCACCGGCAAGCTGGTCTCCACCAAGACCGCGTCGTCGAAGAACATGGTCGCCAAGAAAATGGGGTCCGGAAGCAATTCCGTGGACGTTCGGATGGTGATGCACGCCTCCAACCCGTTCTGTCACGTCGGCGCTATCGACGGTGCCTTGCAGATGCACCTGACGAAGAGCGGTAACTGGTCCATTCATTCCGGGACGCACCGGCTGATGCCAGACCACTACATCTACATCTACGACGGCGGCAAGGTAACCAGCGTCTACAAGCGCAAGTACGCAAGTGCCGCGTGTCTGATCGGCTCTGCTGCCTGCCCGGTTGCCGACCTCACCGGTTACTACGGCACGTTCTCATAGCCGGAAGCGCCCGGTGCACGGCTGATGCGTTCTCGAGCGCGATGAGCTGACCGTGCGCGAAAGCGCGCCCAGGCCGGTTCGCCCGGCCCGGGAGGTGAGACGCGGCCCCTGGTGATCAAGAGGGCGGAAGCCTTTGGTCACGAGGGGCCGCGTTCGCAGGTTCTGGGCCGCCCCTCGGCAGCAGGCCCGCTGGCAGCAGGCCTGTCACTCCGTCAGAGGGGACTGACAACGGTGGATTCCAAGCCCCCGTGCTACACCGGGTCATGAGAGAGCCGGCGCCCATCGGCCGGGCTTTCCTGGCCGTCCGCCTGGCCGGTGTGCCCGCTCCGCCACCACGGCAGGAGCTGGACGACTCCGAATGCCACCTCGACGCCGAAGAACAGCCACAGCAGTCGCGTCACGCCGTGGGCGAGTGCATACGCCTGCCACACCGCGAACAGGGTGCGGGCGATGCCGTCGAAGAACCCATGCACCGGCAGCGGCCTGACGATACGCAGCACGGCCCAGACGACCACGACCGAACCCATCAGATTCGCGTACAGGGTCTGCATCGGGTCGAGTTCGGGCAGCACGCCCAACCCCCATGCGCGACCCAGTGATGACAGCGCGTCGTGCATCAGGGCATACGTCCACGGCGTCGCGAATCCCGCGGTGACGACGAGGTCGTACCAGGCACTCAGGCGTACGACACACGGATAGAAGGGAGTTGAGGGCGTCGATAGACGGATCACGACGAGGCTCCTGCCGGTTCGGGTGGTCTCAGGCGGTCCCGGGACAGCGAGGCCTCACGGTAAACAGTGGAGTACGGTCCAAGGTCAAGCCCGGCGATCGACGGAGAGTCATGCGTATCGGAGAGCTGGCCGCACAGACCGGCATGACCAGGGACACCATCCGGTTCTACGAGAAGGTCGGCCTGGTCGAAGGCCGACGACTGGCCAACGGATACCGTGACTTCCCGCCGGAGACGGTGGCCTGGCTGCTCTATGTACGCACCGCCCAGACACTCGGTTTCTCACTGGCGGAGATCGCGCGGCACGGCGAGGAACTACACGAAGCGCCGGACTCGGCGGAGGCGCTGTCCTCGCTGTTCGAGGAGAAGATCCAGGCCATCGACGGGCGCATGGCCGAACTCGCCACCCTGCGGACCGAGCTCGTCGCACGCGTCGGCACCGGATGCCCGTTGCGGGCGACCGGCCGGCCCGCGATCACCGGGCTGAGCGGATAACGGCGAGTACGCGTCGGGCCCGCAGACGTCGAGGGCGCCTTTCAGGGGGTGATCCGCCCGCCACGTCCGCAGCGGCGGTGGCGAGACACGCCCTGCTGCCCTTCTGGGCTGATCCATGTCAGCTCCACCGCTCATGAAGCCTTTCGCGCACTTCGCCGCTCCGCCCATGGACCTGGACACAGGCCGCGGCCCGCGCCACGGCGCCACATCGCACAGCTCGCCCATCACCGCAGGTCCGGCCCGGATGCGAGTGCCTGGCGCGTGGCCCGCACACGGCCTCCGAGGGTTTGTTCGGACCAACTGGAGGCAATGCGTCCGCTTGCCGAAGTCATCGGCGCCGGACCCTTGACGGTGGAGTTGGCGAAAACTACGTTTTGCTCAACGGAATTTCACTTCCATTATGTGGAAACCTCCGAACGCTTCCCCCCACCGCCCTCCCCGGAGCCCCATATGACTGTCGTGGATGACCGATCGTCCGTGGAACCCAGCGGCGCCGCCAGTTCCGGTCTGTACACGTACGATCTCGCCCCGACGAAGAGAGAAGGGCGCCGCTGGGGCGCCTACAACGTCTTCACGCTCTGGGCCAACGATGTGCACAGCCTCGGGAACTACGCCTTCGCCATCGGGCTCTTCGCCCTCGGGCTGAACGTGTGGGGCATCCTGGCCGCCTTCGCGCTCGCTTCCGTCCTGCTCTTCCTCCTGCTGACGCTCTCCGGATTCATGGGGCACAAGACGGGCGTCCCCTTCCCCGTCATGAGCCGCATCGCCTTCGGGGTAAGAGGGGCGAAGATACCGGCCGTCGTGCGAGGGGCCGTCGCCATAGCCTGGTTCGGCATCCAGACCTACCTCGCTTCTTCGGTACTGAGCACCCTTCTTGTGACGATGTTCCCCGGCCTGCACGCCATGGACACGAACGCGCTGCTCGGCCAGTCGACGCTCGGCTGGATCACCTTCCTGGCCCTCTGGGCCCTCCAGGTCCTCATCGTGAGTTACGGCATGCAGATGATCCGGCGGTACACGGCCCTCGCTGCGCCCACCACCCTGATCACCATGAGCGCCCTCGCGGTCTGGATGTTCGTGCGCGCGGACGGCTCCATCTCCCTGTCCATCGACGATCCGCTCACCGGCGGCGCGATGTGGCTCCAGATATTGAAGGGAGCCGCGCTGTGGGTGGTGATCTACGGGACGTTCGTACTGAACTTCTGCGACTTCACCCGGTCCGCCAAGAGCAGAGGTTCCATCGTCCGCGGAAACGTGATCGGCATCCCGGTGAACATGCTGTTCTTCGCCGTCATCGTGGCGGTCCTCAGTGGTGCGCAGTTCAAACTCGACGGCCAGGTCATCACCAGCCCCACGGACATCGTGCGGACCGTTCCGAACATGTTCCTGCTGGCAATCGCCTCGCTGGCCCTCATCGTCCTGACGGTCGCGGTGAACCTGATGGCCAACTTCGTGGCACCGATCTACGCCCTGGTCAGCCTCTTCCCCAAGCGGCTGAACTTCCGCAGGGCCGGCCTGGTGAGCGCGATCGCGGGTCTGGTGATCCTGCCCTGGAACCTCTACAACAGCCCGGTTGTCGTCAACTACTTCCTCGGTGGGCTGGGCGCGCTGCTCGGACCGCTCTTCGGCGTGATCATGGCGGACTACTGGCTGCTGCGGAAGTCGCGTGTGAACGTGCCCGACCTCTACACCGAGGGCGCGCAGGGCGAGTACCACTACCGCCGCGGCTTCAACCCCCGGGCTGTCTGGGCCTTCGTCCCCAGTGCCGCGATCGCCGTCGTGGTCGCCCTGGTGCCCGTGTTCGGCGAGGTGGCCGGATTCTCCTGGTTCATCGGCGCCATTCTCGCCGCGGTGCTGTACGCGGTCATCGCCGACCGCACGGTGCAGATCCGGGACCTGGACGGCGAGGCCATTGCCGTAGCCGCCGAATGAACCCGCCCAGCGGAAGGCCGACCATGCGCATCCTTGTTGTGAACGTCAACACCACACAGTCCATCACCGACTCCATCGGCGAACAGGCGGCCGGGGCGGCGTCACCCGGTACCGAGATCGTTCCGCTGACCCCGTCCTTCGGTGCGGAGTCCGTCGAGGGCAACTACGAGAGCTACCTCGCCGCCATCGCCGTCATGGAGGCCGTGCGCGCCTACCCGGAGCCGTTCGACGCCGTGATCCAGGCCGGATACGGCGAACACGGCCGGGAGGGACTGCAGGAACTGCTCGACGTTCCGGTCGTCGACATCACCGAGGCGGCCGCGAGCACGGCGCAGTTCCTCGGCCGCAGCTACTCCGTCGTCACGAGTCTCGACCGCACCGTCCCGCTGATCGAGGAGCGCCTCCACTCCGCCGGTCTGAGCACCAGGTGTGCTTCCGTGCGCGCCAGCGGGCTCGCCGTACTCGACCTGGAGCGGGACGAGAAGGCCGCCGTGGACGCCATCGTCGAACAGGCCGCACGTGCGGTGGAGGAGGACCGCGCCGAGGTGATCTGCCTCGGCTGCGGGGGCATGTCCGGCCTCACGGAACGCGTCATCGAACGCACCGGGGTTCCCGTCGTCGACGGGGTGAGCGCCGCGGTGACGATCGCCGAGTCCCTCGTCCGTCTCGGCCTGCGCACCTCCAAGGTGCGCACCTACGCGCCGCCTCGGCCCAAGCGGATCGTCAACTGGCCTCCACAGGCGTGCTGACGCGGAGCCCGCCGGGGCCCGGCGGGCCCGTGGCGGGGGCGACAAGCAGCCAGAAACAGCACCAGAGGAGAGGCATCCGTTGCCCGACGTACAGCTCATACTGCGCTCCACGCGCGTCATCACCCCCGAGGGCACGCGCCCCGCATCCGTCACCGTCGCCGACGGCCGGATCGTGGACGTGCTGCCGCACGACACCGTGGTGCCGGCAGCGGCGCGGCTCGAGGACGTCGGCGACGACGCCGTGCTGCCCGGCCTCGTCGACTCCCATGTCCATGTGAACGACCCCGGGCGCAGCGAGTGGGAGGGCTTCTGGACAGCCACCCGGGCGGCGGCCGCCGGTGGCATCACCACCCTCATCGACATGCCGCTCAACTCGCTGCCGCCCACCACCACCGCCGGCAACCTGCGCGTCAAGCAGGAGGTCGCCCGCCCCAAGGCACACGTCGACACCGGCTTCTGGGGCGGCGCCGTCCCCGGCAACGTGAGCAGTCTGCGACTGTTGCACGAGGCGGGGGTCTTCGGTTTCAAGTGCTTTCTCTCGCCCTCGGGAGTCGAGGAGTTCCCGGAGGTCGACCCGGCCCAACTGGCCGCCGCCGTATCCGAGATCGCCACCTTCGACGGGCTGCTGATCGTGCACGCGGAGGACCCGGGCCACCTGGCCGCCGCCCCGCAGGAGGGAGGCCCCGCCTACGCGGGATTCCTGGCCTCCCGCCCCCGTGCGGCCGAGAACGACGCCATCGCCCTCCTGATCAAGACAGCCCGTGAGTACGACGCGCGCGTGCACGTACTGCACCTGTCATCGAGCGACGCCCTGCCGCTCATCGCCGCCGCCAAACGTGAGGGCGTCCGCATCACCGCCGAGACCTGCCCGCATTTCCTCACCCTCACCGCGGAGGAAGTACCGGACGGCGCAACCGAGTTCAAGTGCTGCCCGCCCATCCGTGAGCGGGCGAACCAGGACGCCCTCTGGCAGGGCCTGGCCGACGGCACCCTCGACTGCGTGGTATCCGACCACTCGCCCTGCACCCCTGACCTCAAGACCCCCGATTTCGGGACGGCCTGGGGCGGCATCTCCTCCCTCCAGCTCGGCCTTCCCGCTATGTGGACCGCCGCCCGCGAGCGAGGCCACACCCTGGAGGACGTCGTCCGCTGGATGTCGGCGGGCCCGGCCCGGTTGGCAGGCCTGGCCGGAAAGGGCGCCATCGCACCGGGCCGCGACGCCGACTTCGCGGTGTTCGCCCCCGAGCAGACCTTCACCGTCGACCCGGCGCGGCTCCACCACCGCAATCGGATCACCGCCTATGCCGGCAAGACCTTGCACGGCGTCGTCCGCGCTACCTGGCTGCGCGGTGAGCGGATCGCCGAGGACGGGCGTATCACCACGCGGACCGGACGGCTGATCGAGCGGAACAGCACCTGACCCCGGTGTTGCCCGGGACGCCTTGCGCCCCGGGCAGTATGTGCGGGCGGCAGCCGCGAACGTCTGGGACGGTGCAGGTCTCAGCCGCCTCAGGCCGCGGCCGTCGGGTCCGCCGCTTCGTCGGCGCGGCGGTGTTCGGCGTTGATGCGCTGTGCTTCTTCGAGCTGGTCCTCGAGGATGACGATGCGGCAGGCGGCCTCGATGGGGGTCCCGTGGTCGACGAGTTCCCGGGCGCGGGCGGCGATGCGCAGCTGGTAGCGGGAGTAGCGGCGATGCCCGCCGTCGGAGCGGAGCGGGGTGATGAGGCGGGCTTCACCGATGGCGCGGAGGAAGCCAGGGGTGGTGCCGATCATCTCGGCAGCCCGGCCCATGGTGTAGGCGGGGTAGTCGTCGTCGTCGAGACGGCCATACGAGTCGTCTGCTGTCACTTGCACCTCTCTGTGGGACGCGTTGAGGGGCCCGGGCGCACTCTGGCACCCGGGCCCCGAAGGAACTGCTACACCATCTGCCGGCCCTGGTACTGCGCCGGCCTTCTATGTCCGCATACCCACCCGGGAGAGGGCGGGAAATGCTGGGATCGCGGTTGCTTGACCGGAGACCACCTCACTATCGATGTCCTGCGGTACCCGGGCTCAAGATTTCCGCCCGGGCGATCCTGATGGCGCTCGGCTCCTCCGTTCTTCCCTCGGTGATCAACTGTTTACCAAAGCGGGTACTGCGTACTGCTGGTGATGCGAACTGCTCTGTGGCCTGTGACAGCGCCACTCTTCGGCAGCCAGCCCCGTCGCCCATCCTGCGTCCGCTCCGGCTTGGAACCCCACTACCGAACCTCCCGGTGCGCGCGCCCGCAGCCGACGCCTTCACCGAGGTGCTGCTCACTGACTTCACTGCTGGATCTCGCGAACTGCACTTACGCACTTTCACCGCGTCCACCGCGGTCCTGCTCACGGCGGCCCCTGATCACCGCGGGCCACCCGGTCCGGTCGTCAGTCCCGTCGCCGTCCTGCACAACCCTGGCTTCGAAACTCCACCACCGCACCGTCCTGCACACTGCAACTGCGCACTGCTCCCCGGTAGTTCATCTCTGCCGGGCTCTGCTGTCTCTCTGAGCTACGAGAGAAACCATAACCACACCGCTGCCCGATGTCTACTTCGGTCAGCATAGATTTCCGCGTGTTCGACGATGAGGTAATCGGCCTCGAACAGCGAGTGAGGGACGGCGGGAGCGAGACCGTCCGCGGCGGGTCGCAGGCCGGGGCACAAGCGCCGAGGCAGGACCCGGCGGGCGTCCGGCATGTCGGAGCGGGGCCGCCCGCGCCGGAATCGCCGTCGCACGCGTCGGCACACCCGCCCAGGCTGTGGGCCGCCGGGCTGCGCCGGCGGGGGGCCGACGGCCGACACCCCGGGGCCCCGCCGCTCCTGGTTTCCTCTTTCAGAGTTGCAGGAATTTCTTTCAAATTTCCTTGCTTCGCAGCTGGTTGAAGCGTTCAGAGGAGTAGGCCAATAGTGCTTCGGAGGCACCCTTCCGCCGCGTTCGTCTACGCGCGTACATTCACGCCTGCCATGGCCACGTCAAGCTCCACCACCGCCCCTGGAGGACATGTGAACGCCACCGCACACAGCACCCGGAAGAGATACCTCCGCCGTTCCCTCGCCGCATCCGTGGCAGTCGCCGGCGCAGCGATAGGCCTGATGAGCCCCGCTGTGGCGATACCCGCCGCAGCCACCGCACCGACGGCGGGCGCGAGCGCTTTAGCTCACGACCCCGAGATGGACTGGATGGGTTCGACCATCGCCGCGCACGAGGGCAGCGCCGCCAGGACCCAGGTGATCACGCCCGGCGTCACCCAGACTCCGGGCATGGACGTCAGCCACTACCAGGGCACCATCAACTGGGCGTCCGCGTACTCCAACGGCGCCAGGTTCGCCTATATGAAGGCCACCGAGGGCACCACCTTCCGTGACGCGACCTTCTCGGCGAACTACACCGGTTCGTACAACGCCGGCCTCATCCGCGGCGCTTACCACTTCGCCACCCCGAACAGCTCGACCGGCGCCGCGCAGGCCGACTACTTCGTCGCACACGGCGGCGGCTGGTCCAAGGACGGCAAGACCCTGCCTCCGATGCTGGACATCGAGTACGGCTCCACCTCCACCTGCTGGGGTCTGAGTCAGGCCTCGATGCGCAGCTGGATCACCTCCTTCGTCAACGAGGTGCACGCCAAGACCACCCGCTGGCCCACCATCTACACCACCACCAACTGGTGGACCACCTGCACCGGCAACAGCAGCGCCTACGGGGCCAACGACCCGCTGTTCATCGCCCGGTACTCCACAAGCGTCGGCGCCCTGCCGGCCGGCTGGGGCTTCTACACCTTCTGGCAGTACGCCGACTCCGGCACCTTCCCCGGGGACCAGGACCGGTTCAACGGTGCCCTGAGCGGCTTGGTCAACCTGGCCAACAACACCTGACATCCGCTCCGGCCCGGCCGGCCCACCGCGCACCGCGGAGGCCGGCAGGCGCCGGCCGCGGGCCGGAACGGGTGCCGACCAGTGGCCGGCGATCGATGAGCGTGTCAACGGCTGCGGCGGGAGCGAGCCCCGGGGCGCGGCCGCCGACGCCGCTCATCGGGGCCGGCCCCCGCGCTCCGCCTGCTGGGGAGCGTTCTTGATGCGCCGCCCTGAAGGCCACCGCGCACTTCGCTACTTCGCCTGGTGGGCGAGCTCCTCGGTCATGCCGCTCACCTGGTGCCCGGTCAGTGCCGTGTGCTGGTCGACACCGAACGTGATCACCAGGGCGATGTCGCCCGCGCCGTCGGCGGGGAGGCCGATCGTGGCGACGTTGCCGCTCGGGGTGAGGACGGGCGTGCCGAGGCCGGCCTTGGTCAACTTGTTCAGGTATGCCTTGAGCTCGCTGGTGTCCATTGCGGCATCCGCACTGATCTGCGGTGCCATCAAGCCGACGGCGCGTCCGTGCTCAACAGCGGCGGACTCGATGGACACCGGTTCCCCTGCCAGCCGGTAGTCGCATTCGAGGGCGACGCCCTTGAACGTCGAGATCGGTGCGTCCTTGTCAGCGTTCTCGTCGAGTTCGGCGTTGACCCGGCCCGACGTGGCGGTACCGGTCACGCCGGCCTTGGCTGCCGCCTTGTTCAGGTCGTAGTGGACCGGGCAGCCCGAGGCATGGTCGGCTGCGCCGCGGGCCTTGTCCCGCAGCCCCGACACCGACAACCTCGTCCGCTCCGCCACCGCCGCGAACGCGGCGGCCCAGGACGGCGGACCGGACACGGGCGGTCACCACTGCCACTGCGGGGCAGGCCGGCACCTGGGGCGGAAGCGGAAGGAAGGCGGCAACCGGCGCCCGCACTCAGCCGGTTCCGCCGGCTCCGAGCACCCCGGGCACCCCTGCCACCCCTGGCGCCGCGTTGAGCGTGGCGAAGCGCTCGCGCCACGGTGTGTATCCGGCGGGTGGCGAGGCCGGACCGTGCGGTGTCGGCTGTGTGCCAGTGCGGCGGCAGGGCGGGCATTGTGTCTCGTCCGCCACGGGCCGGAAGGCGTGCTCATCACCCGGCCCCCGGCAGATGACAAGTCCGGCGGCGGCCGGAGGCGGCAACGGCGCAGCGGACTGCGCCGGGTCGTCCGGGAGCTTCTGCACGAGGCGGTGACGCAGGAAGCCCACCGCTGAGCGCACGCCGTCGTGCGGAAGTTCGGCGATCAGGGCCCGCCGCAGGTCGGCGGGCGTGACACCGCGCATCAGCCAGGTGGCCGCGTCGGCCGCCAGAGCGCGGGCCTCGCGCACTCCGAGGTGCAGTTCGCGGCGGGAGTGCCGCAGGGACAGCAACACGCGTTCGGCTTCGGCCAGTTCCGGAGCAGGCGGCTGGGCAGGCCGGCGTACAGGGCCCCTGGCCGGGACCGCGTCGGCCGCGCGGGCTTCGGAGGGTGGGTGGGGAGTGGTCTTCCCACAGTGGTCTTCTACCGGTTCATAGCCGCCGACCACCCGGCTCTCCGGTTCACCGACCATCGGAATCGGGGCACTCGGTGGCGGCCCGGCGAACGGCAGGTCCTCCCGCAGACCGGATGCCTGCTCATCCGTCAGGGGGAGATTCGCGACGAGTTGCTCAGTGACCCATCGCCCACGCCCGCCCTGGGTACGCCACTCGTGCACGTAGCCGTGCGCCACCAGCTGTTCCTTGGCCTTCTGGTAGGCGCGGCCCTTGATCCCGAGTTTCTGGGCGAGTTGGCTGAGCGGCTTGCCCGCCGTCTCTTCGGGGAGGCCCTGTGTATAGAGGAGCAGAATCTTCGCGTCGCTGTTCAGACGCGGATGGCGGACGACATCGTGCGATGCCTTCGTATAGCGCCCGGACGGCGCGATAACATGCCGAAGCATTCTCGGTGGGTCTCTTCCACTGGTGATGAAGGCCCTCGGTTGGTGTTACAGCACCGCCGGGGGCCGCTCCGTGTACGTACGCACGCGGAGCGTGACGATGCGGTCACCGTATCGCACGGAAATCATCCGCCACCACACAAACGGGACTTCTGGCGCTGCCGGGCCACGCGCCGACTGCGGAGACAGGGTGTGGGGACAGGGTCCGGGGACGGGCGCGGAGACCAAGTGCGGGGCAGGGTCCGGGTGCAGGGTGCTCCGCCCGGCCGATCTCGCCATCCGTTCACGGACCGGCGACAGTTCGCCTGTCACCGCCGGCCCCCGGACCCGGCACATCAGCGATGGAATCCGGACAGGCACCCCCACCAGCACCGGCGCCCTCGCCAACCTGCGCATTCCCCACGCACAAAGGTCACTCTCCGCTTGCAGGATCCCGCCCGGCGGGGCGCACGCCGCATCGGAGGCCGATTTGTCCTGCGGGTGACGCCCACGCGGCACAGGCACAGGTAACGGCATGCGGAACCACGTGAAGGAGTTGTCACCGCGCGGCCGGTAAACGCACTCGCCGGCATGCATGGATACGGCGACGTCCACCGACATGACGGACAGGTCGGGGTGGTCCCGCGCACCGCTGCCGTGGTTGGATCTCGCGTCAATCGGAAGTTGCACATCCGCTTCCGGATTTCAGGCGACCTTGAACCGTTCGAACCGCCTTGTCACCGGGCCGGCCGAGATGTTCAGGATCAACACGCAGCGACGAAAGGCAGGACCCCAGTCATGCGCAAGGCCTTCACCCCCGTGAACGAGACCCGCGAGATCGCCGACAGCGACCTGGACAACGTGTCCGGCGGAATTCTCGAAGCCGGAAACCTGCTCTCGGGCGCCACCTCCGCCCTGCCCGTGCTGCCTGCCCTGTCGGGCGCGGTCGGCGGTGACCTGGGTGCACAGATCGGCCCGGTCGCTGCCCAGGCAGGGTTCTCCGGTGGCACCGGCGTGTGACGCAGGAGCATTCCAAGGGTGTCGCACCCTGTATTGATCTCTCCGCCGGTTCGTTGGAATTCCGGCAGAGGTCCGCGGGCCCCGGAACTCCCGTTCTGGGGCCCGCGTTTGTCTTCGGCGCGCTCTGAGGCAGAGGGCCCAGGCACCGGGTTCCTCAGGCGGCGGGCTGAGGAGCCCGGATTCCGGCGTCGGTGCCGGCATCGGAGTCGATGTCGGCGAGTTCCAGCCGTCCGATGTCGCGGACGATGAAGACATAGCTGACGACGGCCATGGCGGCGCAGACACCGACGAAGACGAGCGCGAGGTCGAACGAACCGGTGGCGTCGATGAGGTAACCGATGACGATGGGGGTGACGATGCCCGCCACAGCTCCGAAGGCATTGAACACACCTCCCGCGAGACCGGCTATCTCCTTGGGCGAGATATCGGCCATCACGGCCCAGCCGAGGGCACCGAGGCCCTTGCCGAAGAACGAGAGGGCCATGATGCCCACGACCAGCCAGGAAGCACTGACGTAGTTGCAGAGCAGGATGGTGGTCGAGAGCAGCAGTCCGACAACGATGGGGGTCTTGCGGGCGGCGGTCAGGGTCATGCCGCGGCGGTTGAGCCAGTCGGAGACGAAGCCTCCGAGTACTCCCCCGGCGAAGCCGCAGAGGGCGGGCAGCGAGGCGACGATGCCCGCTTCGAGGATGGACATGCCTCGTTCCTGGACCAGATAGACCGGAAACCAGGTCAGGAAGAACCAGGTGATGGTGTTGATGAAGTACTGCCCGACGAAGACACCGAGCATGGTGCGGTGCTTGAGCATCTTCCGCACATAGCGCAGGTTGGTGCCCACACCGGTCATCTCGGCCACCGGCGAACCCCCCTGCCCCAGCGTGCCGTCACCGTCCGCGGTCACGTCCATGTCGACGAGGGCCCCGCCGTCCGCGATGTGGTCGAGTTCCGCCTTCGTCATACGCGGGTGCTCTCGCGGCGGGTAGATCACCTTGGTCCAGATCAGGGCGAGGACGACGCCGAGACCACCGATGACCGTGAAGACGTGCTGCCAGCCCATGGAGACGACGAGCCAGCCCATGAGCGGCGAGAAGGCGACGGTGGCGAAGTACTGCGCCGAGTTGAACAGCGCGGCCGCGGTCCCGCGTTCCCTGGTGGGGAACCAGGCAGCGACGATGCGGGAGTTACCGGGGAAGGACGGCGCTTCGGCCGCGCCGACCGCGAAGCGGAGGACGAAGAGCAGGACGATTGCCGCTCCGGAGAAGAAGCCTATGGCGCCCTGGAGCATGGTGAGTACGGACCACAGGAAGATACCCGCGCCGTACACCTTCTTCGAGCCGAACCGGTCCAGCATCCAGCCGCCGGGTATCTGCGCCACGAGATACGACCAGGAGAAGGCGGAGAAGAGGAGGCCGAGCTGCCCCGAGCTGACGCCGAGGTCCTTCTGCATCGAGTCGCCCGCGATGGAAAGGGTCGAGCGGTCCGCGAAGTTGATCGTGGTGACCACGAACAGCATGGCAAGGATCCAGTACCGCAGACGGGCCGGCCTGGCCCCGGTGACAACCGGTTCGTCCTGCCGCTTGCTAGCAGTCATGGCGGTCGAGCTCCTCGGCTTTGAGGGAAGGGACGCGTGCGGCGGTGTGGTCCGCGCCGCGGAGGGGGGTGTCTGGAACCTGACCGTAGGGTGGCGTTCGATTCACGTCCATGTTGAATTTCGTATCGACTAATACCTTTCATGGATCAATAGACGTCGGGGGATCCGCTTCCACGCCGTTCTCACATGTGGTCGAGCAGCACACGCAGCGTCGGGTTGTCGTTGTTCTTCCGCCAGGCCAGGGCCAGTTCGACCGGAGCGGGAACGGTGAGGCCGACCTCCCTGAAGGTGACGCCCGCGTAGCGCAGCAGCGCCGCGGACTCGGGCACCAGGGCGACACCCCAGCCGCCGGCCACCAGGGCGAGGATGCTGTGCACCTGGCTGAGGTACTGGGCGAACACCGGCGCGATGCGGGCCGCCCGGAAGATGCTGATCAGCAGTTCGTGGAAGTAACGCGCCTCGACCGGCGAATACATGAGCACGTCCTGGCCGTCGAAGGCGGTGACGGGCAGCGGCCCCCGCTCCGAAGCGAGCGGATGGCCGGAGGGAAGCGCGGCGAGAAGGTGCTCCTGGGCCGCCTGACGGGAGGACAGGTCGCGCGGGGTGACCGGTGGACGCACCAGGCCGAGGTCGAGGCTCGACTCCGACAGCGCCTCCAGCTGGTCGCGGGTGACCATTTCGCGGAGCACGATCTCGACCCCCGGCATGACCGCGCGGGCGGTGTCCAGGAGGGTGCCGAGCAGCGAGTGGGCACTGGTCGCGGTGAATCCGACGGTGAGACTTCCGGCCTGGCCCGCCGACATCTGCCGCACGGACAGTACGGCCGACTCGCTCTGGTGCAGGATGCGGCGGGCCTCGTTGAGGAACGCCCGGCCGGCCGGGGTCAGGCGCACCGAACGGTTGGTGCGGTCGAAGAGCGAGACCTGAAGATCGGCCTCGAGCAGCTGGATCTGACGGCTGAGCGGCGGCTGCGTCATCCGGAGCCGTACGGCCGCACGGCCGAAGTGGAGCTCCTCGGCAACCGCCACGAAGTTCGTCAGTTGTGCAAGAGTAAACATTGATGCTCTCCGGGTATCAGTAGATGCTGTTTTTGTGTTGGACTTGTATCGGCGGCGATCCTAGCCTCGGAGTACGCACACCGAAACGGTGGAGAAGTGGGCACGATGGCCGCTTCCGCGCGCGACCGAGTCCTTACGCCGAGGAGTCCCGAGGCCATGCCGCAGCTTTCACCCGACGAGACCGCGCGGAAGATGGGCACCGGCCTGCTGTCCTTCCCGGTCACCCACTTCCGGGACGACTTCTCCTTCGACGAGGCCGCCTACCGGGACAACATCGCCTGGCTCGGCGAGTTCTCCCCGGCAGGCCTGTTCGCGGCCGGCGGGACCGGCGAGTTCTTCTCCCTGACCTCCGACGAGGTCGAGCGGGTCGTCGCCGCGGCGGTTCAGGAGACGCCCGACGGCATCCCGGTGATCGCACCGGCCGGATACGGCACGGCCACCGCAGTCGATCTCGCCCGGCGGGCCGAACGGGCGGGCGCCCACGGCATCCTGCTGCTGCCCCCCTACCTGACCGAGGCGTCCCAGGAGGGACTGGCCGCACACGTCAAGGCGGTCTGCGCGTCGACCGGCCTGGGAGTCACCATCTACAGCCGCGCCAACGCCGTCTACGACGAGACGACGGTCGCCGAGCTCGCGGACAGCTGCCCCAACCTGGTCGGGTTCAAGGACGGGGTGGGAGACCTCGAACTGATGACCCGCATCTACGCACGCCTGGGCGACCGGCTCACCTACATCGGCGGTCTGCCCACCGCCGAGATGTTCGCCCTGCCCTACCTGGAGATGGGTGTCAGCACCTACTCCTCGGCGATCTTCAACTTCGCCCCGCGCTTCGCTCTCGACTTCTACGACGCCGTACGCGCCCACGACAGCGCAGAGGTCTACCGGCGCCTCAACGACTTCGTCCTGCCGCTCTGTGCGATCCGGCGGCGCCGCGAGGGGTATGCGGTCAGCATCATCAAAGCCGGCATGCGAGCCATCGGCCGCCCCGCGGGCCCGGTCCGTACGCCCCTCACCGACCTCGACGCCACCGAGACGGCCGAACTGGCCGATCTCATCAAGAAGACGGTCCGCCCATGACAGCCGTGCGGCCGGCCGCACCGGGCGGCGGCCGCGCCGTCGAAGGCCGGACGTTCATCGGCCGGACCTGCGTCTGCCGGCCCGCCCGACAGCATCGCACCGGCACCCCGCTTCCCACCGACCCCACTCACAGCCAGGGATGAGAGCCGTGATCACGCACGAAACACCGGAGAACCGTCAAGTCGCCGTACCGGCAGCCTTCCAGGCGGGTGAGGCGACGCTCGACAGGATCGCTCACATCAAGCTCTCCTCCGTCACCCTGCCGCTTGCCACGCCCATCAGCGATGCCAAGGTGCTGACCGGCCGGCAGAAGCCGATGACCGAGGTGGCGTTCCTCTTCGCCGAAATCACCACCGAGAACGGCCACGAGGGGATCGGCTTCAGCTACTCCAAGCGGGCCGGAGGGCCGGGCCAGTTCGCCCACGCCCAGGAGATCGCACCCGTTCTCATCGGTGAGGACCCCAGCGATATCGGCAAGCTGTGGACCAAACTGGTCTGGGACGGCGCATCGGTGGGCCGCAGCGGCCTCTCCACCCAGGCGATAGCCGCCTTCGACATCGCCCTGTGGGATCTCAAGGCCAAGCGCGCGGGCCTGCCGCTGGCCAAGCTGCTCGGCGCCCACCGCGATTCGGTTCGCTGCTACAACACCTCGGGCGGGTTCCTGCACACGCCGACGGACCAGGTCCTCGACAACGCCACCGCATCCCTGGCCAGCGGCATCGGCGGTATCAAGATCAAGGTCGGTCACCCCGACCGCAAGGAGGACCTGCGCAGGCTGACAATCGTGCGCGAGCACCTCGGCGACGACGTGCCTCTGATGGTCGACGCCAACCAGCAGTGGGACCGGCCCACCGCCCGGCGCATGGGCCGCGCCTTCGAGGACTTCGGCCTGGTGTGGATCGAGGAGCCTCTCGACGCCTACGACGCCGAAGGCCACGCCGCGCTGGCCACCTCCCTGGACACCCCCATCGCGACCGGCGAGATGCTTTCCAGCGTCGCCGAGCACTACGAGCTCATCCGGCGGGGCGCCGTCGACATCATCCAGCCCGACGCTCCCCGCATCGGTGGCATCACCCAGTTCCTCAAGCTCGCCGCACTCGCCGAGCACCACCACCTCCAGCTCGCCCCGCACTTCGCGATGGAGATCCATCTCCACCTCGCCGCCGCGTATCCGCACGAGCCGTGGGTCGAACACTTCGACTGGCTCGAACCGCTCTTCAACGAGCGCCTCGAAACCCGCGACGGCCGTATGCACGTCTCCGCTCGCCCCGGCCTCGGCATCACCCTCACGGAAGAGGCACGCGCCTGGACCCGGCAGTCGTACGAAACCGGCGCCCGAGGCTGACCTCCGGCGGGGCCCCTTCGACTGCCTGCCCCGGGCGCCCCGTTCCGCGGCAGACAGCTGCTGTTCCCGGCCGGGCACGGGCGAAGTCGTCGAAGGTGGGCTCCCGGCGCCGGGGTCACTGCTGTGGGGCGCCGTCCCGGGTGTGCAGGTGGGCGCGCTCCCCGTCCTGGTCGAAGATGGTGAGGATCTCCACGGGCCCGTCCTGCGCGCCGATGGAGTGCGGAACCATGGTCGAGAACTCGGCCGCTTCACCGGTCGGCACCAGGATGGTGCGCTCACCCAGTTGCAGGCAGGCCGTACCGGACAGCACGGTGAACCACTCGCGTCCGGGATGCACCCTCAACTCGCCTGCTCCGGTGGGGCGTTCGGGTGTGATGCGCATCTTCGCCACGCTCACACCGTGCAGGGAACGCTCCCGGGACAGCAGCCAGGTGGTCAGCCCCCGGGTGTGTTCGGGCTGCGGCCGGATCACCACGTCCTCGTCATCGGCCGACTCGACGAGCTGGTCGAGTGTGGTGTCGAGCGCCCGGGCGATGGGGACCAGCTGATCGAGGGCGATCCTGCGGTGCCCGGTCTCGATACGGCTCAAGGTGGAGGGGCTGAGGTGGCAGCGGGCCGCGAGGGCGTCCAGCGACCACCCCCTGGCCAGTCGCAGACCGCGGATGCGTCGGCGGATCACACCGTCCAGGACATCTTCTTGCTTCATACGCAAGAGTGTATGCCGCAGAGGCAGGACGCGTTTAGCGTGAAGGCATGACACAGCACTCTCATGACCAGCGGCACCACGACCACCGGCAGCAGGAGCACCGGCACGGCAGTGGCGACGTGGAGCACGACGACATGGGGCTGGCGGATCTGCTGGACCTGGACGCCGACGTGCTCGGCCCGTACCTGGACCAGGTGACCGACTGGGTCGGGCAGCACGCTCCGGAAGCCCCGCGGACGGTCGCCGACGTCGGTGCGGGAACGGGCACCGGAAGCCTGGCGCTCGCGCGGCGTTTCGGGACCGCCGACGTGGTCGCGATCGACAGGTCGGACGTGATGCTCGAACGCCTCCGCGTCACGGCGCGTGCGCGGGGGCTGGGTGACCGGCTGCGCGGTGTGCGCGCCGATCTGGACACCGGATGGCCCGCCATCGGCACGGTCGACGTGGCATGGGCCGCCTCGTCCCTGCATCACGTCGCCGACCCGGACCGAGTGCTGAGAGACATCCACGGCGCACTTGATTCCGGCGGCCTGCTGGCGGTCATCGAGATGGACGCCCTGCCGCGCTTCCTGCCCGACGACATCGGTCTCGGCAGGCCCGGGCTGGAAGCGCGCTGCCACGAGGCGATGGAAGCGGCGGACTGGAACGCGCACCCGGACTGGCGCCCGCACCTGGAGCGTGCCGGTTTCGGCATCGCCGGGCAGCGCACCTTCTCCATCGGCACGACCCCCGCGCCGGCGGGCACCGGGCGGTACGCGCACGCATGGCTGAGCCGCGTCCGCACCGCGCTGGACGACCGGCTGGCGGCCGATGACCTCAGCACCCTCGACCGGCTCCTGGCGGACGAGGGCCCCGACGCGCTCCTGAACCGCCACGACCTGACCGTGCGGGGCAGCAGGACCGTATGGGCAGCCCGCCGCCCCTGAGCCGCCGCGTTCGAGCCGTCCGACCTCTGCGACCTCGGTTGGGCGAACCCGGGCCGGCGGCGCGATCCACGGGGAACTTTGACACGTGTCGTACTGTGGGCGGCATGGGACGTACGCAGCCGCACCCAGAGGTGTCGCAGGTCGGCCTCCAGTCCGTGCTGGAGGCCATGGTCGATCCGGTACGCCGCAGCATCGTCACTCAGCTGGACGCGGCCGGCGAAGACCTGACCTGCGGAAGTTTCGACATCCCGGTCAGCAAGTCCACCGCCACCCACCACTTCAAGGTGCTGCGCGAGGCAGGGCTGATCAGGCAGTACTACGTCGGCACTTCCCGCATGAACGCCCTCCGCCGTGGCGAGATGGACGAGACGTTCCCCGGCCTTCTCGACGCCCTCACCACGCGCGAGGCCTGACTCGGCTACCCGGGGATGGCACCGGGGTCGACGCCGGTCAGGTCGCAGCTTGCGTCCCACAACCGCGCCGCGACGGAGGTGTCGGCGAGGTGGTGCCACACCGGTTCACGCCGGGGCTCGCCACGCAGGCCGAAGACACGCGGTCCCCACAGTTGGCCCCCGCGCACGGCCGGGTCGAGCACAGCCCGGACCGCGGGCCATGCGCCGGCGTGCTTGCCCTGGACGAGGAGGGCTGCGGGTGCCGCGCTCAGCCGTGCGCCGGTAGTTCGCACATGGACCGGTGGCCGTGACGGGGTGAGGGAGTCCAGCGCGCCGCCGGGATGGACCACCACGCTCGCCACCGTGCTGCCGGCGGCGCGCAGGCGGCGGTCGAGTTCGACGCCGAAGTACATCTGCGCCAGCTTGGAGCGTCCGTAGGTGCGCTTGGGCCGGTAATCCTTCCGGGACTGCAGGTCGCCCAGGTCGAGCCGCTCGGACTTCGCCGCAAAGCTGCCCATGGTCACAACGCGGGCCGCCGGCGCAGCCGACAGCAGTGGCATCAGCCACTGGGTCAAGGCGAAGTGCCCCAGGTGGTTCGTGCCGAACATGAGCTCGTGACCGTCCCCGGTCTCCTTGCGCGGCACGTCGTCAAGCGCGACGCCGGCGTTGTGGACCACCGCGTCAAGGCGTTCCACCTCCAGTGATTCCAGCGCTGTTCCGAGCGACGAGAGGTCGGCGAGGTCCAGCCGTACGGCTCGCACCCGCGCGCCGGGGACACGCGCGCGGATCGAGGCCGTGGCACCCTCGGCCTTGGCGGGATTTCGGCTGCCGAGTACGACGGTGGCGCCGGTTGCCGACAACTGCTCCGCGACGAAGTAGCCGATGCCGGCGTTGCCGCCGGTGACCAGGAAGACACTGCCACTGGCACCGGGCAGCCGTTGGACATTCCAGGGCGGGGTGGAGGATGCGGACGACATGGCGATGGGACTCCCTTGCTGGTGAAGACGACTGCGGCTGCTCCCTCGGCAACCCGGCATCCACGGTTCCAGCGGCCACCGACACATCGCCTACGGATCACCGACAGTCCCGCCTGACGTCCGATGTCCCACCGGCACGGTGCAGACCCGTCGCCACACCGTGCCGGCGTACGTCCTGAACTCGCGGCACAGACGGGCTGGTCATGGGTGGCCCAACTGCCGCACGCCCCAGCCGACATCGACGTCGTGGCCGCCGCTTGTTCAGGGGCGCAGAACCGCTCTCCCCCGGCGTCGCCTGCCCTTCCGGACCTGCGGCCCCATCCCAGGAGGCCCGTGGCGGACCCTGCCGATGCGGAACGGAGCCGTGGGGCGGCGGCGGTCCCGCCACGGCGTGCAACCGCCGCCCACCCTCGTATCAGCCCTTGCTCAGCCTATCGATATTCGATAGATTCCCATCGCAATTCGATGGAAGGATGGTCATGGGAAAGCTGACAGTGCGTGCGCTGCGCGCCGTGCTCGTGATGGTGCTCGCCGGCACCGTGTTCGTACAGGCAGCGCTGGTGTGGGCATTGGTCAGCGGGAGCGACCCGGAGGACGGGTCGATCCCGCTGACCCCGCTGCGCGTGATCACGATCCTGGGCATGGTGTCGGCCCAGGTCGCTCTGGTCTGCGTATGGCGGCTGGTGGCGATGGTGCGACGCGGAACCGTGTTCTCTCATGCCGCCTTCCGGTACGTGGACGTCGTGATCGGCGCGATCGCGTCGGCTGCCTTCGTGTGGTTCGCGGTCACGGCCGTCAATGCGCCGGGCCAGCGGGACGACCCGGGTGTCACCGTCATCATGGGCGGGGTCGGCGTGGCCATCCTGGGGGTCGCGCTGATCGTGCTCGTGCTGCGGATGCTGCTCGCCCAGGCCGTCGCGCGCGACGTCCAGGCGGCGGAGATGCAGGCCGAGTTGGACGAGGTGATCTGATGCGGATCGCCGTCGACATCGACGTGATGCTGGCCAGGCGGAAGATGTCCGTGGGCGAGCTCGCGGACCGCGTGGGGATCACGCCCGCCAACCTTGCGGTACTCAAGAACGGCCGCGCCAAGGCGGTGCGCTTCACGACGCTCGCCGCGCTCTGCGAGGTGCTCAAGTGCCAGCCGGGCGACCTGCTGCGCTGGGAGGGCGAGGACGCCGCGGGCGGATGACGTGGCCCAGTGAAGTTCTCGACACCCCGCCGTCCGTCCTGGAGCGCCTTGGCGTACGGCCCGCTCCGCAGCCCCCGAAGCGGTGCCGGCCGGCGGAGGCGATGCGACGGCTTCCGGGCGGCATCCACGCGACGACGCCGAAGCCCGGACCGGCTCCGGGCCGTAATGCGGAAGCACAGGCAGGGAGTTGGGCACATGCCCCCCACCGTCCGACGGGATTTCCGTTGAATGCCGCCCCGTAAACCAATATTCAATTGAAGGCTGAATAGCCGTATCGCCGTCTCCTTTTGCGAGGACCCCGCTCTTGCGTTTAGCTGGGACAGCAAGCAACCCAACCCCCCACAGGATGGGACGGCGTCATGTACTTCACTGAACCGCTGACAGACAACGTGGCAACCGACCTTGACGCGGATGTCGAGGCGGCACTCAACCCGTGCGAGGCCGAAGGCGTCTTCCGGGATTCCCGCGAATGCGCGACTCTCGCACTGCTCTCCGGCGGCGGCTCGCTGCTCCTCGCACCTCCGACTCCCCGCCCCAAGAAGTCGTAGGCAGTAACACGGATGGACCAGTCAAGCGCTTCGTCCCGCATTGCGGGTGCGGTGCACGACCTGGCTTCCGAGGTGGTCTTCGCTCTGCAGAGCGGAGACCACCTCTCCACGGTGTGCGGCGCCGCCGGAATCGGCGAGGACGACAGAACGGGAATTGCGGCAGTAAGAGTAATCGGAGCCGATCTGCTTTTGCCCAGCATTCTTTACGGACGCGATCCGCACCCCGGCGATGTGGCAGTACTCCAGCGTGCGGTCATTGATTTTCCACCCCGGACGGATGCCCCTGCCGCATCCGCCTGGAGCCATTGGGCAATGGAATCATTGCTGCGGAAGCTGGCCCGTGCCGAAGCCGCGGAAACAGCCGAAGGGCTGCGGCATATGGAGAAGTTCGGCCGTACGGGTGAGGAACCCGATATCGCCTGGCTCGAACAGGCCGGCTGGCAGGCGCTCACCCATCAGCTCTCCGTACTCGCCCCGCTCGCCGTACCGGCGGCCTCCTCGGCCGTCAATCGCGCCGCCGGCCGGCGGACGGTCGATGTGGCGCGAGGTTTCGTGCGTGCCGTACGGCGCCGGGACTGGCTCCAGGCGGCCGGGGCCGGGCGGTGGCTCGCCACGCTCGACGGGGTGCCGGACACCCTCGGCCTGGACGCCGGTCTGGACTTCGTCCAGCTCATGGCTGGTCAGGACCCCCGGGTGGCGCTGCATCTGCGCGCAGCCAGACTGATCAGGTCTGGATCGCTGCGGTGACGCCCGGCCGGGGCCCGGGAACGCTCTCGGCCGTCGATGTGGTGCACGGCGTGGCGACCGCCGCCCTGGACTGGGTGTGCGACAACCGCACCGGCTTCGTGCTCCCCGATGACGTGCTGGAGCCGCACACGGACGTCAACCGCACCCTGAAACCACTAGGCGAGCTGGCCCAGTTGTGCACCACGGTGCGCCACAGCACCCACCCGGACGACCGCCTTCACACCGTCGCCGGCTCGCTCGTAAGGTTCGCCTGGGAGCAGACCGGCGAAGGCGAGCTGCTGCTGGACCTGGTGCGGGCCGAACCCTTCGCCACGTACCCGTTCGAGATCTACGCGGCGTTCGCCGGGGACGGCCTGCGCCACCCGGGTTTCGAACGCCTCGCTGCGGTCGTGGCCGCCACCCGCGGCTGGGCGCACACCGAGCAGCAGGCCAATCGGCAGCTGGGGTTGCTCAATTCCGAGCGGCGGATCGGTCTTCCGCCGCACACGGACACGGAGTCCGTCCTGCGCCGGACCTGGCTGGGCGCACTGCCCGAGCCCTGGGCCTTCGAGCGCGCGTCCGGATACTCCCTGACGCATGTGGTGTTCCATGTGACCGACTGGGGCAAAGCGCCGCACCGCATGCCGCAGGACGTCGCCGGTTATCTCGCCGCGTGGCTGCCGGCCTGGATCGACGGCTGCCTCGAGAACGGGCAGTGGGACCTGGGGGGCGAACTGCTCGCCGTCGGGGCCTGTCTGCCCGGCCCGCCGGCGTTCTCGACGGTGGAGACCTGCTGGCCCGTGATCGCCGCCGTGCAGGACGGCACCGGGGCCGTCCCCGAGGCCGGGCCGCCGCTCGTGCCGGGGCGGGGAGATCCGCAGGACCGGCCCGCCGAACCGCCCCGTGACTTCCTCAACTGCTACCACTCGACGCTGGTGACGGCCTTCGCGGCCGCCCTGACCCTCGCCAGGACCGCCCGCCCGGACCTCGCGCCCGTCACGCGACCTGACCTGGTCGGCCACCGGGACGGAGGCCCCGTATGACGCGCATCCAGGAGATCCACGGCGTCGGTTCACGCGCTCTGGAGTGGCTGTACGGCCACCGGGACGGCTTCCGCCTGGAGGAGCACCCCGATCCCGACACCGGCGTGCTGGATCGCTTCAAGCCTCTCGGCGAGCTGGCGCTGATCGCGAAGGTCATCTTCCGTGAGGGTGTGGCGGGCTCGCAGCAGGCGGCGACGGCGCGGAAGCTGCTGGACCACGCCTGGCACCAGTTGCTCGACTCCGGGGCGAAGCTCACCGAGGGACAGCGCCACGAGCCGCTTTCACCCGTGCCCTGGGAGGTCTACGTACCGTTCAAGGAGCTCGGCTACAGCAGTCCCGACATCGAGTCCGCCGCCCGCCTCAACCACCGGCTGGGCAGCTGGGCGGCGCTCGAGGTGCTGCCCAACCGCCGCCTCGGACTCTCCGCGATGGAGCGCCGGTCCGGCCTCCGGCCCAGCATGCCGCAGGACGAGGCGTTCCACCGCACCTGGCTGGCCCGCAGCCCGGAACCGTGGACCGTGGAAGGCCACATCGGCTACGACATCACCCACACGGTCTTTCATCTGACCGACTGGGGTGAGAACCCCTCAGGTCTGCCCACGGCCGTCGCGGACTATCTGGCCACCTGGCTGCCGGTCTGGCTCGACGACTGGCTCGATCTCCAGCGGTGGGACCTGCTGGGCGAACTGCTCGTCGTCGACGCCTGTCTGCCGGAGCCGACGCTGGACGCGGCTGCCTGGCAGGGCTTCGCCACCGCCCAGCAGCCCGACGGTGCGATGCCGGTAGTAGGGGCCATGCCCGAGGGGGACGACGAATACGTCTTCGATCTCGTCTACCACCCGACCCTGGTGGCCGCTTTCGCCTCGGCGCTAGCCGTCTCCCGCGCCATGACGGACCTGGCCGCTCCGTCCCCCGCGCCGTCGTGAACCCGACGGCAGACCGCCTGGCCGCCGCCGCACAGGCTGTCGACGCGCCCGGCATCGTCATCGCGGTCAGCCGCCGGGGCCATCGCACCCTCCACTGCGGGGGCACGGCTCCGCCCCCGGCCGTCCCCCGCGACCAGCAGCGATACGAGGTCGGCTCGGCGTCGAAGACCTTCACCGGCCTCCTGCTCGCCGAGCTCGTCCGGACGGGCCGGGTGTCCTTGGACGATGTGGCGGCAGGCCACCTGGAACCGGACAGATCCGAAGAGGCAGCCGGGAACAGGGCGACCCTGCGGCATCTGATCACCCACACGGCCGGACTGCCGTCCCTGCCCGCCGACTTCTACCCGCAGGCGCTCCGCCGCTGGACCACCGACCCGTACGGGGGTTACCCGGCCGAACGCGTAATCGCCGCCTTCCTGCGAACCCGGCAGCGCCACCGTCCCGGAACCCGCTGGCACTACTCCAACTTCGGCGCCTCGGTGCTCGGCCACACCCTCGCCGCGGCCACCGGGGCCTCCTGGGAGACCCTGACCGGAAGGCATGTCCTGGCCCCGCTCGGCCTGACCGCCACCCGGCTCCATCCCGATGCCCGGGGGAGCGCCGGCGCAGCTGGTCTCGACGCGCCCGGCCACCGCCCGGACGGCGCCACTCCCGTGCCGGCCCTGGCCATGGGGGGCTTTCAGCCGGCCGGGGCGGTACGCGCGACACCCGGCGACCTCCTCACGTACCTCGAAGCCCATCTGGATCCGTCCGGCTCCGCCCTTGGCGACGCCCTCCGCACGGTCCGCCTGCCCTTGCTGCGCCGGGGGCACGGACACCGCCACACCCATACCCTCACCTGGTTCCAACACCCCTCACCGCAGGGCCCCTTCTACTTCCACGCCGGTGCCACCACCGGCCAGCAGGCGTTCCTCGGCTTCCGGCCCGCCACCCGTACCGCGGTGGCCGCCGTGGTCACCCGTCGCGTCCGCCTCCGCGACACGTTCATCGCGACGGCCTACTCGCTCCTCAGTGAGACCGACTGACGGCGGGCCCGAGGACGCTCCGCCGGCGGGGCGGAATGGCGCGGCCGGATGGCTGGTTGCCCCGGTATGACGACGCCCCGTGTGATCCTGCTGCTGTCCGGAAGCCTGCGGGCCGACTCCTCCAACGAGACCGTGCTGCGCACCGCGCAGGCCATCGCTCCCCCGCAGCTGCGCACCGTGCGCTACGACGGCCTGGCGGCGCTGCCGCACTTCAACCCCGACGACGACACCGACCCGCTGCCCCCGTCCGTCGCCGGTCTGCGCGCGGCGATCGGCGAGGCCGACGCGGTGCTGATCTGCACCCCGGAGTACGCGGGGACGCTGCCGGGTTCCTTCAAGAACCTGCTGGACTGGACAGTCGGCGGCACGGAGATCTGCGACAAGCCCGCAGCCTGGGTGAACGCCGCGGCGCCGGGCCGCGGCCAGGGGGCGGTGGACACCCTGCGCACGGTGCTGGGCTATACCGGCGCCGAGGTCGTGGAGGCGGCCTGCGTACGGGTGCCGGTGGACCGCAGGACCGTCGGCGAGGACGGGGTCATCACCGATCCGGGGGCGCGGGAGCAGCTGCGCGACGTACTGGACCGTCTCGCAGAGTCCGCTCCACCCCGTTGACGCACGGTATGCGTGTGCACTCCGCGTACGGCTCCCCCGGGCCTGCCGGCCACGCCCGGCCGTCCCGGGTGCGGCGAGTTCAGCGCGACGGCGTTGTGGTGGTGGCCGGTGAGTCGCGCAGACCGAGGCGCAGGTGCTCGACGTGGAACAGTGCCTGGTCCAGGAGTTGCGCCACATGGTGGTCGTACAGGGCGTAGACGACGGAGCGGCCGCACCGCTCCCCGGTGACCAGCCCGAGGTTGCGCAGCAGGCGCAACTGGTGGGAGCAGGCGGAGGGTTCCATCCCGACTGTCTCCGCGAGATCGCCGACAGCGCAGGGGCCTTCCCGCAGACGGGCCAGGATCCGCAGCCGGGAGGGTGTCGCCAGGGCCTGGAGGGTGGCGGCGACATCGGCGCTCCCCACGGCGTCGAGACGTTCGCGGGTCGTGGCGCTGCTGCCGTCGGTTTCGTGGCCCATGCCGACTATCCTAACGTTGATACATGAAGACCTGTTCATATGTTCCTGTACGGTGACACCGCTGCCGCACGCGTGGCCACCCGAGCCGCTTCGGTGCGCCACCGTCACCGTCCGCACCCCGGAAGGCGGTTACGCCGTGAACTCCCACCACGACCACGACCACTCCGATGAGACGTCACGCTGGTCGCGGCTGCGCCACCAGGCCGCGCACCTGGTGACCCCGCACCGCCACGAGGCGATGGACACGATCGATCCGGTGCTGGAGACCTCCCGGGAGGGCATGCGCACCCTGTGGCTCTCCCTGGGGGTTCTGGGACTGACCACCCTGGTGCAGGCCGTCGTCGTCGCCCTGTCGGGGTCGGTGGCCCTGCTGGGCGACACGATCCACAACGGCGCCGACGCACTGACCGCGATCCCCCTGGGCATCGCGTTCGTGCTGGGGCGGCGGGCGGCGAACCGCCGCTACACCTACGGCTACGGCCGGGCCGAGGACCTGGCCGGCGTCGCCATTGTGCTGACCATCGCGGCCTCCTCCGTGCTGGCCGCCTGGACGGCCGTCGACCGCTTGCTCAACCCGCGTGACGTCACCCATCTGTGGGCGGTGGCCGCCGCCGCGGGAGCCGGGTTCATCGGCAACGAGTGGGTGGCCCGGTACCGCATCCGTACCGGCCGGAGGATCGGCTCGGCCGCGCTGGTCGCCGACGGGCTGCACGCCCGTACCGACGGCTTCACCTCGCTCGCCGTCCTGCTGGGCGCGGGCGGTGCCGCGACCGGCCGGCAGTACGCGGACCCGGTCATCGGCCTGCTCATCACGCTCGCCATCCTGATGGTGCTGCGGGACGCGGCCCGGGAGGTCTGCCGGCGGCTCATGGACTCCGTCGACCCGGCGCTGGTCGACATCGCGGAAGCCGCGCTGCGCGGCGTGGACGGGGTGCACGGTGTCGGGCAGGTGCGGATGCGGTGGATCGGTCATGCCCTGCGCGCGGAGGCCGACATCGTCGTCGGGCCCGATCTGACCGTGGTGCAGGCCCATGAACTCGCGGTCGCGGCCGAACACGCGCTGATGCACGCCGTACCCCGGCTGACTGCCGCGACCATTCACACCGATCACACCGGCGCCACGGACCCGCACGCGCTCCTCGCCCACCACAGCACGGACTGACGCCGGCGGCATGCTCCCGCTGCCGCCCGGCCCACGTGACCCCGCCTGCCGGCAGCCGGCGCGCGGCCGTCGGCGAACGGGCCGAAGCATATGATCAGGCCGGGGTTTTCGGCCTCCACGTGTCCGACGGGCGCCTGGTGGCGGGCCAGGAGCTGGATCCGGACAACTCGCAGTACTGCCTGTTCGGAGATTGGGCGCAGTCCGGCCATGACCGCACACCCGTGTGACGCAGGACACGGGAACTGCGCGCGCCGCCCGGAGCGTAACTGGTGTGAGGCAAACAGAGCAGGAGGACCCCGTGCGCGCGCGCATCCGGGCGGGGGACCGCCAGGCGTTCGCCGCGATGTACGAGGAGTACGCGCGGACCGTCTACAACCACGCCCTGCGGCTGACCGGTGACTGGTCGGCCGCTGAAGAGGTGATGTCCGAGACCTTCCTGGCCGCCTGGCGAACCCGGGCGACGGTGGAGCCGGACGGCGGATCGCTCAGACCGTGGCTGCTGGGTATCGCCACGCACAAGGCGCACAACGTCAACCGCGGCCTGCGCCGGCGGCTCGCCTTTCTGGCCGGCCGCCCGGCGCCGCCGCCGGTGGCGGATTTCGCGGACGAGACAGCCGGGCGGATCGACGACGCACGACGGCTCGCAGCAGTGCACGGCGCACTGAGCCGGCTGCGCCGCCAGGACCGGGAGGTACTCACGCTGTGCGTGTGGTCCGGCCTGGACTACGCGCAGACCGCCGAGGCGCTCGGCGTCCCGGTCGGAACCGTACGTTCGAGGCTGTCGCGCGCTCGGGCCAGACTCGGCCGGCTCAGCGAGGAGAACCAGGAACCGCGGGCCGCCCGCGGAGCGGTAGAGAGTGAGGCCGCGTTCGCGGCCCTGCCCCTGCAGGAGGAAGCCCGATGAACGCCGCCGATCCGTCCCGCCCCGGCTCCGGCCGGGACGAGGCCGAGGAACTGGCCCGGCTGCTGCCGGCCCCGGCCGAGTTCGCCCTGCCGCCGGGACGTCATCTCCACCACAAGGACGCTTTGATGCAGCAGATCGACCACGACCGGAACCAGGCCACCGCCCCCGCCGCCGAACCGCCACGGCGTCGGCTGCTGCTGCGGCCGGCCGTCCTGCTGCCCGCCACGGCACTGGCGCTGGCCGGTGCCCTGATCACCACGTTCTCCGCCGGCGGTCACACCGCACCGCCCGCCGCGGCCGGCCGGGCGGACTCGGAAGCGGTGGTCACACTCAACCGGATCGCCGCCGCCTCCATGAAGACCGACGCCCAGCCGGTGAAGAACAGCCAGTTCGTCTATACGCGGAGGACGGTCATCAACAACGAGGGCACCCTGGAAGGACCGGTGAAGCTCGGTGCCCCGCACAGGAGCGAGGTCTGGCTGTCCCAGGACCCGACCGCGGTCACCAACATCGGCTGGATGCGGGAGACCGGCAAGGGTGTTTCGATGTCCGGCGAGGATGTGCCCATCGAGACCTCGGCCGTGGACGGTTCGAACGACACCGGCGCCCTCCCGCCGGGCATGAGCCGGCCGACATACGCGTGGCTGGCATCGCTGCCCACCAACCCGGACACCCTGCTCACCCTGCTCTACACAAAGACCAAGACGGCCGGTGACGAGAGCAAGGACCAGGCCGTCTTCAGCACTGTCGGCGATCTTCTGAGTCAGACGATCATGCCGCCGGCGAACGCCGCCGCGCTCTACAAGGCCGTCGCGAGCATTCCCGGCGTGACCGAGATCCCCGACGCCCGCGACGCGGTCGGCCGGCACGGCATCGGCATCACCCGCGAGGACGCCCACTCCGCCACCCGCGATGAATGGATCTTCGACAAGCACAGCCTCGTCTACCTCGGCTCGCGCTCCTACATCTCCAAGGACAGGAAGGGCAAGCTCGGCGGCAAGGCCGACACCCTCTACGGCAGCGACGCGGTCATGCAGCATGCGGTGGTCGACCAGCACGGCATGGAACCCGAGCAGAGCGCCGGTTGAACCGCGCCCGGGGCGGCCGGGCCGGCACGGTGCGGCTCCCGGGAACTGCGGCCCGCGTCCCGGGGCCTGCGATCGGCGCCCCGGGGGCTGCTGCCGGTCCCTAGCGGCCACCGGGCTTGGCGGGCCCGCGGGTTGAGGCGCTGAACACCAGCTACGGGATACGGGCGACCGCGACGTAGAGCCCGCTCTCCTCCGGTCGGGGAGCGGGCGAGCCGCGGTACCACTGGGGCGCGGTGACCAGACCGGGCTCGACGACGTCCAGACCGTCGAAGAACCGGCCGAACTCGGCACGGGTCCGCAGGGCGAGCCTGATGCCGCCCTTGCCGTACTCGGCGACACCCTCTTCGCCGCGCTCGGGGTTGACGTCGGACGCGCCCTGGGACAGCACCACGAAACTGCCGGGGCACAGGACGTCCACCAGGGCGCGGACGATGCCCTGCGGGTCCTCCTCGTCGGGCAGGAAGTGGAGCAGACCGAGAAGCGAGAGTGCGACGGGGCGGCCGAAGTCCAGTACCTTGCGCGCCGGTTCGAGGATGGTGCCGGGGTGCCGGACATCCGCGTGGACGTAGTCGGTGACCCCTTCGGGGCGGCTGATCAGCAGGGCTTCCGCATGCCGGAGCACAATCGGGTCGTTGTCGCAGTAGACGACCCTGGACGCCGGATTGATCTCCTGAGCCGTCTGGTGCAGGTTCGGCTCGGTCGGTATGCCGGTGCCTATGTCGAGGAACTGGCCGACACCCTCACCGGCCAGCCAGGCGGTCGCGCGGTTCATGAACGCACGGTTCTGCAGGGCCCCGGTCTTCGCCTCGGCCGGCAGGTGCTCCGCCACCTGCTGGTCCACCGGGTAGTTGTCCTTGCCGCCCAGAAGCCAGTCGTAGACCCGCGCCGAGTGGGGCTTACTGGTGTCGACCTGGGGCCTACCTGACGTCATGCCGGACTCCGTTGCAGAGGGGTGACCGCTCGGACGACGGAGTCTGCCACAGCAACTCCGGTGCGGACCGGCTCTGTTGATCATTGGCCACCGCGGGCCGACCGCACCGCGACGATCAGTTTCCCGGTGTGCGGTGAGGGCGGACAGTTCCTGCCACCCCACCGGTGCGGGGCGGACGGGTACTGGATGTGCAGAAGATCAGGCCACGCCCGCGAGGTAGCCCGAGGGCGGCCCGGCTCGCGCACGGATTACGGCAGCGGCGACGACTCTCGCGCAGAGGCTTCGTGCGACCGGGGCGGCAGAGGATGTCCGCGCGGACGACCGGATGTGCTCGCGGGCCCGGCCGCCGCGACCGGCCCCGGTGTCCGGCCCCGCGTTCGGCGGGCAAGGGCTCACCGTTAGCCTCGGACGTATGCCGAACATCCCCGCAGCAGCCGTAGCAGCCACCGGACTCGTCGGCGGTTACGCCGTCGCCCGCTGGACCAGGAAGCGCCCTCTCGGCGGTGCCGCATTCGCCGCGGCCGGGGCGGTCGCCGCCCGCCAGTGGCAGCAGCAGGCCGGCACCGGGAAGGCCCTCGCTCTCACCGGTGTCTATCTGGCCGCCTTCGGCGGATCGCATCCGCTCGCCAAGCGGATCGGCGCCTGGCCCGCCGTGTTCTCGGTGGCCGGCGCGATGGCCGTCACGGCGACCGTGGTGACGCGCCGCGGGCAGAGCGCGTAACACGCTCGGCGGTGGCGCGAGCCGGCGCCGAGCGGCGGGCGCTGCGGCGCTCCACCGGCGGACACCGGCCTCGCCGGACATGTCCGGCGAGGCGTAGGAGCGCGCGCTACCCGCCCAGCGCCTGCGCCACCGAATAGATCACCAGGCCGGCCAGCGCACCCACCACCGTGCCGTTGATCCTGATGAACTGCAGATCACGGCCGATGTGTGCCTCGATCTTGCGTGAGGTCTGCTCACCGTCCCACCCGGCCACCGTGTCCGAGATCAGCGAAGTGATCTCGTCCCGGTAGGTGGTGACGAGGTACGCTGCCGCGTCCTCCACCCAGCCTTCGAGCTTCCGCTGGAGCCGCCCGTCGGTGGCCAGCCGTGCGCCGAGTGAGAGCAGCGAGGCCCGCGCCCTGAGACGCAGTTCACTCTGTTCGTCCTCCGCCGCCGAGATGAGCATGGCGCGTACCGAGGCCCAGGCCGAGGCGATCACGTCCTGCACCTCCGAGCGGTTCACCAGTTCGGACTTCAGCCGCTCCACCTTCATCCGGGTCTCGGTGTCCGACTGCAGGTCGGAAGCGAAGTCCACCAGGAACCGGTCCAGGGCGCCGCGCGCCGGATGGGCGGGCATGTCGCGCATCTCGGTGACGAAGCGGAGCAGTTCCCTGTAGACGCGATCGCCGATCTTCTTGTCCACGAACCGCGGGGTCCAGCCGGGTGCTCCGCCCTGGACGGCGTCCATCACCGAGTCCGAGTGCAGGGTCAGCCAGTCGTGGGCACGGGAGCAGATCAGGTCGACGACTCGCCGGTGACCGCCGTCCGCGACGATCTTTTCCAGCATTTTGCCCATCCCGGGTGCCACCTCCGCGGCCTCCGCACGGCGGCTGATCGCCTCACCGACCACCGCCTGGACGTCCGAGTCGCGCAGCACGGTCAGGGCGCCGCGCAACGCGGTCGAGAGCTCCTCGGTCACCCGGTCGGCGTGTTCCGGTTCCGCCAGCCAGGCCCCCAGCCTGCCGCCGATACCCAGAGCGCGCAGCCGGGCGCGTACAACATTTTGTGACAGAAAATTTTCCCCTACGAAGGAACCAAGTGACGCTCCGAGCTGATCCTTCTTGTTGGGGATGATGGCCGTATGAGGAATGGGGAGGCCAAGTGGCCGGCGGAAGAGTGCCGTCACGGCGAACCAGTCGGCCATCGCGCCCACCATGCCCGCCTCGGCAGCCGCCGCAACGTATCCGGCCCAGGAACCGGCCCCGGTGTGTTCCGCCCAAGTGGCAAGAGCGAAAATAAGAGAGACCATCAGGAGAAGCCCGGTGGCCGTCGTTTTCATCCGCCGGACGCCACGGCGCTTCTCCTCGTCGGCCGCGCTGTAGGCAATGGAGCCCAGCGGGGCAGCATCCTTGACGCCGTCTGCTCCGGCTTCCCACTCTGTACGTTCCATCAGCTCCGCCTGCTTCGCCCTCTCGCGCACCAGCACCACCCCCGTACGTATTGTCCCTGTCAGAGCTACTCCTGGGACGCACGTCGAGTTCCCGAGGAGAAAGACCGCTCATGACCAGGCACCGTGGATACGCCCTACTGGCCGCTCTCGCGGCAGTGGTGACGTTGGTTTCGGTGGGGATCTTCACCATGGTGAGGACACCGGCCACCAAAGTCTCGGCAGGCACGTCCCAGTCGTCGTCGAGGCTGTCCTCCGGCATTCCCGCCTCCGGCGCCTGGGTGGGCACCTGGTCGGCGGCGCCGGTCGGCCCCGAACCAGGTACCCCGAACGGTCTCCCGGGAACCACCATCCGTAACGTCGTGCACACCAGCATCGGCGGCTCGATGGCCCGGATCACCCTCTCCAACCTCTTCGGCACCCGCCCCCTGCGCATCACCGAGTCATCCGTCGCCTCCGACGGCGCCCTGCGGGAAGTCACCTTCGACGGCCGCAGCTACGTCACCATCCCGGCCGGCGGACAGACCATCAGCGACGCCGTCCGCATCCCGGTCCCCGGCAACGGTGATGTGACGGTCTCCGTCTACTCCCCCACCCCCAGCGGCCCGGTCACCTATCACCCGCACGCCCGCCAGGTCTCGTACCTCACCACCGGCGGCGCCACCGCCGAGAGTCCGTACTGGCGCTATCTCACCGCGCTGGACGTCCACACCCAGCAGGCCCACGGCGCGGTCGTCGCCTTCGGCGACTCGATCACCGACGGCATCACCGCCACCACCGGCGCCAACCACCGCTGGACCGACGGACTCGCCCAGCGGCTCGCGGGCCACTACGGGGTGCTGAACGAGGGCATCAGCGGCAACCGGGTACTCCTCCCGGGCCGTGGGCAGAGCGGGCTGGCCCGCTTCGACCGCGATGTGCTCGGCCGGTCCGGTGCGAAGACCGTGGTCATCGACCTCGGCATCAACGACATCCTGCACTCCGCGAACCAGCCGGACGCCCCCCGGATCATCGACGGTCTGCGGGAGCTGGCCCGGCGGGCGCGGGCCCGCGGGCTGCATGTGGTCGGCTCGACGCTGACGCCCTTCGGCGGCCACTTCGGGGTCACCCCGCAGCTCGAGGCGGCACGCGAACAGGTCAACGCGGCCATCCGGTCGGGCGACGTGTTCGACACCGTCGTCGACTTCGACAAGGCGCTGCGCGACCCGTACGCGCCGCAGCGGCTGCTTCAGCGCTATGACTCCGGGGACCACCTGCACCCCAGCGACGCCGGCTTCGAGGCGATGGCCACGGCGGTCGGCCTGGACTCGCTGAGCAGGTCCGTTCCGGCCCGGGCCTGACGCACCGGCGCGCCGGAGAGCGGCTTACGGTCGGGAGAGCGCCGCGCGGTACGGGCGCGAAGGATGCCGGCGGCGTCCCCGGGGTGTCTCAGCTCAGCTCCTTGCGCCCGGACCTCTTCAGCTCCTTCAGCCGCCGCGTCTCCGCCCTGGTCATCCGCCGGTCGACCCCGATACCGCCGAACAGGGCCAGCCCGGTGACGCGCACCCGGGGCGACCCCGGAGTGCCGGGGCCCGACGCCTTGTCGCCGAAGGCCCCCATGAAGCCGAAGCCGCTGACGTCGCAGTGCAGCTCGGGGGGTACCACCACGGAGATCCCGCCCATGAGCGCGAAGCACCGGATCACCACGTCGCCGCCCTCGAAACGGGCCTCGCGCAGATCGATCTTCCCTCCGCCGAACATCGCGAAAGCGGTGAACCGAGCGGCGACGGTCCAGGCGCCCCTGCGGTTGAAGCCTCCCCACATCGCGAAGGCCCCGCTGGATGTGGCTGGGCCGCCGACACGGGCCGCCCAGCCGTCCCCCGCCTGCGGCGCGGGGGCGGTGGCGGAACGGGCCGGGGCCGGCAGATCGCGTACGAGCGGTTCCAGCTCGCTGTGCGTACGGGCCTTGTACGCGGCGTCCAGCCGGTGTTCGAACTCCGCCATGTCGAGGCGCCCCTCGGCCACGGCCTCCCGCAGGGACTCGGCAATACGCTCGCGTTCGGCATCGGATGCACGCATCTCGGGGAGCTCGTTCGTCATGGGGGCAGCCTATTGAAGGCCACGCTCGGCGTACATCTTTGCGATGACCGCCTCGATGTCCGGCTCCCGCACCGAGAGATCCACCAGCGGATACCCGGCGGCTATCGCGGCGACGACCGGAGCTGCCGACGCGGCAGCGGGGAAGGCGAGCCACTGCCGTGGGCCCTCGACCTTCACCGTACGGGCCAGCGGGGTCTCGATCGCGGGCAGTTCACGCTCCAGGTCGACCACCAGCATCCGCTCGCTCTCCCCCACCTCGTGCAGCCCCGCCAGCGCGCCGTCGTACATCAGCCGGCCGTGGTCGATCACCATCACCCGCCTGCAGAGCTGCTCGATATCGGTCAGATCATGGGTGGTCAGGAGGACCGTGGTGCCCCGCTCGGTGTTCAGGTCCCGCAGGAACCCACGGACCCTGGCCTTGGAGATGACATCGAGACCGATCGTCGGCTCGTCCAGATAGAGCACTTCCGGATCATGCAGCAGAGCCGCCGCGATATCGCCGCGCATCCGCTGCCCCAGCGAGAGCTGGCGCACCGGGACCTCCAACAGGTCCTTGAGATCGAGCAGTTCGACACAGCGGTCCATGTTCTCCCGGAAGCGCGCGTCCGGGATGCGGTACATCCGGTGGGCCAGCCGGTACGAGTCGCGCAGGGGCAGGTCCCACCAGAGGGTGGTGCGCTGGCCGAAGACCACACCGATGCGGTGGGCCAGCCTGGTGCGCTCCCTCGACGGGTCGAGGCCGGCCACCCGCAGGCGGCCGGCACTGGGGGTGAGGATGCCGGTGAGCATCTTGATGGTGGTGGACTTGCCCGCGCCGTTCGGTCCGATGTAGCCGACCATCTCGCCCCGGGCGATGCCGAAGGTGAGACTGTCCACCGCCCGGACCTGCTGCTTCTCCCTGCGCAGCCGGGTGACTCTGCGCCGGACCTCGAAGACCTTCTCGACCGCGTCGAGTGTGATGAAGTCGCTGCTCATCGGACGGTTCCGCTCCCCTGGTGTTCCGTGTTCCGCTGATCCCTGTTCCGGTGTTCCGCTGATCCGTGCTGCCCGCCGTACGCGGTCCGTCCCCGCCGGCCCGTTCCCCGTCCCCCGTCCCCCCGGGGGTGTCGTCCGGATCGTCCCGGGGCCGCGGCACCCCTAGCTCCCCGTGCTCCGGTAGGCCCGCAGGCCCAGCCGCCATGCCGCACCGGCCAGCAGACAGCAGGCCACTGCCACCACGGGACCCAGAAAGGCGGTCCACCGCGGCACATCCAACGGGTAAGGACGCCCCAGCACGTAGAGCGCGGGCAGCCAGTTCACAAAGGCCAGCGGGACCACGAAGGTCACTCCCCGCAACAGGTCCTTCGCGAAGACCGTCGGCGGGTACTCCAGCAGCGTCACCCCGCCGTAGGTGAAGGCGTTCTGCACCTCCGACGCGTCCTGCGCCCAGAACTGGAACGCCGCACCGGCCACGAACACCGCCGAGAAGATCACCGCGCCACTGAGCACCATCACCGGCACCAGGAGGATCTTCACCGGTGTCCAGTCGACGTCGAGGACCCCGATCGCGTAGCCGAGAACCAGCAGGCCCTGGGTGACCCTGCCCAGCCGGCGCAGGGCGAAGCGGTCCGCCGCGATCTGCGCGAGGACCGGGGCCGGGCGGACCAGCAGGGTGTCCAGGGTGCCGTCACGGACCCGGCGGCCGAGACGGTCCATCGAACCCATCACCAGGTCGGAGAATCCGAACGAGGCGGCGGCAGCCCCGTAGAGGAAGGCGATCTCGCCCAGCGAGTAACCACCCAGGCTGTTCACATGCGAGAACATCAGCAGGATCGCGACGAAGTCGAAAGCGGTGGCGGCGAAATTCCCCAGGGCCGTCAGCAGGAACGACGCCCGGTACGCCATCGTCGAGCGTATCCACATCCCGGCGATCAGCCAGTAGGCGCGGAGCCCCTCAGCCACCCTGCACCACCACCCTTCTGGTCGCCGCGGACTGCAGCATCCGCCCGGCGGCGAGCAGGGCGGCGGCCCAGCCGAGCTGGAAGGCGTAGGCGCCCGGCAGAGCCCAGCCGGTGCGCTTGCCGAGCATGATGTCGGCCGGCACCTGGAGCAGCGCGGACCAGGGCAGCGCCCTGGCGACCTCGCCCAGCAGGCCGGGGAAGAGGTTCAGCGGGAGCAGCATCCCGGAGAAGAACGTCCCGGCGAGCCAGGCCATCTGCGTCACCCCCGCGCCGTCGAGGAGCCAGAAGCCGGACAGCGCGACGAGATAACGCATCGCGAAGCTGACGACCATCCCCAGGACGATGGAGAGCAGAACCGCAATCCACACGAACGGGTTGGACGGAAGCGCGAGTTGAAAGGCGAGCGCCCCCATCGCCATCGGCACCACGCCACGCCCCAGGAGCTGAAAACAGGCCCGGCCCAAGTCACCGGCCAGCCACCAGAGTTGCAGGTCGGCTGGCCGGTAGAGATCGATCGCGACATCCCCCGTACGGATACGCTCGATCAGCTCGTCCTCGAAGCCGCCGCCCATCAGCGCCATGGTGGTGAGCAACGCCTGGCCCAGCCATACATAGGTGAGGGCCTGCGCCTGGTCATAGCCTCCGAGCTGCGGGCGCTCGTCCCAGAGCGCGATGTAGGTGTAGGCCATGATGAAGCCGAAGACGGTGTTGGTGAACACACCGGCCACCGTCGCGACCCGGTAGGTCGCGAACCGCCGGAACCCCCCTGCTGCCACGACCGCGTACAGCCGCATACGAGCCCCCTCCCCGTGCCGCTCCCCGGGCGCCGCCGCGCCTTCCCCCCGATACGCCGCCGGGGAGCGGATCCGCGCAGCACCAAAGCGCACGACCTTAGTCCAAGGGGGTCGCACCCCGCGACCGGATAGACCGGGCAGTCCGGGACGGGCGCCACAACAGTGTTTTATGGGTGTACACCGCGAATCGCCCCTTACAACACTCATGACCCGCATGCCGGACGCTGGAGAGACAGTGAGCCACGAGCAGCCAGAGCAGCCCGGCTGGCCTCCCCGAGACCCCACCGCCGGTGGCGCGCCGACACCCGAAGGCACCCCCGGCACACAAGGGGCGCGCGGCAAGCGCCCCCGGCGCACCGGATGGCGGCGCGCCCTGCCGACCTGGCGGATGGTCCTCGGAGCCGTACTGATCGTCCTGCTGCTGCTCATCGGCGGCTTCCTCGCCGGCTACAACCTGGTCGACATTCCCGCGGCCAACAGCGCGGCCACCAAGCAGAGCAATGTCTACCTGTACTCCGACGGCTCCGAACTCGCCCGTGACGGCACGGTCAACCGTGAGAACGTCCAGCTCTCCCAGATTCCCCTCGGCGTCCAGCGCGCCGCGCTCTCCGCCGAGGACCGCGACTTCTACGCGGAGTCCGCAGTCGATCCCAAGGCGATGATCCGCGCGGCCTGGAACACCGTCACCGGCAAGGGCAAGCAGGGCGGTTCGACCATCACCCAGCAGTACGTCAAGAACTACTACCTGGGCCAGGAACAGACCATCAGCCGCAAGATCAACGAGTTCTTCATCTCCATCAAGCTGGACCGCGAGGAGAGCAAGGACGACATCCTCGAGGGTTACCTCAACACCAGCTACTTCGGACGCAACGCCTACGGCATCCAGGCGGCGGCCCAGGCGTACTACGGCAAGAACGTCCAGGACATCGATGTGCCGCAGGGCGCCTACCTCGCCTCCCTGCTCAACGCTCCCAGCGCGTACGACATCGTGGTCCACCCGGAGAACCGGCCCGCAGCCGAGGCCCGCTGGAACTACGTACTCGACGGCATGGTCAAGAAGGGGTGGCTCAGCCGGGCCGAGCGGGCCGCCATGAAGTTCCCGGTGCCCGGCAAGGCCAGGCCCTCGTCCGGGCTCTCCGGGCAGCGCGGCTATGTCATCCAGGCGGTGAAGGACTTTCTCGGCGCCACCAAGGTCGTCGACGAGGACACGCTGGCCACCGGTGGGTACCGCATCACCACCACCCTGCAGCGCAAGAAGCAGGACGCCCTGGTCAACGCGGTCGACGACCAGGTGAACAGCAAACTCAGCAAGAGCCGGGCCGCCGACCGCAATGTCCGGGTCGGGGGTGCGTCGGTGGTCCCGGAAACCGGCAAGGTCGTCGCGATGTACGGCGGCATCGACTACACCAAGCAGTACGTCAACAACGCCACCCGCCGCGACTACCAGGTCGGTTCCACCTTCAAGCCCTACGTCTTCGCCTCGGCCGTGGAGAACGACTCCACCACCCAGGACGGCCGCCCGATCACCCCGAACACGGTCTACGACGGGACCAACCACCGGATGGTGCAGGGCCCCGACGGGCCGACCGGATACTCGCCCGGCAACGAGGACGACACCTCCTACGGCGACATCCCGGTCAGCACCGCCACCGACAAGTCGGTCAACTCCGTCTTCGCACAGATGGCGGAGGACGTAGGCCCCGCCAAGGTCGAGCAGACCGCCATCGACCTCGGCATCCCCAGGAGCACCCCGGACCTCACGCCCACCCCGTCCATCGCGCTCGGCCCCTCCACCGCCAGCGTCCTCGACATGACCGAGGCGTACGCGTCCCTGGCGGGGCACGGCAGGCACGGCACCTACACCCTGGTGGAGGCGATCACCAAGAACGGCCAGAACCTCTCGCTGCCCAAGAACCAGACCGAGCAGGCCATCAGCCGGCAGGCCGCCGACACCACCACATCCATCCTGCAGAGCGTCGTCGAGAACGGCACGGGCAGCGCGGCCCAGTCGTCGGGCCGGCCATCCGCGGGCAAGACGGGCACCGCCGAGGACGACAAGGCGGCCTGGTTCGCCGGCTACACACCCGACCTGGCCACCGTCGTCTCGGTCATGGGCCAGGACCCCACCAGCGCCGTACAGAAGCCGCTCTACGGGGCGCTCGGCCTGCCCCGCATCAACGGCGGCGGGCCCCCCGCGCAGATCTGGGGCCAGTACACGGCAGCCGCCCTGAAGGGTTCCGAAGCCACCCCCTTCGACCTCGATCTCCAGCCGGGAGCGGAACAGGAACCGCCCATCGGACCCGGCGAGTCCTCCGAACCCCCGTCGGACACCGGGTCCTCGGCCCCCTCGTCCGATGAGCCTTCGACGGTTCCGACGCCGGAACCGACCGCCAGCGGGCCGGCCGAGCCGTCCGCACCCCCGGCCGAAACACCCACCGGCGAGAACCCGGATGTCATCGGAGGCCTCACAGGTGGGGGCGGCGACAACGGCGGGGGCGACGGAAACACCAACGGCGGCCTCCGGGGGGAGAACGTCATCCCGTAGCCCACCGCCGGACGGCCGGGTACGGGACCGGACCCTCCGGGGCGCCAGGCTCTCGGTGGGACCGGGCCGGCAGTGGGCCCGGCCCCTCAGTGGCCGGAGGTCACCTTCAGGCCGACCACGGCGACCAGCAGCAGGCAGACGAAGAAGATGCGGGCGGCGGTCGCCGGCTCACCGAGCACCACCATGCCGAGCACCGCCGCACCGGCCGCTCCGATGCCCACCCAGACGCCGTAGGCCGTGCCGATCGGCAGAGTCCTGACGGCCTGCGAGAGCAGCAGCATGGACGCCACGATCCCGGCACCGGTGAAGACGCTGGGCCACAGCCTGGTGAAGCCCTCGGTGTACTTCATCCCGGCCGACCAGGCCACTTCGAGCAGGCCGGCGACAACCAACAGGACCCAGGACACGACGACGAACCTCCGCGAGACGGATCAACAGAAGTGCGTCGTCTTTTCACACAGGGTCGGTGACCACTGCCCGGTACGGCGCGTCTCGTCGGGGTCCATCGAAGGTAGCAAACAACCGCGGACCAAGAACTACAGGTAAAGCCCGGTCGAGTCCTGGGAGACCCGCTCCGATGCCACCGCGTGCAGATCACGCTCCCGCATGAGCACGTACGCCACCCCGCGGACCTCTACCTCGGCCCGGTCCTCCGGGTCGTACAGCACCCGGTCCCCCGGCACCACGGTGCGGACGTTCTGCCCGACCGCCACCACCTCGGCCCAGGCCAGCCGCCTGCCGACCGCGGCGGTCGCCGGAATCAGAATGCCGCCGCCGGAGCGCCGTTCGCCCTCCGGGCTGTCGGATTTGACCAGTACCCGGTCGTGCAGCATCCGGATGGGCAGCTTGTCGTCGTGGGTGTTCTCGCTCACGGAGCAGAACCTACCTGCCCGCGGCGGTGGCGTTCACCGATGGGTCAGCCCCTGCGCCGTTTTGCGGAGACCGCGAGCAGCCCCACCAGGCCCACCGCGACGAGCGCCACCGGAATCACCCGCTCCAGCCGAGGGGCCCCGTCCGGCGAGACGAACTTCGCCCTGACGCCGACTACCGCCCCGTTCACCGCGACGAAGGCACGCCCAGCGGTCTGGTCCACTGCAGCGGCGACCTTGGCCTTCGCGTCGCCCACGATCGTGCTCGGGTGCAGCCGCACCCCGATCTCGTCCAGCGTGTCCGCGAGATCCGCACGCCGGTTCTTGATGTCCGCCTCGATCTGCGCCGGGGTCCTGGCATCCGTGGCGTCCGTGGCATCCGACACTGCGCTGCCTCCGTGGTCGTGTCCGGTAGTCGTTGCTCGACAGTCTGTCAGTTCCGGCGGGAACGCACCCCGCGGCACCCCTATTACGCTCGGCCCCATCCGTTTCTCACACCCGTACGTCCTCCCGAGGAGACCTTGATGAGTGAGCGACTCCAGCCCGGCGACACCGCCCCCGCATTCACCCTGCCCGACGCGGACGGCAATGAGATCTCCCTTGCCGACCACAAGGGCCGCAAGGTCATCGTCTACTTCTATCCCGCCGCGCTTACCCCCGGATGCACCAAGCAGGCCTGCGACTTCACCGACAATCTTCAATTCCTGGCCGGCGCGGGGTACGACGTCATCGGTGTCTCGCCTGACAAGCCGGAGAAGCTCGCGAAATTCCGGGAGAAGGAGTCCCTGAAGGTCACGCTCGTCGGCGATCCGTCCAAGGAGACCCTGGTCGCCTATGGCGCCTTCGGCGAAAAGAAGCTCTACGGCAAAACGGTGAACGGGGTCATCCGCTCCACCGTCGTCGTCGACGAGGAGGGCAAGGTGGAACGCGCCTTCTACAACGTCAAGGCGACCGGCCACGTGGCGAAAATCATCAAGGATCTGGGCCTCTGAGGCACCCGCGGGAGCCTTCGGAGCGGGCCCTCCCCGCCCGCCTTCCAGGGGGCCTCCCGCGGGCCCTTCCCCGGCACCGGGGCCGAGCCGGGCCTCCGGGTACCCGCCGGAGAACACGTGACCAGGGTCCCATTTCCCGGGACCCTGGTTTGCGAACCCAATGGCTGTGCAGAAGTTCTTCTTGGTGTTGTACGACCAGTGAGAGGACCACAGCCATGGAGGATCCCGGCCATCGGACCGTTTCCGATCCGGGTGCGGTGAAGCGCCATCACGCGCTCTTCCGCACGGTAGCCCGCCGGAAGAACCCGAAGCTGCGCCGTACCGACATCACGGTGACGGACGAAGCGGCCATCAAGCGGGCCGTCAAGGCGGCCTCGCTCGGCAACGCCATGGAATGGTTCGACTTCGGCATCTACAGCTACCTGGCGTCCACCATCGGGCATGTCTTCTTCCCTTCGGGGAACGACACGGTCGAGCTGCTCTCCTCGTTTGCCACCTTTGCTGTCGCATTCCTGATCCGCCCGGTCGGCGGCATGGTCTTCGGTCCGATGGGCGACAAGATCGGCCGCAAGAAGGTACTCGCCCTCACCATGATCATGATGGCGATCGGCACCTTCGCCATCGGCATCCTGCCGTCGTACGCATCGGTCGGTTTCTGGTCACCGGCCCTGCTGATCTTCTTCCGGCTGGTGCAGGGCTTCTCCACCGGCGGCGAGTACGGCGGAGCATCGACCTTCATCGCGGAGTACGCCCCTGACAAGCGCCGCGGCTACTTCGGCAGCTTCCTGGAGTTCGGCACGCTGGCCGGCTACGTCGGCGCGGCCGGACTGGTCACGATCATGACCACTTTCCTCGGCTCCAGCGGCATGGACGACTGGGGCTGGCGCGTCCCGTTCCTCGTCGCGGGGCCGCTCGGTCTGGTGGGTCTCTACCTCCGGCTGAAGCTGGACGAGACACCGGCCTTCCTGAAGCTGGAGGGCGAGGGCGTCCGGGCCGGCGACGCGGCGACCGGGGTCGAGACGACGGCCCACGGCGACCTGGGCAAGATCTTCCGGAACTACTGGCCGACGCTGATCCTCTGCATCGCCCTGGTCGGCGCGTACAACATCACCGACTACATGCTGCTGTCGTACATGCCGACGTATCTGTCCGACGAACTCGGCTACAGCGACACCCACGGGCTGCTGATCCTGCTGGGCGTCATGGTCTTCCTGATGCTGATCATCAGCCAGGTCGGCAAGCTCAGCGACCGCTTCGGCCGGAAGCCTCTGCTGATGGCCGGCATGCTCGGCTTCCTCGTGCTGTCGCTGCCCGCCTTCCTGCTCATCAGGGACGGTTCCGTCATCGCGATCACCGTGGGCATGCTGATGCTGGGCCTCTCCCTGATCTGCATGCTCGGCACCATGTCGGCCGCGCTCCCGGCCCTCTTCCCGACACAGGTCCGCTACGGCTCCCTCTCGGTGGGCTACAACCTCTCGGCGTCGCTCTTCGGTGGCACCACACCCTTCGTCATCACCGCCCTGATCAGTCTGGTGGGCACCAACCTGATGCCTGCCTACTACGCCATGGCGGCGGCGCTGGTCGGCGTGATCGCGGTCGCCTGCATGAAGGAGACGGCCAACAAGCCGCTGGACGGCTCCCCGCCGTCGGTGGAGACGAAGGAGGAGGCGGCTGAGCTGGTCCACGCACAGGCTCCGGAACCCAGGTTCTGAAGGCTGCCTGCGCCCACTTGCACCGGGCGCCGCACGCCATCGGGGGGAGCGGGGTAAAGTCACTCCCGCTCGCGCCCGTACGCCACCCGGTGAGCGACGATCTTTAGGTGGTCGTGTATATCGGTTCGAATCCGATCGGGCGCACAGCCATGCGGCCTCCACCTGATGGTGGAGGCCGCATTCCGTCAGCCCAGCATCTCTCGCACCGCCGGCACCAGCGCGCGGAACGCCTGCCCCCGGTGGCTGATCGCGTTCTTCTCGGCCGCGGTGAGTTCCGCGCAGGTGCGGCTCTCGCCGGCCGGCTGAAGGACCGGGTCGTAGCCGAATCCGCCAGTGCCCGCCGGTGCGCGGCGGAGCGTGCCGAGCAGGCGTCCTTCGACCACCCGCTCGGTGCCGTCGGGAAGGGCCAGGGCCGCGGCGCAGGCGAAGTGGGCGCCGCGGTGCGGGGCTTCGATGTCGGAGAGCTGGGCCAGCAGGAGGCCGAGGTTCGCCTCGTCGTCACCGTGCCGGCCTGCCCAGCGGGCGGAGAAGATGCCCGGGGCGCCGTTCAGGACGTCCACACAGAGACCGGAGTCGTCGGCGACCGCGGGCAGACCCGTGGCGCGGGCCATGGCATGCGCCTTGAGCAGGGCGTTCTCGGCGAACGTGATGCCCGTTTCCTTGACGTCGGGGATGTCGGGATACGCGTCCGCGCCGACGAGCTCGTGCGGCAGGCCCGCGTCGGCGAGGATCGAGTGCAGTTCGGTGACTTTCCCGGCGTTGCGGGTGGCGAGGATCAGACGGGTCATGCGTCCAGTATCGGGGGTCCGGTTCCTCCGGCCCGGCAGCGGGGAGCCCCGGGACTTCTCAGGACGTGCAGACCTTGGTCAGTTCGCCGGCCGCGTCCCTGACCGGGCTGATGTCAGGGGTTCTGTCGCCGCTGTCGACGGACTTGCGGACGTTGTCCACCGCCGTGTTGAGGTCGTCGACCGCCTTGCTGACGTCGGTGTCGCCGGTCTTGTCGCCGAGCTTGCCGAGGTTCTTGGCGATGTTGTCGAGCGCCTGGTCCACCTGGCCCGGATCGTTGCCGATGTTCGAGACGGCCTGCTGGAGGTTGTTGACGTTCCCGGCGACGGTGTCGGCGGTCTGGACGCAGTCCACGGCCTTGTTCACGGCGTCGCAGCCGACGGCCCCCGCGAGGGTGACGGCGGTGACGGTGGCGGCCAGCAGAGCGGCGGTACGGCGGCGCATGGATCCCCCCGGATGGTGGCCTGGTACGGCCCCTGGTCTGTCTCGTCGGTGCGGACGGGCGCACGGTTCTGCCCGTGCGCCCGTGCCGGTGATGACGCCGGGGGCGCCGTGATCGGTTGCTTCCCTGCCGGCCCGGTGCCGCTACTTGCCGAGCGCCTCGACCTGAAGGGCGGTGAGGTCGGCGCAGCCGCCGGTGGCCAGGTCGAGCAGCGCGTTGAGCTCCTTGCGGTCGAAGGGCTCCGCCTCGGCGGTGCCCTGGACCTCTACGAAGCGGCCGTCGCCGGTGCAGACGACGTTCATGTCGGTCTCGGCGCGGACGTCCTCCATGTAGCAGAGGTCGAGCAGGGGCGCCCCGTCCACGATCCCGACGCTGACGGCCGAGACGGTGTCGGTCAGGGGCTTGCGGCCGTTCCTGATGAGCTTCTTGCCCTGCGCCCAGGCGACGGCGTCGGCGAGGGCGACGTAGGCGCCGGTGATGGCCGCGGTGCGGGTGCCGCCGTCGGCCTGCAGGACATCGCAGTCCAGGACGATGGTGTTCTCGCCGAGCGCCTTGTAGTCGATGACCGCGCGCAGCGAACGGCCGATGAGACGGGAGATCTCGTGCGTCCGGCCACCGATCTTGCCGCGAACGGATTCCCGGTCGCCGCGGGTGTTGGTGGAACGCGGGAGCATCGAGTACTCGGCAGTGACCCAGCCCTCCCCGCTGCCCTTGCGCCAGCGCGGTACGCCCTCGGTGAAGGAGGCGGTGCAGAAGACCTTGGTGTCGCCGAAGGAGATGAGGACGGAGCCCTCGGCGTGCTTGCTCCAGGCGCGCTCAATGGTGACCGGGCGGAGTTCTTCGGGGGTGCGGCCGTCGATACGAGACATGGGGGCGAGCTTATCGGCCGCGGCAGGGGTGCCGGCCGGGCGCCCGGCGGACATGCGCGAGGGCCCGCTCCGGGACCGAGATGGATCGGAAGTGACCGGAACAGGCCCTGGCAGGGAGAGCTCAGAAGCTCACATCATGTCTTCGATGTCCGCGGCGATCGGGTCGGCGTCGGTGCCGATGACGACCTGGATGGCGGTGCCCATCTTGACGACCCCGTGGGCTCCGGCGGCCTTCAGCGCGGCGTCGTTGACGAGGGAGGCGTCCTTCACCTCGGTACGCAGCCGGGTGATGCAGCCCTCGACCTCTTCGATGTTGTCGAGCCCGCCGAGCCCGGCGACGATCTTCTCAGCCTTTGTGGCCATGTCTGACTCCTGAGTGTCTCTTCGGGGCCCGGAGATCCGGTCCTTTTGATCACGGTAACGCACGTTTGGACCACTTATACGAGCGCGCTACGGGATCGGATCGCAGGATACGAGCACTGGTGACGCGTCCCTGCGGGTCCGCCGCCGCTCTGCGCCGTGAGTGGTCTACACCAGTGTACGGCGACCGCAGAGCAGCCCGATGCCAGGAGGACGCCGAATGAGCTCCAACAGCGCGGCCGTGTCAGGGAACGCGCCGCAGCGGCAGTGGTGGAACGGACTCTTCCAGGGAATGCAGAAGGTCGGCCGGAGCCTCCAGCTGCCGGTCGCCGTACTGCCCGCGGCCGGTCTGCTCGTCAGCCTCGGCAATCTCTTCACCGCGTATCTGCACGGCGCCTTCTGGGACAAGACGGCCAAGGTCTTCACCGCGGGCGGCACCTCGATCCTGGACGGCGCGTTCGGACTTCCGCTGCTCTTCTGCATCGGCGTGGCCATCGGCTTCGCCAAGAAGGCGGACGGCTCGACCGCGCTCGCCGCCGTGGTCGGCTTTCTCGTCTACCACGGGGTGCTGGCCGCCTTTCCGATCGGCGGCTCGGTGAGCAAGGCCCTCCCGGACGGCATGCCGCAGAACCCGGGCGTGCTCGGCGGCATTCTGATCGGGCTGCTGACCGCGGTCATCTGGCAGCGTTACCACCGCACCAAGCTGGTGGACTGGCTGGGCTTCTTCAACGGCCGCCGTCTCGTGCCGATCCAGATGGCGTTCATCGGGGTGATCCTCGGGGTGGCGTTCGGGCTGCTGTGGGAGCCGGTCGGTGACGCGCTGACCTGGTTCGCGAAGCACCTGATCGACCTGGGCGCATGGGGTTCGGCGATCTTCGGTGTCGCCAACCGGCTGCTGATCCCGATCGGGATGCACCAGTTCCTGAACACCTTCTTCTGGTTCCAGGCGGGTGACTTCACGAACTCCGACGGCAAGCTGGTACAGGGCGACCTGACGCGGTTCTTCGCGGGCGACCCGAATGCGGGGCAGTTCATGTCGGGCTTCTTCCCCATCATGATGTTCGGCCTCCCGGCCGCCGCGCTCGCCATCGCCCACTGCGCGCGGCCCGAACAGCGCAAGCAGGTCACCGGGCTGATGATCTCGGTGGCGCTGACCTCGTTCGTCACGGGGGTGACCGAGCCGCTGGAGTTCTCGTTCATGTTCGCGGCGCCGCTGCTGTACGGCCTGCACGCGCTGCTCACCGGCGCATCGATGGGGATCACCTGGGCGCTGGGCGCGCATGTGGGCTTCAGCTTCTCGGCCGGCCTCATCGACTACGTCATCAACTGGCATCTCGACACGAAGCCCTGGCTGGTCATCCCGATCGGGCTGTGTTTCGCGGTGGTGTACTACGTGGTCTTCCGCTTCGTGATCACCAAGTTCAACGTGATGACACCCGGGCGGGAACCCGACCAGGACGTCGAGGACGTCACCAAGGCGTAACCCACAGCGACATCCGCGTCAGCCGAAGACCCCCGGGCCCAGCGCCCCGGGGGTCTTTGGGTATGTTGGCCCGCTATGGCCCACGCCACAGAAAGTGACGGTTCCTTATCCAACCTTCACCGTGCTAAAACTGGTCTACACCACTGAGTGGTGTAGACCACCTGTGCTGCTCGTCCCCCGACGATCCCTGGCAGCACCGGCACATGGAGGAAGTCAATGAGTACGGCCACGGCCACCGCCACCGCGGCGCCCGCAAAGAAGCGGGGCTCCGGCCTGTTCCAGGGCCTGCAGAAAGTCGGACGCAGCCTGCAGCTGCCGATCGCCGTGCTTCCGGCCGCGGGCATCATGGTCCGGCTCGGCGCCGACGATGTGTTCGGCAAGGACGGACTCGGCTGGGGCAAGGTCGCCACCGTCTTCGCCAACGCCGGTGGCGCACTCACCGGCGCGCTGCCGCTCCTGTTCTGCATAGGCGTGGCGATCGGCTACGCGAAGAAGTCGGACGGCTCCACCGCGCTCGCCGCCGTGGTCGGCTTCCTCGTCTACAGCAAGGTGCTCCAGGCCTTTCCGGTCACCGACGCCGTGGTGAACACGACCGCCAACAAGGGTGTCGACGTGGCGGCCACCTTCAACGATCCCGGCGTCCTCGGCGGCATCATCATGGGTCTGCTGTCCGCCGTCCTCTGGCAGAAGTTCCACCGCACCAAGCTGGTCGACTGGCTCGGCTTCTTCAACGGCCGCCGCCTCGTCCCGATCATCATGGCCTTCGTGGGTCTGATCGTCGGCGTCGTCTTCGGCCTGGTGTGGGAGCCCATAGGCAGCGGTATAGCCAGCTTCGGCGAATGGATGACCGGACTCGGCTCCGGTGGCGCAGCGCTCTTCGGTGGCGTGAACCGCGCCCTGATCCCCGTCGGCATGCACCAGTTCGTCAACACGGTGGCCTGGTTCCAGCTCGGCGACTTCACCAACTCCGCCGGTGATGTGGTCCACGGCGACATCACCCGCTTCCTCGCCGGCGACCCGACCGCCGGCATGTTCCAGTCGGGCTTCTTCCCGATCATGATGTTCGGCCTGCCCGCCGCAGCTCTGGCCATGGCTCACACAGCCCGCCCGGAGCGCCGCAAGGCCGTCCTCGGCATGATGATCTCCCTGGCGCTCACCTCGTTCGTCACGGGTGTCACCGAGCCGATCGAGTTCTCGTTCATGTTCATCGCGCCGCTCCTGTACGTGATCCACATACTGCTCACGGCGGCGTCGATGGCCATCACCTGGGGGCTGGGAGTCCACGCCGGCTTCAACTTCTCGGCCGGCCTCATCGACTATCTGCTGAACTGGAACCATGCGACCAAGCCATGGCTGATCATCCCGATCGGCCTGGTCTTCGCGGCGGTCTACTACGTGGTCTTCCGCTTCGCGATCACCAAGTTCAATCTCATGACCCCGGGCCGCGAGCCCGAGGAGGAGATCGAGGACCTCACCAAGGCGTAGTCCTCACGCAGCGCACGAAAAGGCCCACGGAACCGTGTCTGTCGGTTCCGGGGGCCTTCGCGTACACGTACCGGATCTCAGATCTCGTACACCGCGCCCGGCGCTGCCAGCTCCACCGGGCCGTCGTACACCGAGCGGGCGTCCAGCAGATTCCGCTCACCGTCGGTCCACGGCGGGACGTGGGTCAGCACCAGCCGTCCCACCCCGGCACGCGAGGCGTGCGCGCCTGCCTCACGGCCGTTCAGGTGGAGGTCGGGAACATCCTCCTTGCCGTGGGTGAAGGACGCCTCACAGAGGAACAGGTCACTGCCGAGCGCGAGTTCGTGCAGAGGTTCGCAGACGCCGGTGTCCCCGGAGTACGTCAGCGAGGATCCACCGTGCTCGATCCGGATACCGAAGGCCTCGACCGGGTGGCGGACCTTCTCCGTGCGGACCGAGAAGGGCCCGATCTCGAACGATCCCGGCTTCAGTGTGTGGAAGCCGAAGACCTCGCTCATCGACGACGAGGTGGGTGTGTCCGCGTAGGCCGTCGTCAGACGCTCGGCTGCGCCGTCCGGGGCGTACACCGGAATCGCGCCGCAGCGTCCGCCGTCGTGGCGGTAGTAGCGCGCGACGAAATACGCGCACATGTCGATGCAGTGATCCGAGTGCAGGTGGCTGAGGAAGATGGCGTCGAGGTCGTAGAGACCGCAGTAGCGCTGCAGCTCGCCCAGGGCGCCGTTGCCCATGTCGAGGAGCAGCCGGAAGCCGTCGGCCTCTACGAGGTAGCTCGAACAGGCCGATTCCGCGGATGGGAACGACCCCGAGCAGCCGACGACGGTGAGCTTCATGGAGTGGGAACCTCCGAGGACGGGCCGGGCGACGGGGGTCGAGCGGTGTGTTGAGCGTAAGGCGCAAAAGCAGGGGTCGCTCCTCCACAGCGGGCCGTTGTGGGCGAACTCACCTGGGCTGTCACCGGTTCGGGTGGGGTTCGACGGCCGGCGAGCGCCGGTACGGTCACGCGTATGGATATGACGTGGGTACTGGCACTGGCCGCTGTCGTGCTGCTCGCACTCGTCGCGTCGGTCGTCGACGGACGGGCGCGGAGCGGGCGGCGGCCGGGCGGCAGGAAGCGGCCCCCCGGGCGCGGTCCCGTCCGGACGCCGAGCGGTACCCGGGGCAGGTCCCGCGGCACTTCCGGTGGGCCGGGCCGGGCTCCGAAGGCGGGCGAGATCTGGTGGGCGCTGGTGCCGTTCGAGGACGGGCCCGGCGCCAAGGACCGGCCCTGCCTCGTACTGTCCGTACGGGGGGACGCGGCGCTGGTCGCGAAGATCACCAGCAAGCACCACGGGGAACGGCCCGGAGTGATCGCGCTTCCGCCGGGCGTGGTGGGGGGTGCCCGCGGACGGGCCAGCTTCCTGGAGACCGACGAGCTCAGGGACGTACGGGTGGGAGAGTTCCGGCGGCGGGCCGGCGTCGCGGATCCCGGGCTCTGGGCGCAGGTCCGGCATCTGGCGGGGTAGCGGCGCCGCAGGACGGGAACGGCCCGGGGGTGCTCGACGGGGGCGGCCCGGGGGCGCTCGGCCCCCGGAGCCCGTTCGTGAGCCTGTCCCGTAATCCCGTCGTGCACACGCCGGGGACTACGGGACGGGACTACGGGACAGCTCTCAGGCCCAGAGCTGGCCCTGCAGCGTTTCGATCGCCGCCTCTGTCGTCGGTGCCGTGTACACGCCGGTGGACAGGTACTTCCACCCGCCGTCCGCGACGACGAAGACGATGTCGGCTGTCTCTCCGGCCTTGACGGCCTTGCGTCCCACCCCGATCGCCGCGTGCAGCGCCGCGCCGGTCGAGACTCCCGCGAAGATGCCCTCCTGCTGGAGCAGCTCCCGGGTACGGGTGACCGCGTCGGCGCTGCCCACCGAGAACCTCGTGGTCAGGACGGACGCGTCGTAGAGCTCGGGGACGAAGCCCTCGTCGAGATTGCGGAGGCCGTAGACCAGGTCGTCGTAGCGCGGCTCCGCGGCGACGATGTTGATGCCTTCGACGTTCTCGCGCAGAAAGCGGCCTGCGCCCATCAGAGTGCCTGTGGTGCCGAGGCCCGCCACGAAGTGGGTGATGGAGGGCAGGTCGGCAAGGATCTCGGGACCGGTGGTGGCGTAATGCGCACCCGCGTTGTCGGGGTTGCCGTACTGGTAGAGCATCACCCAGTCCGGGTGCTCGGCCGCGAGCTCCTTGGCAACCCGGACGGCCGTATTGGAGCCGCCGGCCGCCGGGGAGGAGATGATCTCCGCCCCCCACATGGTGAGCAGATCGCGCCGCTCCTGCGAGGTGTTCTCCGGCATGACGCAGACGATGCGGTAGCCCTTGAGCCTGGCCGCCATGGCGAGCGAGATGCCGGTGTTGCCCGATGTGGGCTCCAGGATGGTGCAGCCGGGCGTCAACCGGCCGTCCTTCTCGGCCTGTTCAACCATGTGGAGCGCGGGGCGGTCCTTGATCGAACCGGTCGGGTTGCGGTCCTCGAGCTTGGCCCAGATACGCACGTCGTCCGACGGGGACAGCCGCGGAAGCCGTACGAGCGGGGTGTTGCCCACCGCCGCCAGCGGGGAGTCGTATCGCATCAGCGGGCTCAGACCATGCCGCCGGCCACGGCCGGAAGGATCGTGACGCTGTCGCCGTCGGCCAGCTTGGTGGAGATGCCGTCGAGGAAGCGGACGTCCTCGTCGTTGAGGTACACGTTCACGAAACGGCGGAGCTGCTCGCCGTCCACGATGCGCTCCCGGATGCCCTGGTGCCGGGACTCGAGGTCGGTGAGGAGGTCGGCGAGGGTGTCACCGCTGCCCTGCACGGCCTTGGCGCCGTCGGTGTAGGTGCGGAGGATGGTCGGGATGCGGACCTCGATGGCCATGGCTGGGCTCCTGTCGGAAGGATGAGGCGGAGAGCGCGACGGTGGCGCGAAGGTGCGGTCGCGGATGGTGCGGTGGTGCGTGGAGCCGCGGCTCAGACGGCAGCGCGACGCGGACAGATCGCACTGGCGAGGCGGCACAGGTCGATGTGCAGCCGTGCGGCTCCACATCCAAAGGCTCCCAGGAAGAGAGTGGAGGCGGAGCGCAGCATGCCGAGCGGCGGGCCCGGCGTCATTTCGCTCACGTCATGGGAAACCATGGGCTCATCGTATCGATTCCCGGCCGGGGATCCGGGGTGCGATCTCGCTATATGGGATAGATGCGTCCGACTACTGGACGACCTTCACTTCCTCCTCGGTGATCCGGCCGTCGACGATCCGGTACGAGCGGAACTGGAAGGGCCCCGCGTCGTCCGTATCGGCGGTGGAAACCAGCACATAGTGCGCGCCGGGCTCGTTGGCGTAGGTGACGTCGGTGCGTGAGGGGTACGCCTCGGTCGCGGTGTGCGAGTGGTAGACGATCACCGGCTCCTCGTCGCGGTCGTCCATCTCCCGGTAGAGCTTCAGCAGATCCGCCGAGTCGAACTCGTAGAAGGTGGGCGACCTGGCGGCGTTCAGCATCGGGACGAACCGCTCGGGGCTGTCGGTGCCGGCCGGACCGGCGACCACTCCGCACGCTTCGTCGGGGTGGTCGGCGCGGGCGTGCGCCACGATCCGGTCGTGCAGGGCCTGGGTGATGGTCAGCATGCGCATCAGGATAAACAGAGGGGCCCGTCCGTACCGAGGGATGGTACGGACGGGCCCGAATGCTGAGATTTACCGCTTGTTGAAGGCCACACCTTCCGGGTTGCGGGCCTTCAGGACGAAGTACGAGACGCCCATGATCGCAGCCCAGAGCGGCGCACAGTAGAGCGAGACCCGGGTGTCCTTGTCGATGCCCATCATCACGATGACCAGTGCGATGAAGGCGAGCGAGAACCAGCTGCTCCAGGGGGCGCCGGGCGCCTTGAACCCGGACTGCGGGAGCTCGCCGCGATCCGCCTTCGCGCGGTAGCGGATCTGGCAGATGAGGATCACGATCCAGGCCCACATGCCGGAGATGGTCGCGAAGGAGACGACGTAGTTGAACGCGTCACCGGGCCACTGGTAGTTGATCCAGACACCCACCAGCATCAGCGCGGCGGAGACGGTGGTGCCGACGAGCGGGGTGCCGCTCCTCGTCAGCTTAGTGAAGAACTTCGGACCCTGGCCGTTGAGTGCCAGGTCGCGAAGCATCCGGCCGGTGGAGTACATGCCCGAGTTGCAGGAGGACAGGGCCGCGGTCAGCACCACGAAGTTGACGATGGCCGCGCCGATGCCCAGGCCCATCTTCTGGAACGCGGCGACGAAGGGGCTGACGCCGGGCTGGAACTCGTTCCACGGGACGACCGAGAGGATCATGATCAGCGCGCCGACGTAGAAGACGGCGATCCGCCACGGCACCGTGTTGATCGCCTTGGGGAGAACCTTCTTGGGGTCCTTGGACTCTCCGGCGGTCACACCGACCAGTTCGACGGCGAGGAAGGCGAACATCACGATCTGCAGGGTCATCAGGGTGCCGGTGATGCCCTTGGGGAAGAATCCGCCGTTGTCCCAGAGGTGGGCGACGGTCGCGGTGTCACCGGCGTCGGAGAAGCCGAGGGTGAGAATGCCGGCGCAGATGAGGATCATGCCGATGATGGCGGTGACCTTGACCATCGAGAACCAGAACTCCAGCTCACCGAAGAGCTTCACCGAGATCAGGTTCACGCCGTAGAGAATGATCGTGAAGACCAGCGCGGAGAGCCATTGGGGGATGTCCCACCAGTACGTCATATAGGTGGCGGCCGCGGTGACCTCGGTGATGCCGGTGACGACCCAGAAGAGCCAGTAGGTCCATCCCGTGACATAACCGGCGAACGGGCCGATGAACTCACGGGCGTACTCCGAGAAGGAGCCGGAGACCGGGCGGTACATGAGCAGCTCGCCCAGGGCCCGCATGATGAAGAAGATGACCAGGCCCGCAATGGCGTAGGCCAGGATGAGACTGGGGCCGGCCTTGGAAATGGCCTTGCCCGCTCCGAGGAAGAGGCCGGTGCCGATGGCGCCGCCGATGGCGATCATCTGGATCTGACGGGACCCGAGGCCCCGCTGATAACCCTCGCTCGACGTTGCTGTAGCGGCCTCACTGCCGTCGTGATGCTCGTCGACCTGCACTGAGGTCATGGTGTTGCGCCTTTCTCCATGCCGACCCGGCCGTACGCGGCTCAGATCGACTGTGACGATCCTGGAGGGGCAGAGCCCGCGGATGTGGATGGAGTGCTTCCGGCGGTCAGCCGGTCGTAGCGCCCTCGGCGGCGGGGGGTGTCGCCTCCGAGTGGTCGTGAAGATTTATCACGACGGCAACAGTGATCATCCGGCGCGAATGTGACTCACGCCACTGGAAGAACCGGACGAAACGGACTGGACGGAACAAAGCATTCCGCTTGAGTGACAGCATCGTTATCCGGATTTGAGTGTCCGTTGAGCGGACGACCGGGTTACGGACCGGTAGCCGGTGTCCGGTTTCCGCGCGGTGCCGTTACGGCATCAGAGTCTCGACGAGCGTCTCCTGAAGGGCGCCGAGCCAGAGATACGCCATCACCATCGGCTTGCGGGGATCCTCGTCCGGGAGCCGGTACAGCTCGTTGTTCTCGTCCTCGTCGGACACCTCGAGACGGGTGCCGATGGTCAGCCGCAGATCGTTGAGCGCCCCGAGCCAGTGCTGGGAGTCCTCGGGCGAGAGCCGGAGCACCGCGACACCCGACGGCACGCGCTTGCGGCGGCCGGCCTTGCGGGTACTGGGAGTCGCGCCGCCGGGGGCCGGCGCGGCGGCCTCGTCCAGCGTCCTGACGACCGCCAGCGCGTCGTCCCGCTTGCGGGCGCGCAGGTCGTTCTCGGTGAAGCGGCGGAACTCCGAGGAGAAGTCCGGCTCCTTCTCGCCGTAGGCGTCGGGGAAGAGGCGGGCCAGCGCAGGGTCGGACGGCGGCTCGCTGGGGCCCTCCGCGAACAGCGCCGCCAGCGGGTCCTCACCCTCGACGGGTTCGTCCCCCGGGCCCACGAGCTCCAGGAGCTGGACGACGAGCGAGCGCAGGATGGAGATCTCGATCTCGTCCAGCGCGACGGCCGCGCCACCGCCCTTGACCGGTTCGAACTGACCGGCCATCAGTTGCGGTCCTGGGTGAGGGTGGCCCACAGGCCGTATCCGTGCATGGCCTGCACGTCGCGTTCCATCTCCTCGCGACTGCCGCTGGAAACCACGGCCCGGCCCCTCTGGTGCACGTCGAGCATCAGCTTGTGCGCTTTCCCCTTCGCATAACCGAAGTACGCCCGGAAGACGTACTCGACGTAGCTCATCAGGTTGACCGGATCATTGTGGACGAGCGTCACCCATGGCACGTCGGGCTCGGGGACCGCGAAGGTCTCCTCGGCCGATTCGGGACGTTCGATCTCTACGGGGGCGACACTCACCTACCCCATGCTGCCACCCGGGGAGTGGTGGCGCACACACCGGCCCATAGATCTCGTCAGTTTGACGAAATAGGGGGTAGCATCGATCACATGAACACTTCGGACCTTGGCCTGCCGGTACATGTGCCGTCGACAGCGCTCTTCACGGACCAGTACGAGCTCACGATGCTGCAGGCCGCACTCCGGGCCGGCAGCGCCGAACGGCGCTCCGTCTTCGAGGTCTTCACCCGGCGGCTGCCCGAAGGACGGCGCTACGGCGTCGTCGCGGGCACCGGGCGGGTACTCGACGCCGTGGAGAACTTCCGGTTCGACGAGACCCAGCTCGGGTTCCTGGCGGAGCAGAAGATCGTTGACGGGCCGACGGCCGAATGGCTTGCCTCCTACCGCTTCAGCGGGGACATCTGGGGCTATCCGGAGGGCGAGGTGTACTTCCCCGGCTCCCCCGTCCTGCGGGTGGAGGGCTCCTTCGCCGAGTGCGTGCTGCTCGAGACGGTGATCCTCTCGATCCTCAACCACGACTCGGCCATCGCCGCCGCGGCCTCCCGGATGTCGGCGGCCGCCGCCGGACGCCCGCTGATCGAGATGGGCGCCCGGCGCACCCATGAGCTGGCTGCCGTGGCAGCGGCCCGCGCCGCCTATGTCGGCGGGTTCTCGACGACATCCGATCTGGCCGCCGGATTCCGCTACGGAATCCCCACGGTCGGCACCAGCGCCCACGCCTTCACACTGCTCCACGACGACGAGCGCCAGGCCTTCACCGCCCAGGTCGACTCGCTGGGCCGCGGCACCACCCTGCTGGTGGACACCTACGACGTGGCCGATGCGGTGCGTACCGCAGTCGAGGTCGCCGGTCCCGAGCTGGGTGCGGTGCGCATCGACTCCGGCGATCTGCTCCTGGTCGCGCACAAGGTCCGCCAGCAGCTCGACGCCATGGGCGCGACCGGCACGAGGATCGTGGTCACATCGGACCTCGACGAGTACGCCATCGCCTCGCTCGCGGCGGCGCCGGTGGACGCGTACGGAGTCGGCACCCAGCTGGTGACCGGCAGTGGCCACCCCACCTGCTCCATGGTGTACAAGCTGGTCGCCCGCGCCACGTCGGCCGACCCCGCTGCGCCGCTGCAGCCGGTGGCGAAGAAGTCGATCGGCGCCAAGTCCTCACGCGGCGGCCGCAAGTGGGCCGCGCGCCGCACCGATTCCGACGGGGTGGCCGAGGCCGAGGTGATCGGCACCGGAACGGTACCGGCCGGCCTGGTGGACCAGCAGCTGCTGGTCCAGCTGGTCAAGGGCGGCTCGGTCATCGAGCGCGAGCCGCTGGACCGCGTGCGCGAACGGCACCTCGCGGTGCGGTCCACACTGCCGATGTCGGCCATGCAGCTCTCCCGCGGCGAACCGGTCATCCCGACCGAGTACGCATGAACGGCAGGTGAGCGGGAATGCAACGGCCACGCAGGACTCATGTCTCTTGCCACTCATTCCACGAAGGAACTCCGCCATGCACCGCGCGCTGATCGTCGTAGATGTGCAGAACGACTTCTGTGAGGGCGGAAGCCTCGCGGTCGCCGGAGGTGCGGATGTCGCCGCAGCCATCACGGAGCTGATCGGGCAGGCTGCCGCCTGCTACCGCCATGTGGTGGCCACCCGCGATCACCATGTGGACCCCGGCAACCACTTCTCGTCAGACCCCGACTACGTCCACTCCTGGCCCGTGCACTGCGTCGCCGGCACCGAGGGAGTGGGTTTCCATCCCAACTTCGCACCGGTGGTCGCGTCCGGGGCGATCGACGCGGTCTTCGACAAGGGGGCATACGCGGCGGCGTACAGCGGCTTCGAGGGCCTGGACGAGAACGGCGTCACGCCCGCGGACTGGCTGCGGGCGCGGGAGATCACCGCGGTCGACGTGGTCGGTATCGCCACCGATCACTGCGTCCGGGCCACTGCGCTCGACGCGGCGGGTGCGGGATTCGGCACGACCGTGCTGCTGAACCTGACGGCGGGGGTCGCGGCGCAGACCACCGCCCGGGCGCTCGACGAGATGCGGGAAGCGGGAGTGGAGCTGAGGGGCAAGCCGGTGGTGTGAGCAGGCGCGGTGTGCCCTGCGCGCCGCTCCCTGGCCCCGGCGGGGCGCCCTGCGCGCCGTCCCACGGCCCGGCACGGTGTCCTTCACCCCCGCGGAACGGCCCCCGGCGCCCACGGCCCCGAGCGTCCGGCAGAACAGCCCACGGCCCGAGCATCCGGCGCGACGGCCCTGAGCCTCCGCGGAACGGCCCTCAGCCCAGCAGCGCCCTGATCGGGTGCCAGAGCTCCTCGGCCTCCTGCGGCGCGGCCCGCCACACCAGGCCGTCCGGGTGGTGCAGCACCGCCGTGATCTCGTCCGGCGTCGGCGGGTGCATGTTGCCGCGCAGATACACCGCCCGCAGCCCCAGATTCCGCAGCCTGGTCAGTGCGCGGGCCCGGTTGGCCGCCCGGACCAGCACGCGGACCTGGGTCAGGCGGTCCGGGCTCGGCAGGGTGAGTGCCACCACCACACTGCCGTTCGGAAGTCTGCTGTATCCGCCGCCCGCCATACCGTTCATCTCCCCCGTAAGACATCGTGTCAATAAGAGCTGTGCAAGAGGCACCTAAACACGATCGGCCGCCGCCCGCTAGAGGGCGACGGCCGATCATGCTCTGACCTGCAAAGATGAAGATCAGTGGTGCGAGGGCCCCACGTGGACCGTGATCGTCGAGCCGTCCAGAGGCTGTGCGGCGATCATGATCCGGGTGTTGGTGTCAGTAACCTGGACACTTCCGGTGGGGTTGTCCGCGGACCAGTACTTCCCGTTGTGGTCGTCGAAGACCGGCACCCCGAGCTGCGGCTTGATCTTCACCGCGGCGTCCGCGTTGTGCAGCGTGAATCCCTTGGTCGGGTACCAGCTGAACGGCGCGTCGAAGGGCTGGATCTTGTTCCGCATGATGGTGCCGTCCGCCCACTTCATCGACTTGGGGTGGGAGTCGACCGGCAGGATCTGGCCCTTGCCCGGGTGCGCGCTGACGTTGTTGTCGGGCTGCGAGGTGTCCCACTGCCAGATCATCAGACCGCGCTGGTACGGGTAGTACTCGACCCAGTCGGGACGGCTCTTCGAGAATCCGAAGTTGTACGGGCCGGTCTTCAGCGTCTTGTCGTACGACACGTACTGGCGGTTCTCGGCGATGTAGTACTGCGGGTAGTCCTTGGTGAAGGACTCGGCGATGCGCGAGAAGCCGTCGGCGGTCCAGCCGGCGTCGTCCGTCTCGGCACTGTCCGTGAACAGCGGCGCTCCGTCGGCGTTCACCGAGATCGCGTCGGCCGCGAAGCCCTTGCCGGCCACACCGCCGTCGGACAGGTAACGGAACCGCAGGTCGATCTTCTTGCCCGCGTACGCGTCCAGCGGGTACGAAAGGCTCTTGTAGGTGGTGGAGGAACCGGTGAGCGCCGGCTTGTCGCTGCCGTCGCGCGGGATCTGCGCTCCGTCCGCCTTGCCGTCGATCGCGTTCCAGTCGGCGCCGCCGTCGGTGGACACCTCGGCGTACAGGAAGTCGTAGTCCTTCTCGATGTCCCACCAGCCCGAAAGGTCCAGCGAGGCCTTCGACTTGCCCGTCAGGTCGACGGAGCGGGTCAGGGTGTTGGAGAGGTTGTCACCCATCCCGCTCCACCACTGCTTGGTGCCGTCGGCCGGCTTCACGATCGTCGTGGTGACGGGCTTGTCCGGCAGCGAGACGACGAGCGCCTGCTTGTTCTTGGTGTTGTACTCCGAGACACCCAGCTTGGCCGTCGAGTCCTTGCCGGCCTTGGCGGTGGCGTAGTTGAGCCAGCCCAGCTGGAGCTTGTCCCACGCCGACATGGCGCCCGGCATGTTGCCGATGGCGTTGTCACCGGTGCTCAGCCAGGATCCGGCCGACATCAGGGACCAGAAGCCGACCGAGTTCTCGGCGGTGTTGGTGGTGTCGTACTCGTCGGGCAGGCCCAGGTCGTGGCCGTACTCGTGCGCGAAGACACCGAGGCCGCCGTTCTCGGGCTGCATGGTGTAGTCGCCGACCCAGATGCCGGTGCCGCCGACCGGCGTACCGCCCGCCTTGTTGTCGGCGGGGCCGGTCTTGCCCACGTCGGTGCTGTACACGTAGGAGCGGTGCGCCCAGAGTGCGTTGGTGCCCTCGGCGCCGCCGCCGGCGGACTCGTCCTCGCCGGCGTGCACGATCTGGAAGTGGTCGATGTAGCCGTCGGGCTCGTTGAAGTTTCCGTCGCCGTCGTAGTCGTAGCGGTCCCACTGGTCGTACGTGGACAGCGTCGCCTTGATCTGCGCGTCGGTCTGGCCCGCGGCCTTCTGCGCCGCGGTCCACGCGTTGATGCCGTCGCGCACCAGGTCGCCGGCGTTGGCGCAGATCGAGGAGCCGCAGTAGTTGGAGCCGTAGCGGGCCTCGTTGTACGGGACCGAGACCCAGTCCGCGACCTCACCGTCGACCGAGTAGCGGCCCGACGAGGTCTTCTCGTAGTACGACTTCAGCGATGCCTCGCCGGAGCCGAAGTACAGGTCCTGGAAGTGCTGGCGGTTGTAGTCCGTCTGCCAGGCCGTGCTGTTGTCCGTCTTGCGGTCCGGCTTGGCTATCTCGTTGTGCGCGGGGCCGGGCGTGCCGCCGTACTTCTTGACGGGCGGCTTGGGACCGTCGGGGCCGTCCGGGTCGTACATCGTGGTGTCGTCGACCTTGTCGCCGAACTGCGCCAGGATGGTGAAGATCTTGTCGGTCTTCTCCCGGCCGAGCTCGACGTACTTGTTGTCGTCGAGGCGCACGACCTTGGAGCCGTGGCTGCTCTGAAGTTTCTTGTGGCCGGATATGACCTGCTCGAGCGCCGACTGGCGCTCCTTGGCCTGCTGCTTGCCGAAGGGGCCCTGGAAGTCGTGCTTCTGCCCCTTGAGCTCGGTCCCCGGGTCGCGGCGATCGATCTTCGAAGCGGCTGAAGTGCTGGGCGCCTTGGCGTCCGCCTGCGCGGTGGCGTAGGCCGAAGCGGTGGCGGTGGTCGCGGCGATGGCCACGAGCACGGCTGCCACCCTGGTCGTCGCCCGTCTCTTTATATTCACCTGGTGCTGTCCTCCCCGAACGCGTCTCAAGTGACGACATTCGATCGGAGGTGCGAGAGAAAAGACAGACCTTGACTTGCACACACCAAGTGCACTATGCAGGGCGCACGTTCCGGTATCCGGACGACCCCCAGGGGTCTCGCACCACATGTCTCACAAGTCTCACGAGCGGTCAACAGGCGCGCCCATCTCGACAGTTGGATAGCCGAATGACTCCGTGCGCCCCCTATGCTTCGGCACCGTGGGTTAGGTCACGCTTACTACCCGTTCCCCTCGGGCATGCGTCGGAATAGAGTCGTTCGACGACGTGCTTGCCCGCTTTGTCGTACCGACCACCCACCGCTGTCCCTAGGACGGATATCGCCATGCCGCGTCCGACTGCCGCACAGCTCGCCTATGGTTCGGCCACCGTCATCTTCTCGACGCTGGCCATGCTGCTGCTCTCCCGCACCTCATCGGGCGTCGGAGTCGCGGTCATCGTGGTGGCGGCGCTGGTCCTGGGGCTTCTCGTCGCCACTTCCGTTCCGATGCCCGGGTCGGCACACCCGCTCGCCTCCCGCAGGACGGGGTCCGAGCGCCCGGCGGACATCTCCGTGCCGGTCGCCGCGCCGGCCTCGGTCCGGGTGCGGACCCCCCGGGCCGGGGCGGAACGCGTCGGTGAGCACTCACTGCGTGGTTGAGACCACCACGGTCTTGGCCGCCTTGTCGTGCAGCCCCTGCTTGTACGGCCTGTCGAAGAAACTCCAGCCGCCGCAGATCGCCGTCCAGATGCAGGCGCAGCAGAAGACCGCGGGAATCCACAGCACCAGCGCCCGCACGAACGACGACTGCACGGTGGGCGTGGTGCCGTCGTTGAGATTCGCAGTGCGCAGGTTCAGGATCTGCTTGCCGAAGGTCTGGCCCGCCTTCTTGGACGTCATGAACGTGTCGTAGCCGACGTAGAGAATGGCCGCGATCACGCTCTGCCCGAAGGACCGTCCGTAGTTCATGTGGTCCGTGTTGTACCTGAGACCCCCGAAGATCAGCGAGATCAGCCAGACGAACACGGCGACGATCACGATGTCGATGATGCGGGCCAGCACCCGCTTGCCGCTCGGTGCGAGCGGCGGCATACCGGCGAGGGGGTCGCTGCCGCCGTACGCGTTGCCGGAGCCGTACGGGTCGTGAGGGGGCGGCGGGGGCGCGCCGTAGGGGCCACCGGAGCCGCCGCCCGGCGGAGGCTGCTGAGGACCGCCGCCACCGTACGGATCACCTCCGCCCGGCGGAGGCTGCTGAGGACCCCCGCCACCGTACGGATCACCCCCGCCCGGCGTGGCGCCGTGCGGTTCGCTGTCGTACGGGTTGCCCGGAGGCGGGTTGCTGCCCTGCGGGTTCTTGCGGAACGGGTCGTCCTCGGGCGGCTGGCCGGGCGGGGGCTGGTCGGTACTCATGGCCCGAGTCGACCGCGCCGGACAGGTTGCCGCATCCGGTCAGGTCCGTACGAGTGACGGGGCGTCAGCCAGTCGGTGTGTTTCAGTCGCCCGCCACGAAGGTCCGCGCCGCCTTGTCGTGCCAGCACTGGCGCCACGGCCGGTCGAACAGGCACCAGAGCACATTGACCACACCGATGGCCAGCAGGCCCAGTGCGCCGTAGACCAGCCATCGGGTCAGCGCGACACCGAACGTCGGCGGTTCATACGACTCCATTCCGCGGACCTGGATGCCGCAGAGCTTCTTCCCCGGGGTACGGCCCCACCTGGCGGTCGGCAGCGCCTCGTAGAGCAGGCCGAGCAGCAGGAAGCTGCCGACGACCACACCGAGACAGCCGGCCGTCGTCCCGTCCAGCAGCCAGACCGTGACGGTCGTGCCGGAGAGCTTCGCCGCGTCGATCTTGTCGTTGATGTGGTCCGCGGCCTTCGACAGGAACGGCACGGCGATCACGCCGACGACCGCTCCCAGCACCACGGTGTCGATCAGCCGCGCGACCAGTCGTCTGCCGAGGCTCGCGGGGCGGGCCGATGCCTGTGCCTGAGCGGCCTTCAGGAAGGGGTCCTCGACCGGGGGTTTCCAGGGCGGCAGCCCCTGCTGCCCGGAATCCCCGGCCGGCCTGGCCAGTTGCTGCACCTGCTGGGGCCAGGACGCCGCTCCCCCACCGGCACCCGGGGCGACCGGTCCGTCGACGGCCTGACCGCCCGGCTGCGACCGCGTGACGGGCGACTGCTGGGCGGGGGCCTGCGAAGGGGCCGCGGACTGCGCTGAGGCGGACTGCGGCGAGGCGGACTGCTGGTGCTGCTGGGGCAGGCCCGCCTGCGGCTGATCGGGGCGTACGGCCCGGATGGCCATGGTCCCGTCCGCCTGGCCGGTACGCGCAGCCCCGCCCTTGGGACGCAGCGCACGGAGCGCGACCGTCTCCGACGGCACGCCGGACTCCGTGCGGCCGGTGGGCAGCGCGGGTCCGCCGGGGCGAGCCGAAGGCCCGGAAGGTACGGATGGGGGCGGCGCGGACGCGGGCTCAGCGGACGCGGGCGGTGTCGTGGAAGGCCGTCCGGTGGACGGCGCCTCCCCGGCCGGGGTGCGGGGGTCGGTGCCGCCCCAGGAGACCCTGCGGTCGCGGTCACCGCCGAACCCGGTCTGGCGTGAGGCATCCGCCTGCCAGACGGACGAGGGCTCCTGGCGGCTGTCCTGTTCGAGCTCCTCGTCGAAGAAGACGGGTCCGGTCTCCTCGACGGCAGGGGCCGACGGGGCAGCGGGCTCCGGCCTGCGCGCCGCGGGCAGAGCGGCGGACTCGGGCGAGCCGCCGGCCGGCGGCGCCGGCGTCGACGCGCCGCCGTCGTCGTCGGGGGCGGGACGGCTCGTGCCGGGCACCCAGGAGCCGCCGTTCCAATACCGCACATATCCGGGGATCGACGGATCCGGGTAGTAGCCAGGTGTGGGGCTGCCGTCGCCGGCTGCCGGGGTTGGGGCGCTCATCTCCGTGGTCCCGTATCTTCTCGAGAGCCGCAATTCAGGGCTCCACATGTATCAGACCGCCGCACCGCCACGGACCGGTCCTGCCGCATCGACCACTTTCCGGTCATCGGCACATCATCCTCGATAGTCGCGTAATGGATGCCGGGCGCGGCGCTCTCTCCCGGTACAGCCCGGTGTCGGGCACACGTCCAAGGAGAGGAAGTACACGCCATGCACACCGTGGTGGAACGTGAACTCGAGCTCAAACTGGTGCTGTCGCCCGATTGCAGCATCCCCGTCCCTGCCCGGCTGGCCTACCGCACGGCGGACCCCTACGCCGTGCACGTCTCCTTCCACATCTGCTCGGACACCCCGGTGAACTGGACCTTCGCCCGGGAGCTGATCGTCGAAGGGGTGTTCAGGCCGTGCGGACACGGTGACGTCCGGATCTGGCCCACCAAGGTGGACGCGAAGAGCGTCGTCTGCATCGCGCTGAGCTCGCCGGACGGGAACGCTCTGCTCGAAGCGCCCACCGCGCAGATCTCGGCCTGGCTCGAGAGGACCCTGCGGGCCGTGCCACCTGGGTCGGAGAGCACGCATCTCGGCATCGACGACGGTCTCGCCGCGCTGCTCGGCGCGGGTCCGCCGCCCTCCGACGACCTGTGGCTGAGCGACCCCTGGCCTCCGGACGGGTCGGCGGACGACGAGATCAGGTGAGCGAGCTGCCCTGTCCTCCGGCGATGCGGGCGGGTCAGAAGAGCTTGCCGGGGTTGAGCAGGCCCAGGGGGTCGAAGGCCTGCTTGACGCCTCGTTGCAACTCCAGCCCGACCGGGCCTAGTTCGCGCGCCAGCCACTCCTTCTTGAGAACGCCGACGCCGTGTTCGCCGGTGATGGTCCCGCCCAGTTCCAGGCCGAGCGCCATGATCTCGTCGAAGGACTCCCGGGCCCTGCGCGACTCGTCCGGGTCCTGCTGGTCGAAGCAGACCACGGGGTGGGTGTTGCCGTCGCCGGCATGTGCGCAGACACCGATGGTCAGGCCGTACTTGTCCGCGATGACCGCTGTGCCCTCGATCATCGCGCCGAGCCGGGAGCGCGGCACACAGACATCGTCGATCATGGTGGCCGACTTGACGGTCTCCAGCGCGGTGAGCGACATCCGCCGGGCCTGCAGGAGGAGTTCGGACTCGGCCGCGTTCTCCGCGGGCACCACCTCGGTGGCGCCCGCTGCCGTACAGAGCTCGCCGACCCGCGCCAGGTCGGCTGCCGGGTCCGGGGTGTCGAACGCGGCGAGCAGCAGGGCCTCAGTGGTCTCCGGGAGGCCCATGTTCGCCATCCGGTTCACCGCGTGAATGGTCGTACGGTCCATGAGTTCGAGGAGTGACGGGGTGTGGCCGCCCTCCATGATCCGGCAGATCGCGTCGCAGGCGGCGGCCGCCGACGAGAACTCGGCAGCCAGCACGAGCTGCTCGGGCGGGACCGGCTTGAGGGCGAGCACCGCCTTCACGACGATGCCGAGACTGCCTTCCGAGCCGACGAAGAGCCGCGTCAGGTCGTATCCCGCGACACCCTTCGCGGTGCGCCGGCCCGTGGTGAGCAGCCGGCCGTCGGCCAGTACGACCTCCAGGCCGAGGACGTACTCGGCGGTCACGCCGTATTTCACGCAGCACAGACCGCCGGACGCCGTGCCGATGTTGCCGCCGATGGTGCACGTCTCCCAGCTGGACGGGTCCGGCGGGTAGTACAGGCCCTTTTCGGCGACGGCCCGCGAGATCACCGCGTTGACGACACCCGGTTCGACGACCGCGATCCGGTCGACCGTGCTGATCTCCAGAATCCGGTCCATCTTCACCATCGACAGCACGATGCAGCCGTCAGTGGCGTTGGCCGCGCCGGACAGTCCGGTACGGGCCCCCTGGGGCACGACCGGGACACGGAGGGCCGTCGCGGTCCGCATCACGTGCTGGACCTGCTCGACGGTGCGGGGCAGGACGACCACGGCGGGGACGCCGGCGTCGCAGAAGCTGGCCATGTCGTTGGCGTACGAGGCCGTGATGTCGGGGTCGGTGATCAGGGCTTCCGGCGGGAGTCCGGTGCGCAGCCGTTCGAGCAGATCGTTCATGATCCCAGCCTCGCACCGGGGGCGGGGCGTGGGAAGAGGTGGCGTGCCACCGGGTGGCGACGGGGGTGCTCCCCGCCCCCACCCGGTCCCGCGCCCCGGAGCCGGGGCCGGGTGTGTCACAGGTTGCCGCGTCGCTCCTGCTCCCGCTCGATCGCCTCGAACAGGGCCTTGAAGTTCCCCTTGCCGAAGCCCATCGAGCCGTGCCGTTCGATCATCTCGAAGAAGACGGTCGGCCGGTCCTGCACCGGCTTGGTGAAGATCTGCAGCAGATAGCCGTCCTCGTCGCGGTCGACGAGGATCTTCTCCTGGCGGAGTGTCTCGACGGGGACCCTGGTCTCACCCGCCCACTCGCCCAGAGTGTCGTAGTACGAGTCGGGGGTGTCCAGGAACTGGACACCAGCGGCGCGCATCGCCCGTACCGAGGCGACGATGTCGTTCGTGGCGAGGGCGATGTGCTGGACACCGGCGCCGCCGTAGAACTCCAGGTATTCGTCGATCTGGGACTTCTTCTTGGCCACCGCGGGCTCGTTGATCGGGAACTTGACCTTCAGGGTGCCGTCGGCGACGACTTTCGACATCAGGGCGGAGTACTCGGTCGCGATGTCGTCGCCCACGAACTCCTTCATGTTGGTGAAGCCCATGACGTTGTTGTAGAAGGCGACCCACTCGTTCATCCGGCCGAGCTCGACATTGCCCACGCAGTGGTCGATGGCCTGGAAGGTGCGCCGGGCGGGCGGCTCGACGATCGGGTCGGCGGCGCCGAAGCCGGGGAGGTACGGGCCGTCGTAGCCGGTGCGCTCGACGAGGGTGTGGCGGGTGGAGCCGTAGGTGGAGATGGCGGCCAGCACCACCGTGCCGTGGTCGTCCTTGAGCTCGTAGGGCTCCTGCAGGCCGGTCGCGCCGTGCGCGGTGGCGTACGCGTAGGCGGCCCGCGCGTCGGGGACCTCGATGGCGAGATCGACGACGCCGTCGCCGTGTTCGGCCACATGGGCGGCGAGGAAGCGGCCGTGGTCGGTTGCGGCCTTGATGACGGAGGTGAACACGAAGCGGGCGGAGCCGTTCGTCAGAACGTAACTGGCGGTCTCGCGGCTGCCGTTCTCCGGTCCGGAGTAGGCGACGAGCTTCATGCCGAAGGCGGTCGCGTAGTAGTGCGCCGCCTGCTTGGCGTTGCCCACGGCGAAGACGACAGCGTCCATTCCCTTCACCGGGAAGGGGTCTGCCTCGCGCGCGGTGTGGGGGGTGTGCTGGGTGGTCTCAGTCATGGGTGCAGCGTCTCCCCGCATCGCAAGGTGCGCAACAGTTGGCGTTTGCGCTGGGCAGTATGTCCAGTGCGGGTCCAGGATGGCCGGACCATCTGTACAGGGTGACCACCGCCAAAGGCATCGGAGAACGCCATGGGGATTGACGAACTGGACGGGCGGCTCATCCTGCTGCTGGCCCGCGAGCCGCGGATCGGGGTGCTGGAGGCGTCCCGGCGGCTCGGTGTGGCGCGCGGAACCGCTCAGGCGAGGCTGGACCGGCTCCAGTCGCACGGCGTGATCCGCGGCTTCGGACCCGACGTCGACCCGGCCGCCCTGGGCTATCCGGTGACCGCCTTCGCCACGCTGGAGATCAAGCAGGGCCAAGGTGCCGACGTGCGGGCGCACTTGAGCTCGGTTCCCGAGGTTCTGGAACTGCACACCACCACCGGGCACGGCGACATGCTGTGCCGTCTGGTGGCCAGGTCGAACGCCGACCTTCAGCGGGTGATCGACCTGGTTGTGGTTTTCGATGGCATTGTCCGCGCTTCCACGGCGATCGTCATGGAGAACCCGGTCCCCCTGCGGATCATTCCGCTGGTGGAACAGGCGAGCAAAGGAAGGAGCCCCGGCGAATGAGCTTCTGGACCTACCTCGGCATCCGCTACCAGCAGCTGCTGGTGGACGACCACCAGCACGCGAGCGCGTGTTCCAGGTGATGGTCGTCGCGACGCTGCCGGGCGTGCTGATCGGGGTGCTGGCCTAGCGCACGGAGTGGGCGTGAACCGGCTGCTCAAGGAAGGGCTCATCGGGAAGGGCCGCCGGATACGGCACCACGGGCCGACCGGATACGGCGCCGCGGGTCCCGAGTTGCAAAGAAGTGATTGCAAAAATCTATTGCAATGACTTCTTTGCAACTCTACAGTGGTCGCATGACCGGCCCCGAAGACTCCCCCGCACCCTCCCCCGCACCCTCACCGGCGCGCGAATACCGCACCCTCGACGCACGCAGCCTGCGCGGCCTCGCCCATCCCCTGCGGATGCGACTGCTGAGCTCGCTGCGCCAGAACGGGCCGGCCACCGCCTCCCAGCTCGGGGCCCGCCTCGGCGAGTCCAGCGGTGCCACCAGCTACCACCTGCGCCAGCTCGCCGACCACGGATTCATCGAGGACGCACCGGAGTTCGGCAAGGGACGCGAGCGCTGGTGGAAGGCCGCCGTGTGGGGCACCACCTTCGACGACCGGCTGTACGACGATCCCGATCCGGCCGTGCGCGGCGCGGCTGACCTCTTCATCCACGAGGTCGCGACGATGCACTCCCAGGAGCTGTCGACCTGGATCGGCACCTCCCGCGACTGGGGGCTGGACTGGATCAGGAGCTCGGACATGAGCGACTTCACGCTGCGCCTGACCCCCGCGCAGACCCATGAACTGATCCACCGGGTGCACGCGCTCATCGAGAGCTACACCGAGCAGGACCCCGGCGACGACGCCGGAGCCGCCCAGGTCCGTATGCACCTGCACGCCTTCCCGCGCACAACCGACTGAAGGGCCGTCCCGTCATGCACGCCGACATGTACCTCCAGCTGCATCGTGAGCGCACCGCCGAACTGCACCGACAGGCCGCCGAGTACGCCCGGGCACCTCACCCACACCGCATCCGCCACCAACTGGGCTGGACTCTGGTCGAGTTGGGTCTGCGCCTCACCCTTCCCGAGCCTCGCAGGCGGGCCCGGATCGCATGAGCGAGCCGGGGGGCCGCATACCACTCGCCGCCGTACTGACGGCCAACACCATCTCCACCGCGGGCAGTTCACTGACCCTGATCGGCGTTCCGTGGTTCGTGCTGGAGACCACCGGAAGCGCCGGCCGGGCCGGGGCGGTCGCCTTCTGCGCCACCCTGCCGATCATCGTCTCCGCACTGATCGGCGGCCCGGTCATCGACCGGCTCGGACGACGGCGGGTCAGCGTCGCGTCGGACCTGGTCTGCGGCGCCGCGGTCGCCGCGATTCCGCTCCTGCACTTCGCGGACACGCTCGCGTTCTGGATGCTGTGCGCACTGATGGCGGTCTGCGGACTCGTCCAGACACCGGGCTCGACCGCCCGCTATGTGCTCGTCCCCGACCTCGCCGAGCAGGCGGGCACTACCCTCGCCCGTGCGGCGAGCCTCTTCGACGCGGTGTCCCGGGGCGCCAGAATGGCCGGGGCGGCGCTGGCCGGGGTGCTGATCTCGGTGATGGGCGCGGAAGCCGTGCTCCTCGTCGACGCGGTGACCTTCGGGGTATCGGCCCTGCTGATATCGGCGGGCCTGCGCGGGCTGCTGGCGGCGGCGCCGATGAAGGCCGCCACCCCGGTCTCACCGGCCTCGTACCGGGCCGAACTCCGTGAGGGCTACGCGCACTTGCTGCGCGACCGGCTCCTGCTCGCCGTCACCGTCATGGTGATGGCCACCAACGGGATCGATCAGGGCTGGGGCTCGGTGCTGCTGCCGCTGCACACCCGGCAGGAACTCGGCGGCGCCGCCGACCTCGGGCTGCTCGCCGCGCTCTTCGGCGCGGGCGGGCTGCTGGGCGCACTGCTGTACGGCGTGGTGGGACACCGCTTCCCGCGGCGGGCGGTGTTCACCGCGGCGTTCCTGCTCTGCGGGGCGCCACGTTTCGTGGTGGCGGGCCTGACGTCGAGCACCCTGCCGCTCGCGGTGACGATGGCGCTGGGCGGTCTGGCCGGCGGGATGCTCAACCCGATCCTGACGACCGTCACCTATGAGCGGGTGCCACAGGAGCTGCGCAGCCGGGTCTCCGGAGTGCTCACCGCGGGCTGCGAACTCGCGATGCCGATCGGCGGGCTGGGAGCGGGGCTGCTGGCCTCAGCGGCCGGGGCTTCGGGTGCGCTGCTGATCGTCGGCGCGCTCTACTTCCTGACGACGCTCAGCCCACTGCTCTTCCCCGCCTGGCGGACGATGGACGAATCGCCCGGCCTCCTCAGCAGCTCGGAACCGGGCCACCCGTCTTCAGCGCACGGAGCGTCGCGACCGCGCCCTTCAACGTCGTGACCGGGATCAGCCGCAGCCCGCGCGGAAGCTCCGATGTGGCATCCGAGCACTCGGCCTTCGGCACCAGGAAGACGGTCGCCCCGTCCCGGGCGGCGGACTGGGTCTTCAGCGGCACTCCGCCGACCGCGCCGACCTTCCCGTCCGCGCTGATGGTGCCGGTTCCGGCGATGGTCCGGCCGCCGGTGAGGTCGCCGCCCGCGCCGTCGCCGTCCAGCTTGTCGACGATGCCGAGAGAGAAGAGAAGTCCCGCGCTGGGCCCGCCGACGTCGGAGAGATACAGGGTCACCTTCGCCTTGTCCGCCCGGTCACCGAGGTAGCCGAGAGCTGCCTCGGTTGCGCTGTCCTGGGAGCCCCTCATCTCGTCCAGGTTGTGCCGCTCGATCTGCGCGTCGCTGCCGCCCGACGGATACACCGCCCCGCGCGGCATCACCGCCCGGTCCGTACGGAACCATCCGTCGACCACCTGCCCCAGACGCACATCGGTGGAGGGACCGGTCGCCTCGATGGTCACCATCCGCAGCTGTCCCTTGGTGGCCCGGACCGGCTCCCCGGTGATGGTGATCACCGGCTTGCCCCGGTCCTTGCCCAGGACGTCGGCGGTCAGGCCGGGCTGTGCCACCGCGAACGGCAGCGGCGCGAAGGCCGCGGTCCCGAGCAGGGCGAGTACGAGAACGGTGCAGGCGGTGAGGGCGCGGGGGCGCGGGTGACGGATGAGCACCTCATCAATGTATCGGGCGGCGCACCCGGCCCCGTAAGGCCGGTGCGCCGGCTGTCTCTCCCGCCCCTACCGCAGTGCGTCCGCCACCTCGCGCGCGGCGTCGAGCACCCGCGCGCCCACCCGCTCCGGCACGGAGTCGGCGAGCATCACCACACCCACGCTCCCCTCGAGTCCCGTCACCCCTATCAGCGGGGCGGCGGCACCGCTCGCGCCGGCCTCGAGTTCGCCGTGCGTCAGTGTGTAGCCGGGCCCTTCGAGCTGCCCCTGCCGCGAGGCCAGGATCGCCCGCCCTGCCGCGCCCCGGTCCAGCGGATGACGAAAACCCGCGCGGTACGCCACGTGGTAGTCCGTCCAGGTCGGCTCGACCACAGCGACGGCCAGCGCGTCCGAACCGTCGACCAGGGTGAGGTGCGCGGTGGCCCCGATGTCCTCGGCCAGCGACCGCAGGGCGGGCAGCGCCGCCTCCCGCACCAGCGGATGGACCTGACGGCCCAGGCGCAGCACTCCGAGCCCGACCCGGGCCCGGCCTCCCAGGTCGCGGCGGACCAGCGCATGCTGTTCCAGGGTGGCCAGCAACCGGTAGACCACCGTGCGGTTGACGCCGAGTTTGGTGGACAACTCGGTGACGGTCAGCCCGTGGTCGGTGTCGGCAAGCAGCTTGAGGACGCGCAGTCCCCGGTCGAGCGTCTGAGAAGTCTCGGCGGTCACGACGCCCACTCCTTAAGTGGTGGCCGCGGCGGCTCGGCCACGTGAGTCGCGCCACCGGTCCCATCGGCGACGCGCGCAGAGGCCGCCGGCAGGTCCATGGCACCGGCTGCGCTCCGAGGCGACACTGCCACGGGGCGTATGCGTTTCCGGGACAGTAGCGAGCCGGTCCGCTCAGCGGAAGGGCTCGTCCAGAATCCGGGCACTCGGGGCCAGGATTGCCCTGATCCTGGCGAAAGGGCGGTGCTCCTTGACCGGAACACCAGCCATTTCTGTCACGGCCCGGCGGGTGCGCCGGTGACCGGCCCCGGCCACCGGCGCACCCGCCGCGGGCCCCGGAAGGGACCCGGACCTCCCGGTGGCACCCCCCGCCGCGGCCCCGGCGGCCGACCGGCCATCCGCCGGGCCGCACCCGGCGCCGCGCCGGCCTCACCGCATCCGGGTGGCCCACTCCTGGACCTTCGCGATCCGTTCCTTCAGCTGGCCCGCGGTGGCCTCCGCGCTCGGCGGACCTCCGCACGTCCGGCGCAGTTCGGTGTGGATCACACCGTGCGGTTTGCCGCTCTGGTGGGTGTAGGCGGAGACCATCGTGTTGAGCTGCTTGCGCAGTTCGAGCAGCTGCTTGTGGGTGACGACCGGGCGCGCTTCGGCGGCCTTCTCCAGCAGGTCGGCCTCCTCGGCCGGCTTCTGGCGGCTGTGCGCGATCTGCCGGGTCTGCCGCTTCTGCAGCAGCAGCTGGACCTGGTCGGGCTCCAGCAGGCCGGGGATGCCGAGGTAGTCCTGCTCCTCCTCGCTGCCCGGGTGCGCCTGCATGCCGAACTCGGCGCCGTCGTAGAGAACCCGGTCGAAGACCGCGTCGGACTCGAGGGCCTCGAAGGGGAGTTGCTCCTCGGTTTCCTCGTCCTCCAGCTTCTCCGCGTCGGCGAGCAGCTGGTCCTCCTCGGCGAACGGATTCTCCTCGTCACTGCCCTTCTTGGGCTTGTCGAGCACGTGGTCGCGTTCGAGTTCCATCTCGTTCGCGAAGTCGAGGAGCATCGGGATGGTCGGCACGAACACCGAAGCGGTCTCGCCGCGCCTGCGGGAACGTACGAACCGGCCCACTGCCTGGGCGAAGAAGAGCGGCGTCGAGATGGTGGTGGCATACACGCCGACCGCCAGGCGGGGAACATCGACACCCTCGGAGACCATGCGGACCGCGACCATCCAGCGGGAATCGTCGGCGGCGAACTGGTCGATCTTCTTCGACGCGGCCTTCTCGTCGGAGAGTACGACGGCCGGCCGGTCACCGGTGATCTTCTTGAGGATCTTGGCGTACTCGCGTGCGGTGTCCTGGTCGGAAGCGATGACCAGGCCGCCCGCGTCGGGGATGCCCTTGCGGACCTCGGTGAGGCGCTTGTCAGCGGCGGCGAGGACGTTCGGGATCCACTCACCGGTGGGGGCCAGCGCGGTGCGCCACGCCTGGCCGATCGCGTCCTTGGTCATCGGCTCGCCCAGCCGGGCGGCGATCTCGTCGCCTGCCTTGGTGCGCCAGCGCATGTTGCCGCTGTAGCTGAGGAAGATGACGGGACGGACGACTCCGTCGGCCAGCGCGTTGCCGTAGCCGTAGGTGTAGTCGGCGGACGAGCGGCGGATGCCGTCGTTGCCCTCCTCGTAGGCGACGAACGGGATCGGGTTGGTGTCCGAGCGGAACGGCGTACCCGTGAGGGCGAGCCTGCGGGTCGCCGGGTCGAACGCCTCCTGGCATGCCTCGCCCCAGGACTTGCTGTCACCGGCGTGGTGGATCTCGTCCAGGATGACCAGGGTCTTGCGCTGCTCACAGCGGTTCCGGTGAAGCATCGGGCGTACCCCGACGCCCGCGTAGGTGACCGCGACCCCGTCGTACTCCTTGCTCAGCGGTCCCGCGCTGTAGTCCGGATCGAGCTTGATGCCTATCCGGGCCGCCGCTTCCGCCCACTGCTTCTTCAGATGCTCGGTCGGCGCCACGACGGTGATCTGCTGCACGACATGGTGGTGCAGCAGCCAGGAGGCCAGGGTCAGCGCGAAGGTGGTCTTCCCCGCGCCGGGCGTCGCCACGGCGAGGAAGTCCCGGGGCTGCTCCTCGAGATAGCGGTCCAGGGCGCCCTGCTGCCAGGCCCGCAGCTTGCTCGCGGTGCCCCAGGGGGCGCGGCCGGGGAAGGCGGGTGAGAGGTGGTGGGAGGCGGTAGTAGTCACGGTCTCCGAATCGGTTCTCTGGTGCAGGGCGCGTCGGTACGACAACCGGGCCACCCTACCGGGGGGCGACCGGAGGTCCGGGTGAACGACGCCTCTCCCGGGCGCGATGAGACCCGGGTCACTCCGCCAGGGCGCGCAGTTCCAGAGAGATCGCCTTCACTTCCTCCGCCCGTCCGGTGGCCACGGCGATCACCAGCCGTTCGGCTGCGTCGGTGTCCGGCCGCAACTGCACACCGTTCATGGCCAGGAAGACGACGCACGAGACCCGGGCGGTGCGCTTGTTGCCATCGATGAAGGGGCGGTTGATGGCCAGCGACTGGAGGCGAGGCCGCCTTGTCGAAAGGATCCGGGTACGCGTCCTGGCCGAACATTGATGCCGATGGGCGGTGCGCGGCCGACATACCAGAACGGCACCACCAGGGGCACCACTCAGCCCTGCGGCGCTGCCCGCAACCGCGTAGCCACCCACGCCCCCACCAGCGCCACCCCCGCCATCGGCAGGAACACCGCCGCGAAGGCCGCAGGGTGCGAGCCCGCCACCCCGTGGCGCAGCGCGCCCACCGCGCCGCCGCCCAGCGCCGCGAACGCCGCGCCGCCCACCGCGAGCAGCAGGACGTTCGAGAGGCCGTCCGAGATCTGCAGCGCCGCCGAGTTGAGGCCGGCCTCCCCCGGCGCGGACAGCTTCAGCAGCAGCACGCTGGTGGACGCGATCACCGTGCCCATGCCGTAACAGCCGAACGCCCAGGCGACGGCGACCGTCCAGACCGGCACGGATGGGATCAGCACGCTCGGCGCCGTCGCGATGGCCGCGGCCACCAGGATCATGGCGAAGACCATCAGCTGCTGCCGGTACGGCTCGAGCCGCGGCCGGGACTGGACGTACGAGCCCAGTGCCCAGGTCCCGCCGCCGGCGGCCAGCGAGAGGCCGGCCAGCGTCGGCGAAAGCCCCCGCTGGGTGACCAGCATCAGCGGTACGAAACTCTCGGCGGCGATGAACGACCCGGCCGAAATGCCCCGCAGCAGCACCACCGAGGGGAGCCCGCGCGCCGCCCGGCAGGTGCCGCGCGGCAGCAGCCCGAGCACGGCGGGGACCAGCAGCGCCGCCCCGGCCACCGCGGGGACGAGGGAGAGCCACCGCAGGTACTGGCCCGCGTACTGGAGCAGCCCGGCCCCCACCGAGATCCCGAGCGCCAGCCGGATCCGGCGCCGGTCGAATTCCGGCGCGGGCACCGAGGGATCGGCGGGCCCCGATGCCATCCGGCGGATCGCCGGGAGCGCGAGAGCGAGCGGCGGCACCACCAGGACCGGGACGCCGATGAACACCCAGCGCCAGCCGAGATGCTCGGTGACGGCACCGGCCGCGAGCGGCCCGACGACCGAGGGGACCACCCAGCTCGCGGCGAAGGCCGCCATGATCGAAGGCCGCAGACGCTCCGGGTAGGCGCGGCTGACCACGACGTACAGCGCGACGATGACCAGTCCGCCGCCCAGCCCCTGAACGGCCCGGCCCAGGATGAAGAGCCACATCGTGGACGCCGTGCCGGCCACCAGCAGTCCGGCCCCGAAGCCGGCTATGCCCGCGGCGAGCGGCCCCAGCGGCCCGCTCCGGTCGGCCCACTGACCGGACAGGACCATGGCGAAGAGCGAGGTCGTGAAGAACGCGGAGAAGGCGAGGGCATAGAGCGGGACGCCGTGCAGTTCGCGCGCCGCGACGGGCATCGCGGTGCCGACCGCGGTCGCCTCGAAGGCGATGAGCAGCACAACGGTCACGATGCCGATGCTGAGCGCCCGGTGGGTACTGCCCAGTATCCCGGCGGGCCGGCCCGCTTCCCCGCTCCCCCCGGTGATCGCGGCGGAGACCGCGGCGGTGACGTCGGGAGGGACGTCGGAGGTAGTGAAAGAAGCGACGTCGGTGTCGCGGGGTTCCAGGGCGCTCATCGCTCCAGAGTAAGGGGCTTATCGCAGTATGACCCCTGTCGCAAGGCAGGATCCCGCTCGGTCCTTGGTCGTAGGACCATGAACGGCGTATGGCAGTCGTGTTGCGGGACGGCCCACTTCCTTGAGGTCGTCCGCAGGGGGCGCCTACGGTCGTCGTACTCGAGCGATTCGGATGTCTCGCCCGGGGACCGGCCGTGTGCCCGAGTGGTTCAGGGGCTCGATTGCAAATCGAGTTACGTGGGTTCGATTCCCGCCACGGCCTCTCTTGCTGTCCGCTGCTCCGTTACGCCGGCCGCAGGCCGTGACCGGCGCGGAGGTGGAGCACCGCAGGGGAGCGGCCCGGCGATTGCCGCCGCTGCCGTGCGCCCGGGCCAGTCATCGCATCCGTGCGGAAGCTGCCCCTGCACGGACTACGGACCGCCCGCCTGCCTGCCTGATGGACGGCACCGCTCATCACACCGGTGCCGGGCGGGGTGGGCCCCGGTGACCGTCGCGGCGCTGCTCCCGCAGACCGTCCAGACCGATGGGGGACATCACGGCACGGTGCGGATTCCGCGGCCCGGGCCGGCGGCCGGACTCCGGGCCGAGTGAGGGCCACCGGACGACCGGGCGGCCCGGGGAGCGTTACTGCTGGGCTCACTTACCGGAGCCGACGTGGTAACCGACGGGGTCGACGTAGACGTCCGGAGCGTGGCCGCTGGATGCGGACACAGTGATGGCCAGATTGTTGAGATTCACGATCTCCGAGATCTTCTCGTTGGGCGGAGTGACGGAGAGCCGGGTGTACTTCTTGCCGGAGCCGCTGGTGTCCGGGATGTAGTGCAGCAGGAAGCGGGTCTCCTCGCCGGCCCCGATGGTGACGGTGGAGGCCGAGCCCTCGGTGCGGGCGGCGTCGGGCCCGGTGTCGCCCAGCCCATCGGGGCCCACGAGCTGGACGCCCGGGAAGCCGTGCATGCTGCACGTGCTGGAACCGGTGTTCTTCATGTTGACGACTATCTCGTTCTCGGCCATCGCGGAGGATGCGGTCATGTCGAGATCGTCGGTCCTGCACATGGAGCCCGACGCCGCGGACTGGGTCTTGGCGGAGAGCTCGCTGCCCTTGCCGGAGTTGGCGGAGGAGCTGTTGGAGGAGCTGTTGGACGAGCCGGTGGAGGAGCCGGACGAGGAGGAACCCGAGGTCGAGCCCTGGCCGCCGGTGGAGCCGCTCGCCGCGGTGGACGCGCTGGCGCTGGCGGAAGTGCTCGATCCGTCGCCGCTGCCGCACGCGGTCAGCGAGAGGCCGGCAGCGGCGACGACGAGGGCGAGGGCGGAGATCTTCTTGACGCGCATCGGTACTCCTGGGAAGCGGTGTCGTCCCGCTCGCTCTGGCTGAGCGGGACGCTGTTGTTTCATAGGACACCTATAGCCGGGCGATCCGTTGCGGCCGGAATTCGATCAAGACGCCCCTGTGACATACGAGTCGACGGGCCGTTACGGGAAGGCAGAGGAACCGGGGCAGACCGGGCACCATGGCTCCGGCCGCGGCCGCCGGGCCCAGCACACTCACAAGGTGACGCCGACAGCGCACCTGCCTGGCCTTTCTCCGTCCCGCCGGATCCTGCGGTGCTTCAGACGGCACCGCCGGATCCTGCGGTGCTTCAGACGGCGCCCCCATGGTCCCGGCCCACCAGCCGTGGCAGCTCGAGCGCCGACATGCCGGGGCCGGACGGGACGGGCGGCAGGAACCGGGACCCGGGCCCGCCGGCCAGCAGATCGGCCTCCGCATAGCGGCGGGTCAGCCGGTGCCAGTTCAGGATGGCGGCCATCCAGTCCTCCAGCTCCCGGACATAGCTCCGCAACGCCTCGCGGGTCTCGCCGTCGAGGCCGAAATCCTCGAACAGCACCGGGAGTTCATGCTTGGCGACATGCCGGAACTGACGCATACGGGATTTCATCAGATCGTCGACCATGGCGAGCGCTGTCGGGTAGTCGATGCCGAAGAAGGCCTGCACCACGAGGATCGCGTTGTGCACCTCTCCCTCGAACTCGATCTCCTTCTGGTAGGAGAAGACATCGTTCATCAAGGAGGCGTAGTCGGCCGCCGAGCTCTCCAGTGCCTTCACCGTGCCACTGCGGAAGACCTCATCGGGGATCCGGTGGCCGTGGCCGAGCCGGGCCAGCGCCATGGTGAGATCGGAGCCGAAGGTCATGCGGCGCATCTCGATGTAGTCGACCGGTTCGGGGATGCGGTGCTGCGCCTGGTTGGCCAGCTCCCAGAGCCAGCTGGCCGTCATCTTCTCCACCGCGTCGCGGAAGGTGCGCCGCGCCGCCCCGTCCATCGCGCCCGCCGTCCGCGTCCAGAGATCGGCCAGCGCACGTTCCATGACGTTCGCCGGCGCCGGGGCCGCCTCCCCCTCCAGTGGCATGAACAACGAGAACCGTTCGTTCTGCGCCTTGGCCGCGGCCAGGTCGCGGGTCCGCCCGTAGACGAGCGGGAAGTAGTCGTCGGCGTAGGTTCCCCAGGCCAGCCAGGCCGATGCGAGATCCAGTTCCACGGCCGTCGCGTCCGGGTCGATTCCGGCGGCGCAGACGGGGAAGTCGAAGCCGGCGAGCTGCCGTTCGTCCCAGATGTCGTCCAGCATCCGCATCCGGTGCGCCCAGTCGGCCAGCTCCTTCCTGGCCGACGCGAGATGCGGGTTGAGCGTCAGCGCGAACGGCATGTCGAAGTCCGGCAGCCTGGACGGCCCCACTCGTTGGTGCGGGACATGGGCGTGATGGCGCAGGCGGGCGGCCCCGGTCACGCCGAGGAACTTCCTGACCTCGGCCGCCGACGTCCCGAGCCCCACCGGAGCCAGTGGCAGCCCGGGCTCGGAGGCGGCCTTGCCGCCCCCGTTCATGTAGCGGCTCGACCGCATGTGCCACTCGTGACCGCCGGACTGCCAGTCCTGAAGGCCCTTCGCATAGGTGAGGGTGTCCGCCACGGACTCCGGGTCCAGGCCGTGCTCGGCGAAGAGCGGCCCGAGTTCGGTGAAGAAGGTGTTCTCGAACTGATGGAGCCTGGCGGTGAGCAGATCGTTGACCGCGTCCGCCGCCTCCTGCGTGGTGCACTTCAGGAAGGTCTCGAGGACCAGCACCCCGTTGCTGAGTTCGCCCTCGTCCTGGATCTCCCGCTCGTAGGAGAAGAGGTCGTTCCGCAGGTGCACTCCGTCGGAGAAGGTGTCCTTGAGCACGCGCAGCGGACGGGATTCCGCCACGGCGGCCGGCACTTCCGCACCCGTCGCGTATTCGATGAGCCCTGCCGACCAGGGAGCGCCGCCGACCTTGCGCCGCATCTCGATGTACTCGACGGGATTGGACACCCGCCCGGCATTGATATTGGAGAGTTCCCAGAGGGATTCGTTGAGCAGGTTCTCGGTGCTCTCGGCGAAGCGGGCCCGCCAGCCCAGGGACATACCGGGAACCGTGCGGGCCCAGAGGTCGGCGAGTCCTGCCTCGACCTGATTCCGTGGCTCGGGAAATCCATCGGCCAGGTCCATGGGCATGAACGCGGGCAGCCGGTCCAGATATGCCTTGCCGCCCTTCCGGTCCTGGGACCGCTTGAATTCCTCCAGGAAATGGTCGTCGAAGAAGAAGACCCACACGTACCAGTCGGTGACCAGTGAGAGTTCGGGCCCGCCGCAGTCGGGATGGGTATAGGCGCAGAGCAGCGCGTAGTCATGGGAATCGAGGTCGTGTTCCTCCCAGATTCCGGAGCCCTCCAGCATTCCCATGTCCCTCGCCCACTGTTTTGTGTGGGTACGGGCCTCTTCGAGGTGAGCATTCAGTCTGGCCGGATGCGGCAGATAGAAGTCCGGCAGTTCAAAAGGCTGTGACACGGGTTTCAGGCCCTTTCCCGGGAGGCTGCACAGTGATCGGCTCAGCGCTACCCGGGGGTGTGGGCGGACATTCTTGGTGTGCTGCGGGTCTGCCCATACGTATGACTCGGCCGGAAAACCCGGACGTGGCAGGGGCGGTGTGCTGCGGGTCGCCCGCGGCGGGCTCACCTGACGATACGGAGCGGCCACGGGCGGCGTCCCGCGGCGACACCGCCGGGGCCTTCGCCCCGGGGGGCTGTCCCGTGACAGCGGCAGGCAGAGCGACGCACGGCGGTCCGGGGCGGGCCCCCGGAGGGGCGCGGGTGTCAGGCGTTGACCACCGCGGCCTGCGGCCGGATCGGAAGCCGGCTGACCGGGCGCCCGGTCGCCGCCCGCACCGCCGCTGCCACCGCCGCCGGCGAGGTCACCACCGGCACCGCGCTCGCCGCCTTGGCCCCGAAGGGCGCCACCACATCGCGCTCCTCGACCAGCTTCACGATGCGGATGTCGGGGGCGTCCAGAGCGGTCGGCAGGGCGTAGCCGGTCAGATCGGGGTGGCGGATCACTCCGCGCGTGGACCGGAGGTTCTCGGTCAACGCGGCTCCCACGCCCTGCGTGACACCCGCCTCGATACGGGACACCAGCAGCCGGGGGTTGAGGACCCGGCCGACATCCTGGGCGACCGCCATCTCCACCACCCGCACCGAACCGAGCTCGATGTCGACGTCCACGACCGCGCGGATCGCACAGAAGGCGAGGCCGACAAAGGCGTCGCCCTGCCCCGACTCGTCCAGCGGTTCGGTCGGATGGGGGCGGCACTGGGCCGTCGCCCAGAGTTCCTTGCCGTCCATCGCCTCGGTGACCGTGGTGGAGAGCACCCCGTCATACGAAGTGATCTTGCCGTCGGCGATCTGCAGCAGCTCGGTGGACATGCCGAACTTGTGGGCCAGCGGCTGGAGCAGCTGGGTGCGGACCATCTTCGCCGCCCGCTCGACCGCACCGCCGGACACCCAGGTGTGTCTGCCGTGGGTGGCGGGTCCCGCCGGGGGCTGGTCCGTGTCGACCGACGCGACATGGACCTCCTCGATACCGAGGGTGTCCTGGACGATCTGCCGGGCCAGTGTGGAGAAGCCCTGGCCGGTCTCGACGGCGGCGCAGATGACGGTGGCCACGCCGTCATGGACCTTGACCGTGGCGGTGGAGACCTCGTCCGCGCCCTCGGCGCCGAGCATGTGGACCATGCCCAGGGCGTAGCCGACACCACGGCGCACCGCGCCCGGCTCGCCCGCACCCTCCGGCCCCCCGGGCAGCAGCCAGTCGCCCTCGGGACTGTCCTTGGGCAGCGCGGGTAGCGGGAACTCCCTTACCGAGCGCAGCAGTTCGGCTACCGGCGCCGGGCAGGTGATGGTCTGTCCTGTGGGCAGCAGATCGCCGGTGGCGATCGCGTTGCGCAGCCGCAGCTCGGCCGGGTCGACGGAGAGCTTGGCTGCCAGTTTGTCCATCTGGCCCTCGTACGCGGCGCAGACCTGGAGTGCGCCCTCGCCGCGGACATGCCCGGACGGAGGGTTGTTGGTGCGGACCGCCCAGCCCTCGATGAAGGCGTGCGGGACGACATAGGGGCCGCAGGCGAAGGCCACGGCCGCCGCAAGCGACTCGGACGAGGCGTCCGCGTAGGCACCCGCGTCGAGCAGGATCTGCGCCTCGACCTTCACCAGCCGGCCTTCGGAGTCCGCGTGATGGCGGTAGCGGAGCAGGGTGGGATGGCGGTGCGCATGACCGAGGAACGACTCCTCGCGGGTCGCGGCGAGCTTGACCGGGCAGCCGGTCTTCAGCGCCAGCAGACCCAGCGGGAGCTGGAAGCTGCTGTCCTCGCGGTCACCGGTCGCGCCGGGGACCCCGGTGACGACCACCTTGACCCGGTCGGGGTCGAGGCCGAAGCAGGCAGCCGCGAGATCGCGGTCGGTGTGCGGGTCGGTCGACGCGGTGTAGATCTCGACACCGCCGTCCGGGCGGGGGACGGCGAGTCCGGCCTCGGCACCGATGGGGGCCGGATCCTGCCGCCCGATGCGGTACAGACCCTCGACGATCACATCACCCGTGATGTCCGGGTCGCCGAAGCGCAGCGGGATATGGCGGATCAGATTGCCGTCGGGGTGCAGGGACTCGGCGGCGAAGGCCTTCTCCGGGTCGGTGACCGGCTCCAGCACCTCGTAGTCGACGATGATGGCGGCGGCGGCGAGCCTGGCGGTGTCCGGGTGGTCGGCGGCGACCGCGGCGATCGCCTCACCGTGGTGGCGGACGACTTCGGACGCGAAGACCGGGCGGTCGGCGATCCTGCGGCCGTGCGAGCCGTCGCCCGGGATGTCGGCATGGGTGACCACGGCGTGCACCCCCGCCATCGAGGAGGCCGCCGTGGTGTCGATCGAGATGATCCTGGCGTGCGGGTGCGGGGAGCGCAGGATCGCCGCCCACAGCAGACCCTCGGCCCACAGGTCGGACGCGTAGGGGAAAGTGCCCTCGGTCTTCGCCCGGGTGTCCGCCGGGGGGAGTGAGGCGCCGAGGCCGTGGGCCGGCAGTTCCTGCTCGGGACTGTCGACCGCCGGTGTGGCCTCGGTGGCCGCGTCGCTGCTCACGCCATGCCTCCGTCGTGCTGCTGCGGGTACGGGGGCTGGACGCCGCCCGCCCCGGGTGGTGCCTGATGCGGAATCCGGGCGTCCTCTGCCGCGCCGGCCGCTGCCGCGCGTCCCGCGACGACCTCACCGACCGCGTCGAGCACACCGCGATAGCCGGAGCAGCGGCAGAGGTTGCCGCAGAGTGCCTGTCTGGTCTCGAGCTCGGTGGGGGCGTGATTGCCCTCCAGGAGATCGTGGACCGTCATGGCCATACCCGGGATGCAGAAGCCGCACTGGACGGCCCCGCACCCGGCGAGTGCGCGCTGCACGTCGGACGGCTCGCCGTTGACCGCGAGCCCCTCGACCGTACGGACCTCGGAACCGGCCGCGGTGGCCGCGGGCACCAGGCAGGAGGCGACGAGCCGGCCGTCGACCTGGACGTTGCAGGCGCCGCACTCGCCCTGCGAACAACCGTCCTTGGCGCCGGCCAGACCGAGGCGCTCCCGCAGGACGTACAGCAGGGATTCGCCGATCCAGGCGTCGGTGACCGGGCGGTCCGAGCCGTTGACGCGCAGCACGTAGGAGGCGGGGGTGTGATCGCTCTGGGCGAATCCGGTCGCCGGCTCCGCGGCGGGGCCCGGGTCCTGCGCGTCGCCGCCCTCCGCCGTCGCGGGGTCCGCGCCGTCCGGCTCGCCCGGCGGGGCGGGTCTGCCCTCTTCGGGGGTGCCGTCCGATGGCGCCTCGTCGGCGGGGGCGGCGTCCTCGGGAGTGCTGCCGTCCGGGACGCTGTCGTCGGCCGCATCTGCCGGTTCCCGCGGCAGCGCCCAGGGCGCGGCAGCACCGCCCGGCAGAGTCGCAGGGCCCATCAGCGACGAGGTGGTGAACTCGCCCGATTCCTCGGGGACATCGCCATCGGCGACCGGGATCGTCCACTGTCCGGTGAGGTCCCCCGCGGTCTGCGACGGTTCCCCCTGGGCGGAACCCTGGTCGTAGGCCGCCCGGTCACCGGCCTCGTCGAACGTCCACTGCCCGGTGGCCCGCGGGTCGTAGGCGCCGGCGTCCGGCGCGGATCCGGGCACCGCGTCGTGCGAGGACTCCGGCCACTGGACCGACTGCGGTACCGCCCACTGCCCGGTGGCGCCGGGGTCCGTGCCGGCCGCCGGGGTCAGCGGCAGGATCATCGGGGGTACGTATCCGTGGCCCGGCGCGGCCAGTGGCGCACCGTCCAGGTCCATGCCTTCGGGCAGCTGCACGAAGGCGGTGGCCTCTGCGTCGTACTCGCCGCCCTGCGGGACCGGCTGCCAGCCGCCGTGGTCGTCGTTGGTGGTCACGACAGTGCCCTCCCCAGTGCTCGCCGGGCCAGTGCGGCGACAGTGCGCCGCAGGTGCAGTACGGCCGGGGAAAGCGGCTGCGCCTCTCCCCCTTCGGCAGGTGGCTCGGGGTCCGGGATACAGGCGGCCGCCACGTACTCACCGAAGGCGGTGAGCGCGTCCTGCGCGAGTCCCCGCTCCCCGTCCCAGTCGATCAGCGAGGCGATCCATCGCTCGGCCTCGAGGGGACGCAGCGGCATCGGCGCTATGGCGCCGACCGCACAGCGCACCCCGCGCCTGGCCGGGTCGAGCACGACGGCGACCGACGCGGTCGCCCGGCCGGGGCCCGTACGGCCGGTGGCCTTGAGGAACACCTGGGGAGCGTGCAGCAGCGGAACCCGCACGAAGCCCACGAGTTCGGCGGGTTGCAGCATGTCGCGGCCCGCGAGCAGATGCGAGACCGGGGTCTCGCGGCGCGAACCGTCGGGACCCGCGACGACCAGCGTGGCCTCGAGCGCGGCCAGTACGGGAAGCGCGTCACCGGTCGGTGCGGCGGTGACGACATTCCCGCCGAGCGTGCCCGCGTTGCGGATCTGGGGCGGCCCCGCGGCACGGGCGGCGGCGGCCAGAGCGGGGATCAGTGCCGCGAAGTCGGGCCGTCCCATCCTGGCGTGCGAGAGTCCGGCACCGAGCAGCGCATGCCCGTCCTGGTAGTGCCAGCCCCGGATTTCGCTGATCCTGCCGAGTCCGACGAGACCGGCGGGCCGCAGCAGTCCGGAGTTCACTGCCGTCATCAGGTCCGTGCCACCGGCGACGGGCACGGCGGCGGGCATGGCGATCAGCGCCGCCACGGCCTCGTCGAGCGACGCAGGCAGCGTCACGGACTGCGCCGCCTGCGGTGCGTGCGTGGTCAACCCAGCTGCCCCTTCCCGGTGTCCCGGTGTCCCTGCTGCGCCGTACGGTACGTGCTCAGAGCCCGGACGAGGCAACTCTGGCACATCTTCCGAGCCGCCCGGCGCGAGGGTCCGTGAAGGACGGATCCATCCCGTCACGAACCGATGACCCGGATTCGCACACCCTTGTCATGAAGCGACCATTACCGCGCGTTCTGCCGCGTTCCCGCACCTCTGCCGCACCGGGTTCGGTGCGGCAGACCATGTTCCCAGGCAGTCTCCTCCAGGCACCCGCCTTACCGCCATGCTCACACGTTTGGGGGCGTCCCCTCGATCGGGCGTCCGAGCCCGCTGCCCGTCAGCCCCGCGGGTGCGGGCCTGCGCTGCCACGGCAACGGGCCACCGGGCGGGCGGTACTGGACTCCGAGAGCGTCCAGTCGCCGGTAGTGCGCCGTCATCCGCCGCGCGAAGTCAGCGAAGTCGCGCCCGGCAGGTTCCGGCAGCGCCGACCAGGCGACCTCGGCGAACGCCGAGAGCCGCGGGAACATCTGATAGTCGACCCGGTCGCGGTTCTCCATCACCTCGGTCCAGACGTTCGCCTGCGCACCGATGACATGCGCGGCCGCCTCGGGCGTCAGCCGGGGCGGCACGGGCTCGAAGCGGTAGACGTCCTCCAGGGTGCGGACGTACCCGATGGGCATGGGTTCGTCGTCACCGCCGTCCTGCCGGTGGTCCAGATACACCTGCTGCTCGGGACACATGACGACATCGTGGCCTGCTTCGGCTGCGGCGATCCCGCCGGCGTAGCCGCGCCAGGAGGACACGGCGGCACCGGGCGCGAGACCGCCCTCCAGGATCTCGTCCCAGCCGATCAGCCGGCGGCCCCGGCCGGCGAGCCAGCTGTCGAAGTGCCGGATGAACCAGGACTGGAGCTCGTTCTCGTCCGCGAGCCCCAGCTCCTCGATACGGGCCTGGGCGGCCGGCGACTCCTTCCACTGGTCCTTGGGGCATTCGTCGCCGCCCAGATGGACGAAGGTGGACGGGAAGAGTTCGAGGACCTCTTCGAGCACCTCCTCGTAGAAGCGCACCGCCGTCGCGGAAGGGGCCAGCACATTCGGGTTGACGCCCCAGGTGTCCCACACCGAGAGGGCGGTTGTGTCCACCACATCGGTGTTGCCGAGCTCCGGATAGGCGGCGATCGCGGCCTGCGAGTGACCGGGGACATCGATCTCGGGCACCACGGTGATGTGCCGCTCGGCGGCGTACGCGACGATCTCGCGGATGTCGTCCTGGGTGTAGTAGCCGCCGTGCGGCTTCTCGTCCCAGAGCGGTGACGCCCGGTGGCCCCACTTCGTACGGGCCCGCCAGGAGCCGACCTCGGTCAGCCGGGGGTGACGCCTGATCTCGATGCGCCAGCCCTGGTCGTCGGTGAGGTGGAAGTGGAAGACGTTCAGCTTGTGTGCGGCGAGCAGGTCGAGGCACCGCAGCACGCCGTCCTTGGGCATGAAGTGCCGTGCCACATCGAGCATCATGCCGCGCCAGGCGAACCGGGGGCTGTCCTCGATGACCTGGTGCGGGATGCGGTGCGTGGCGTCCGGCCCGACCGGTGCGCGCCTGAAGGCGCCGGGGCCGAGCAGCTGACGGAGCGTCTGAGCGCCCCAGAAGACTCCGGCCGCACCGCCACCACTGATCACGACGCCCCGGTCGGCGGTCACTTCGAGCCGGTAGCCCTCGGGGGCGAGGGTGTCGTCGATGAGCAGACTCACCGTGTTTCCCGCACCCTCCTCCCCCGGGGCCAGCGGCAGCCCGAGAGCGGCGCCCACCGTGTTCCGCAGCCATCGCTCCGTGCCCCCGGTTCCGGGGGCGGCCCGCAGCACGGTCCCGGCATCGAGCAGGAAGCCGGAGCGAGCGGGGCCGGAGGCGCTGCGCGGGGCGGGTATCAGGTCCATCGGCGAGCTCCTTCGCGAGCTTCACGAACGACCCCCGTGGCACGCCGCAGCGCACCCCGGGGGTCGTGAAGGCCGTACACGATCGTTGAGCGGGGAGGACCGGACCTACTTGTCCTGGCCGCCGCCCTTGCCGCCCTTGCCGCTCTTGTCCTTGTCGCCACCGGCGCCCATGGACTCGTAGATCTCCTTGCACATGGGGCAGACCGGATACTTCTTCGGGTCACGGCCCGGTACCCAGACCTTGCCGCACAGTGCGACGACGGGCGTGCCTTCCAGCGCGCTCGCCATGATCTTGTCCTTCTGGACGTAGTGGGCGAAGCGCTCGTGGTCGCCGTCGCCGCTGGACACCTGTGGCGTCGGCTCCACGAGGGTTCCCGTACCTGCCCCGCGCTCGGGCTCAAGAGTGCTCATAGCCATCAAGGGTACTGACTCATTCCGCCTTCAGTTCAGCGAAGGGTCGTCGGGATATGTGGCGATCATCGCCAGGCCGCTCCGCTGCCGCCGCAGCACCGCCCGCCACATGCCGTCCGGATCCGGGTACGCGACGTCCCCGGGCTCCGAATCGACGACGTACCAGGCGCCTTCGGTCAGTTCGGACTCCAGCTGACCGGGGCCCCAGCCGGCGTAACCGGCGAAGATCCGCAGGGAGCCGAGCGCGGCGGCGAGCAGCTCGGGCGGGGTCTCCAGATCGACCACCCCGATGGCCCCGTGGACCCGTCGCCAGCCGATGGGCTCCTCCCTGCTGGACCGCACGGGGGAACTCGGCGCCGGCGCTTCGCGGCCCGGGCGGAGCCGGGCGCCGGCCGGGGAGTCTCCCCACGGCCTGCGGCGGGGGGTGGCCGTCTCCACTCCGGGGACGACGGCGACGCCCAGCGCCGAGTCGAGAGACACCGGACCACCCTGGAATATCACCCCCGGCTCCCCGGTGAGCTGTTCCCAGCCCGTCAGGATGTCGCCGACGCCGACCGGGGTCGGGCGGTTGAGGATCACGCCGAGTGAGCCCTCGCCGTCGTGATCGAGGACAAGGACCACGGCGTGGTCGAAATTCGGGTCCGCCAGAGCGGGGGTGGCAACAAGCAGCCGCCCTGTGAGCGAGGACACCTCCGTCATGGCAGATATGATCCCGCATCTTCGCGATCCGCGGGGGGCGGGCGCAGGAGTACGAGTGGGCGCAGCTCAGCGCGTGAGGGGAGCGCAGCAGCGCGTGACCGCGGCGTGCGCGGCCTCACACGGCTCGTCACCACAGTGTGCCGGATCGTGCACGGAGCGTGTTGTAGCGAAGTAATGACCGGCCTGGAGCCGCCTGAGGCTTATGGAACGGGGGTATTCGCCCCTTACCCTTTGAGACTGGCCCTCTGTCCATCCCTCTCCGGAACGCGAGATTCATGACCGGCACTGGCACCGACGATGTACTGCTCGTCCACGGCGGCAACCCGCTCGAAGGCGAGATCCGCGTTCGCGGCGCGAAGAACCTCGTGCCGAAGGCGATGGTCGCCGCGCTGCTCGGCAGTGGTCCGAGCAGACTGCGCAACGTGCCCGACATCCGTGATGTACGTGTCGTGCGCGGGCTGCTCCAGCTGCACGGGGTGACCGTACGGCCCGGGGAGGAGCCGGGTGAGCTGATCCTCGACCCGTCGCACGTCGAGAGCGCCAATGTCGCGGACATCGACGCCCACGCGGGCTCCTCACGCATCCCGATCCTCTTCTGCGGTCCGCTGCTGCACCGTCTGGGTCACGCGTTCATCCCCGGCCTCGGCGGCTGCGACATCGGCGGCCGGCCGATCGACTTCCACTTCGAGGTGCTCCGGCAGTTCGGCGCGACGATCGAGAAGCGGGCGGACGGGCAGTACCTCGAGGCACCGCAGCGGCTGCGCGGCTGCAAGATCCGCCTGCCCTACCCTTCGGTCGGCTCGACCGAGCAGGTACTGCTGACGGCGGTGCTCGCCGAGGGCGTCACCGAGCTGTCCAACGCCGCTGTGGAGCCGGAGATCGAGGACCTCATCTGCGTCCTGCAGAAGATGGGCGCCATCATCTCCATGGACACCGACCGGACGATCCGGATCACCGGTGTCGACCGGCTCGGCGGCTACAACCACCGCGCGCTGCCGGACCGTCTGGAGGCCGCGTCCTGGGCCTCGGCGGCGCTGGCGACCGAGGGCAACATCTATGTCCGCGGCGCCCAGCAGCGCTCGATGATGACCTTCCTCAACACCTACCGCAAGGTCGGCGGCGCCTTCGAGATCGACGACGAGGGCATCCGTTTCTGGCACCCCGGCGGCCCGCTCAACGCCATCGCCCTGGAGACGGACGTCCACCCCGGCTTCCAGACCGACTGGCAGCAGCCGCTGGTGGTGGCTCTGACCCAGGCGGCGGGTCTGTCGATCATCCACGAGACGGTGTACGAGTCGCGGCTCGGCTTCACATCGGCGCTCAACCAGATGGGCGCGCACATCCAGCTCTACCGCGAGTGCCTCGGCGGCTCCGACTGCCGTTTCGGGCAGCGCAACTTCCTGCACTCGGCCGTGGTCAGCGGACCGACGAAGCTGCAGGGCGCGGATCTGGTCATTCCCGACCTGCGAGGCGGATTCTCCTACCTGATCGCGGCACTCGCCGCGCAGGGGACGTCCCGGGTGCACGGCATCGAGCTGATCAACCGTGGCTACGAGAACTTCCTCGAGAAGCTGATCGAGCTGGGCGCGAAGGTGGAGCTGCCGGGCGGGGCCCTGGTCTAGGTCCCACTCGCCTGGATCGTGCCGCACGCGCCCCGCACCGGGCTTCCCGGTGCGGGGCGCGTCACTTCGCGGTCAGCGCGAAGGCGAGCAGCGCCACCGATGTGAAGTCGTCGGCCGGCTCCACCGTCGGCCAGGCACCGGAATCGTCACGATAGGCCGCGCCCCTCCCGTCGAACCGCTGCCACATCCGCGGGTCCGTCGCACAACGCGGAGCCTTGTCGGACGCGTTGAGGTCCGCGAGTGTCGCCGCCGCATTGGGCCCGTTCACCACGGCGCCGCGGAGGATCCTCCCGGTGCCGTCCGGACTGCCCGCCAGACTCGCCACCTGGTGCGAGGGGCAGTGCGGGAAGACCTCGCCGGCGCCGATCATGAACCCGGTCCCCCAGGCGTTGGCGCCCAGCGCCCACCCCCTTTGCTGCGCGGCGAACGCGTCATAGCGGTGGTCACCGGTGGCTCTCGCGTACAACCGGGCCGTGGCGACGAGCCCGAAGGTGTGCGCCACCGCGTCGAACCCGTCGTAGGCCGCGCCGGCCCCGAAGGGGTCGGCCGCGGCCCGGCGCTCCCCCTGCGTCAGCTGCCGGCGGAGATCCTCGCGGGCCAGTTCCGCGTCGGCACCCTTCGGGGAGAGCCGGAGCAGGTCGGCGTGGGCGAGTGCGCTGACGTCGGCGGCTCCCAGCGAACCGCCGTCGCCCGACGCGAGATACCCGCGGAGCAGGCTGCCCGCGTCCCGCTGCCAGGCGGCCGCCCGGCTGTCGCCCAACGCCCGTGCGGCCAGGGCGAGTTCCACCGCACCGAATTCCATGTCGTCCTGCCAGGCGTCCTCCTGGTAGAAGGTGCCGGGGAAGGTGGTGGTCAGAGGCCCGGAGTGCCCGGTGCCGGCCCTCGCGTAGACGGCCGCCGCCTTGGCCAGCCAACCGTGTGCGGCTGCCGGGTCCGCGGCTGCCTGCGACTGCGCGGCCAGCGCGAACACGGCGGCCACCCGGCCCGCGAGGTTGGGGCTGATGGGCTCTCCCGGAGCGTTCGACCGGAAGACCGGGCGGTACTTGACGTAGTAGCCGGGCTCGCCCGGTCCGACGTCCATCGCGTCGTCCGCCTCGGGCAGCCGCCAGATGTCGTGGTCGCTGCGGACGTCCTCGTTGCCGACGCCGATGCCCACCTGGGCGTAGAGCGTGCCGGCCGGCCCGTCCCACATACGGTCCAGCCACCCGAGTCCGTACCGCGCCTCTTCGGCGAGCCCCGGCGTACCGGGCAGCGCGCGCTCCGCGAGCAGCAGTTCGGCGGTGGCGTAGGAAGCGGTGTGGGTGAACTTGAGGTAGTCGCCGGCGTCGAACCAGCCACCCGAGACGTCGACAGGCCCGCCGTCCGGGACGAGAGCGCCGGTCAGCCTCGAACCGGCCTTGTCGTAGCGGGGTTCGGCATAGACCGTCGCCGAGCGGTCGGTGAGGTGCGAGGGTTTGCGGCCGAGATCGCCCGGCGTCACGTCGGCACCGTCCCGCTGGCTCCGGAAGTACCGGACGTTCTCGGCGGCCAGATGCTCCATCAGCGGGCCTGGCGCCGCGACCCGGAACGCCGGTGACATGCCGCGGGCGGTGCCGGTCAGCTTCAGCCGGTACGTACCTGCCCGGGTGAGCCGGGAGAGGTCCACGCCGCGCACCGACCCGTACTGCTGGTTCCAGCTGCCGGTTCGCGGCCCCAGACGTCCGCTGAGGGCCGTGTGCCCGTACTGGTCGAGCACCGCGAAGCCGGCCCCGGCCAGTGCGGGTCCCGAGCCCATGACATAGGCCGGCTTGCTCTCTCCGGTGAGGTAGCCGGCCTGGTCGACCCGCACCTCGGCGGGAACGGCCCGGCCGCCCCCGGACGGCAGGATGTACACAGCGGCTCCGGCACAGAGGGCGGCGACGGCCGCGAGGGCCGCTGTACGCGGCAGGCGGGGGCGAGGTTTCGTCACCATACGTGCCACCCTGCCGCACCCGCCCCGGGAACGGACGACTTCGGCGGGTACGGTCCGCGACCCCGGTTCACCTGCTAGAAGGGCCACCCCGCGCGAGAGGGCCATCACTCACGGAGGGACCGCATCCCCGGTGACCGGCAGGGGCGGCGGCGCCCTGCGGGCCGGGCACGACGGAGGGCGGCCACCCCGAACGGGTGACCGCCCTCCGCGCTGCTTACGAGGACTGCTACTTGCCCTTGGCGGCTTCCTTGAGCTTGGAGCCCGCGGAGACCTTCACGCTGTAGCCGGCCGGGATGTTGATCGGGTCGCCGGTCTGCGGGTTACGCGCGGTGCGAGCGGCACGGTGCGTGCGCTCGAAGGTCAGGAAGCCGGGGATGGTGACCTTCTCGTCGCCCTTGGCGACGATCTCGCCGACGGTCTCGGCGAGCGCGGCCAGAACGGCGTCGGCGTCCTTGCGAGTCACCTCGGCACGGTCGGCCAGGGCGGCCACCAGCTCACTGCGGTTCATGTTGTTACTCCCGTGTTCTTCTTGCCTGTAAGGCGTGAGATCGAAGCCGATGCTGCCAGGGCCCTAGGACCGTCCCCGGACCCGGGTCTGACGTCAGACCCTCGCGCCCGAATATGCATCCTGCCCCCACCAACGGCGGGAAAGCCAATCCGGCACTCACCGGAGTCACACGAACGCGTCACTGCCTCACGGTGGTGACGCTCCGTCGACTCCTTGAAAGCCGACTGCAGGCACCCAGGGGCTCATTGCCCGCCACCCTAGAGGGGGGCCTGCGGCCATGAGTCCCGCGACGCGCCGGGCGTCAGGCGGACGTGGGCGCTGTCACAGCGACACCGGCAGCCTTCGCGGCCGACCTGACGGCCCCCGCGACGGCCCCGGCGACCTTGTCGTTGAACACCGAGGGAATGATGTAGTTGGCGTTGAGTTCGTCCCTGCCGACCACGTCGGCGAGCGCGCCGGCCGCCGCGAGCATCATCTCGGTGTTGACGGTGCGGGACTGAGCGTCCAGCAGACCGCGGAAGACACCCGGGAAGACCAGCACGTTGTTGATCTGGTTCGGGAAGTCGGACCTTCCGGTGGCCACAACTGCCGCGGTCTGACGGGCGATTGACGGGTCGACCTCGGGGTCGGGATTCGCGAGCGCAAACACGATCGCGCCGTCCGCCATGGCTGCGACATCCTCGCCGCCCAGGACGTTCGGAGCAGAGACACCGATGAAGATGTCGGCGCCCACCACGGCCTCCTTCAGGGTGCCCGTCACGCCCTCGGGGTTGGTGTTGTCGGCGATCCAGCGCAGCGGCGACTCGGGCGTGGCGTCGACGAGGTCCGCACGGCCCGCGTGCACCACACCATGGATGTCGGCGACGACCGCGTGCTTGACGCCGGCCGCGAGCAGCAGCTTGAGAATGGCCGTGCCGGCCGCGCCGGCACCGGACATCACGACCCGCACGTCGCCGAACTTCTTGTCGACCACCCGGAGGGCGTTCGTCAGCGCGGCGAGCACGACGATCGCCGTACCGTGCTGGTCGTCGTGGAAGACCGGGATGTCGAGGGCCTCACGCAGCCGGGCCTCGATCTCGAAGCAGCGGGGCGCCGAGATGTCCTCGAGGTTGATGCCCGCGAACCCGGGGGCGATCGCCTTGACGATCGCCACGATCTCGTCGGTGTCCTGGGTGTCCAGGCAGATCGGCCAGGCGTCGATACCGGCGAAGGTCTTGAAGAGCGCGGCCTTGCCCTCCATGACCGGCAGAGCGGCCATCGGGCCGATGTTGCCGAGTCCCAGCACCGCGGAACCGTCCGTCACCACTGCGACGGAGTTGCGCTTGATGGTGAGCCTGCGGGCGTCCTCGGGGTTCTCGGCGATGGCCATGCAGACCCGGGCCACGCCCGGCGTGTAGACCATGGAGAGGTCGTCACGGTTGCGGATGGGGTGCTTCGACGCCATCTCGATCTTGCCGCCGAGGTGCATCAGGAACGTACGGTCGGAGACCTTGCCGAGCTCGACACCCTCGATCCCGCGCAGCTTCTGGACGATCTCCTCGGCGTGATCGGTGGAGCTGGCGGCGATGGTGACGTCGATCCGCAGCTTCTCGTGACCCGATGCGGTGACGTCGAGGCCGGTGACCGAACCGCCGGAGGCCTCGACTGCGGTGGTGAGCTGGCTGACCGCGGTCCCGCTCGCGGGGACCTCCAGACGCGCCGTGATCGAGTACGAGACGCTTGGCGCCGTTGCCATGGCCGAACTTCCTTTGCTTTACCTAGCTTCGCTAAACGCATCCGATGGTCGCACCTACCGACTGGTACCCGGTAATGGGGTGCTGAATCGGAAAGTTTTTTCCACCATACGAGAACACCCCTGGTCGGGGGAAGGCCCATCCGCGAAGTCGCGGGGGTACCGGGCGAAGCCGCACGTCAGCGGCGACAGAAAGCGGAGACAGGAGCGGAGACAGAAAAGGTCCGCATCACCGGAGTGGTGATGCGGACCTTTCACGTAGACGACACCGACCCGCCATGCTCGCCTCGCGGCAAGTGGTCGCTCGAAGCGACGAAGGTTGGGCCCGGGGGCTTGGATCGGGCCGGTGTCACCACCAGGCTAACAAACGACCCCGGAAAGTGATTCCTTCTGTGCGCGCCGAGTCGCGGATCCGCCCGGTCCGCGACTCGGCCGGCCCCCGAGTCCCCGGTGCCTAGTCCCTCAGCAGATCCGGTACGCCGTTCGCGTCCGGTGCGTCACCCGTGGCCGACACCACGGTGAGCTGCTGGGTGGCGCGGGTCAGTGCCACATAGAGCACACGCAGCCCCGCTGGCGACTCGTCGGCGATCTCGGCGGGCGAGACCACGACCGTGGCGTCGTACTCCAGGCCCTTCGCCTCCAGGCTGCCCAGCGCCACCACCCGCTCGCCCAGTCCCGCCAGCCACTTCCTGGCCTGCTCCCTGCGGTTCATGGCGACCACCACACCGATCGTGCCGTCCACCCGCTCGAGCAGCCGCTGGGCCTCCTCCCGCACCGAGCGCGCCAGATCGTCCCCCGCGACGGCGAAGCGCGGCTCGACACCGGTGGACCGGACCGCGGACGGCGACTCCATGCCCGGCATGGCGAGCGCGAGGACCTTCGAGGCGAGCTCGGCGATCTCGGCCGGGTTGCGGTAGTTCACGGTCAGGGTGAACTGGCGCCGCGGCCGGCTGCCGAGAGCCTGGTCACGGGCCTCGGCGGCCTCGTCCGGGGCCGACCAGGACGACTGGGCCGCGTCGCCGACGACCGTCCAGGTCGCCTGCCGGCCACGGCGGCCGACCATCCGCCACTGCATGGGCGTCAGGTCCTGGGCCTCGTCGACGATGACATGGGCGTACTCGGTACGCTCCTGCGCCAGCCGCTCCGCCCGCTCCCACTGGGTCTCCTCACGGTGCGGCATCAGCTCCTCGAGGCCGGTGAGCTGGTCGAGCGGATCGTGCTCCCGCTGCTTCCTGGGGCGGTGCGGGGTGCCCAGCAGGGTCTGGAGTTCGTCGAGCAGTGCCACGTCGTGCACGGACAGCGCCTCGCGCTTGAGCGAGCGGGCCAGCCGCCGCACCTCTCCCTGATTGAGCACCCGCCGGGCCCAGCGCCCGAGCCTGCGCTCGTCGGCCATCGCCTTGAGCACTCCGCGCGGGGTGAGCTCGGGCCACCAGGCGTCCAGGAACTCGACGAAACTGTCCTCGCCCGACACGTCGTCGTCGAAGGACGAGCGCAGCTCTGCTGCCAGCTCGGGGTCCGTGTAACGGCCGCGGCCGTTGGACTTCGTCCAGAGGGCGTCCAGCACGAGCCGGCGGGCGCGCGGGCGCAGCAGATTGACCGGCGCGGTGCCGCCGAGCACGTTGTGCCGGATGCGCTGGAGCTCCGCCGAATCCAGTTCGAGGCGTCCGCCGAAGGCGACCACCCGCAGCCGGTCCGGGGTCCGCGGAGGGGCGTCGGGCGCGGCCGCCGCTTCGCCGAAGGCCAGCTGCTCGCCCTCCGCGCCGCCACGGGTCCTCCCCCTGGCCGGCGGAGCCGTCTCCAGGGCCCCGCGCGCCGCCCTGCGCAGCACCTGGAGCATCCGTGAGGAACCCTTGATACGGGCGATACCCGGCTCGTCGTACGCCGTCGCCTCCGCACCGTCCACCAGCGAACCGACCGCACGGATCGCGACCTGGCCCTCCTCGCCGAGCGAGGGCAGCACGCCCTCGGTGTACGCCACCAGCAGGGGCGTCGGCGAGACGATCAGGATGCCGCCCGCGTACTTCCGGCGGTCCTGGTAGAGCAGATACGCGGCCCGGTGCAGCGCCACCGCCGTCTTGCCGGTGCCGGGGCCGCCGGAGACCTCGGTGACGGAAGCCGCGGGCGCCCGGATCACCAGGTCCTGCTCGGCCTGGATGGACGACACGATGTCCCGCATGGTGTGACTGCGGGCCTGCCCCAGGGCGGCCATCAGCGCGCCGTCCCCGACCACGGCCAGCCCCGTGCCATCGAGACTCGCGGTCAGCTCGGGACGCATCAGGTCGTCCTCCACCCCGAGGACCCTGCGTCCCTTGGAGCGGATGACCCTGCGGCGTACCACCCGGCCAGGATCGACGGGTGTCGAACGGTAGAAGGGTGCGGCGGCGGGCGCCCTCCAGTCGATGACCAGCGGTGAGTAGTCGGAATCCAGCACGCCGATCCGGCCGATGTGCAGGGTCTCGGCGATATCGGCCGTGTTGTCGTCGCGCACCGCGTCCTCGGCGGGCTCGATGGCGGTGTACGCGCCGTCGGGACCCTTCTTGCCGTCCTTGCCGTGCAGCAGATCGACCCGTCCGAAGAGGAAGTCCTCGAACTCGTTGTTGAGACGGTTGAGGTGGATACCGGCCCTGAATACCTGTGCGTCACGCTCGGCCAGTGCGCCGGGCGTGCCGACCTGGCCGCGCTTGGCGGCGTCGTTCATAAGGAATTCAGCCTCGTGGATCTTCTCCTCGAGGCGCCGGTACACCTGGTCCAGGTGCTCCTGCTCGGTCGCGATCTCGCGGTCTCTGACCGAGTCGACAGCGGCATCCTGCGCGGCCACTGAGGCCCCCTTCTTGCATGCATTGGGCGACCGTCAACCCTATGCGAAGGGGGAGCGTATGTCAGGCGGTGTCCAGCGGGTGTTCACTGTCGTGTTCGGGCGGCCTCCCCTGGCCGCCGTCTCAGGCCGCCACCTGGACCAGGCTCCTCCCGTCGAGGGTGCGCACCAGGAAGTGATCGATGTCGCTCCGCTTGAGCGCGGTGCCACCGTGCACATACAGCGGGTACTGGGCGGCCGGATGCGCCGTGTCCTTGACTCCGTAACCCCACTTCGGCACCGCCCAGGTGGTGAGCGTCTCCTGGGCGCCGCTCTTCGACACGGCGATCAGGCTGCACTTCAGCGGGCCCTTGACGTTCTTCAGTTCGAGGACGGCGTCGGTGCCCCATGCCTTGTCCTGGGTGCCGATGGTCGCCGACACCCTGGTGGCGGGGTCGGTGGCGCCGACCTTCTTCGTCATATGGGCGAAGAAGTCGCCGGCCGCCGACGACGGCTGGGCGGTCACGCCGGTGCTGCTGTCGCCCGAGGTCGCCACGACCGCGGCTGTGGGACCTCCGATGATCAGCGCTGCCGCCGCCGCCACCAGATACCTGGTGCGCCTGCGGCGCTGGGCGCGTTTGGCCGCGACCTCGTCGACCAGCCGGTCGAGAAGATGCGGGGACGGGGGCGTCGCAGGCAGCGGGGCGGGCCCCGGGAACTCCGCGAGGGACGCGAGCATCGGCTCCATTCCGGCGAAGCCGTCGAGCTCGGCCGCACAGATCTCGCAGCCGGCCAGATGCTCCTCGAAGGCGGTCGCCTCGGCGTCGTCCAGGATGCCGAGGGCATACGCGGCTACGGCGTCGTGCTCGGACTCGTGATCCGGCGGCGGCTGCTGCTGCTCGTACATCGTCATGCCTGTACCCCCCTCTCCTCCAGGGCGAGCTTCATCGAACGCAGTGCGTAGAAGACCCGGGACCGCACCGTCCCGCTGGGAATGCCGAGTGCCTCGGCCGCCTCGTTGACCGTACGTCCTTTGAAGTACGTCTCCACAAGTGCCTCCCGGTGTGCGGGAGTCAGGTCGTCGAGCGCATCAGAGAGCGTCATGAGCCACAACGCCTTGTCTATCTCGTCCTCCGCGGGCATGACCTCCAGCGGTGCCGGATCGACCTCCTGCGGCCGGGCCTGCCGGCTGCGGTGAGCGTCGATGACGATGCGCCTCGCGACCGTCACCAGCCAGGGTCGGACAGAGCCGGTGGCCCGGTTGAGCTGACCGGCGTTCTTCCAGGCACGGATGAGCGTCTCCTGTACGACGTCCTCGGCGCGCTGGCGGTCGCCCGCGACGAGTCGGAGTACGTACGCGAGCAGCGGACCCGCATGCTCTCGGTACAGCGCCCGCATCAGTTCCTCGTCCGGAACGGAGCGGTGCCGGGCACCGGGCGGACGGTCATCGGCCACGGCCGCATCCTTGCGCACCTGTACCTCCCGGTCGAGACCCTGACTGGCTCGTCTGCCCTGAGTACGGACCCGGGGCGGGAAGTATTCAACCGCATGCGGACTTTCTCAGAAATTCTCAGATGCGGTCCGCGACGGCGGCCCTGCGACGGTGTCTGGCCACGCGTTCACGGTTGCCGCAGACCTCGCTGGAACACCAGCGGCGTCGGTGCCCCCGGGAGGTGTCGAGGTAGAGCCGCCGGCAGTTGTCGCCTTCGCACCGACGCAGCAGGGCCCTGGCCACCGGGTCGGTGAGCAGTTCCACCGCGTCCCGGGCCACGGCGGCGAGCAGGGCATCGCGCCCGGGCGCCACCGCGGGCTCCTTGACGAGCTGCCCGTTCTCCCCGCGTACCGCCCGAAGACCGGGGATCGCCCCCGCCGCCCGGGTGTTGACCACCGCGAGGGCCCCTTCGGCCGTGGCGCCCGCCGTCTCGGCCCGGACCAGTTCACCGACGGAATGCCGCAGTGCGGTGAAAGCCGCGAGCCAGTCGTCGCCGACCGCGGGAAGCGGTGTTCCCGGCGGGATGAGCCCGGCGCCCTTCAGCCAGTCCGCGAGACGGCGGCCGCTGTCGAGCTGATCGACCGAGTCCGCCTCGGTGGCCACCAGGTCCAGGCAGATCCGCCCGGAGTCGAACCGCAACTCGTACGCATGGGCACCCATACCCCTTACAGTGCCCGGCGGCGGGCACCTCCGGAACCCCTTCCGCCGCCGCGGAACCGGCGGAGCGTGCCGGAACGCCACCAGGGTTGGCCCGCTGCTCCGGTGCGGCGGCCGGGGGGCGTCGTACCGTGATCCGGTGGACATCGAGCGGACAGCGTCCCCGGCCCCTGTCACCCTGCGTTCCCCAGGCCTTCTGCTGCGCTCCTGGTGCGCCGAGGACCTGGGTGCTGTCGTCGAGGCGTACCGCGACCCGGTGATCCGCCGCTGGCTCTGCACCCGGCTGGAGACAGATGAGGATGCCGAGGAGTGGCTGGAGGCCCAGCACACCGGCTGGGCGACCGGACGACGGATGAGCTTTGCCGTCCTGGAGGACGGGCGGCTCGCGGCCCAACTGGTCGTCAAGCGCTCCGAGCCGGGGTCACCGTCGGCGGAGCTCGGCTATTGGACCGCGGCGCACGCGCGGGGCCGCGGGGTGGCCGGACGGGCTCTGGAGACCGTGTCGGCGTGGGCCTTCGAGCGCTTCGCGGCGGACGGTCTGGAGCGCCTGGAGATCCTCCACACGGTGGGGAACGACGCGTCGTGCCGGGTCGCGGAGAAGGGCGGATTCGTGTTCACCGAGTTGCTGCCGTCGGGGCCGAAGTGGGATACCGAGGGCCACCGGCATGTCCGGCAGCGGAGCGGCTGAGCCATCGCCGGCCCGGCAGTCGGCTCAGCCGTCGCCGCCGTACTTCTCGTCGGCCGCCGGATCCAGCGCCAGCCGGTAGCCGCGTTTGACCACCGTCTGGATCAGCCGGGGCGAGCCGAGCGCCGTCCGCAGCCGGGCCATCGCCGTCTCCACGGCGTGTTCGTCGCGGCCGGTCCCGGGAAGCGCCTTGAGCAGATCACCGCGGGACACCACCCAGCCGGGGCGGCGGGCCAGGGTGCGCAGCAGGGACATGCCCGCCGGAGGGACCGGGCACAGGGCTCCGTCGACGACGACCGCCTGGCCGCGGATCTGGAGGCGGTGCCCGGCCACGGGCAGTACGGCCGCCCTGGACGGGAGTTCCTGGCAGAGGATCTGGACCATGGGGCCGAGCCGGAAGCGTTCCGGCTGGAGGGTCTCGATGCCCTGGTCCTGAAGCGGCAGCGCCGTCACCGGGCCCACACAGACCGCCAGGACGTCATGGCCGAGGGCGGCGGTCAGCTCAGGGTGCACATCCCGCGTCGCGGCGCGGGCCAGCAGCGACGCCGCGGCCGGCGCACTGGTGAAGGTCAGCGCGTCGACCGAGCGGCCGAGCACCGCGTCGATCAGCCGGTCGAGCGGCGCGATGTCCTCCGGCGGCATCCACCGGTACACCGGCACACCGACGACCTCGGCGCCCGCCGCCCGGAGCGCCTCGACGAAACCGGGGAGCGGGTCGCCGTGCAGCTGGATGGCGATCCTGCGGCCCTCCACGCCTTCGTCGAGCAGCCGGTCCAGCACCTCGGCCATCGACTCGGAGCCCGGCGACCATTCCTCGGTCAGTCCGGCGGCCCGGATGGCGCCCTTGACCTTGGGCCCCCTGGCGAGGAGCGCCACCTGGCCCAGCCTGTCCAGCAGCGCGTCACCGAGGCCCCAGCCGTCCGCCGCCTCGATCCAGCCCCGGAAGCCGATGGCGGTGGTCGCGATCACCACATCCGGTGCGGCATCGATCAACTCCTTCGTGGCCGAGAGGAGTTCGCTGTCGTCGGCGAGCGGCACGATGCGCAGCGCTGGTGCGTGCAGTACCGCTGCGCCCCGCCGCTGGAGCAGTGCTCCGAGCTCGTCGGCACGCCGGGCGGCCGTGACCCCGACGGTGAACCCCGCGAGGGGGCCGTGCTGAGTTGCTGCAATGTCCCGCATGGTCGGTGAGCCTCCCAAGGATGCGTGACGGGTTCGGTTCACCGGCATTTCCCGGGTGTTACGGCTGACCCGGCCCGATGCCAGGCTACGGGACCGCCGTCAGATCTTCGCGTAGCTGAGCTGCGTCTTTGCCGGTACGGGCGCGGCACGGCGAAGGTATACCGCCCAGGTCAGGGTGAAGCACGCCGCGTAGAAGACCAGGAAGGCCACGAAGGCCGATGTACCGGTGCCGGCGGTCTGGAAGGACTGGCGGAAGGCGAGGTTGATGGCGAGCCCGCCGAGCGCGCCGACCGCGCCGATCAGCCCCATGGAAGCCCCGGAGAGCCTGCGCCCGTAGGCCGCGGCCGCCTCACCGGACATCCCTCTGGTCAGCGCCTTGTTCTGGAAGATGCCCGGGATCATCTTGTACGTCGAGCCGTTGCCCAGCCCGGTCAGTACGAACAGGGCGATGAAGCCGGGGAGGAAGACCGGCAGCGACTTCTCCACCGAGGCGACGACGACGACCCCGGTGGCCGCGGCCATCGCCGCGAAGTTCCAGAGGGTGATGCGGGCGCCGCCGTACAGGTCGGCGAGCCTGCCGCCGACCGGCCGGATCAGCGAGCCGAGCAACGGCCCGAGGAAGGTGATGGAGGCGGCCTGGAGCGGGGTCCGGCCGAACTGGGTCTGCAGCACCAGGCCGAAGGCGAAGCTGTAGCCGATGAAGGAGCCGAAGGTGCCGACGTAGAGAAACGCCATGATCCAGGTGTGCGGATCGCGGGCCGCCTCACGGGCCGCGCCGGTGTCGTTCTTCACCGGCGCGAGATTGTCCATCCGCAGCGCGGCGCAGGTCGCCGCGAGGACGATCAGCGGCAGATAGACCCCGAGCAGGATGCGCGGGTGGCCGGCGCCCGCCGTACCGATGACGAGCAGTCCGGTCAGCTGGACGACGGGAACCCCGATGTTCCCGCCGCCCGCGTTGAGCCCGAGCGCCCAGCCCTTCCTCCGCAGCGGGAAGAAGGCGTTGATGTTGGTCATGGACGACGCGAAGTTCCCGCCGCCGACCCCGGTGAGAGCGGCGACCAGCAGGAAGGTGGTGTACGAGGTACCGGGCTCCATGACCAGATACGCCGCGACGGTCGGCACGAGCAGCAGCCCCGCGCTGAACACCGTCCAGTTGCGCCCGCCGAACCGTGCGACGGCGAAGGTGTAGGGGACCCGGGCGACCGCGCCGACCAGCGTGGCCATCGAGATCAGGAAGAACTTTCCGGCCGGGTCGACCCCGTACTCGGGTCCCATGAAGAGGACCAGCACCGACCACAGGCTCCAGATGGAGAACCCGATGTGCTCGGAGAGCACGGAGAGGAAGAGGTTCCGGTGGGCGGTGCGCTGCCCGGTCCGCTCCCAGAACTCCTCGTCCTCCGGATCCCACTGCTCGATCCAACGGCCACTCATCATGTGCCTCCACGGGGGTCTCGTCCGGTGACCTCCGACGCTAGGGAACCCGGGTTTCGGGGCCGTGGCCTGAGGTGACCGGCGCGCAACCTTGCGCTCACCCGGGCTCTGGTCCCGGGGTGAGGGCAGGCCCGCGGAGCCCTCCGGAGAGGGTCCGCGGGCGAGGGCCGACTGGTGGAGTGTGCGGCGGAGCGGAGGTGTGCGGCGGAGCGGAAGCGGCGGACGCCGCGGTCACCCCGTGCGTCGGTGGGCCGGCCGCGCGCCGTCCGGCCAGAGGCGCGGCCGCCGCCCGGCCGCCAGATCCTCGATCCAGCCCACTGCCAGGACCACCAGCCCGATCAGCGGCCAGACCAGCAGGAACATCCACACGTTGTAGGTGGCGGTCAGCAGCGAGTCGAAGTGGTCCTCGATGAACGGCACGCCGTACAGCTGGTCGACCAGTGGCACGGTGGCCATGATGAGGGCGTTGTGCCAGAGGTAGATGGTCACCGCGCGGTTGTTGGAGAGCGTGATGAGTTTGTCGAACCTGGCCAGTTTTCCCGGTAGTTGCTGCCAGGACGGGGAGTACGACAGAAGCAGTGCGCAGGCCCCCAGCGACCAGGTGGCCTGGGCGAGCGGGATGTCGTTGAGGTCCCAGCCGTCCGGGCCGAGGTGTCCGTGCGCCCACCAGAGACCGAAGGCCATCACGGGTACCGCGCAGGACACCAGGAAGTAGCGCGGCACTCTCTGGAGCACCCCGTCCTGGTGCGCGAAGCCCAGCATCCAGCAGGAGCCGTAGACGGCGAAGTCGGTGAGCGCGAGGCCCGGTTCACCGGGCACCGTCACCAGTCCGGTGCCGACGACCGCGGTCAGGACGAGCGGAGCGAGCAGCGTCGGCCAGGGCAGCCTGCGGAAGGCCTTGAGCAGCAGCGGCGAAAGCAGTACGAACCACAGGTACGCACGCAGGTACCAGAGCGGACCGACCGCCTGGTCCGGCCAGGTCTGTTCCAGCAGACCCGAGGCCGAACCGAGCGAGTCCGGGTACGGCGGGGCGCCCACCGGCACCAGATAGAGCAGCACCTTGGTGATCTGCGGTCGCCATCCGGCGCAGATCATCAGGGTGACCATCAGGGCGCCGAACGCCCACATCGGTGGCAGCAGCCTGCGGACCCGGCCCCGGATCACCCCCAGGGCGGGGCGGCTCAGCGAGCGGGCCATCAGAGACCCGGCGAGGGCGAACATCACCCCCATGGAAGGGAAGGCAACGGACAGCCAGGCCCAGCCGAACAGGTGGTAGAAGACCACCCGGACCAGGGCGGTGGTGCGCAGCAGATCGAGATAGCGGTCGCGTCCCGGGGCCCGCCCCGGGACCGGCCCGGGGACGGTCTGCGCGGACGCCTGCGTGGTGGCGGTCATGCGACGGGCCTCCGGTTGTCGCTGCTGCGGCGCTGCCCCGGCGCGGAGCCGGGCGCTTCGACGACTCCGGTACGGCGCAGTTTCTGCCAGCGCAGCCGCCCCCCGGTCAGGGCGGTGATCCACGACTGGAGCAGCACCACGTACATCAGCTGCCGGTAGAGGATCTGCTGGAGCGGCAGCGAGATCAGATACCGCATGGGCTCCCGGTCGAGGCGGAAGGCGTAGCCCGCGCACACCGCCTGCACGGCGAGGACGCCGAACCAGGCGAGGACGGTCTTCCCGGTGGGGCCGAAGACCAGCCCGTACAGCAGGAAGATGTCGATGAGCGGGGCAAGCAGCGGGGCCACCACCATGAAGAGCGAGACGAAGGGCAGCCCGATCCGGCCGAAGCGCCCGGACGGGCCGCGCTCCACGACGGCCCGGCGGTGCTTCCAGATCGCCTGCATCGTCCCGTACGACCAGCGGTAGCGCTGCGACCACAGCTGCTGCACGCTCTCGGGTGCCTCGGTCCAGGCGCGGGCGTTCTCCGCGTAGACCACCCGCCAGCCGTCGCGGAGCAGGGCCATGGTGATGTCGGTGTCCTCGGCGAGGGTGTCCTCGCTCATTCCGCCGACCCGGTCGAGCGCGGTGCGGCGGAAGGCTCCGACGGCACCGGGGATGGTGGGCATGCAGCCCAGGACGTCGTACATCCGGCGGTCGAGGTTGAAGCCCATCACATACTCGATGTGCTGCCAGGCGCCGATGAGGCTGTCCTTGTTGCCGACCTTGGCATTTCCGGCGACCGCCCCGACGCGCGGGTCGCCGAAGGGCTGCACCAGTTCCCGTACCGTCGACGGCTCGAAGACGGTGTCGCCGTCCATCATGACGACGAGGTCGTGACGGGCGTGCGCGATGCCGTTGTTGAGGGCGGCCGGCTTGCCGGAGTTTCGCTGACGCACCACATGGACATTGGGCAGTCGCATGGCGTCGACGATGTCGGCGGTGCCGTCCGACGACCCGTCGTCGATCACGATCACCTCCACCGGGTGGTCGCTCTCCCGCAGTGAGCGGACGGTGTTGGCGATGCATTCGCGTTCGTTGTACGCGGGCACCAGCACGGAGACCGGCTCGGTGACCGCAGCGCCCCAGCGGAATCCCCGTCTGCGCACCTTGCGGGTGTGGGCGACGGAGAGGAGGAGCATCAGTCCGAAGCGGGTGAAGACCAGCACCCCGATCACCGCGAGCGCCACGATCAGTACGTCGGTCGCGTCGTCGGACACACCGACCGCGAAGACGAACGCCCGGCCCTTCCAGAGCTCGGGCCCGCTGACCGGGATCTGTGCGGACGGCGCGCCCAGCGCGTCGGTGAGACTCGCGAACCGGTAGCCCCGGTGCTGCAGTTCGGGCAGGTAGTGGCCCAGCGCGGCCACGGTCTGCGCCCGGTTCCCTCCCGAGTCGTGCATCAGCACGATCGCGCCCTTGCCGCCCTTGGGGGTGGCGTTGCGCAGGATGGTGCTGACGCCGGGCCGCTGCCAGTCCTCGCTGTCGATGGAGTCGAGGACCGTGATGTAGCCGCGGCCGCCGACGTACTTGACCACCGGCCAGTTCTTGTTGTCGAGCGCGTCGGCGAACGAGGAGTAGGGCGGCCGGAAGAGCGAGGAGCGGATTCCCGCAGCACCCGCGATGGCCAGCTGGGTCTGGGAGAGCTCCCAGTCGATGCGGCTCTTCGACTGATAGGAGAGGTCCGGGTGGTTGAAGGTGTGCACACCGACCTCATGGCCCTCGTCGACCATGCGCCTGACCAGTTCCGGATACCGGGAGGTCATGGTGCCGGTGACGAAGAAGACCGCATGGGCGTGGTACTTCTTCAGTTCGTCGAGGACCTTCGGGGTCCATTCGGGATCGGGTCCGTCGTCGAAGGTCAGGACGATCCGGTGATCGGGGATGCGCAGGCTGGTGATGCCCTTGCCCCGCGCGTCGATCACCGGGCCGCCGTCGAGGACGGCGTCGGGAACGTGATCGGTCGCGGCCGGGGGCCGGATCCGGTGGTCGGCGGCTATCTCGCTGTGTACATATCCGCGCACCATCAGCATGCCGAAGAGCGCGACGAGCAGGAGCAGCGGCAGGAGGTAGCGCATGGGCAGCCTGCGCCGGCGGGTTGTCATCTTCTACGGTGCGCCTTCTGCGGGGCCGGTGCGGCCTCCGGCGGAGCGGACTGCTCCGGCGGGGCGGGGGCACTGGTCGTGGGATCGGGACTGGGAGAATCGACCGGCGACGGTTCGCCGGCACCGGCTGTCGGTGTCGTCACCGGCGCGGGATCCGCCGACCCGTCACTGCCCGGTGCCTGGCTGGCCGCGGCGGGCTTCCCGGGCGCCGCGGGCTTGGGCTTCTTACCCGGCTTGGGCGGGACCGTGACCCGTACTCCGTTGGAGATGGTGGTCCTCGGCTTCGGCACATCGGTGGACACCACGTCCACCGGGCCGGGCCCCACTGTCGTCCCCGGCAGCACATCGCTGCGCACCGGGGACGCGTCCGTGGCGGACGGTTCCTTGACGGTGTCCGCCTTCTTGGCGGACGCGGGCCCCGGAATCAGCAGCCAGGGCGCACTGGAGTTCCCGCCGACGACGGTGACGACCAGCATCACCGCGTAACACGTACAGGCGATGCCCAGGATCCAGCCCACACGCCGGTACTTCCTGCTGCGGCGGCCGCTCTCGTCCACGAAGACCGGCCCTTCGGGGATGCCCTGCGCCGTGCCGTCGCCCAGCTCCTGGCCGCCCTCTCCGGTGGCGCCCTGTCCAGCGCCGTCCTGTCCCGGGCCACGCCGTCCCGGGCCGCCCGGCCCGCCGGTGAAGCCCGCCGGCCGGGTCCTTCGCCGGCTCCGCTTCAGCGGGCCCGGTAACTCCCGTCCCACACCGTCGAGTTGGAGCGTCACATCATGAGGCTCATACATCTGCCCGAACCGGGCACCTTCTCGCCATTTTTCCACCGTTGTACGCACATCCCCCCAAGGCCGATTCATCACTGCTGGCTGGCCGGACCGATGCCGCCGGACCGAGTCCCCACTCAGGTCCGAGCGCCCCCTACCCTGCTGCGTCCGGTGGGCGAATCTAACGCACGATGGGGGTGTTCCCCGCGCCTTGTTCACACTTGCCCGTATTGGCACCCGATCTGCTCATACATCGCCATGTCCACGGCGGGAAGCCAGGCCCCGGCCGGCCTCTCCAGCCACCCGTGCTCGGCGACAGCGGCCTCGGCCGCCGCGTGCAGCGCGTCGAGGCCCGGGTGGCGCAGGGACTTACGCCAGACCAGCGAGACCGGCGAGAGCGGCACCGGGTCCACGATCGGCCGCAGCACCATGCCTGCCATCCCGACGAACTCGGTGCTCGCCAGCACCGACCAGCGGTGCTTGCGCACCAACCGGGCGAACTCATCGGGCCCGTCGATCTCCGGGAAGGGCGCGACGAGTTCGATGCCCCGGCCGGCGAACAGCCGGACCGCGAGATCGGTCCACTCGGCCGTGGCCGGGTTCCCGGCTGCCGCGTACAGGGTCTCCCCCGCCAGCGCGGCCAGTGGGATCTCCTCCAGCGCTGCCAGCCGGTGGTCATCGCCGAGCAGCACCGCCACCCTCTCGAACCGGAGCGGCCGGTGCTCCACCAGCTCGAGCAGTTCAGGCGGAAGTCCGGCCACCCGGCCGGCCGAGACGTCCAGACGCCCGGCCGCGATCTCCGCCACCGCGCCGGTCAGACCGCTGTGGAAACGGGCCACGAACTCGATGTCCGGGGCGGTCTCGCGGGCCCGGCCGAGAAGCCGGAACGCCGTGCTGACGGGGGCACCCACGTCCACCAGCAGCGGGCGCGCGTCATGCGCCCACGCCGCTGCCAGCTCCTCGTACGCCGCCAGTACGCGCCGCGCGTAAGGCAGCAGCCGTACGCCCTCCGGGGTGAGCGTCACCTGCCGGGTGGTCCGCGTGAACAGCTCGGCCCCCAGCACCAGTTCCACCCTCCGGATGTCCCGGCTGAGCGCCTGCTGAGCCGTGTGGAGGCGGGCGGCGGCCCGGGTGAAATGCAGGTCCTCGGCTACCGCGGCGAAGGCCCGCAGCAGCCGGGGATCCACGTCGTACGGATGCTGGGGCATTCCGCGAATGTACAGCGCGGCGATCTGCCCGGCGATGACTGACAACAGATCCGCGTGAATCGGCGCTGAACAGGTGTTGGACCGCGGAACGGTGCTGCCGTGAGGGTGGGGGCCATGCCGCACGAATCCTCCGCGACGATATCCGCCGCCACCGCTTCCACCGCCTTCGGCCGGTACCGCCTCCTGTTCGCCACCCCTGGCGCCCGCGCCTTCACCATCGGCAATCTCATCGCCCGGCTCCCGATGGGCATGTTCAGCGTCAGCGCCGTGATCATGATCGCCGGAGCGCGCGGTTCGTACGCGCTGGCGGGCGCCGTCACCGCCACCGGTCTGGCGGCCACCGCGGTCGTCGGCCCCTGGACGGCCCGCCTGGTCGACCGCTACGGGCAGGCCCGTACCGCGGTGCCCGCCACCCTGCTCGCCGCGTCCGGCTCAGCCTGCCTGCTGCTCTGCGTCCACTACGACGCACCGGACTGGACCCTCTTCGCCTGCTACGCGGCGACCGCCACCACCCCCAACACCGGCGGGATGTCCCGGGCCCGCTGGGCGCATCTGCTCCGGGGCGACCCGGCCGCGCTGCATACCGCCAACTCCTTCGAACAGGCCGCCGACGAGCTCTGTTTCATGCTCGGCCCGGTGATCGCGGCCTTCCTCTGCTCGGCGCTTTTCCCGGAGGCCGGCACACTCGTCGGGGTCGCGTCGATGGTCACCGGCGTCCTGGTCTTCGCCGCTCAGCGGGCCACCGAGCCTCCGGCCACCCCCCGCTCCGCCGGCTCGCGCTCCCCCGTCCGGCACCCCGGTTTTCCCGCGCTGCTCGCCGTCTTCCTCGCCGCCGGCGCGGTCTTCGGCGCCCTCGAGGTCACCACCATCGCCTTCGCCGACACGCATGGACACCGCGCGGCAGCGGGCGCGGTGCTGGCCCTCCAGGCGGCCGGGTCGTGTGCCGCGGGGCTCCTCTACGGATCGGTCCGCCCGGCGGCGGACGTACAACGGCGGCTGCTCGGCTGCCTGGCGGCGATGACCTTCCTGATGACAGGCCCCCTGCTGGCCGCGTCGGCGACCGGGTCGCTGCTCGCCGTCGCCTGCACCCTGCTGGTCGCGGGCGCGGCCACCGCACCGACCATGGTCACCGGCATGACGCTGGTCCAGCGCATCACGCCCGACGGTCAGTTGAACGAGGGCATGACGCTTGCGGTGACGGCGCTCCTCGGCGGCATCGCCACCGGCTCGGCCACCGGGGGCTGGGTGGTGGAGCGTCTCGGCGCCACCGCCGGCTATGCCGTCCCCACATCGGCCGCCGCCCTCGCGCTGCTTCTCTGCGCGATCACGCGTCGGGGCCGGGCACTCGCCCCGGGCCGGCCGGAGATCAGCCCGTCCGGTGCCTGAGGTCAACGGCCGATCGTGAACGGACAGCGGGGAAGCGGCGAACGGGGGCGAGCGCCGGCCGGGAGCAGGGGGCATGTTCGGCCGGTGTCGCGCAGCCGGGGCCGCCCTCAGACCGAGCCGAGGAAATCGAGCACCCTCCGCAGCAGCAGCCCGGCGGCAATCGGCTCGTGGTCCGGGAGGCTGCTGTCGGCGAACAGGTGCCGGTCACCCGGGTAGAGGAACAGCTCGGCGGCAGGCGACGAAGCGACCAGGGCGCGGGCCGCGTCGATGTCCCCCTCCTCCACGAAGCTCTCGTCTGCGTCCATGCCGTGGATCTGTACGGGTACCGTCCGCGGCCAGGCGTCGCCGAACTCGGAGACGGGGACGCAGGCCTGCAACAGCAGCGCGCCCTTCGCGCCCGCCCGGGTCTGGGCGAGCTTCTGCGCCGGCAGGACACCGAGCGAGAACCCGGCGTAGACGAGTCCGTCGCCAAGCCCTTCGGCGGCGGCCTCGCCGCGCTCGATGATCGTGCCGAAGCCGGTCTTCCGGACGTAGGCGATGCCCCCGTCGAGGGTGTCGAAGACATGCCCTTCGTAGAGGTCCGGGGTGTGCACCGTGTGGCCGGAGCGCCTGAGCTCATCGGCGAAGGCGAGCACCCCCGGGGTCAGTCCCTGCGCGTGGTGGAACAGCAGCACATCGGCCATGTGAACTCTCCTTCGGCGAGCGGCGCCCCCGCGGCTCCGCGTACATGACTGTGTAAAGGAGTATGACCCGGGGCACTGACAACCCGGCCGGACGCGGGGCCCCGGCACCCGCCTGCGTCACCACCGCGGAAGGCGCGAGGACCGGTCAGCTACGACGCACGTCGCCGACGAAGACCGCCCAGGCCGCCGCCGCGAACACCAGGACGGGACCTGCGGGGTATTTGCTGTCGCGGACGGGGACGACGCCGGGAATGCCGGTGGCGACCTCCAGGCAGTCGCCGCCCGCGGCGTTGCTGAAACTGCTCTTGTGCCACCGCGCGTTCGTCAAGGCATCTCGGGTTCCGCACATGAGTAGCGCTCCTCCATGGCCGTTCGGATCAACTGCGCTGATGCCGCCGGGGGCAGGGCGTTGGCTTGCAGCCGATCGTAAAGGACGGTTCTTCGCATGACCTCGTCCGTGTCCTCAACGAGACGGCCGAAGACGATGCCCTCCTCGTAAGCCACTTCCCGCCCGTCCGGCAAGGTCAGGAGGGTAAATGAGCCCCCCATGGCAGCTGGGTCCGTGCTCCCGAAGGGGAGTACCTGCATGTGGACTCGAGGAGTCTGCTCCAGCACCAGAAGACGCGCCAGTTGATTTCGCATGACTTCCGGGCTGCCGACCATGCGATACAGGACCGCCTCATCCAGAACAATCCACACCCAAGGGGGGTCGGCACGCTGAAGAACAGCCTGGCGTTCGAGCCGCGCCCTGACCTTGGCCTCCGGATCTCCGTCGTCGTAGATCTGTCCGGCCTGCAGGACCGCTCGGGCGTACGCCTCTGTCTGCGCCAAGCCCGGGATGATCTGCGAGAACTTGCGCATCATCCTGGACTTGGCCTCGTACGTCATGAACATCTGCGCCCAGTCGGGGAACGGAGTCCGTCTGGCATGGACCCACAGGTCGACGAGATCGCCGTCCGCCCCCAGCAGCACGTCCAGCTTGCCGTTCACGTCCTCGGGCGGAGTCTCGTTGCCCAGCTCGAACTGGGCGATCCGGCTGTGCGCGACGGGGATCCGGTCGCCCAGCTCCCGCTGCGTCCATCCCGCCCGCATCCGCAGCTTGCGCACCTTCGTGCCGTACAGCGCGGCAAGGGAGGCGGACGGGTCGAGTTCCTTCGGTGCGGGCACCATCGCTCCCCGTTTTCGTTCCTGCGTTCCGAAAACCGTTACCCCTGGTGAGCGTAGCCCTACACACCGATGCTCAACAGTGGAAGGTACGGGCAGAGCGGAAGGCGCGGCGGATATGGGTACAACGGACCGCAGGAACGAAGGGGCTCGGCTCAGAGACGCGGAGAGCGCACGGGACGAGCTGCGCGAAGCGCTGACGGAGGTGGACATCCTGCTGCCGTCACTCGGCCTCGATCCCGTCTCGCTCGCCGGTTCCTACCTGCCGCCACTCGTGGAACTGGGACGCTGCCACCCCAGCGAGGCCCGGCGCCTGGCGGAGGTCCTGCGCAGGCGGGCCACATGAGCGACGAACCGGAGCGGGACGAGGCCGATGATCCGGAGACCACGGAGCACCGCCGCCGCGAGGAGTTGCTCGACAAAGTCCGCGAGGCGAACAAGCAGAGCCTCTCGCGCCCCCGTTGACCCCCGCAGCCATGCCGACGGGGTTGCGTGCTGCGGGCCGAGCCGCCCTGGATACCCTGCACCGTTCAGCACTTCAGGGGATTTCAGGGGAGGGCTCCATGGCCATTCGTAAGTCGACCATCCAAGAGCAGCTCGGCGCTGCCATATCGCAGGTCAACCCGGGCGATCGCCCGCTGGTGTCGGTCCAGGCCATCGCGGGCCCCAACCCGTCTCTGATGGCCGCGCTCGGACTCTTCGGCCAGATGTTCCTCACGTACTACTTCGTCACCGTGACCGAGCAGGCGGTGCTGATCCACAAGGCGAACCGGATGAGCAACCGTCCTCAGGAGATCGTGCACGCCCTGCCGCCGACCGAGGCCATGCGCTCGGTCAGCGACATCAGGCGCGGTGCGCTGTGGAGCTCGTTCCGCTTCCAGCTCCCGGGTGAGCCGCAGCCGGTCAAGATGAACGTGCACCGCCAGTGGCGTCCGGAGCTGGACCAGATGCTGGGCATGCTCACCGGGTACCAGCCGACAGCGTGAACCCGGCTGTCCGCGTCAGCGGTTGACCGCCTGGATCTCCTGCACGTTCACGTCCTGCGTGGACCCGAAGGTGCCGTCCGGCAGATCGCCCTTGACTCCGCCCGTGCCCCGCCAGGAGATGGCCCAGGTCACTGACGCCTTGAGCTGGTACGGCTGACCGCTCGACGCCCGGAGGTACGTGACACCACACGGCGGGGTCCGGCCGGCGGCACCCTGGGTGTACGGGGTGCCGATGCTGCCGTCCCCGTTGATCCGGCAGTCACCGGAAGCGGGAGACGTCTCGGCATCCGCGGTCCCGGGCTCCAGATGCAGAGCCACCGGCTTTGCCGTCGTCTCCGCCCACATGTCCGTACCGGGAAGCTCGGCACGGACCGTGACGTCCTTGAAGGTCGCCTTGTCCAGCCATACCCAGGTAGGCAGATTGACCGTCGACCGGCCTTGCGGCTTCAGCTGGACCTCGGTGTCCGGGACCTGGATCTTGTCGTAGGCGTACGCGGCAAGGACGTCCGGGGTCGGAGCGTGCTTGTCGTCCGGGACGGTGCGGGCGTTCTGCCAGAAGAGTGTGCGCTCACAGTCGTAGGACGCGGGGTCGTCGGCCATGCTCTTGTTGATGACCCCACGCCAGAACATGCCGTCCTTGCCGAGGTTGTAGTTCTTGTAGCCGGGCTCGCCGGAGGACGGCTTGCCCTTCTCGTAGTTGTCGACCATCAACTCCTCACCCCAGCTGAGCGAGGGGGTGACGGGAACCAGATCCCCGCCTTTCTTCAGCCGGTCCACGCCCGCCTTCAACTGCTCGGGCGTCGCCACCGGCTCGTACCAGCACGCCGGGGGCTTCCAGTTGGGGTCCACCGCGGTCAGCGCCTTGGGGGACTTACCGGAGGCACCGCCACTGACCTGGCTCACCTTGATACGGGTGGTACCGGCGGAGGCGGTGAGGGTGGTGCCGGAGGCGCCACCCTGGGGGCCGGTGGTGGGGGTGGGTTTGGCAGGGTTCTTTCCCCCGTGGCCGCCCCACGCGAAGGCGCTGGACGTCATGGCGAGCGAGGCAACCAGCGATCCCACCAGCACGCCGACGGTCGTTGCCGTCCGCCGGATCATCATCAGCAAGCCCCCTGGGCCGTCGTGGAGGACATCGTCTTCCAGACTCCGTTCTTGGAACGGTCAAGCAGGGTGCGGTACTGCACATGGGGGCTCTCCCCCTTGGGCGTCCCCTGCAGCTCACCGGTCTTCCGGTTCTTTGTCGACCCCTGGCTTTCGTCCACGCAGTAGAAGAGAACTCCCGAACCAGTAGAGTTGACGCTCACCTTCGGGTCGAAGACGCGCGCCCTGCCCACGAGAGTCTGGTCGTCATCGACGAAGCCCTTGATCCATTTCCGTGAGATCGCGGCAGAACTGGGGCTGTTGTAGAAGGTCACGTAGTCGGCGTCGGGGTCGCCCGCAATGATGGCTGCGTGGTCCGCACGAAGCGCCTCCTTGCCATCGTTCAGGATGGCCTGCAACTTGGCGTCACTGTTGGTCCACCCCTCGAAGGTCATCGTGAAGGTCGAGGGGAACGGGATCTTCGGTCGCGCAGCCCCACCGGCCGCCGCCGAAGCCGAGGGGTCGGCAGACGCGGAAGCCTTCCCGCGGCCATCCGCTCCCTTGATCTTGCCCGAGGCCGATGAACCGCCTCCCCCCGAACCGCAAGCGGCCAGAAGCAAGGCTGCGGACGCGGTGAGTGCGGCTGTCACAAGCCGGGTCGAGCGGTTCACTCTGAACTCCGTGGGGGGGGTAGGTGGCACAAGTCGCCAACGCTATCCGCGACCACGCGGTGACACCAACGCGGCGTGTGTGCTGCCCGGTTGCAAGTGAGACACCTCACCAGGAACTCGCTGGGTGAGCCCGCATGGCCCACCGGGCAACGGATGGGGCAGGGTGCGTTGACGCGAACTGTCGCGGCCGTTTCTCGTGCATGAAATGATCCGGGACAGGTACCGACGATGCGGTGTATGGCCGAGTAAACGACGCGGCCCCTCGCAGGAGGGGCAGTCCGTGTTCCGACTCCCACCGGGGATCAGTATCAGCAGTCGATGTCGACGTCCACGAGGAGAGTTGCCGTAGCGATGTACAGCGTCCTGAACCGGAAGCTTCGGATAGCCGTGCCTGCTCTCGGGGCGACCGTCATCCTGGCCCTGACAGCCACTGCCTGTACGTCCGGTGATTCCGATCCCCAGAGCGGGCCCTCCTCGCCTAGCGCGACCCATCCCGTGCCCAGCACTCCGTCACCCTCGACGACCCTGAGCGACTCACAACTCCGCAAGCAGGCCGAGGCTGCGCTTCCGAAGGGGAAGGCGGTAGCGCATGGCGGCGCCATGGCTAAGGACGGTGTCGCCCGTCGTACGGCGACGAAGCTGCGTTGGGGTAAGCGGTACGTCCTGGAGATCGTCTGTGCCGGGGCGGGCAAGGCGGTGATGCATTTCACGGCGAAGAGTACCGGGGCATACGGAGATAGCGACATTACTTGCGACCGCAGGCCGAGTTCGTTCGCCTTTGCCGACGGCGACGGTTTCTATTTTGCAATTCATCCGTCAAATGCTGACGGTTTCGTTGCCTGGCAGGTCGTACAGAGGGACTACAAGGGTTCTTGAGGGCCCCTCCGCACAGCCTGAACTCAGCAGTCGCTACTTCTGGCCCAGCACCTGCAACCAGACCTGATCGTTCCCGAACTTTGCTACGACCGCGGGATCCGCGAGCCAGCGGCTGTACGACTCCCGCTGCCGAGGCGTCATCTTGCTGACGTCGACCTCGCCGTCGTTGTCCTTGATTGCCTTGACGAAGTCATTCTCCGATGACGTGATGTACTTCGGGTCCCCCCAGGGATTTCCCGTGTATACGTGCTGCTTCTTACCATATTCCTGGTAAGTCACGGGTTCGAAATCGGGAATTTTACGTGGATCGAAGTTCTGTTCGGTCATGATTGCAACCTTGCTACTGAACGCGCTCCGCCAGGTGTTCTCCGGTTTCTTCTCCTTCAATGCCTTGATGGCGTTGAGTAGATCCTTCGGAGCCTCACTGGGTTTAACGGCGATGGCCTGTTTCAGCCATCCGGTCAACAGTCCTGTCGCGAGGTCCTGTCCGATGCCGGTGGCGGCAGCCGCAGAGCCGGCCCCGCCCGCACCGCCTGCCGCACCCTTGAGGATCGCAGTCGAGTTGTCGATCAGTGCGCCCCTGAAGGCATTGACGCCGTCAGCCCACGCCTGCGCGTCATCGCCAAGCGCCTTCTCCGTAGCGTCGTACGCAGTGGCGTAGAAGTTACCCATCAGCCCTTGCTTGAAGGCGATAAAGGACTTGGCGTCATCGTCCGAGGCCTTTGTGAGCGTCGTCAGCCGCGCATAATTCTTCTGGTTCGAATCAAACAGCGCGCTCATCGCGCCCGCAGCATGCGGCTCGCGGATCGACTCCTGAATAAAGGCCTGCCAGACGTCGGGCGACACCTCAATGCCAGGCGTCTCAGGGTTCTGGCTCTTGCTGAACTTCTTGAAGTCCCACTTGTCCGAATTCCAGTATCCGTCCTGAGCCGGAGAGGTGATGGCGCCCTCCATGGCCTTCCAATTCTTCGCCATGAGCTCGGAGTACAGCACCTGAGCACCGGGAAGCGCGTGAAGTCCCTTGAGGTTATCGTCCTTCTGGTGATGGAAGTTATTTATGACGAGCATGGCCGTATTCTTCTCGGCCAGCGCGTGGTCCGTCTTTCCGAGCCCGATGGTGCCGGCCTGCAGGACCTTGAAGAATGCCTTCTCTCGCTCCGGGTTGCTGTGCGCTATCCCGCCCGGGTAGATGCCGGCGTCCACGATCTTGGGGTTGTGTTCCATCCACTCGCCCGCTGCTGATGGATTCTTCGAGAGGGCGGTGAAGAGCTGCGAGAAGTGGTCGTCGTTCCACGGGCCGTGCTCGGACCCGTTCATGAACTGGTTCTCATGGGTCCGGGACTTCTCCCTGAAGACCCTGTCGCCCAGCGCCACCAGAAAGTCCTTGTCGGGAGTGCCACCTTCAAGGAGGGGTATCAACCGGTCAGGCCGGAAACCCTGGTGGTCCGGATCGAGGGCGAACTTGTCGAACCACTGATTCCAGTAGTCCTGCTTCTGCTTCGGCGTCATGCCCTCGGTTGCGACCTGAGTAAAGCTGCCCAGCGTCGCGGCCAGGATGCCGCGGTCGAAGCCACGCTGGTCCGGGTTGTCGGCGTACCGGTTGCCGTACGGATGATCGTCGGCGAGTCTGTTGGTCAACCAGGCCACCTGGCCGGGGCCCAACGCCTTGTAGAAGGACCCTAGGTAGTCTGCGTCGTTCGCGTGGGCGTCAAGGGCGTGGAAGAGATCCTCGGAGACCACGTCTCCATTCTCCAGCGCCTTCTTGAACTCTGCACCGAGCGCCCTGCCATCTTTTTTCGCCTGTGCCACGGCGGACTTGCTCACGTCGTTCTCGTTCACCTGAGCCATGCCCTTGAAGCCGGGGAAATCCACCTCCATGTTCATCGCCAAGTGATGGCGCCTGCGCAGCATGGGTAGTTCGCCGTCTGCCCAACCGGCGATCTTGAGGAGCCCGTTCAAGCTGGTCGCCGGGATGCCGTAGCGCTCGAACTGCTGCTTGTAGTACGACGCTCTGGAATGCAGCGTCTTCTGATCCCCCTCAAGCGCGCCAATGGTCTCCTTCAGCCTCTCCGGGTTGATCCCTGAGAAGTCCCCGCCGCCGCCTTCATCGAGCCTGACCACACGCTCCCCCTCCGCATATTCTCAGTATTGCTGCAGATCCATTCGCATCATCTTGGCTTCCGCAGGGCTTACCTTTTCGGGGGACCGATCGATCTCGGCCTGCACTGCGGGGACGAGATCACTGACGAGCTTCTGCAGATGTGTGCGGTGACCTTCGATGTCCGTATGCCACTTCCGGGCGTTCCTACCGACCCAGGACGGCGCGTGCTTGCCGCCGACATCCCCGGCAGGCTTCTTCAGCAGCTTCTTGAGATCGTCCACCTCAAGTAGCAACTCCCGCTTCAGAGAGACCAGTCGGGCTCGGTATGGATTGTCCACTTTCGGCTGCGAATCGGTCATATCGTTCCCTCCCTGGTGTGACGTTCTTTCTCCGCACCTCAGTCTTCGCGCCCCTACGACTATGAGTATCCCGGGTCTTGATCAAACGCACACCGAATCGCCGTGCGCACGCAATTCCTGGACAGCTCGCTCCAGGCCGGGCCGCACTACGTGGTGCGTCGGCCGACTCTGCTGCAGATCGAACCTACCGGCGTGATCACCGAACGCCGGCTCGTCTCGTCCAGTCGCCTCCCGTTGTCGAGTCGCCTCCCGTTACCGTAGGGACCGGCCACCCTGCCCATCATGCTCCGGAGCCGGACCCAAGATCTGAGGAAGTTCCGCGCCTCCGCAACAAGCGACGGCTTCGCTCACCGGGTATCGCCAGTGATAGAGGGCGGTGCTCGACGCATTGGCCGACCGCAGATGGAGATTCCGCGGTCCAGGAAATCCACCAGGACGTCTCCTCACCAGGACGATGACCACAGCGGTCAACCACGCGATCAAGGGCCTCGCCCTCTGGCTCACCCTGAAACTCGCCCCTCAGCTGAATGTGCCCTGCGCGCGGGAGCGAGTTGGGCGGGCGATGCCTCGCAGTAGGCGAGCCGGGCGGCACCAGGCTGGTTCGTCCTAGAATTGGTGCTGAGGAGGTGCATCATGCGCAAGATCGCCGATTGCCGGGATTTCCCGAGCGAGACCGATTGCACCCTCGCCATTTCCGGTGAGGAGGACGAGGTGGTCCGCGCCGCGAGTGAGCACGCCGCATCCGTGCACGGCCACCAGGACAGCCCCGAGCTGCGCCAGCAGGTCCGGTCGATGCTGAAGGACGACGTCCCGCAGCACGCCTGAGCAGGCCGGACGCCTGAGCAGGCCGCACACCTGCGGTGGACGCCCACGGCACGCGAAAAAGCCGAAGGCCCGTCGAGTGATCGACGGGCCTTCGGCTACATGGGGTGGTGGAGATGGCGGGAATCGAACCCGCGTCCAACGGTGCAGCATCAGGGCTTCTCCGAGCGCAGTTCGCTGCGATTTTCTCGGCCCCGGAGATCTCGCGAACAAGTCTCCGACGGGCCCAGTCACTGTTTGATTTCCCACCGATCCCCGTGACCGGGACCGGTGGTTTAGTTCCCTAGCTTATGCCAGGATCCGGGTCGGGAACTTCCCCGGGCTGACACCCATTTAGGGTCCTTCAGTCACTGTTATTAGGCAGCGAGGGCGAAGGACTGGGAATCGCTCTTAGAGTTGGCGATTATTGTTTGCGACATATGGTTTACGAGATCATTGCCGCTTCCTCGGCTCGCTTCACCTGATTCAACAGCCGCTGTCGAAACCGATCATCCCCATGTTTATTTTTCAATTGGTGGTGCCGCGCCCCGTGGGGTGCAGTGCCATCCTACGCGACCAACGGTCGACGGGGCCAGCGTATTCCTGTCCGCCGGGCCCCGCCCGTCAGGCGCGCTGCTTCCTGCGGACCGCCGAGATCGCCCGGTCCGTCTCGCGGCGGTCCTGCTTCTCGCGCAGGGTCTGCCGCTTGTCGTACTCCTTCTTGCCCTTCGCCAGCGCGATCTCGACCTTCGCCCGGCCGTCCTTGAAGTACAGGGCCAGCGGCACGATGGTGTTGCCGGACTCCTGGGTCTTGGACTCCAGCTTGTCGATCTCCATGCGGTGCATCAGCAGCTTCCGCTTGCGGCGTGCACTGTGGTTGGTCCAGGTGCCCTGGGTGTACTCGGGGATGTGGACGTTGTGCAGCCACGCCTCGTGGTTGTCGATCTGCACGAAGCCGTCCACCAGGGAGGCCCGGCCCATCCGCAGCGACTTGACCTCGGTGCCTGTCAGCACCAGACCGCACTCGTAGGTGTCGATGATGAGGTAGTCGTGCCGCGCCTTCTTGTGCTGGGCGATCATCTTCCGCCCTGTTTCCTTAGCCATAGTGCGGCCATTTTCGCACTATGCCCCACCCCCGAGGCCACTCAATACTGTCTCGGCCCTCGGTTCGGCCCGATCACCGGCCGTCACGTCCGGCGTGATGCCGCGCCCGTCCACGCTGCGACCGGCCGGCGTGCAGTAGTGCCCGACGGTGAGTTCCGCCACCGAACCGCCCGGAAGCGGGCTCGGCATCTGCACCGAACCCTTGCCGAAGGTGCGCGAACCGACAGTGACGGCGCGGCCACGGTCCTGCAGGGCGCCGGTCAGGAGCTCGGCGGCGCTCATCGTGCCGCCGTCGATCAGCACCACCAGGGGCCGGTCGGTGTCACCCCCTGTCCTGGCGTACAGGGCCCGCTGCGTCCCGTGGACGTCGTAGGTCGCGACCAGGCCGCCGTCCAGGAGCGCGGAGGCCGCGGAGGTCGCCTCGGAGACCAGGCCGCCGCTGTTGCCCCTCAGGTCGAGGAGGATGCCGCCGCCGGCCGGGGCGGCTCTGACGGCGCTCTCCACCCGCTCGCCCGACCCCTTGGAGAATGCGGTGACCTTGATCACCGTCGCCTTGCCCGACAGCCTTCGGACGGTGACGGCCTCGGTGGTGAGCCGGGCCCGGCGCAGGGTCCTCGTCCAGGTGTGACGGCCGCGCTGCACACCCACGGCCACGGTGGTGCCGGGGACGGACGAGCCCTCGCCGCCGCGCAGCCGGGCCACGACGGATGTGACCGGGCTCGTGGCGACCTGACGGCCGTCGATCGTACGGAGCAGATCGCCCCTGCGGAGTCCGGCGACGGCCGCGGGGCCGCCGGGCTGGACCCTCGCCACCTCGATCCGCCCGTCGCGGCCGCGCCTGGCCCAGAGGCCGACGCCGGTGTACTCGCCGTCGAGCGAGTCCTCGAACTCCTTGTACTCGGAACGGTCGTACACCGCGCCCCAGCGGTCCCCGCTGCGGCTGACGACGTCCTCGGCCGCCTTCGTACCGGACTTGCCGTCGGCCTCGGCTTCCGACGCCGCCTTGGCGAGTTCGGCGCGGTCGACGGTGGACGAGGCGTTGCGGGTGCGGGCCGGAACGGGGGTGCGCTCGCCGTTCTGCGGCCAGGAGTTGGTGGCCGCAGCGGTGGCGAGGACGCTCACGAAGACCAAAGTCAGGGCGGCCCCGCGGCGAACGCTGCGGGGCGATGAACAGAAGTCCGGGCCTGACATGGCGCCCACTGTAGAACAACCCCTGTGCGGCGCATGACCGGTTGGCCGTTCACCGCACAGGGGGAGTTTCACACCTTCAGGTACTTGCGCAATGCGAAGAGAGCCGCAAGAGCGGGCATCAGCAGTCCGATTGCCAGCACCAGCGGCAGCTTGGACAGGACCGCGTCCCAGCCGATGAAGTCGATCAGATTCAGCTTCTCGTGGAGCGCCAGACCATGATCGATGAGGAAGTAGCGGCCCACCAGCAGCATGCCGCAGGCGACAAGTCCGCCCAGCAGCCCGGCGAAAGCGGCCTCCATGATGAACGGCATCTGGATATAGAAACTGGACGCGCCGACCAGCCGCATGATCCCGGTCTCACGTCTGCGGCTGAACGCCGATACGCGCACGGTATTGACGATCAGCATCAGTGCGATGACCAGCATCAGGGCCATCACACAGAGAGCGGCCACATTCATGCCGTTGAGGAGCGCGAAGAGGTTCTCCAGGATGCCGCGCTGGTCCTGGACGGCCTCGACGCCGTCCCGGCCCGCGAACGCGGTGGCGATCACCTTGTACTTCGCCGGGTCCTTGAGCTTCACGCGGAAGGAGGACGGCAGCTGGTCCGGCGTGATCGAACCGGTCATCGGAGAGTCCTTGAACTCATCCTGGTAGTGCTTGTACGCCGCGTCACTCGACTCGTAGGTGACGGTCTGGACGAGGTCGGTCATCTTCTTCAGATCGACGTCGATGGCCTTCTTCTGCTCGTCGGTGACCGCACCCTTGGCACACTTGGGATCGGAGGCCGCGTCCCCCTTGGTGCAGAGGAAGATCGAGACGTTGACCTTGTCGTACCAGTAGCCCTTCATCGTGTCCACCTGGTCGCGCATCAACAGCGACCCGCCGAACAGGGCGAGGGACAGGGCGACGGAGACGATGACCGCGAAGGTCATCGTGAGATTGCGGCGGAGACCCACGCCGATCTCCGACAGGACGAACTGGGCGCGCATGGCGTCCTTTCAGTGCTGGTAGCCGTATACGCCGCGCGACTGGTCGCGCACGAGACGGCCCTTCTCGAGTTCAATGACGCGCTTGCGCATCTGGTCGACGATCTGCTGGTCGTGGGTGGCCATCACCACGGTTGTCCCGGTGCGGTTGATCCGGTCCAGCAGCTTCATGATGCCGACAGAGGTCTGCGGGTCGAGGTTGCCGGTCGGCTCGTCCGCGATCAGCAGCATCGGGCGGTTGACGAAGGCCCGCGCGATCGCCACGCGCTGCTGCTCACCGCCGGAGAGCTCTCCGGGCATCCGGTCCTCCTTGCCGCCGAGGCCGACGAGATCGAGGACCTGCGGAACGGCCTTGCGGATCTCACCGCGCGGCTTGCCGATGACTTCCTGCGCGAACGCCACGTTCTCCGCGACGGTCTTGTTGGGCAGCAGGCGGAAGTCCTGGAATACCGTGCCGAGCTGGCGGCGCATCTGCGGCACCTTCCAGTTCGACAGACGTGCCAGGTCCTTGCCGAGCACGTGCACCATGCCGTGGCTGGTGCGCTCCTCGCGGAGCACCAACCGCAGAAAGGTCGACTTACCGGAACCGGATGAACCCACCAGGAAGACGAACTCCCCCTTCTCGATCTCGAGGGAGACATCCCGCAGAGCGGGGCGGTTCTGCTTGGGGTAGGTCTTGGAGACGTTGTCGAATCGGATCACGAGTGCACCACGTCGGCCGGGAATAGGTGTGCGTGACCTTACGCGAAGCAGAAGTGCGCCCGCAGGCGGCGTCCTCGGATGCGTGGTATGTCCAGGTTATCGACGGGGTATTTGCGGGTTTTCTCCGTCGGGCGCCCGGGTATGGAGCCGTCGTATTCTGGTGGGACGCGCCGGATTACGCGCGAGCTGGCACAGTGGTAGGGGGAACGGTTTCGTATCCCTGAGCGTTGTGCGGAGAGTCAAGTGTGTGGAGCGGCTCCGCCGCGCGGGAGGAGGAGTGCGCATGACCTACGACCGACTGGTGTGCGCGAACTGTGCATCCCCCGTCAGTGAGGGCCGCTGCCGTGTCTGCCGGGCCAGCAGAGAGCGGCTCCAGCAAGAGGAGGGCCCGCTGGGCGGTCTCAGCCCGGTGGCTCTGATCACCCTGCTGATACTGCTGGTCGCCGCACTCGCACTGCTGGCGCATCAGACCGTCTGACGTTCGCTGCGGATGTGACGCGGGGGCGGCATCCGCGGCAGTGACAAAGCGTGAGAGGGCCCGGGTTCCGATCGGAACCCGGGCCCTCTCACGTGTGCGGCGCACGATCAGGCGATGTTGCCACCGCGGCCGGCGAGACGCGGCAGCATACGGAAGCCGATGCCACCGGCGATCATCGTCGCGGCGCCGAGGATGAGGAAGGTGGTCTCCCCCGCACCGGTCTCGGCCAGCTCCTCCTTGGGCTTGCCCTGCTCCACCGGCTGCGAGCCGAGGTTGTCGGGCTCGGTGCCGGTGCCGTCCGAGCCAGTGCCGGTGGAACCGGACGTGCTCGAGCCGGAGGTGCCGGTACCGGTGGACGGCTGACCGGTGGGCTCATCGGTCGGCTGACCGGTGGGCGTACCCGGGTCGGTGGGCTCGCCGGTGGGCGTACCCGGGTCGGTGGGCTCGCCGGTGGGCGTACCCGGGTCGGTGGGCTCGCCGGTGGGCGTACCCGGGTCGGTGGGCTCGCCGGTCGGCGTACCCGGGTCGGTGGGCTCGCCGGTCGGCGTACCCGGGTCCGTGGGCTCGGTGCACGACGGGTCGCCCGGAATGCACGGCTCGTCGGTCGGGTCCTCGCCCGCCTGGACCGAGGCGTGCAGGCCACCGACGTTGACATCGATGCCTGCGGCCTGTGCGGCGCCCGCAGCGGTCAGCGAGGCGCCCGCGGCGATCACTGCGCCGGCGGCTATGCGCGCTACGCGAATCCGCGTCTTCTTGGTCATCTGGCTGCTACCCCCAGTAGCTCATCGTTAATGGTGCAGCGCACGGGGCAGGCAGGCCGTAGGGGGTACATGTCCTACCCCCCGATCACACGCGCCCCAGAAATACGCATGCCGCGTGTTACTTTTCCCAGTTTTAAAGAGCGCGTCAAGGTCGTTGCGGGCGCAATGCCGGAAATGCGGCGACTTGCCGGGCGTACGGGAATACGACTGTGACGGAAAAGGGGAACTGCCGTCCATTGAACGGCAGTTCCCCTGTCGACAGAGTCGACAAAACGTCAACTGGTCGGCCGGTTACTTCTCCTGCTGCTTGCGCCAGCGAATTCCGGCCTCGAGGAAGCCGTCGATCTCACCGTCGAGCACCGACTGCGGATTGCCGACCTCGAACTCCGTACGGAGGTCCTTGACCATCTGGTACGGGTGCAGGACGTACGAACGCATCTGGTTGCCCCAGGAGTTGCCGCCGTCGCCCTTGAGCGAGTCCATCAGCGCCTGCTCCTCCTGGCGTCGCCGCTCCAGGAGCTTCGCCTGCAGGACGTTCATCGCGCTGGCCTTGTTCTGGATCTGCGAGCGCTCGTTCTGGCAGGAGACCACGATGCCGGTCGGGATGTGGGTCAGACGCACCGCGGAGTCGGTGGTGTTGACGCCCTGTCCGCCGGGACCTGAGGCACGGTAGACGTCCACCCGCAGCTCGGTCTCGTCGATCTCGATGTGGTCGGTCTGCTCGACGACCGGCAGCACCTCGACACCGGCGAAGGACGTCTGACGGCGGCCCTGGTTGTCGAAGGGCGAGATACGGACCAGACGGTGCGTGCCCTGCTCGACGGAGAGCGTGCCGTAGGCGTACGGAGTCTTCACCACGAAGGTGGTCGACTTGATGCCGGCCTCTTCCGCGTACGACGTCTCGTAGACCTCGGTGCTGTAATTGTGCCGCTCGGCCCAGCGCAGATACATGCGCTGAAGCTGCTCGGCGAAGTCCGCGGCGTCGACGCCACCGGCCTCGGCGCGGATGTTGACGAGCGCCTCACGGGCGTCGTACTCGCCCGAGAGCAGCGTGCGGACCTCCATCTCGTCCAGCGCCTTGCGCACCGCGACGAGTTCCGACTCCGCCTCCGCGAGGGTGTCGGCGTCGTCCTCGGCCTCGGCGAGCTCGAAGAGCACACTCAGGTCGTCGATCCGCGCCCGCAGTGCCGCGGTCTTACGAACCTCGGCCTGCAGGTGGGAGAGCTTGCTGGTGATCTTCTGCGCCGCTTCCGGGTCGTCCCACAGGGACGGTGCCGCGGCCTGCTCCTCGAGCACGGCGATATCGGCCCTCAGCCTGTCGAGGTCCAGGACGGCCTCGATCGACCCCATGGTCGAGGAGAGGGACTTCAGCTCTTCGGATACATCGACGACTGCCACGCCACCAGCGTAACGGCTCGAAGCAAGGTCGTTCCCCTGGCCCGGCGACCCGGACTCCGGAGGGGGGCGGCGGCTACGGCTGGGAAGGCGCCGACTGCCGGTTGTCCTGCGGGGACCCTCCCCCGTCGTCACCCGCCGACGTGGCGAGCCAGCCGCCCACGCCGAGGGCCACGGCGGCGACCAGGGAGGCAGCGCCGACCTTGATCCGCCGGCGCCGGATCGCTTCGGCGGTGGATCTGTGCCGCGCCGAGCCGGGCTTGTTCCGGCTCGGCGAGCGGGGTGCGCGGGCCGTGCCGAGCGGGCCGCCCGCCAGTTCGTCGGGGCCCGGCACGCGCATGCTCGTATGGGTGTCCCGGTTGGAATCCGGGGACGATCCCGGGACCAGCGGGACCGCGCTGCGACGGCGCGGCTCGGTGGGGGCGGCCGGTTCGTAAGAGGTCTCCTCGTGGTCCTGCTCGTCCGGCTCGGACTCGTCGGGCTCGTCGACGTCCAGCGGAGGGATGCCCGCGAGGTGCGGAAGCTGCTCGCGCAGCCGCTCGCCGAGCTCCGAGGCCCGGAGCCTGGAGGCGGGGGCCTTCGCCAGACACTGGACGAGCAGCTGCCAGAGCTCGTCCGGGATGCCGGGAAGCGGGACGACGGTCTCGGTGACATGACGGCGCAGCACCGCGCCGGGGTGGCCACCGCCGAACGGCGTGAAACCGGCGAGCAGTTCGTACAGCACGGTGGCCAGGGCGTAGATGTCCACGGAGGCGCGCGGCGGGAGGCCCTCGATGATCTCGGGGGCGAGGTAGTCGGGCGTGCCGATGATCCTGGTGGCCCGGGTGCGGCGCGGGACGTCGATCAGCTTGGCCACACCGAAGTCCGTGAGCAGCGCCGGATGGGAGCCGCCGGGGCCGAGCGGGCCCTGCATGTCGAGAAGGATGTTCTCCGGCTTGACGTCACGGTGGACGATGCCCGCGGAGTGCGCTGCGGCCAGTCCGTCGGCGATGTCCGCGACGATCGCGACGGCGGCCTCCGGGCTCAGGCGGCGCTCGCGGTCCAGCCGGGTGCGCAGGTCCGTCCCGCGGACCAGGTCCATGACCAGGGCGAGGTCGTTGCCGTCCACGACGAGATCACGCACAGCCACCACGTGCGGGTGGTCGAGGCCGAGCAGGGCGGTGCGCTCCCGGACGAAGCGGCCGACGAGTTCCTGGTCCGCGGCGAGATCCTCGCGCAGCAGTTTGATGGCGACCGCGCCCTCGGGCCCGTCGCCCAGCCACACCGTGCCGGCGCTCCCCCGTCCCAGGATCTGGTGGGCGGTGTACCGGCTGCCGATCTTCCGTGCCAAGACTGCTCCCTCAGCGGCTGGCGCTGTGCCTGTCGGGGGCGGACCCCCTGGCCCCGCTCTCAAAATACGCGGGCGTCGGGGTGTTCAGTGCCCCGGTTGGCGCCAACCTTCACTTCTGCGGGGTATTTCACCCCGCAGAAGTCGACATGTCTACAGACCGGCCGCAAGGCGGGCCCCGGTGAACGGCCCGGCGGAAGCCGTCAGTTCTGTGCGTCGCCGATGTTCTGGACGAAGTCCCGCACCGAGTGGTAGCCGTCGGCGATCTCGCCGAGGAAGCTCTTGGAGGTCCCGATCCAGTGCTGGAGCGGGGTCAGTTCCCAGATCAGCCAGGAGCCCACGAAGAGGATGATCACCATGAAGAGGCATCCCTTGAGGCAGCCGAGGCCGGGGATCTTCATCGGGTTCGCACCGCGCTGCCTGGGCTGACGGGGCTCGCGCTGAGCGGGCTGCGGCTGCTGCGGGGGCGCGTACTGCTGCTGCGGACGCTGCTGGGGCCGCTGCTGCCGCTGGGGCTGACGCTGCTGCTGGGCGTACTGGCCCTGCTGCTGTCCCTGCTGCGGCGCGTACTGACCCTGCTGCTGTCCCTGCTGCGGCGCGTACTGACCCTGCTGCTGTCCCTGCTGCCGCTGCGGACGGCGGCGCAGCGGGTCCTGTCCGGGGTCCAGGTACTGCACCTGGGTCTGCTCATTGCGGTCGCGGGCCGCACTCAGCTGGCTCTGCCAGGGGTGCGGCTGCTCCGGCTGCATGCCCGGGGACTGGTTTCCCGGCTGGTTCGACGGCACCGGCGGCAGCACGGCCGTGGGGTCGGCGGCGCCGGTGCTGGGCAGCACACTGGTGCGCCCGTTGGGGTCGTAGCCCCCGGCATTGCTCGGCAGGACCTGAGTGGGGTCGGCGGCGCCCGGGGATCCGGGGACCGGAGCGGGCGCCGGGTCGGGCGCGAGCAGTGCGCCCACCCCGAGCGCGGCGGCGACCTGCGCAGCGGAGGAGTGCACACCGATGCCCTCGGCAACGGTACGCAGGCCTCGGGCCAGGTTCTCGGCGCTCGGGCGGCGGTCCGGGTCCTTGCTGAGACAGCGCTCCATGACCGTCCACAGCGCCTCGGGGACGGTGGTGGGCCGGCGGGGCTCCTCGTTCAGATGGCGCTGCAGCACCTCGAGCGCGGTGCCGCCTGCGAACGGGGGCCGTCCGGTGACCAGCTCGTACAGCAGGATGCCGGCGCCGTAGATGTCGACAGCGGAGGTCTGCGGGCGGCCTTCGGCGGATTCCGGTGCGACATAGGCCGGGGTGCCGACGAATTCATGGGTGCGGGTCAGCCCCGGGGAATCGGCGAGCCGCGCGATGCCGAAGTCGGTCAGCATCGGGTGCATCTGGCCGTTCACGTCCTGCATGACCAGGACGTTCGCCGGCTTCAGGTCGCGGTGCACGACGCCGTCGGCGTGACTGGCGGCGAGCGCGTCCGCGACCTGCGCGGTGAGCAGCGCGGCGGCCACCGGGGTGAACGGACCGTTCTCGCGGAGGTAGCGGTGCAGGTCGGGACCGTCGACCAGGTCCATCACCAGGGCGAGCAGGTCGCCCTCGACGACCAGGTCACGGGTCCGCACGATGTTCGGGTGGGTGAGCCGGAGCAGGACCGAACGCTCGCGCAGAAAGCGCATCACGACGTCCGGGTCGCTCGCGAGCTCCTCCTTGAGGACCTTGATCGCGACGGTCTCGCCCGGCTGGCCCTGCACGGCCGCCTCGGCGCCGGCGGTCTCCCGCTGGCTGGCTCGCCAGACGGTGCCCGTGGCGCCGCGGCCGAGCGGCTCCTCGAGCAGGTACTTGCTGCCTACGGGCCGCACGTCATGCGCTCCCTGCTGGTCGTCGTCCCTTGCCTGGTCCACCGGCCCCCCGACCGGATGTCCGCCCTACTGTAGTGCCGTCGGCGCGGACACCCGCCGGTGATCTTCCGGTTGCGCTCCCCCCCCCGTCCGGGAGAAAGACGCGAGCGCCGGGCAGTTGGTTGCCGAACAGCCTTGGCACGCGGTCCATCTGTGGCCCCAAGCAGGAACTTTTGGACTCAGAGCCGACCATTCAAGATCACTTAGTGGTTACCCCCGGGCGTGTTGTCAGTGGCAGGTGCGAGGATGCCTGCAGCACGGAGTTGCCGGGGTCGGGAGCCTCGCGGGTCCGTGCCGACCTGCCGGGTGGGGGAGATCACAGGGCAGCCCCCTGCCAGGCACCCTCCGCAGAAGGGACCGCTGACGGCTATGCAGATCCGGCTGACAGTCCTCGCGCCGCGCAGCGGCCGATCCGCATCCGAGGCGCGCTCCTGCGACGTGCTCGTCACCGCCCCGGCCGGGGCGGCGCTGGCCACTGTCGCATCCGGCCTGGCCACGACGGTCGCCGGCCCGGACGGCCCCGGCTCGGGCAGCATCGTGCTGTACGCGGGCCGCCACCGTCTCGACCTGCAGCGCTGCGCGCTGGGCGAGCCGCCGCTGGTGGACGGCGCGGTGCTCTCGCTCCAGATCCCCGCAGGCGACGACGACCCGGGTGACGGGGCAGCGGCACAGCTCCAGGTGGTCGCCGGGCCCGACGCGGGCGGCGTCCACCTGCTGCACAGCGGGCAGATCCGGATCGGACGCTCGGGCGACGCCGATGTCCCGCTGGACGACCCCGACGTGTCGAGGCTGCACTGCGCGGTGACGGTCGCCGACGACGGCCGGGTCACCGTCGCGGACCTCGGGTCCACCAACGGCACCACCCTGGACGGCACCCACGTGGACGGCCGGCCGGTCCGGATGGCCCCCGGGGCCCTGCTCAGGGTGGGCGAGTCGGCGCTGCGGATCACCTCGGCGGCGGGCTCGGCGGACAGCGGCCCGGTGACCGCGGTGCCGGACGGCGAGGGCCATCTGCGGGTGACCCGCCCCGGTCACGGCGGAAGCGGCACGGACCCGGACACCCCGCCCGGCCGGAGCGGCCGCGAGCACGGCTCGGCCGCCGCAGGAGCGGATCACCCCGCCGGTGCCCCCGCGGAGCACAGCGGCCCGGGACGGGACGCCGGCGTTGGACGCATACCCACCCGAACCGGCCCGCAGAGCGGCGGTCACAGCTCCAGGCGGGTCAGCGCCCGCGGCGACGAGACGGCCCGCGACCCCTACAGCAATCTGTACGACGAAGCGGCCGCGGCCTACGCCCAGGATCCGGGTTTCGGCCCCCGCGGCCGCCAGGGCACCCCCGCACGCGGCACCCGGGTTCCCGCCGAGCACGAGCGGACCGCGGAGCAGCCCGACGACGCCGACACCGACACCGTTCGCAGGCGCGGCGGCATAGGGGCATGGGCCAGAAGGCTGGCCGGTGCCAGACCCGAAGCGGTACGCGACCGGGTGCCCGCCCAGGCCACCGGCCCCGGCGTCCCGGGCGCCGCAGCCCAGCGGCCCGCTCCCGACAGCTGGCCCGACCCGGCCTCGCTGCTGCTGACCGCTCTCGGCCCCGGCCCCCGGCTCTGGGAGCGGGGTCCGGGCCACCGCGAAGCGCTTGTCGTCCGGCTGGGCACCGCCGACCGGAACGGCCCCGGCGACATGGGCGTGGTTCCCGCGGTGCCGGTGACCGTTTCGCTGCGCGAGGCAGGCTCACTGGCGCTGGCCGGTCCCCGCGAGCGGCTGGCCGGCCTGGCCCGCTCGGTGGTCGCGCAGCTCACCGCGCTGCACTCTCCGGCGAATCTCGAGATCGTGCTGATCAGCACGGACCGGGCCCGCCCTGTGGAAGCCCGCAGGGCCGACTGGTCCTGGCTCGGCTGGCTGCCGCATCTGCGGCCCGCCCACGGGCAGGACTGCCGGCTGCTGCTCTCCTACGACCGGGAGCAGGCCGCAGCCCGTACGGCTGAGCTGGTGCGCCGGCTGGACGACGGCCCGCTCGGCCCGGGCTGGGCATCGGCCGGTGCCGGAGCGGTGTCCGAGGCCGCCCGGCGGTACGAGGGGCCGTACACCGTGGTGATCGTGGACGGCGATCCCGGATCGGCGGCCCTGCGCGAGACCACCGCGCGGCTGGCATCGGCGGGCGCCGCCTGCGGAATCCACCTGCTGTGTCTCGCCGAGACCCCGCCGGCCTCCCCCGCTTCGCCGGTGGAGGCGACCTATGAGACCGCCTGCGCTGCCTCACTCGCCTTCCGGGAGTGCGGGGCCGCCGCCCTGCTGAGCGGCGATGTCGCCACGACCCTGCGGCTGCTGCGCACGGCGGGCGGCCGGTCGGCCGGCCGGGGCACCCTCGCCGTGGTGGACGCCGTGTCGGCGGCCTGGGCCGAGAGGTTCGGCCGGGCCCTGGCGCCGTTGCGCGCGGACGGTTCGGCCGGCGCGTCCACCGCGCGGCAGGCCGCCGTCCTGCCCCCGTCGGCCCGGCTGCTCGACGAACTGGGACTCGCCCGCGCCACCCCGGCCTCCCTGCTGGCGCGCTGGGCTTCGGCCGCCGAAGCCACCGTGGTGCTCGGCGCGGGTCCGCGCGGCCCGGTCACCGTCGACCTGGCCGCCGAAGGCCCGCATCTGCTGATCGAGGGCCCAGCAGGCAGCGGCCGCACGGAGCTGCTGCGCGCCGCCGCCGCATCACTGGCCGCGGCGGCCCGCCCTGACCGGCTCGCACTCATCCTGGTCGACGGCGCGGGCGGCGAGCGTGGCGATGGCCTGCGTGCCGTGACGGAGCTGCCGCACACCTCGACCCATCTGGTGGCGTCCGACCCGGTAAGGATGCGGGAGTTCGCCCAGGCGCTGGGCGCCGAGCTCAAGCGCAGGTCCGAGCTGGTGGGCCGGGACGACTTCACCGAATGGCACCGGCGCCACGAGGCTGACGCGAGGGGCGCGGGCCGCCGGCCGGACGGCGCGGCCAACGAGCGCGGCGATCTCGAATCCGCCGGCAGCGGCACCCTGCGGCTGCGTACCACGGCGGCCCTGGCGGCCGCCGTGCCCGGCCCCACCCCGCTGCCCCGGCTCGTCGTGCTGGTGGACGACTTCGACGCGCTGGTAGCCCCCGCCCTGGGCAGCCCGGGGCGCCCGGCGGCAGGCTCCGTCGTCCGCGCCCTGGAGGCGGTGGCCAGGGACGGTGAGCGGCTCGGTGTGCATCTGATCGCCGCATCCGCCCGCCCCGACCGCACCGCGGACACCGAGCTGGCGCGGGACAGCCGGCTCCGGATCGTGCTTGACGCCCCGCCCGCCGCCCCCGCGCCGGACGTCGCTTCGCCCGGCCGCGGCCGCCTCGGACGCCCGGACCGCGGGGTGACACCGTTCCAGGGCGGCCGGGTCACCGGCCGTATCCCGCGCACCGGGACGCTGCGCCCCACCGTCGTACCGCTGGAGTGGGAGCGTATGGGCGATCCGCCCACCCGCCGTCCGGTGCGCGAACTCGGCAACGGACCCACGGACTTGGCATTGCTGGCCAGCGCACTCGACCGGGCCGCCAGGTCGGTGGACGCGGCACCGGTGACATCACTGACGGAATGACACAACGTCACAGGCCCATCACGATCTTGTGGTGGGCCCGAGGAACGCTATTGCGGGTCTCGAGCGCCGGGGCGTAGGACTGTGCCCACGGGACAACGGCGTCGCCGACGTCATGGGCGCGCCGGTCTGCACGCGCATGGGAGAGGTCGGGGCACAGATGCGCACAACTGGCACAGCAGGTACAGCTCTACGCTCACGCAAGGCCGTTCTGGCGGTCGTGGCCGTGGGGTCGCTCGTCCTCACTGCGGGATGCGGCAGCGACAGCAAGGACGACGGGGGCAGCAAGGCCCCGGACAAGAGCGGCGCTTCCGCCTCCGGGGTGAAACTGCCGAAACTCAACGGCACCAAGCTCGAGGTCGCCGCCGTCTGGACGGGCCCCGAGCAGGCGAACTTCATCAAGGTGCTCAAGGAGTTCGAGAAGCGCACCGGGGCGTCCGTCACCTTCGTCCCCGCGCAGGACCCGATCGTCAACTTCCTCGGTACGAAGATCGCCGGCGGATCCCCGCCCGATGTGGCGATGATGCCGCAGGTCGGAGCGATCACCCAGGCGGTCGCCAAGAAGTGGGCGAAGCCGGTGGGCGCCGACGCCAAGGCCCAGCTGGACAAGAACTACTCGCAGGTCTGGAAGGACCTCGGCGCGGTCGACGGCAAGCAGTACGGCGTGTACTTCAAGGCCGCCAACAAGTCGCTCGTCTGGTACAACACCAAGGCCTTCCAGAACGCGGGCGCGAGCGAGCCCAAGACCTGGCCGGACTTCATCAAGACCGCGCAGACCGTCTCGGCATCGGGTGTCACCCCGGTCTCGGTCGGCGGCGCGGACGGCTGGACCCTCACCGACTGGTTCGAGAACGTCTATCTGTCCCAGGCGGGACCGGACAAGTACGACCAGCTCGCCCAGCACAAGATCAAGTGGACGGATCCTTCGGTGAAGGCCGCGCTGACCACCCTGGCGCAGCTCTTCGGGAAGCCGTCGCTCATCTCGGGCGGCGCGGACGGTGCGCTGCAGACCGAGTTCCCCGCTTCCGTCACCCAGACCTTCACCGGCGGCGACCAGCCCAAGGGGGCCATGGTCTTCGAGGGCGACTTCGTGCAGACGAACATCGCCCAGACCAAGGCGAAGGTCGGCACCGACGCCAAGGTGTTCCCCTTCCCGGCGGTGGGTGACAAGTCCCCGGTGGTCACCGGTGGTGACGCGGCAGTGGTCCTCAAGGACTCCAAGGGCGCCCAGGCGCTGCTGACCTGGCTGGCCTCCACCGACGCCGCGAAGATCGCGGCATCGTCCGGCGGCTTCATCTCGCCCAACAAGGGCCTGGACGCCGGGGCTTACCCCAACGACGTGCAGCGCACCATGGCGAAGGCCCTGGTCGCGGCGGGCGACGACATCCGCTTCGACATGTCGGACCAGGCACCGCAGTCCTTCGGCGGCACGCCGGGCAAGGGCGAGTGGAAAGACCTCCAGGACTTCCTGAAGAAGCCGAAGGACATCGCGGGGGCCCAGCAGAAGCTGGAATCCGACGCGGCCAAGGCCTACAAGAACTGACGACACGATGACCACAGCTGTCGCGGGGGGCGCCACCAAGGAGGCGCCCCCCGCAGGAAAGCCACGCAAGAGCGTGACAGGCACACGTAAGGCGATGGCGGCCGGCTTTCTGCTGCCCGCCCTGGTGCTGCTCGGCGCGCTCGTCGTCTACCCGATCGGGTACTCGGTCTACCGGTCGTTCTTCGACCAGTCGGGCTCCGGTTTCATCGGCATCGACAACTACACGACACTCTTCACCGACGACTCGATCCGCACCGCGATCAAGAACACCGCGATCTGGGTCGTGGTGGCGCCGACGGTCGCCACCGTGCTCGGTCTGATCTTCGCCGTCCTCACCGAACGGGTCCGCTGGGGCACCGCGTTCAAGCTCGTCGTCTTCATGCCGATGGCGATCTCGATGCTCGCGGCGGGCATCATCTTCCGGCTGGTGTACGAGCAGGACCCGGGCCGCGGCGTCGCCAACGCCGTCTGGGTGGGCGTGCACGACACCTTCGCCGATTCGGCCGGCTATCCGGGGGCGCATCCGCTGCCGGTGGCTCCGCTGAAGGCGGGCGGCGGGGGCTCGTACGTCACCAAGCAGCCGGTGCGGGCCGGCACCGCTGTGCAACTGCCGCTGGTCGGCGTGCTCCCGGCGAAGATGCCGTCGTCGGCGAAGCCGGCCGTCGCGCCCAAGCCGGCCGGTGGCTCGATCACCGGGACCGCCTGGCTGGACTTCACCCTGGGCGGCGGCGGCAAGCCCAATGTCATCGGCCCCAAGGAACTCGGCCTCAAGGGCGTCACCATCGAGGCGGTCAAGGACGGCACCGTGGTGGCAAGCGCCAAGGCCGCCGCCGACGGCACGTTCACCCTGCCGGCGAAGGCGGACGGCGCGCTGCTGCGGCTGCCCGACTCCAACTTCCGTGAGCCGTACAACGGCGCCAACTGGCTGGGCCCGACCCTGGTGACCCCCGCGATCATCGGCAGCTACGTCTGGATGTGGGCCGGGTTCGCGATGGTGCTGATCGCGGCGGGCCTCGCCGGGCTGCCCCGTGAACTCCTGGAACAGGCACGGGTGGACGGCGCCAACGAGTGGCAGGTGTTCCGCCGGATCACCATCCCGCTGCTCGGACCGGTCCTCGCGGTGGTCATGGTCACCCTGATGATCAATGTGCTGAAGATCTTCGACCTGGTCTTCATCGTCGCGCCGGGTTCCTCGCAGGACGACGCGAACGTACTGGCCCTCCAGCTCTACCGTTCCTCGTTCGGTACGGACGCGGACCTCGGCGTGGGCAGCGCGATCGCGGTGCTCCTGCTGCTGCTGGTCGTCCCGATCATGCTGGTCAATATCCGCAGAATGCGGAAGGAGGGGCGCCGATGACCACCGCAGCCCAGGCCCCGGCCGACGGGGTGCCGGCGGACCGGGCAACCGCCCGACCGGTCGCGAAGCCGAAGCAGTCGACTGCCTCGCGGATCGCCGCCCGTACGGGTGGCAGCGTGATGCGGGTCTTTCTCGTCCTGGTCGGCCTGTTCTGGCTGATGCCGACGATCGGCCTGCTGCTCTCCTCGCTGCGCGGCTCGTCCGACATCGCGGCGACCGGCTGGTGGAAGGTGTTCACCGCCCCCTCCCAGCTCACCTTCGACAACTACTCCAGAATCCTCGACAACAAGGTCATCACCGACTCCCTCCTCAGTACGGTCGAGATCACCGTCCCGGCCACCGTCCTGGTCGTGGTGATCGGTTCACTGGCCGGATACGCCTTTGCCTGGATGGATTTCCCGGGCCGCGACTGGTGGTTCCTGATCGTGGTGGGGCTGCTGGTCGTGCCGGTCCAGGTCGCCCTGATCCCTGTCTCGAAGCTCTTCGGGGCGATCGGCCTCTTCGAGACCACGGCCGGGGTGGTCATCTTCCATGTGGCCTTCGGCCTGCCCTTCGCGATCTTCCTGCTGCGGAACTTCTTCGCGGAGATCCCCAGGGAGTTGCTCGAAGCGGCGCGCCTGGACGGGGCAGGCGAGATACGGCTCTTCACCCGGGTCGTGATGCCACTGGGCGGCCCCGCCATCGCCTCGCTCGGCATCTTCCAGTTCCTGTGGGTCTGGAACGACATGCTGGTCGCACTGATCTTCGCCGACTCCAAGCACCCGCCGATCACGGTGGCCCTCCAGCAGCAGGTCAGACAGTTCGGCAACAACATCGACGTGCTCGCACCCGGCGCCTTTGTGTCGATGGTGATTCCGCTGGCGGTGTTCTTCGCCTTCCAGCGGCAGTTCGTGAGCGGTGTGATGGCGGGGGCGGTCAAGTAGCCACCCGCGTGCGGGCCCGGCCTGTGCCGGGCCCGCTTCGGCTTTCCCCAGCCCGGCAGGGCCGCTGCCTCAGCGGCCCTGCCGCACCGGCAGCAGGGCCTCGGCGGGCTGCCTGGCACGTGCCTGCCGGGTGACCGGGCCATGGTGCCGCTGCTGGAACCCGGCCCACAGCAGCGGGATCCCGACCACCGGCAGCAGCCAGACCAGCACCATCAGACGGGGACCGACCGAGACGTCCGGGTGCCCGGCCTGATTGAGCAGTCCGGCGGCGGTCACCGCGAACATGACCGCCGCGAGTGGCCGCCCGGTGCGCAGCACTCCCCACGCACCGGCCGCCAGCAGCGCCGATGTGAGCGGTTCGACGCACTGCTCGCGCAGCCACTCGGTCCAGAAGGCGCCGCTGAGGACCAGGAACCGGTGCCAGGGATCGGGCACATCGGGACGGCTGAAATGAAAGGCGAGCAGATCCTGCATGCTGTCCCGGGTGGACGGCAGATCCAGTACCTGGACTCCGGCCTGCACGGCGACCCCGACACCCGCGCACAGCACCGCCAGAGCCAGGATCCGACGGGGCACCCGGCGGCCGCGGCGCCTGCTGCGCACCGCGAGAGCGGCCGGCACCAGCGCGAGGCAGCCCGCGAGCAGCAGCGTCTCCGAGTACTTGATCAGGGCGGCCACCGCGAATCCGGCCAGGGCGACAGCCAGCCACATCCTGCTGCGCCCGTCCCCGTACAGCACTCTGACACAGGCGAGGACCACCGCCAGCACTGCGACCAGCAGCAGCCCTTCGGACATCGGCCGCATCGACTGCTCGCTGACCGGCAGGACGTAGTAGAGGACCTGCCCGGCCAGCGCCACGGGCACGCTCGCCCCCAGACCGCGCAGCAGCACCGTGACGAGCGCACTCGCGGCCACCGTGACGGTGACCGCCGCCGCCCAGAGCCCCCACGTGATGCCGAGCGCGGCGACAAAGGGCACCAGCAGGGCCGGGTATCCCGGGCGGGCCACGAAGATCGACGACATCCGGGGGGTCGCGAACAGCGACATGTAACCGGAGACACCGCCCTGCTCGGCCACCGTCCTCACCCTGGTCTGCTGGAACGTCCGGCAGGCCTGGTACTGCCCTTCGCCGTGGCCGGGATGCGTGAACGTCCTGATATCCGTCCGGCTGCTCTGGGCACTTCTGGTCCGCTCGCTGTCGCAGACCACCTCGATGGCGTGGGCTGCGGCCTGCTCCCGGCTCTGGCCCGACAGCATCAGGGTGTACGAGACGTAGTGCCGGGTGTCGGGGGACGCCCGCCCGCTGACCTGGAACAGCTGGGTCAGGGCGAAAAATGCCGCGATGAGGCAGAACCCCAGCGGGAACGAGCGGCGTCCGCGGAACGGGGCAGCCAGATCGCCGGGCACGGAAAGGCGTGGGACAAACCGTTGCATAAAAGGGTGTAACGCCCGTACTCCCGCCCAGGACACGCAGCGCGCCGCTGAACGGGCCGGCGGCAGGCGCTACCGTCGGGTCCTGCGCCGGACACGGCGAGCCACCCGGCGCAGGAATCCGGTGCGGAACTTCACGGCGAGCCCCGCACTCCGCTGCGTCAGCCCGTCGCGTGAGCGGCGGAGCGACAGGGAGCCGGTGGTCCTCGACGCGACCAGCACGAGCGGCAGCCGCGTACGCCGGCCGCCCTCGTCGTCGGGGAGACTCAGCGCCAGCTGCCAGGTACCGCCGGCCAGTTGCTCCCTCGGCCGCTTCGCGCTCATCATCGTGCCGCTGTTGTCCTTGATCAGCGTGGCCCCGGCCCGCAGCGTGCGTCCGGTGCGCGCCTCCTCGGTGAGGTGGAGTACGGCCGGGACCCCCTCGGCCGTACCGTCGTGCACCGGCAGCAGGGCCTCGATCAGCAGCGGCTCCGCCAGCACCCGGACATCCTGCTCGGCGAGGTTCGCCAGGTCGTGCGCGAGCCGGCCGGTCGTATGCCCGACGTCGAGGGAGAGGTTGTCGTGCGGGCGGGTCCAGTACGGGACGACGGTGCGCGGCGGCTCACCCACGAAAGCCGCCCGGCACCCGAGAGTGGCCGCCTCGGTCCGTGCCGATCCGAGCCTGGTGTCCTTGGTCCATCCGGACAGGTGAACCCGGACCACCACATCCCAGATGCCCCGGGCCAGCGGGGCGCCGCCCGCCGCGGTCTCGGGTGAGATGTGCGCGGTCGCCCGCAGTTCCAGTCCGAACTCGCCCTGTTCCGGCCCTGCCAGGCGTTCCCTGATGAACTCCACGGGCTGGTAGAACTCGGCGGAACTGGAGCGCTCCCGCAGGACCAGATCGACCTTCGCCGAGCCGGTACGGGCGGGCGGTTTCACCGCGAGACCGTCGAGCGGCCCCCGGCCGGCCTTTCCCGCCGGCACCAGGATCTGCTCCGTACCGTCCTTGTCCAGAAAGCGGACCGGCTCCGCTCCGGCCCGTATCCCTGCCGAGAAACCGACCCGCAGCAGTCCGCCGTCCCAGGCGAGGTCCGTCAACTCGGTGTACGCCCCGATGCCCCTCTCCCAGCGGGCGAAGTCCTCCACATCCGGATAGCGGTCCGCTGCGATCAGCTCCCCGACGATCTGCTGGGTCGGCGCCAGCCCCTCCAGAACGCCGGGGCCGAACCGCTCGGCGGCGACCCGGTGCATCTCGTGGAACATCGCCCGGCGATGCTCTTCCGGCTTGGACAGCAGCCGCTCGCCGCGCATCCGTTCGATCATCTCGTTGCGGAACCACCGGCGGTACAGCTTGTCCCGCAGCGGACCGGGCTCGGTGTACTTCTCGACCACGTCGAGGGCCTCGCGGAGATCGGAGAAATACCCCACCGGTTCGATCTGCCGCAGGCCCGCGTTGGCGGCGTCCTCACGTCTGACGTGGTGATAGCACACGTAGTCGCTCAGCACCGCGACACGGCTCGCGGTCAGATAGGCCTCGGTGACGAAGACATGGTCCTCCAGGCGGCGCCTGCCCTCGGGGAAGCGCAGCTCCCGCTCGTCGAGGAAGGCCCGGCGGAACATCTTGTGCGGGGTGAGGCTGTCGATCAGCGGGGCGTTCCCGACGGTGGCGTGCGGTCGGTTCACCCGGAACAGTTCCCGCGGCACCGCACGGCCCCGGCCCGCCATCTTGCCGACGACGACGTCCGCCCGGTGCGCCACTCCGTAGGCGTACATCCGCTCCAGCGCTTCGTCGCCCAGCCAGTCGTCGTTGTCCACGAACATCACGTACTCGCCGCGGGACGCGTCGATGCCGACGTTGCGGGGCTTGCCCGACCAGCCGGAGTTCTCCTGGTGGATCACGCGTATCAGGGGGTGGTCGGCGGCGAGCTCGTCCAGCCGGGCCGCGGTTCCGTCGGTGGAGCCGTCGTCGACGAATATCGCCTCGTAGGCGTCGGCGGGCAGGCTCTGCCGCAGCACCGACGCCACACAGTCCTCGATGTAGACGCCCGGGTTGTAGACGGGTATGACCACGCTGACCTTGATCGTCATGGTGCTGCGCTCGCTTCCACTGCCGTGCGTCGCGGCCCCCCTGCTATGCGATGAACATTAATCGCATTACAGGCATCGCACCTTCGCAGGCCTACGGGCCCGCATCGCACGCCGGCGACCGCACGAGCGACACCGGGCGCCGCGCGGACGGCGGTCCGGCGAGCGCCGCCTCAGGCCTTGAGCCCCGCCACCGCCGCTGCGGCCAGTCCGTCCAGATACCCCTTGGGCAGACCGTCCCTGATCACCACGAGCCGCCAGTACAGCGGACCGATGATCAGTTCGAGCGCCCGCTCGGGATCCGTCCCCTCGGGCAGTTCACCGCGGGAGACCGCGTCACGGATCACCGCGGCGGCCACCCCCTTCTGGCTGTCGAGCAGCGCCGCCTTGATCGCATCAGCGATCTCGGGCTGGCGTGCGGCCTCGACGAGCAGGTCGGGGATGACCTGGGAGGCGACCGGGTGGCGCAGCGTGTGCGAGGCAACGGCCAGCAGGGCGCGTACATCGCCGTACAGCGAACCGGTGGCAGGCGCCGGAAGGCCCTGCGCGGCGAATGCGGTGACCAGGTCGAGCACCAGATGCAGCTTGGACTTCCAGCGGCGGTAGACCGCGGTCTTGCCGACGCCCGCGCGCCGCGCGATGCCCTCGATCGACATCCGGGCGAACCCCACCGCGGCCAGCTCCTCGAAGACGGCGGAACGGATCGCCTCCGTCACATCCTCCCGGAGCACAGCGGCTCCGGCCGGGGCTCGGCGGGGCGTACGGGCACTGCTGTCGGTCATACAGCGATGCTACGTCACGACGGAACGGTTGCGTTTCGACGCAAGTACGTCCTACTGTCATCGTTACGACGATACGGACCCGTTCCATCGTCGGACAGGTTCACCTGTCCTCGTCGCCCCGCCGCCCCGGCCCCGTCGAAAGCGACCGTTGTGAGCCCCACGACTGTTCCGGCCACGCCCGCCCAGCAGGCTCAGGCCCCGAAGTTCCCGCCGCAGCCGGAGACCCGGAATCTCGGCGAGCTGGCCGCCGCGCACGGCCTCACCATCAGCGGCGCCCGGCCACCGCTCGGCGCGTACGTCCGCCAGGTCTGGAGCCGCAGACACTTCATCACCGCCTTCGCGACCGCCCGGCTCACCGCGCAGTACAGCCAGGCGAAACTGGGCCAGATCTGGCAGATCATGACGCCGCTGCTGAACGCGGCGGTCTACTACTTCATCTTCGGAGTGCTGCTGGGCACCAGCCACGGCGTGCCCGACTTCATCCCCTTCCTGGTGACCGGCGTCTTCATCTGGACCTTCACCAGCAGCTCGATCCAGACGGGCACCCGGGCGATCAGCGGCAGCCTGGGTCTTGTGCGGGCGCTGCACTTCCCACGCGCCTCACTGCCCATCGCCTACGCGGTCCAGCAGCTTCAGCAGCTGCTCTTCTCCATGGGCGCGCTCCTGGTCATCCTGGTCTGCTTCGGCGAGTACCCCAAGCCGTCCTGGCTGCTCGCGGTCCCCGCGCTGGCCCTGCAGGCACTGTTCAACACCGGGCTCTCCATGGTCATGGCCAGGCTGGCCGCCAAGACCCCGGACATCTCCCAGCTGATGCCGTTCGTCCTGCGCACCTGGATGTACGTCTCCGGCGTGATGTGGAGCATCAAGAAGGTGCTCGCCGGCGACCAGCTCCCGCATGCCGTGATGCTGGCACTGCAGGCCAATCCGGCCGCCGTCTACATCGACCTCATGCGCTTCGCGCTCGTCGACAGCTTCACCGCCTCCCAGCTGCCCCCGCATGTCTGGCTCCTCGCGATCGGCTGGGCGGTGGCCGCGGGGCTGGGCGGCTTCATCTACTTCTGGCAGGCAGAGGAGCAGTACGGACGTGGCTGAGAACGCAGTGAGCGAGACTCCCGGGACCGCCGCCGGCGCACCGGTACCGACCGTGATCGTGGATGACGTCCACATCGTCTACAAGGTCCACGGCACCGGAGGGGGTAAGGGCACCGCGACGGCGGCCCTGAACCGGATCGTCAGCCGCAAGCCCCGGCCGGGCGTACGCGAGGTGCACGCGGTCCGGGGTGTCAGTTTCGTCGCGCACAGGGGCGAGGCGATCGGCCTGATCGGCTCCAACGGCTCCGGCAAGTCCACCCTGCTGAAAGCCATCGCGGGCCTGCTGCCTCCGGCGCGCGGCCGGGTCCTCACCCATGGCCAGCCCTCACTCCTCGGGGTGAACGCCGCGCTGATGAGCGATCTGACCGGCGAGCGCAACGTCATCCTCGGCGGTCTCGCCATGGGGATGACCCGCGAAGAGGTGCGTGAGCGTTACCGCGGCATCGTCGACTTCTCCGGCATCAACGAGAAGGGCGACTTCATCTCGCTGCCGATGCGCACCTACTCGTCCGGCATGAGCGCGCGGCTGCGCTTCTCGATCGCCGCGGCCAGGAGCCACGATGTGCTGATGATCGACGAGGCGCTGTCCACGGGCGACGCGAAGTTCCAGAACCGCAGCCGGGAGCGCATCGCCGAACTCCGCGAGGAGGCCGGCACCGTCTTCCTGGTCAGCCACAGCAACAAGTCGATCACCGACAGCTGCGAACGGGCCCTCTGGCTGGAGTCGGGGGCCCTGCGGATGGACGGTCCGGCGGAGGAGGTCGTCGCCGCCTACGAGGAGTTCAACAAGAAGAAATAGTGCAGAAACGGTCTATTCTGACCGATTATGACGATCCAGCAGCTCCGCCCACCCCTCAGGCCGGCGGAGCGCGGCACCGTACGGCCCTGGCCGGCCGTCGGCGCTCTCTGGGTCCTCACCCGGCTCGGCATGATCTGGCTCCTCGCCCACGACAGCCTGGGCATCGGCGGGGTCGCCACCGAGGTGCACACCCTCTACCGGTCCTGGTACGCACAGCTCGGCCAGGGCAGCTACCCGGTCGGCGACGTCACCTGGCAGTACCCGCCGGGCGCCGGGGCGGTGATCCTGTCCCCGGCCCTGCTGCCCTTTCTGACCTACGTCCAGGCGTTCACCACTCTCGTCCTGGCCACCGACGCCGTGGTCACCTTCGCCCTGCTGCGGGCCGGCGGCACCGGCGTCTGGATGTGGGTCTGCGGACTGCCGCTGCTGCTGCACATCCCGCTGGCCCGCTACGACGTGCAGGTCACCGCTCTCGCCGTTCTCGGCCTGCTCGCGCTGCGCCGCCGCCCGGTACTGGGCGGGGCACTGGCCGGGCTCGGCGCCATGGTCAAGGTGTGGCCCGCGCTGACGCTGCTCGGGACGCCCAGGGGACGCACCACCCGCGCCGCCTGGCTCTCGGCTGCCTGCGCCGCCGCGGTGCTGCTCACCGTGCTGGCACTCTGCTTCTCCCATCCGCTCGGCTTTCTGCGCCAGCAGAGCGGCAGAGGGGTACAGATCGAGTCCATCGGCGGGACCGCGCTCGCGCTGGCGCATCGTGCCGGGTGGCCCGGTACGGTCGTCTACCGGTACGGAGCCCTGGAGTTCACCGGCCCCCATGTGCAGGCAGTCGGCCGGGCCGCCCTGGCGCTGACCGCCGCCGCCTTCTGCTGGCTGCTGCTGTGGCGGATGAAGGCCGCCCGCTGGACGGATGCGACACCGTTCGACTCGGCGCTCTGCGCCGTGCTGCTGTTCACCGTCACCAGCCGGGTCATCAGTCCGCAGTACCTGATCTGGCTGATCGGTCTGGCCGCGGTCTGTCTCACCTCGGCCCGCACCACCCAGCGCCCGGTGGCCGTGCTGCTGCTGCCCGCCGCGGCCGCCAGTTCCCTCGCCTACCCGGTGCTCTACACCGACGTCGCCGAGGGCAGCCCGCTCGGCTGCACCCTCATGGTGGTGCGGAACGGCCTTCTGCTGGCAGCGGCTCTGCTGTCCGCCCGGCGCCTGTGGGCGGCGACGGTCCCGGCCGGCGGTGCACGGTGGACGATGCGCCGCCGGCCGCCCGCCGCGCGCTGTCCTCAGTGACGCGAACGGCCCCCTTCCGCCCGGACCGACCGGGAGGAAGAGGGCCGCTGGACGGCCGGGGTGACGGCCGTGGCCGACGGCCGGCGCCGGGTGCTCCGACGGCCCCGGCCTCAGCCGGTCCGCATCAGGTGTGCGTACGCAGCAGCGTCCTCATCGTCCGCATGGCGACCGAGAGATTCGCCAGGTCGAAGGAGTCCGACGACTGGATCTCCTCCAGCGTGGAGCGCGAACGGCCGAGGATCGACGCGTTCTTCTCCTCCCATGCCGTGAAGCGCTCCTCGGGGGTCGACACCCCGTTCCCCGCGGACAGCACGTCCTGGGTGAGACCGGCGTGCGCCGCGTACAGATCCTCGCGGATGGAGGCGCGGGCCATGGACTGCCAGCGGTCGGCCCGCGGCAGCTCGATGATCCGGTCCATCAGCTTGGTGATCGTCAGCCGGTCACCGAGGTCGTAGTACACCTCGGCCACCGCCATCGCGTCCTTGCCGGTACGGTCCGCGATCGCCACGATGTCGAGGGTGGGGAAGGCGGAGGAGAACCCGGCCACCCGACGGGCCAGCTCCTCCGGCACGCCCACCTCGGTCAGCTCGTCGGCGATGCGCTGGTACCAGTCCAGATCCGCGCCCCTGAGCAGATTGGGCAGCTCGGCCCACACCCGCGCCACGCCCTCGGCGAAGAAACCGACGGTCTCACCGAGCTGGAGCGGCTGCGGGCGGTTGCCGAGCAGCCACCGGGTACCGCGCTCAACCAGCCGGCGGGAGTGCAGCCGGATGCGGGTCTGGATATCGGCCGCGACCTTGTTGTCGAGCTGCTCCACGGCATCCCAGACCTCGGCCAGCCCGAAGATCTCACGGGCCGAGAACTGTGCCCGTACGATCTCCTCGATCGACGCGCCGGTCTCCTCCCGCAGGCGGTGCAGGAAGGTCGAACCGCCGGTGTTCACCGTGTCGTTGACCAGCACCGTGGTGATGATCTCGCGGCGCAGCGCGTGTCCGGCGATCGTCTCGGGGTAGCGCTCGCGCAACTCCTCCGGGAAGTAGCAGTGCGCCAGGTTCTGCAGATACGGGTCGTCCGGCAGGTCGGTGGAGATCAGCTCCTGGGCCGCCGTGATCTTGGTGTAGGCGAGGAGCACGGCCAGCTCGGGCTGGCTCAGCCCCTTCCCGTTGTTGAGGAGTTCACGGATCTGCCGGTCGGTCGGCAGGAACTCGATCGCCCGGTCCAGATGTCCGTCCCGGCTCAGCCTGCGCATGAAGCGCTGATGGGCGTGGAGCAGTGACGGAGCCTGGGCCACGGCGTTGGCGAGCGCGGTGTTCTGCGCGTAGTTGTTGCGCAGCACCAGACGGCCGACCTCGTCGGTCATTCCGGCGAGGATCTTGTTGCGCTGCTTGACGGTCAGATCCCCTTCGGCGACCAGGCCGTTGAGCAGGATCTTGATGTTCACCTCGTGGTCGGAGGTGTCCACACCCGCACTGTTGTCGATGGCGTCGGTGTTGCACCTGCCGCCCTCACCGCGGCCGCCGGTCCTGGCGTACTCGATACGGCCGAGCTGGGTCAGGCCCAGGTTGCCGCCCTCGCCGACGACCATGGCACGCACGTCGACCCCGTCGACCCGGATCGCGTCGTTGGCCTTGTCGCCGACATCGGCATGGGTCTCGGCGGAGGACTTCACGTAGGTGCCGATGCCGCCGTTCCACAGCAGGTCGACCGGGGCCTTGAGGATGGCCTTCATCAGATCGGCCGGAGTCATCTTGGCGACGGCCGACTCGATGCCGAGCGCTTCACGGATGTGCGCGTTGATCGGGATCGACTTGGCGGAGCGGGGATGGATGCCACCGCCCGCCGACAGCAGGCTCTTGTCGTAGTCGCCCCATGAGGACCGCGGCAGGTCGTACAGCCGGCGGCGCTCCGCGTACGAGGTGGCCGCGACCGGGTTCGGGTCGATGAAGATGTGCCGGTGGTCGAAGGCGGCGACCAGACGGATGTGCTCGGAGAGCAGCATGCCGTTGCCGAAGACGTCGCCCGACATGTCGCCGACGCCGACCGCGGTGAAGTCCTCCGACTGGCTGTCGTGGCCCAGCTCCCTGAAGTGCCGCTTCACGGACTCCCAGGCGCCGCGGGCGGTGATGCCCATGCCCTTGTGGTCGTAGCCCGCGGAACCACCCGACGCGAAGGCGTCGCCGAGCCAGAAGTCGTACGACTCGGCGACCTCGTTGGCGATGTCCGAGAACGTCGCTGTGCCCTTGTCCGCGGCGACGACGAGGTAGGTGTCGTCCTCGTCGTGGCGCACCACGTCGGAGGGCGGTACGACCTCGCCGGCCACCAGGTTGTCGGTGATGTCGAGCAGCGCGGAGATGAAGATCTTGTACGCCGCGATGCCCTCGGCGAGCCAGGCGTCCCGGTCCGCCGACGGGTCGGGCAGCTGCTTGGCGACGAACCCGCCCTTGGCGCCGACCGGCACGATGACGGTGTTCTTGACCATCTGGGCCTTGACCAGGCCGAGGATCTCGGTACGGAAGTCCTCACGCCGGTCGGACCAGCGCAGACCGCCGCGGGCGACTTTCCCGAAGCGCAGGTGCACGCCCTCGACGCGGGGCGAGTAGACCCAGATCTCGAACGCGGGCCGGGGCGCCGGGAGATCCGGGATGACCTGCGGGTCGAACTTCATCGAGACGTAGGCGTGCCGCTTGCCGCCTGTGGCCTTCTGGAAGAAGTTGGTCCGCAGCGTCGCCTTGATGACGGTGAGGAAGGACCGCAGGATGCGGTCCTCGTCCAGACTCGCCACCTGGTCCAGGGCCCCGTCGAGCTCCTCGAGCAGCCCGTCGATCAGCTCGGTGCCGGCCCGCTGGCGCTCCGGCGCCATCCGCGCCTCGAAGAGCGAGACCAGCAGCCTGGTGGTGTGGACGTTGTTGCGGAGGGTGTCCTCCATGTAGTCCTGGCTGAACGTCGACCCGGCCTGCCGCAGGTACTTCGCGTACGCCCGCAGCACCATCGCCTGCCGCCAGGTCAGCCCGGCGCCCAGCACCAGGGCGTTGAACCCGTCGTTCTCCGCCTCCCCGGTCCACGAGGCGGCGAACGCCTTCTGGAAGCGGTCACGGGCGTCGTCGGCGAGGTGGTCGCCGTTCCCGTTGCCGCCGGCCGCCGGCTGCGGCATCCGCAGCCCGAAGTCGTAGATCCAGGCGTAGGTCCGGTCCGAGCAGCGCAGCTCGTAGGGGCGTTCGTCGGTGACCTCGACGCCCAACTGGTGGAGCACCGGCAGCACCGCGGAGAGCGAGACCTGGGTGCCCGTCCGGTAGATCTTGAAGCGGCGCTCGCCCGGGGCGGCTCCGACCGGCTCGTAGAGGGAGAGCGCGAAGTCCTTCTCGCCGTGTGTCAGCTGCTCCAGATGGTTGAGGTCGGCCACCGCGGCCCGCGGCGAGTGGTCGGCCTTGTATCCCTCAGGGAAGGACTGCCCGTAGCGGCGCAGCAGTTCCGCCGCGCGCTCCTCGCCGCACTCGGCGGTCAGCGCCTCGCCGAAGCCGTCGGCCCAGGAACGGGCCGCTTCGACGAGCCTGCCCTCGATACGGTCGGCGTCGGCGTCGTCGAGTTGAGCCAGCTCGGTGCCCGCGGGTACCCGCACCACGAAGTGCAGCCTGGAGAGAATCGACTCGGTGTTCCAGGCGGTGAAGTCGACGCTGGTGCCGCCGAGCTCCTCCTTGAGGATCTCGATGAGGCGCAGCCGCACACCGGTGGTGTAGCGGTCACGCGGCAGATAGATCAGCGCGGAGTAGTAGCGCCCGTATTCGTCCTGGCGCAGATACAGCCGGAGCCGGCGCCGCTCCTGGAGGTACAGCACGCTGGTGACGATGGAGCGCAGCTGGTCGACGGGCGTCTGGAACAGCTCGTCGCGCGGGTACGTCTCCAGGATCTGCATCAGGTCGCGGCCGTCGTGGCTGTTGGGGGTGAAGCCCGCACCCTCCAGAACCTCGGCGACCTTGCGGCGGATGACGGGCACCCGCCGTACGGACTCGATGTACGCGGCCGAGGAGAAGAGCCCGAGGAAGCGGCGCTCGCCGATGACGTTGCCCTCGGCGTCGAACTTCTTCACCCCGACATAGTCGAGGTAGCTGCGGCGGTGGACCGTCGAGCGGCTGTTGGCCTTGGTGAGCACCAGCAGCTTGTGTTCCCGGGCCTTCGCACGGGCGTCGGCGGGCAGCCGGCTGAAGGAGGGCGAGACCGGGTGGGCGTCGTCCACGCTGTGATGGGGGTCGGAGCGCAGGATGCCGAGACCGGTGCCCGGCACGGCGGCGAGCGAGTCGTCTTCCGTCAGCGCGTATTCGCGGTACCCGAGGAAGGTGAAGTGGTCGGCGCCGAGCCAGCGCAGCAGCTCCCTGGCCTCGTCGATCTCCTGGTCGCGCAGATCGTAGGCGGTCGGCTCCGATGGCAGTTCGTCGGCGATGCGCAGCGCGCAGTCGCGCATCTTGTCCCAGTCCTCGACGGTCTCCCTGACGTCCGAGAGCACTCGGAGCAGATCTTCGGTGATCTGCTTCAGGTCGCCGCGGTCGGTCTCACGGTCGATCTCCACGTGGATCCACGACTCGACGAGCCCGTCGTGCACACCGGTGATCTTCTCGTCCTTGCCCAGGACCTGGATGAGCTCGCCGGTGACGTCACGGCGCACCAGTACCTGCGGGTGGATCACGACATGGATACCGCGGCCCTGACGGGACAGTTCGTTGGTGACCGAGTCGACGAGGAACGGCATGTCGTCGGTGACGACCTCGACGACCGAGTGGCTGCAGGTCCAGCCGTTCTCCTCGACGGTCGGGGTGTGCACCCTGACGTTCGCTGTGCCCTGGGGCCGCTTCTCGGCCAGCCGGTAGTGCGAGAGTGCCGCTCCGTAGACATCGACCGGATCGCGGTCGTCCACGTCCTCCGGGGCGGTGTGCAGGTAGTAGCGCTGGAGATACGCGAGGACGGAGTCCTGGTCGGAACTCCCGCCACCCGTTGCCCCGCGCGGAAATTTCCCTCCGGCCGGGCTGTTCTCAGCTACCAGGGCCGCGCGTGCGAGCAGTTCGGCCTTGGCTTCGTCCAGCTTGGTCTGCATGTCCTCTGGCTCCTGTCGCGCGCCGTTGCGTGACGTAGGTGAAAGAAGCGGCCCAACGCCAGAACCACGACGCGGGGTATCCGGTCGGAGTCGACGTTATGCCGCGATGAGAGATGCCCGTGACGTTATTGGCCATTTTGGGAGGCCGGTCCGGGTTATGGGTGCCAGCGATCGCCCGGAGACCACAGAACTCCGGGCGCAGGGCAGAGGCGTCGATGCCCCCGCGAGATATCGCGCTGATCACCTGCCCAGGCTATCGCTCCGCGACCGGACGGCGTCACGGGCCGTATCAGTACAAGTCGGTGCGATGGATTTGGACACTTCGGCCCATTGCCCGAGCGGCTGTCCGCCACCTGCCGGGCGGCTGTCCGCCGGCTCCGCGCCGGTGATCTCACGGCGCGGGAAGCCACCGGGCTTCGGGCGGCGGGCGTCACTCCGCCCGCCGGGGCAGGTCCTCGGCCGGCTGCGGGCGTGGGCCTGAGTGCGGCGTCGCCTGCGGGACAGCCCTCAGGCGGTGAGTTCGCGGGCCGCCCGGACCGCGTCCGCCAGCGAATCCACCACCGGCACCCCGGCAGCCTCCAGGCTGGCCCGGCTGTGCGACCCGCCGGTGTACAGCACCGCCCTCGCCCCGGCATGTGCCGCCGCCACCGCGTCGTCGACCGCGTCGCCGATCACTACCACCCGGTCGGGGGCCACTGCCTCCAGCGCGGCGATATGGCGCACCATGTGCTCCGCCTTGCCCGTGCTGGACGGTCCCGTCCGGCCGTCGACCCGGACGAACCGCTGCTCGATGCCGTGCGTGCGGACGATCGGAACCAGATGCTCGTGCGGAGCCAGCGAGCACAGCGACTGGGTCAGCCCCGCCGCCTGCCAGTCGGTCAGCAACTGCTCCGCCCCGGAAGCGAGCCGGGCGTTCGCGGCGAACGACCGGTAGTGCCGGTGGAAGGCCTCATCCATCACGCCCCACTCGGCTTCCGACGGCAGCCGGCCCATCAGGCGCTCGTAGAACCGCGGAACCGGCACGCAGTACAGCTCCCGGTAGCGCTCCAGCGTGATCGGCTCCAGACCGATCTCCGCGAACGAGGCGTTCGTCGCCTCGATCACCGCGTCGGTGTCGTGGAACAGCGTGCCGTTCCAGTCCCAGACGAGATGCGTGCCGCCGTGTGCCCGCGCGTCCGCGGCCCGGTGTGCGCCCATGTCTGCCCCCACGTCCTTCCGCATGCCCGGAACCGTACCCGCCGGGTCCGACAGCCGAACGGTTCAGCCGATGACGTCCGGGGTCCCCCGCACCGAGCCGATGACGTCCGGGGTCCCCGCGCCGAACGGTTCAGCCGATGAGGTTGGGGATCTCCTGCACTCCGAACCAGAGCAGTTCATGGTCCTCCGCGCCGTCCACGGTGAACTGGGCGTCGTCGTCCCCGTGGTCCGCCGCCCCCAGCGCACCGGCAGCCGCGGCGACGTCGGCCTCCGCGTCGTCCGCGTCGACATGCACCGCCGCCGCCTTGGCCAGCGGCACGGCGGAAGAGATCCGCACCTCGCCCAGCGCGCTCGCCTGAAGGCTCTGGTCGGGATCGGCCACGGCGTCCTGGACCGGCACATCCACGGCGACGACCACCCGGCGTCGAGTGATGCCTGGCTCGCCGGCCAGCAGCCTCAGCGACGCGGACGCCGCCCGGCTGAGCGCGGCGTACTCCAGCTCCTCGATGTCGTCCGACACATACCACTCGCGCAGGCCGGGGGTGACCGCATAGGCGGTCAGCGGCCCCGGGCCCAGCTCGCCCGCCGCGTGCGCAGCCGCAAGGCCGGGGAGGGTCGATGGGACATACACGCGCATGGCCGGCCGCTTTCGTCGTCGGACGAGCACCCATCGGATGAGCACCCGGGTGAAGAGGCCCCAAGGATACGTACCGAGTCCCCCTTCGGGGTGCGGGACCGCCCTGGCATCCCGTCCACCCGGAGACGCCCGCTCTCCGGTGCGCACACCTCACGAACCCGCTCCACCACCCGGATAGGTGAAATCCGGAGGCCCCACCGCCGCGCTGCGGAGCCCCTTGCCACGGCCTCCGCAGCGGCCGTAGAAGAAGATCAACCGAAGTTACTGCCCGGTATGAAGAGACCGGGCCAGGCAGAGCGGGGCGCGCACTTCATGGACCGGACCAGGCCGGCGGGCAGGCACGACCAGCAGAGGCCGGGCACCGCCCCGCACCAGCGGCGGCGCCTCAAACCGCACTACTGGTTCGCCGAGCGCCTCCTCGCGGTGCTCAGCGGACAGCGGCCCGTGCACTGGATGCTCGGGCACACCATCGGGGAGGCGTACGACCAGCTGGTGCGGATGGCCCCGGGGACCCCGCTGCGAGCCCCGGGAATCCGGCCCGTGGTGCGCCACTGCGGCGAGTTCGTACCAGCACCCGGGGTCATCGAGGCCTTCGCGCGCATCGGTACGGGCGACCACGTCCAGGCGATGGCGTTCCGCCTCGAACAGGGCGCCGATCTGCGCTGGCGGTGCGCGGCGGTGGAACTGGGCGGCGAACGGGTCGGGGTGTGAGAAGAGCCGGGACCGCACCTCCGCGGTGCGGTCCCGGCTCTCACACGGCGCCGGCCGGAGCCGGCGTCGCCCGTGCGCTACTTCTTGCGGCGGCGGCTGCCGCCCTTCTGGGCCTTGCGGCGCTCGGCGCGCGTCAGGCCGTCCGCCTCCGAACGCGTGCCCTCGTCGCTCTCGAAGTCGCCCTCGACCACGCCGCCCTCTCCGTCCACCGTGGGAGCCGAGAAGTGCAGCCGGTCGGGCCGCTGCGGGGCGTCCAGACCCTTGGCGCGGATCTCCGGACGTGCGCCCGCGGGAACGGCGTCCCGCTTGTCGAGCGACGGCCTTTCCGCCTCGTCCTGCACCGGAACCTCCTCGACCTGCTGCTCGACCTGGACCTCCAGGTTGAACAGATAGCCGACGGACTCCTCCTTGATGCCGTCCATCATGGCGTTGAACATGTCGAAGCCCTCGCGCTGGTACTCGACCAGCGGGTCCTTCTGCGCCATGGCACGCAGGCCGATGCCCTCCTGGAGATAGTCCATCTCGTAGAGGTGCTCACGCCACTTGCGGTCCAGCACGGACAGCACCACACGCCGCTCCAGCTCACGCATGATGTCGGAGCCGAGCTGCTCCTCGCGGTCCGCGTACTGGTCGTGCACATCGTCCTTGATGGACTCGGCGATGAACTCCGCGGTGATACCCGCACGGTCGCCCGCCGCGTCCTCCAGCTCCTCCACGGTGACCTTCACCGGGTAGAGCTGCTTGAAGGCGTTCCACAACCGGTCGAGGTCCCACTCCTCGGCGAAGCCCTCGACCGTCTCCGCCTGGATGTAGGCGTCGATGGTGTCGTCCATGAAGTGCTGCACCTGCTCGTGCAGGTCCTCGCCCTCCAGGACCCGGCGGCGCTCGCCGTAGATGACCTCGCGCTGCCGGTTGAGCACCTCGTCGTACTTCAGGACGTTCTTACGCGTCTCGAAGTTCTGCTGCTCGACCTGGGACTGGGCGGAGGCGATGGCACGGGTCACCATCTTGTTCTCGATCGGAACGTCGTCCGGCACATTGGCCATCGACATCACGCGCTCGACCATCTGAGCCTTGAACAGCCGCATCAGGTCGTCGCCGAGCGAGAGATAGAAGCGGGACTCGCCCGGGTCTCCCTGCCGCCCCGAACGGCCGCGCAGCTGGTTGTCGATACGGCGCGACTCGTGCCTCTCGGTGCCCAGCACGTAGAGGCCGCCGAGCTCCTTGACCTCGTCGTGCTCGGCCTTCACCGCGTGCTCCGCACGCTCCAGAGCCGCGGGCAGCGCCGCGGCCCACTCCTCGACGTTCTCATCCGGGTCGAGACCGCGCTGGCGCAGCTCCGCCTCGGCGAGATCGTCCGGGTTTCCGCCCAGCTTGATGTCGGTGCCACGGCCCGCCATGTTCGTGGCAACGGTGACGGCGCCCTTGCGGCCGGCCTGGGCGATGATCGGCGCCTCACGGTCGTGCTGCTTGGCGTTGAGCACCTCGTGCTGCACACCGCGCTTGGAGAGCTGCTGCGAGAGGTACTCGGACTTCTCGACCGACGTGGTGCCGACCAGGATCGGCTGGCCCTTCTCGTGCTTCTCCGCGATGTCGTCGACAACCGCGTCGAACTTGGCGACCTCGGTGCGGTAGATCAGGTCCGACTGGTCCATCCGGACCATCGGCCTGTTCGTCGGGATCGGGACGACACCGAGCTTGTAGATCTGGTGGAACTCGGCGGCCTCGGTCATGGCCGTACCGGTCATGCCGGAGAGCTTGCCGTAGAGGCGGAAGAAGTTCTGCAGGGTGATGGTGGCGAGCGTCTGGTTCTCGTCCTTGATCTCCACCCCTTCCTTCGCCTCGATGGCCTGGTGCATGCCCTCGTTGTAGCGGCGGCCGGCGAGGATACGGCCGGTGTGCTCGTCGACGATCATGACTTCGCCGTCGATGACGACGTAGTCCTTGTCGTTCTTGAAGAGCTCCTTGGCCTTGATGGCGTTGTTGAGATACCCGACGAGCGGGGTGTTCACCGACTCGTAGAGGTTCTCGATGCCGAGCCAGTCCTCGACCTTGGCGACACCGGGCTCGTGGATCGCGACGGTGCGCTTCTTCTCGTCGACCTCGTAGTCCCCGGTCTCCTCGATGCCCTTGAGCTGGTTGCCGGCCTCGCCCTTCGCCAGCCGGGTGACGAGCTTGGCGAAGTCTCCGTACCACTTGGTGGCCTGGTCGGCCGGGCCGGAGATGATCAGCGGCGTACGCGCCTCGTCGACCAGGATCGAGTCGACCTCGTCGACGATGGCGTAGTTGTGGCCGCGCTGGACGAGCTCGTCCTGGGACCAGGCCATGTTGTCGCGGAGGTAGTCGAAGCCGAACTCGTTGTTCGTGCCGTAGGTGATGTCGCAGTTGTACTGCTCGCGGCGCTGCGCCGGGGTCATGTTGGCCAGGATGCAGCCGACCTCGAGGCCGAGGAACTTGTGGACGCGGCCCATCATCTCGGAGTCGCGCTCGGCGAGATAGTCGTTCACCGTGATCAGGTGGACGCCCTTGCCGGACAGCGCGTTCAGGTAGGCGGGGAGCGTACCGACCAGGGTCTTGCCCTCACCGGTCTTCATCTCGGCGACATAGCCGAGGTGCAGGGCGGCGCCGCCCAGCAGCTGTACGTCGTAGTGACGCTGCCCGAGGGCGCGCTTGGCCGCTTCACGAACGGTCGCGAAGGCCTCGGGGAGCAGGTCGTCCAGGCTCTCGCCGTCGGCGTACCGTTGCTTGTACTCGTCGGTGAGGGCCCGCAGCTCGGCGTCGGAGAGGTTGACGAAATCCTCTTCGATGGAGTTGACCTGGTCCGCAATGCGGTGCAGCTTGCGCAGGATCTTTCCTTCGCCTGCACGCATGAGCTTGTTGAAGACGGACACGGGGGTTGGTCTCCTTGCCGGTCGGGCCTGGCGCGGTCGAATTCTTGGGTCGGGCTGGGGGTGGAGCTGGGTTGAGCAACGGCCATCGTAAGCGAGGACCCCACTGCGCCGGGAGGCCTGCCGTCCAGGACAACGGACGGGGCGCCCGGAAGGTGCCGGGACGGACCCGAAAAAGCCATGGCGCCGGTCCGGGCCCGGACGGAGAATCAGTCGATGGACCCCGTCATCCTCACCTCCGAGCGGCTGTTGCTGCGCCCGTTCAACCCCGGCGACGCGGAAGCCGTCTTCCAGGCCTGCCAGGACCCCGACGTCCAGCGCTGGACGGTCGTTCCGTCCCCCTACAGCCGGCAGGACGCGGAGAGCTTCGTCGGTCAGCTGGTGCCCGAAGGCTGGCGGTCGGGCACCAACCTGGCCTTCGCGGTGCTGCCGCGCGAGGCGGGGCCGCTGCGTGGCGCGCTGTCCGTCTTCCAGCGCTCCCAGCCCGGCACCTGGGAGATCGGCTACTGGACGGCGAAGGAGCACCGGGGCCGCGGCTACACCGCCGAGGCGGTGGCGGTGCTGGCGCACTGGTCGCTCTCCACGCTGGGTGTGGAACGCCTCGAGTGGCGGGCCGAGGTCGGTAACGCGGGCTCCCGGGCGGTGGCGGAGAAGGCCGGCTTCCTGGTCGAGGGTGTGCAGCGCTCGAATCTGCTGAACAAGGGCACCAGGAGAGACGCCTGGGTGGGCGCTCTGCTGCCTTCGGACCTGGGACTGCCGACCGAACACCCCTATCTCCCTGCCGGAGCCTGACAGCCGGGGTCCGGGCCGCTGTCGGCTTCTTCGCGGGCTTCGTTGCCTGCCTCCTCGCGGGCTCCCTGCGGCCTTCGTTGTCAGCGCCGCGCCCTATCGTTCGTGGCATGACTTCCGCGCCGCCCCCAGCTGTCGAACTCTCCGCCGACGAGGCCCGCCGTATCGCGTTGCGCGCCCAGGGCTTCCTGGGCGCGCCGGACCGCCGGGGCGGGGTCCGAGGGGTGCTGCGCCACCTGGGGGCGGTGCAGCTGGACACCATCTCCGTGCTGGCCCGATCGCACGAGCTGATCCCCTATGCCCGGCTCGGCGCCGTGGGCCGCAGGACCGTCGAGGACGCGTACTGGACGGAGGGCCATTCCTTCGAGTACTGGTCGCATGCGGCCTGCATCCTGCCCGTCGAGGAGTGGCCGCACTTCGCTTTCCGCCGCCGCGCCTACCGCGACCGCCCGCACTGGAACCACGATCTCCCGGAATCGGCGTACGGCGCGGTGATCGGGCAGCTGCGCGCCGAGGGACCGCTGACCGCCACCGAACTGGGCGGCGCGAAGAACGGCGGCGAATGGTGGGACTGGTCGGCATCGAAGGTCGCCGTCGAGCGGGCGCTGATGTTCGGCGAGGTGGTGTGCACCGAGCGGCGCGGCTGGAAGCGCGTGTACGACCTGGCCGAGCGGGCGGTCCCCGCCGCACTCCTCCATGACGACCTCGACGACAGGGAGTGCCTGCGCAGGCTGGTCGCGCTGGCGGGCAGCTCGCTCGGCGTCGGCACCCGCACGGACATCGCGGACTACCACCGGCTCAAGGGCGAGCAGTTCGACACGGTGGTCGCGGATTCGGGCCTCGTCCCTGTCACGGTCCAGGGCTGGGCCAAGCCCGCATGGGCCGACCCCGAGGCGCTGGCGGCAGCTCCCCGCGGCCGCCACCGCACCACGCTGCTCTCCCCGTTCGACTCACTCGTCTGGGAGCGCGCCCGTACGGAGCGGATCTTCGGCTTCACCCACCGGCTTGAGGCCTACGTCCCCAAACCCAAACGGATCCACGGGTACTTCGCCATGCCCCTGCTGGCCGGCGGAAAACTGGTCGGGCGCGTCGATCCGGCCCGCGAAGGGAGCACCCTGGTCGCCCGGCAGATCTCCCTGGACGATCACAAAGCCGTCCGGCCGATGGCCCAGGCCCTCACCGAGGCGGCCCGCTGGGTCGGCTGCACGGACGTCAGGGTGGAGCGCATCAACAGTCCCGAACTGCGGACTCCGCTGGATGCGGCGCTTGCGGAGGAGAGCCCGGCGGTCTGAATGCGGGAGCACGCGGAAGCCGGGCCGGACGGGGTCAATCGTGCCGGACGGGTCTCACCTGCCGGGGTGCCAAGGGCGGGGAACTCTCATCGGCCATCGGCGGGAGGCGCCGCAGGCGGACATGCCACCGGCCGGGAGGCGCCGTGGGCGTGGAGACGCCACTGGCCCGGGGGCGCCGGCGGGGAGTGCCGCTGCTCCCCGGGGCCGTCCGTCCGTCGCCCTGTCCCTCCGCGTCCTGCGCGTGCCTCCGGGTCCGCCGCGAGCGATGTCAGCGATGTCACCGGGGCCGCCCGTCAGCGGATCTCGAGGATCTTCTCCCGCATCGCGTACACCACCGCCTCCATCCGGGAGTGCAGCTGCAGCTTCTCCAGGATGTTGCGCACATGGTTCTTCACGGTGTTCTCGGAGATGAACAACTCCTTGGCGATGTCACGGTTGTTCATCCCGGTGGCCACCAGCTTCAGCACTTCCAGCTCACGTTCGGTGAGCCGGGGCGCCGGCACCAGCCTGCGCTCGTCGGTGCGCTGGATCATCGATTTGAACTCGGTCAGCAGCTTCGACGCCATGGAAGGGCTGATCTGCGACTGGCCGTCGGCGACGGCCCGGATGGCTGTGGCCACTTCGTCGGTCGAGATCTCCTTCAGCAGATACCCGGTGGCACCGGCCTTGATGGCCTCGTAGAGGTCGGCCTCCTCGTCGCTGATCGTCAACATGATGATCTTCGCGCTGGGTGCCACCTCCTTGATGGAGGTACATGCCTCGATACCGCCCCGCTTGGGCATCCGTACATCCATCAGCACGATGTCGGGCAGCAGATCGGCGGCCTTGTCGACCGCCTCAGCCCCGTCCCCCGCCTCACCGACCACCTGGATGTCCTCCTCGGCGGCGAGGACGATCTCCAGCCCGCGGCGGAAGAGAGCATGGTCGTCCACTACAAGGACCCTGATCGGTTCCTTGCGCAACGCCGCGTCGTGGTCCATGGGGCCCTCATCCTCGTCGTGCGCGAGACCGAAGCTGTCCGCCATCGTTCCTCCCCCTGAAGGCCATGGCCCGAAGTTCATGGTCTGTGCGCCAACCGAAGCCCACAGAGCACCGATTGGCGCGTCTCGCCATGCTTTCATGCCCGGGCGGCGAAACGGTGTCCGAACGGTGGTCCATCACCGCACGGCGGTGCCCCTGGGCGCGTGAACACGCTTCCAGGGGCACCGCCGCAGTACATCAAGTCATCCGCCGAGCGCACCGCCCGCGCCGCCCGCCTGCATTTCGGCGAGCGGGTCCGTCGTCAGGTGAATGACACCGTAGTCGTAGGCGTGCCGCCGGTAGACGACACTGGGCTCCTTCGTGTCCGCGTCGACGAACAGATAGAAGTCGTGTCCGACCAGTTCCATCTCGTAGAGCGCCTGGTCGAGCGTCATCGCCGCCGCGATGTGTGTCTTCTCGCGGACCACCAGCGGTCCCTCGCCCTGCACTTCGAGCGAGCCCATCCTGGTGGTGGGAATGGACGGAGCCACCAGGTCGGCGGTGAACTCCCCATGTCCGTTGATCTGCGCCGTTTCCGGCACCGCTTCGACGACTTCGGATGCAGAAATGCGTCCGGCACCCCTGCGGTTGTAACGCTTCTCGTGCTGCTTGCGCAGCCGCGCCTCCAACTTGCCGGTGGCCAGATCCAGCGCTGCGTACGGGTCGCCTGCCGCCGCCTCCGCCCGGATCACCGGGCCCCGGGAGTGCAGCGTGATCTCCACTCGGTCCGAACGGTCGGCCTGCCTCGGGTTGTGCTCCTTCGAGACCTCGACGTCGAGGCTGATCACCTTGGCGTCCAGCTTCTGGATCTTGTCCAGCTTCAGCTTCTCGGCCACGTGCTTGCGGAACCGCTCGGGCACTTCGGTTTTGCGGCCCTTGACGACGATGTCCACGCAGAACTCCGTTCCCGGATCGCTCCGCCGTACGACGGAGCAACTCCCTCTTGCACCAGACTCCGATGCGTACCGGAGTCTCGGACTTGGCGACTTTCACCTCCTCCTCCCCCGTCGGGAAGATCCCCACCCCACCAACTTCTGAGTTCCGTGGAAACAGCAGAACCCGGAAAGTGCGTCCGCGCACGTCCGTGCATTTCGTGAGGTACAGCTTTCGCGATTCCTCACAACCGAACATAGCTCGCCGGGACGGGTATCGGCACCCGCTACTCGCGCGTACCTCCGTTCAGGTGCTTTTTCTGTTCCCCTACCTGCAACGATGCAACTTCCCTGTCAGTTCCGGTTTATTTCGAAAGCGAGAGGTGGTGCGGCGATCACAGCGGCGCCCGGTTCGCCGGTACCGGGGAATCCCCGGACTCCCGCGACCCGTACCGCCCGTGCCGCCTCCACCAGTGATGCACCGGTCGTCATGAGATCGTCCACAAACACCACCCTGCCCCCTTCCAGCAGCCGTACGCCCCCCACCACCACTTCGAGTGCACCCGCGAGATTCGCCAGCCGCTGCCGGGCATCCAGGCCCGTCTGATCGACTACCGCTCTTCGCTGCCTGAGCACCGCCACCGTCCGGGCCCGGACACCGGTGCCACGCAGCGCCCGCGACGCGGAAAGGGCGATCCTGCGGGCCGGGTCGTGCCCGCGGGCCCTGACCGCACTCCGCGACGAAGGCACCGGCACCAGCAGCAGCGGCCCCGCAGCGGGCCCGGACGGCACAGCGGCCAGCACCGCACCGGCCAGGGCCATGCCGAGCGCCCCGGTGAGGCCCAGCGCGCCTCGTTCCTTGTGCGCGAGCAACACCGCGCGCACCGCGTCCCCATAGGGTGCGGCCGCGAACACGGCGGGCAGCCCCGCGGGCTCGGGATCCGGTCTCGCCCGGCGGGCCGGCGAGCCGTACAGCGACGCGGCACACACCTCGCACAGCGCCGTACGAGGCCTGCCGCAGCCACCGCAGAAGGCCGGCAGCACCACATCCGAGATTTCCCGCCACCATCCCCGCATGGCCCTCACTCTGCCGAGGGCTGAGGGGCAGTGCCACCCCTGTGGACAACTCTGTCCACAGGGGTGGGGAAACCGCGGCCGGACAGCGGCAGCGGGGGCCGCGGCCCCCGCTGCCCGGACAGGCCCGCTGTCCCGGACAGACCGGATGAGCGGTCCCGGAAAGAGCCGCTGTCACCGGCGGAGCGGGCCGTCAAGGGACAGATCCGCTATCCCGGATAGACCGGCGACTTGCCTTCCTCGACCACTGTTTTCCAATTCGAGCGGAGGGGCAGCCGGAGAATTCCGTCCTCGGCGGAGAGGGCCATCACCGGCAGCCGGTCGTCGTCCGAAGCCGCTACAGCGGTGATCCGGTTGGCACCGGGCAGGGAATTCACTCCTGAGACGGAACCGTCCACCTGCATGTACCGCACCTGCTGCACCCCGCCTGCTTCCCTGCCGACCACCACAAGACGGCTGCGGCCCGCCCAGGAAACCGCTGTCACGTCCGCCATCTGCGGGGCAGCCGGGCGCAGTTCCTCCACCGCGGAGACCGTCGGGCCGTCCCCGGAGCCCTGCCGCACCACCCGGCCGACCTTCAGCGTCGTATGCCCGTCCCGTGAGAGCAGCAGTGCGATCCGCACGCCGTCGGACGACATCCGCAGTCCCTCGATCCGGTCACCGTCGAGACCGTCGACGGTGACCTTCTGAGGCTCACCGGATCCTTCGGCGAATCGCAGCAGTCCTGGATGCCCAGGATCCCGGTCCGCAACCCACAGATCGCCGCGCCCGTCCCAGCTGGGCGCGGAGAGCCGGTCCTTCTCCTTCTTGCCTCCGCTGGTGTACAGCGTCTCGGCCGACTCGCTGTCCGAGGCGATCGACGACATGTACAGGGTGCTGCCATTCTTCGACACACCAGCCGCATGGCGTTCGTCGCGCGACACCGCGACGGTGCTCAGCGGCTTGTCGCCGGAACCGAGCGGCCCGGCGACCGGCTCGGGATCGGTCTTCTCGCTGTCGGCGCTGCCGCTCACCTGCATCCGGACCAGGCGGCCCTTGGCATCGACGAAGTACTCGCCGGCCGGGGTGCCCGTATTGCTGTCGGGTGCGTAGTCCTCTGCCTGGTCCGCACTGAGCACGCACAGCTGGGAGCCGTCCGAACGCTGCAGTTCCACCTGTTCCAGCCGCAAGGACGAAGCGTCCCGCAGCGTGAAGAGCAGCTGGGCCGCCATCTTCCTGCACTGGCCCTGGCCGACCCCCGAAGCCTTCGCGTTCAGCGGCACCACCAGCGAATTCCGGTCGTCGACCGCCAGCGATCTGACGCCCCTCCGCAGCGCGGTACCGGTGGGGAAGCGCGAGCCCACCACCGGCTTCAGCCAGTTGGTCGGCCCTTCCAGCAGTGAGGCGACGGTCTGTGTCAGCGGGTCCATCCGGGTCTCGGGGTCTATGCCCTGACGCAGATAGACGGGGTCGGCGACCAGCCAGTCCTCACCGCTCCGCCCGTCCCCTCCGGAGGGTCCGGAAGGCGGGTTGGATGCGAAGTAGAACTTGTTCACGGAGTGGTAGTTGCGCTGGAAGTCGGAGAGGCTCAGCAGCAGACCTGCCGGGAGGTCGTCGATGCGCCAGTCCTTGCCGTTCTGCCGAACGAGGTGGATGGCGTTCTGGTATTTCCCCTTGTCAGGCCGGTACACATGCTGCTTGTCGATCACGGCGACTTCACTGCCGCTCAGCTGGTAGGTGGTGGAGACCTCCGGGGCGTCCCGGTCGTTGGCCGGATTTGCCCGCCGGGACGGTCCGTCGGTGAGCACCGTCGTCTGTGCTCCCGGATCCCAGCTACGGGACGCCGCTTTCGTCAGATACTTCCGCGCCGTGGCGAACTGCAGATCGTCGCTGGTCATGGCCTCAAGGAAGCCGTCGACGATCTCAGCGGGCTCCGCGCCGTCCCTCGGCGGAACCGCGTACACCTTGACCTGCGAATCGGCACGCTGCGTCGGGTCGACAGCCTCGATGTCGCCGCTGCTCGGCATGGACACGCACCCGGCCAGCAGCACCCCGCCGCACCCGAGCAGCGCATACAGCCGCAGCAGCCGTCCGCTTCCGCTCTTCCCACTCCGGCCCCTCACGCCCCGGCCATTGCCCCCACGGTCAGCGCCCACGCGCAGTGTCCTCCCCGTCCGAAGCCTGCGTGGTGGAGTCGCCCGTGCGCGGCACCACCCTGGCGCCGCTGCCCGGCAGAGCCGTCGGATCAGCGGGTATGGCGCGCGGCGGGGACGGCAGCGGCGACCGGTCGGCCGGCGGCTGGACCGGCTCGGCCGCGAGCCGTCCCTCATCGGCCCTGGCAAGAGCCCGGCCGCGTCGCGAGTCCTCGGGCTCCAGCGGAATCGGCGAACCCCGCAGCGGCTCGTCCGCCGTGCGCGGCAGGGTCAGCCGGAACTGCGAACCACCACCCGGTTCGCCCCATGCCTGCAGCCACCCACCGTGCAGACGGGCGTCCTCGACCGCGATGGAGAGCCCCAGACCGGTGCCTCCAGTGGTACGGGCACGGGCCGGGTCGGCCCGCCAGAAGCGGCTGAACACCCGGGTCGCCTCGCCCGGCTTGAGCCCCACGCCGTAGTCACGCACCACGATCGCGACGGCACCACCCGCCACCCCGAACCGCACCACCACGTCCTCGCCCTCCCCGTGCTCCACGGCGTTGACGACGAGATTGCGCAGCACTCGCTCGATCCGCCGGGCATCGACCTCGGCGATCACGGGCTGTTCGTCCCCCACGACCCTGATCCGGCTGCCCTTGCGCTCCGCCAGCGGCTCGGCCCCGGAAATCACCCTGCGTACTGTCTCGCGCAGATCGATCGGTTCGGCCTCCAGCGCAGCCGCACCCGCGTCGAAGCGGCTGATCTCCAGAAGATCGGCCAGCAGCGACTCGAAGCGGTCCAGCTGGTCTCCGAGCAACTCAGCGGAGCGCGCCGTCACCGGGTCGAAGTCGCTGCGGGCGTCATGAATGACGTCGGCGGCCATCCGTACGGTCGTCAGCGGAGTGCGCAGCTCGTGCGAGACATCCGAAACGAAGCGGCGCTGCATCCGCGACAGGTCCTCCAACTGCTGGATCTTCAGCTGGAGGCTCTGTGCCATCTTGTTGAAGGCCTCACCGAGACGGGCGATGTCGTCCTCGCCGGTGACCTTCATCCGCTCCTGGAGCCGGCCGGCGGAGAGCCGCTCGGCAATGCCGGCGGCCATCCGGACAGGCGTCACGACCTGGCGCACCACGAACCACGCGATGGCCCCGAGCAGCACGACCACGAACAGGCCGGCAGTCGCCAGGGTGCGCACCACCAGGCCCAGACTCTTCTCCTCCTGCGCCAGCGGGAAGAGGTAGTAGAGCTGGTACGGCTTGTGGTCGATGTCCTCCAGCCGCTGCCCCACCACGAGACCGGGCTCAGGGCTTCGGCCGTCGAAGTACTTGATCTCCGTGTACGTCTTGTACGGGGCCGTCCCCTGGTCCACGTTCCTGCGCAGCTCGTCAGGCACGCTGTCGGCGCTCACCGCGCCCGACGAACGCTGCCCGCCGCTCCCCGCACCCGTGCCCGCCGATGTGGGCGCCAGGGTGATGACGTTGTACGCGCCCTGACCACCGCTGGAGAGCTGTGCGACCAGATCCGTCCGCCACTGGGTCGAACTACTGGCTGTTCTGCCGTCGCCGGTGTCGCTGTCCGAAGCGGCAGGCACGTTGGCCTTGTCCTTCGCCACGGTGAAACCCCCGGCCGCCTGGGAGACAGCCGCTTTCTCCTTGGCGTCGAGGAGACCGTTGCGGACCTGCCCGACGACCACGAAGCCGAGCACCAGGACCACGACGACCGACATCAGCAGGGTGCCGGCGACGACCCTGAGCTGGATGTTCCGCCGCCACACCCGCACCGCGGGCAGCAGCGGGCGGCGCACCCAGCGGGCTATCAGGCGCAGCATGGGGCTGCCCGGCGCGCCGTCCGGGAGCAGACGGCCGCCCCTGAAACGGTGGCCGAATCCCCCCGGTGGACGCGTGCCGGAGCCCCGGCGTGAGGCACCGGACGACGGGCCGAACCGCGTCGCACCCGTGCCCGGACCGGCAGACCGCTCCGCGTGTGCTCCCGGCTCCCCGGGCGTCGGAGCAGCACTGCTGGTCGTCATGTCAACTCGGCCCGGCCTTGTAACCGACACCACGGACGGTCACCACGATCTCCGGGCGCTCCGGGTCCTTCTCCACCTTGGACCGCAGCCGCTGGACGTGCACATTGACCAGCCGGGTGTCCGCCGCATGGCGGTACCCCCACACCTGCTCCAGCAGCACCTCACGGGTGAACACCTGCCAGGGCTTACGAGCAAGCGCGACCAGCAGGTCGAACTCGAGCGGCGTCAGAGCAATCGACTGCCCCTCCCGCTTCACGGAGTGGCCTGCCACGTCGATGACCAGGTCACCGATGGTCAGCTGCTCCGGCGCCGGCTCTTCCGACCTCCTCAGCCTCGCCCTGATACGAGCGACCAGTTCCTTGGGCTTGAACGGCTTGACGATGTAGTCGTCGGCCCCGGATTCGAGCCCCACCACCACATCGACGGTGTCGCTCTTCGCCGTGAGCATCACGATCGGTACACCTGACTCGGCCCTGATCAGCCTGCAGACCTCGATACCGTCCCGGCCGGGCAGCATGAGATCGAGCAGTACCAGGTCCGGCTTGGCCTCCCGGAATGCTGCCAGTGCCTTGTCGCCGTCCGCTACGAACGACGGCTCAAAACCTTCACCACGCAGCACAATGCCGAGCATCTCGGCCAGTGCGGTGTCGTCATCGACGACAAGGACGCGTCCCTTCATACTGACATCATCCCATTAGCTAATCGTTACCTGGCGTGACCTGGCACACAACGCGGTGAGTGCATCCCTGGTGACAGGGGAGACAGCTCCTGATTCCGTGACGATCGCCGTCACGAGGTCCGGGGGCGTTACATCGAACGCAGGGTTGTACGCCTGCGTCCCCAGCGGAGCCACCGGCACCCCGCCGCCGAATTCCGTGACCTCCTTGCCGGGCCGCTGCTCCACCTCGATGGACGCGCCGTCCGGGGTGGCGAGATCGACCGTCGTCGTCGGAGCCACCACGATGAACGGCACATGGTGGTACTTGGCAAGCACCGCGAGCGGATAGCTTCCCACCTTGTTCGCCACCGAGCCGTCGGCAGCGATCCGGTCTGCCCCGATCAGCACCGCATCCACCTCGCCGGCCGCGAAGAGCGAGCCGGCCGCATTGTCGGTGAGCAGCGTGTATGCCATCCCGTTGCGCGCCGCCTCGTACGCCGTCAGCCGTGCCCCCTGAAGGAGCGGACGAGTCTCGTCCACCCACAGACGTCGCAGGCTGCCCGCCCGGTGCGCCGCCAGCGCGACGGCGAAGGCGGTGCCCTCACCTGCCGAGACGAGCGTCCCGGAGTTGCAGTGTGTCAGGATCCGGTGTCCACCGCCCGGCAGCAGCTCATCGAGCAGCTCCAGCCCTCGCGCCGCCATCTGTGCGCTGGCCCCGGCGTCCTCGCGGTGCAGTTCCCTCGCCTCGGCGAGCGCCGCGGCCGCCGCCCTCCCGGCATCCGCACCGCCACCTACGGCCGCACGATAGGCCGCGGCCGCCCTGCGCACTCCGTACCCCAGATTCACCGCGGTGGGCCTCGCCCCCTCCAGCAACGCGACCGCCTCGTCCACGTCGTACCCCCGTATCGCGGCGAGGGCCACGCCGTAGGCGCCTGCGACGCCCAGCAGCGGAGCGCCCCGGACCGCCAGTGTCTGGATCGCCTGCACCAGCGCGGGGACGTCCGTACACACCAGCTCGACCTCCTCGGCCGGCAAGCGGGTCTGGTCCAGCAGCACCAGAACGGGCCCCTCAGGTGGCTCATCCCAGCGCAGTGAGGGAAGCGAGGGGGGCTTCGGGTCCGGCGGCGATTGCACGTCCTGTTCGGCCATTCGCCCAGTCTGCCCCGTGAGGCACCGACAAATGAAGGTGCATTGGAGATACGGGCGCAGGTCCGCAGCCGGACGACGCGTGGCACGATGGCTGCCAGCCTGCTGCCCCGTTGCGCGGACAGGCATGTGAAGGAGCGACAATGAACGACTCTCCGGGTTGGGCCTCGCCCGGATCCGCCCCCTCCGACGGACAGGAGCCGGACACCTCCCGGCCGACCGAGCCGTCCGACCGGGGGGAAGCCGCTCCGAAGTGGTCCAGTGAGCAGCCACCGGCTGCGCAGTGGACCCCGCCGGCCCCGCCCGGCCCCCGCGCGGCACCGCCGCAGCCGACCTCCGCGAGCTGGGGCGGCCGCCCGGCACAGGGCGGCTGGGGCGTACCGCAGCAGGGCGGGTGGAGTACGCCTCCCGCCGCGGCCAAGCCGGGTGTCATTCCGCTGCGGCCGCTCGGCATCGGCGAGATCCTCGACGGCGCTGTGTCGACGATGCGTGCCCACTGGCGCACCGTGCTCGGCGTCACGATCGCCGTGGCCGCGGTCATTCAGCTCGGCTCGATCCTCATCGAGCACTTTTTCCTCCCGGAGCCGACGCAGATCGACCAGACGGCCAGCGACGCGGAGCAGCTGCGTCAGAGCCTCGACTCCCTGCAGACGAGCATGCTGAATCTGGGCCCGGTGTATGCGATCTCGCTCATCGGCACGATCTTCACCACAGCGGTGCTGACCATCGTCGTCAGCCGCTCCGTGCTGGGCCGTCAGGTCTCGCTCTCCGACGCCTGGGGCGAGGCCAGGCCCCAGCTCCCGCGCCTGGTGGGGCTCAGCCTGCTGCTGCCTCTGGTCTACGCCGCCGTGGTGACGATCGGGATTCTTCCCGGTCTGCTGGCGGGCGGTACGGCTGGAGCCGGGCTCTCCGTCCTCGGCGGGCTCGCGGCCATGGTCGTGATGATCTGGCTGTGGGTCCGTCTCAGCCTCGCCGGTCCCGCGCTGATGCTGGAGCGGCAGGGCATCCCTGCCGCCCTGCGGCGCTCGGCAAAACTGGTCAGCGGTGCGTGGTGGAGGATCTTCGGCATCATGCTGCTGACCGTGCTGCTGACCCTCATCGTCTCGATGATCATCAGCGTGCCGTTCAACGCTCTCGCCGTGGCCGCGGACGGCAAGAGTTTCGGCGACCTCTTCTCGAGCAATCCGCCGGAGTTCGGCTGGCTCTACCTGATCATCAGCGGTATCGGGGCAGTCATCACCGCGGCACTGACCTACCCGTTCTCGGCCGGAGTGACGGTGCTTCTCTACGTCGACCAGCGCATCCGCCGCGAGGCACTCGACATCGATCTCGCCCGGTCCGCGGGTGTGCCCGGCTACGAGACCTCCGGGAACTGATGCGGTGCCGACGCCGGGGGGCATGACGACAACGCGGCCGCTGATCCGCTTCTCCGACCACATACCGCTGGACACCTCACGCGCCCCGGCCCGCGGCGCCGCACGGCGTGAACTGTCCAGACCGATGTACCACGAGCACGACCCGAACCTTCTCCAGCGCGGCATCGACCGGTTCTGGGACTGGATCGGCGACCTGTTCGGCGGCGCGTCGGAGGCCGCGCCCGGCGGGTCGCTGGGACTGACCGTGATCGTCGTCGTGATCCTGCTCATCGCTGCCGGGCTCTGGTGGCGGCTGGGGGTCCCGCGCCGTGCGCCGGTCCGGTTGGGCTCACTCTTCGATGACCGGCCCGCCACCGCCGCCGAACACCGGGCAACCGCAGCGGCACACGCTGCCGCCGGCCGTTGGAACCACGCCGTCCAGGAGCGGATGCGCGCCATCGTCCGGGCTCTCGAAGAACGCGCTCTGCTCGACCCGCGTCCAGGCCGCACCGCCGACGAGGCCGCCGCCGAAGCCGCCCGCCCGCTCCCCGGCCACGCTGCCTCTCTGCATGCTGCCGCCAGGGAATTCGACGACGTCACATACGGTGGGCGCACCGCCGACGAGCGGGCATATCTGCGCCTCACCGAACTCGATCGCGCTCTCGGCCAGGCAAAGCCCCAGCTGAGCGAGGCTGTCCCGGGAGCGGCCGAGTGACCGGAGCCTCCGTCCCGACCACCTCGCTCTCCGCGTCTGCCGGTCAGATATGGAAGCGTGCCCGCGGTCTGCTGACCGCGCTCGCGGTGCTGCTCGCAGCAGCCGTCGCCCTCGCGGCCATGCGCTCCGGCGAGCAGCACGCCGGCCTCGATCCGCGCTCCCCCGACCGATACGGCAGTCGCGCTGTGGCCGAGCTGCTGAAGGACCACGGCATTTCCCTCCGCGTGGTCACCACTTCCACCCGGGCGGAAGCCGCGGCAGGACCGGACACCACCCTGCTGATCGCCTCCCCCGACCTGCTGACCGACCGCCAGCAGGTCTCGCTGCGCCATGCTGCCGACCGCTCCAGGGGGCGCACCGTCGTGGTCGCCGCCGGCCGGCTCTCCGTGGCCGCCCTGGCCCCCGGCGTACACGCTCGGAAACCGGCACCGGTGTCGGTCCGCCGCCCGTCCTGCACGCTGCCCACCGCCGGACGCGCCGGCCCGGTGGACGCAGGAGGGGTCCGCTACGACACCGCAGTGCGCGGCGCGACTGCCTGCTACCCGAGCGATGGCCTGCCCACCGTGCTCAGACTCCCCGCTCCGGCGGGCGGGGATACGGTGCTGCTCGGTTCGCCGGACATTCTCCTCAACCATCGACTCGACCAGCAGGGCAATGCCTCGCTCGCGCTTCAACTCCTCGGTTCCCGGCCCCATCTCGTCTGGTACCTCCCCTCGTTCGGTGACGCCTCTGCTGCCCAAGGCGGCAACCGCAGCTTCTTCGACCTCATACCTTCCGGCTGGTTCTGGGCCGTCCTGCAGCTCACACTCGCCGCAGCACTGGCCGCTGTCTGGCGCGCCCGGCGGCTGGGGCCCCTGGTGTCCGAGCCGCTCCCCGTCGCCATCCGGGCCTCCGAGTCGACCGAGGGGCGTGCCCGCCTGTATCGCAAGACGAACGCCCGCGATCACGCCGCTTCGGCCCTGCGTTCGGCGACCCGCACGCGCCTGGCCCCGCTCGTCGGCGTACCGACGAGGGGTGCGCATTCCCCTGATGTTCTCCTCGCGGCCGTCTCCGCCCGGCATCCCATGGCCGGATTGGGCGTTCGCGATCTCCTGTTCGGCCCGCCCCCGGCCGACGATGCCGCCCTCATCCGCCTCGCGGATCAACTCGACACCCTCGAAAGGGAGGTTCGTTCCTCATGACGGCCCCGACCACTGACACAGCGGACCGTGCGCGCGCCTCCCTGGAAGCATTGCGTGCCGAGATCGGAAAGGCTGTGGTCGGCCAGGACCCTGCCGTGACAGGCCTCGTCATCGCGCTTCTCTGCCGCGGCCATGTCCTCCTCGAAGGAGTTCCCGGGGTGGCCAAGACCCTACTGGTCCGCGCACTCTCGGCGTCCCTCTCGCTCGAGACCAAACGTGTGCAGTTCACACCGGACCTCATGCCGAGCGATGTCACCGGCTCCTTGGTCTACGACACACGCACGTCAGCGTTCTCCTTCCAACAGGGGCCCGTCTTCACCAACCTCCTGCTGGCGGACGAAATCAACCGCACCCCTCCGAAGACCCAGTCCTCCCTTCTCGAAGCCATGGAGGAACGTCAGGTCACGGTCGACGGAATCCCCCGGCTCCTCCCCGACCCCTTTCTGGTCGCCGCAACGCAGAACCCCGTTGAGTACGAAGGCACTTACCCCCTCCCTGAAGCACAACTGGACCGCTTCCTGCTGAAACTCACGGTGCCCCTTCCCTCCCGAACGGATGAGATCAGCGTCCTCACCCGGCACGCCGACGGCTTCAACCCCCGTGATCTCGAAGCCGCAGGAGTCGGTGCGGTAGCCGGCCCGGCCGAATTGCAGGCCGCCCGTGCCGCTGTCTCCACAACCACCGTTTCGCCGGAGATAACCGGCTACATCGTCGATATCTGCCGCACCACTCGTGAATCCCCCTCGCTGCGGCTCGGCGTCTCACCACGCGGTGCGACAGCTCTGCTCTCCACCGCACGCGCCTGGGCCTGGCTCACCGGCAGGGACTATGTCATCCCCGACGATGTGAAGGCCCTGGCCCTCCCCACACTCCGCCACCGTGTTCAGCTGCGCCCCGAAGCAGAGATGGAAGGGGTCACCCCCGACTCGGTCATCACGGCGATCCTCGCCCACCTCCCCGTCCCCCGCTGAGGCCCCTGCCATGGCACTCACCGGACGCGCCGCTCTGCTCGCCGCCATTGGATCCCTCCCCATCGGCGTCCTGGCTCCCAGCTGGACGGGGATGATCGCGGTCAACGCCCCCCTCACCCTCGCAATCCTGTACGACTACGCTCGCGCCGCGCCAGTACGAACCGTGCAATTCGCACGATCAGGTGACACGTCTGTTCGGTTCGGTGACAGCGCGGAAGTCCAGTTGACTGTGACCAACCCGTCCCGCCGACTGTTGCGCGCCCGGCTCCGTGATGCCTGGCCGCCCAGCAGCTGGCTTCCGAGTACGGAACAGCTCGCTTCGCGGCACTCTCTGGCTGTCCCGGCAGGGGAGCGCCGTCGTCTCAGCACGGTTCTGCAACCCACTCGCCGCGGTGACCGGCGCGCGGAGCGCATCACACTGCGTTCCTACGGTCCACTGGGTCTGGCAGCGCGTCAGGGGCACCACAGCGTTCCCTGGACGGTGCGCGTCCTTCCTCCTTTCACGAGCCGCAAGCACCTGCCGTCCCGGCTGGCCCGGCTTCGTGAACTCGACGGCCGCACCAGCGTGCTGACTCGAGGTGAGGGGACGGAATTCGACAGCCTCCGCGACTACGTTCCCGGCGATGACACCCGGTCCATCGACTGGCGTGCCACGGCCCGCGGGGCCAATGTCGCCGTTCGTACCTGGCGGCCCGAACGCGACCGTCACATCCTGATCGTCCTCGACACCGGCCGTACGTCGGCCGGACGAGTGGGGGACGTGCCACGGCTGGACGCGTCGATGGACGCCGCGCTGCTGCTGACCGCGCTCGCCTCCAGAGCCGGCGACCGGGTCGATCTCCTCGCTTACGACCGGCGTGTCCGGGCGTTCGTCCAAGGAGGACGGGGAGCAGGATCGCTGCCCGCCCTGGTCGACGCGCTGGCCCCACTGGAATGCGAACTCATGGAAACCGATGCGCGCGGCCTCAGTGCGGCGATCCTCGCGCATGCGCCCCGTCGCTCTCTCATCGTGCTGCTCACCGGGCTGGACGCGGCGCCCGTCGAGGAGGGTCTGATTCCGGTCCTCCCGCAGCTCACCCGACGGCATACTGTGCTGCTCGCTTCCGTCTCGGATCCCCATGTCGCAACGATGGCGGCGTCTCGCGGCACCCTGGACGGGGTGTACGAGGCAGCCGCCGGCGCCCAGGCGCAAGAGGAGCGGCGCCGTACGGCGGAACAGCTCACGCGCCACGGGATCACGGTGGTCGACGCAGCGCCGGACGATATCGCTCCCGCCCTCGCAGACGCTTATCTCTCGATCAAGGCAGCCGGCCGGCTCTAGCGCCTGCCTCATGGGCGTATCCGAGGAATCACGGCTGCCGCCACACTCCGGATGTGCGGCGTGCTTTCACATCACGCCGCCGCTACCGCATGGTCTTGGCTGTGCGGTAGCGGCCGTCGGCGGGTCCGGAACGCAGAAAAGCCCCGCACCATAAGGTGCGGGGCTTCCCCACAATGATTGTTCGGCGGCGTCCTACTCTCCCACAGGGTCCCCCCTGCAGTACCATCGGCGCTGAAAGGCTTAGCTTCCGGGTTCGGAATGTAACCGGGCGTTTCCCTAACGCAATGACCACCGAAACACTATGAAATTAACGAAACCGGATATGGACACGGCTGTTCGTTATTTCAGAACTAACACAGTGGACGCGAGCAACTGAGGACAAGCCCTCGGCCTATTAGTACCAGTCAGCTCCACCCGTTACCGGGCTTCCACATCTGGCCTATCAACCCAGTCGTCTACTGGGAGCCTTAACCTCTCAAGGAGGTGGGAATACTCATCTCGAAGCAGGCTTCCCGCTTAGATGCTTTCAGCGGTTATCCTTTCCGAACGTAGCCAACCAGCCATGCCCTTGGCAGGACAACTGGCACACCAGAGGTTCGTCCGTCCCGGTCCTCTCGTACTAGGGACAGCCCTTCTCAATATTCCTACGCGCACAGAGGATAGGGACCGAACTGTCTCACGACGTTCTAAACCCAGCTCGCGTACCGCTTTAATGGGCGAACAGCCCAACCCTTGGGACCGACTCCAGCCCCAGGATGCGACGAGCCGACATCGAGGTGCCAAACCATCCCGTCGATATGGACTCTTGGGGAAGATCAGCCTGTTATCCCCGGGGTACCTTTTATCCGTTGAGCGACGGCGCTTCCACAAGCCACCGCCGGATCACTAGTCCCGACTTTCGTCCCTGCTCGACCCGTCGGTCTCACAGTCAAGCTCCCTTGTGCACTTACACTCAACACCTGATTGCCAACCAGGCTGAGGGAACCTTTGGGCGCCTCCGTTACTCTTTAGGAGGCAACCGCCCCAGTTAAACTACCCATCAGACACTGTCCCTGATCCGGATCACGGACCGAGGTTAGACATCCAGCACGACCAGAGTGGTATTTCAACGGCGACTCCACAACCACTGGCGTGGCCGCTTCAAAGTCTCCCACCTATCCTACACAAGCCGAACCGAACACCAATATCAAACTGTAGTAAAGGTCCCGGGGTCTTTCCGTCCTTCTGCGCGAAACGAGCATCTTTACTCGTAGTGCAATTTCACCGGGCCTATGGTTGAGACAGTCGAGAAGTCGTTACGCCATTCGTGCAGGTCGGAACTTACCCGACAAGGAATTTCGCTACCTTAGGATGGTTATAGTTACCACCGCCGTTTACTGGCGCTTAAGTTCTCAGCTTCGCACGCCCGAAAGCGCACTAACCGGTCCCCTTAACGTTCCAGCACCGGGCAGGCGTCAGTCCGTATACATCGCCTTACGGCTTCGCACGGACCTGTGTTTTTAGTAAACAGTCGCTTCTCGCTGGTCTCTGCGGCCACCCCCAGCTCATGGAGTAAATCCAATCACCAGTGATGGCCCCCTTCTCCCGAAGTTACGGGGGCATTTTGCCGAGTTCCTTAACCATAGTTCACCCGAACGCCTCGGTATTCTCTACCTGACCACCTGAGTCGGTTTAGGGTACGGGCCGCCATGAAACTCGCTAGAGGCTTTTCTCGACAGCATAGGATCATCCACTTCACCACAATCGGCTCGGCATCAGGTCTCAGCCTTAATGTGTGACGGATTTGCCTATCACACGGCCTACACCCTTACCCCGGGACAACCACCGCCCGGGCTGGACTACCTTCCTGCGTCACCCCATCGCTTACCTACTACCACCTTGGTTCAGCGGCTCCACCACTCCCCTCAACTCCGAAGAGATCAGGGCGGCTTCACGGCCTTAGCATTAATGGGCTCAGTATTGGGCGTTTCAAAGCGGGTACCGGAATATCAACCGGTTGTCCATCGACTACGCCTGTCGGCCTCGCCTTAGGTCCCGACTTACCCTGGGCAGATCAGCTTGACCCAGGAACCCTTAGTCAATCGGCGCACACGTTTCTCACGTGTGTATCGCTACTCATGCCTGCATTCTCACTCGTGAACCGTCCACCACTGCCTTCCGGCGCGGCTTCACCCGGCACACGACGCTCCCCTACCCATCCATACAGGCGTTGGCCCTATGTGTATGAATGACACGACTTCGGCGGTACGCTTGAGCCCCGCTACATTGTCGGCGCGGAATCACTTGACCAGTGAGCTATTACGCACTCTTTCAAGGGTGGCTGCTTCTAAGCCAACCTCCTGGTTGTCTCTGCGACTCCACATCCTTTCCCACTTAGCGTACGCTTAGGGGCCTTAGTCGATGCTCTGGGCTGTTTCCCTCTCGACCATGGAGCTTATCCCCCACAGTCTCACTGCCGTGCTCTCACTTACCGGCATTCGGAGTTTGGCTAAGGTCAGTAACCCGGTAGGGCCCATCGCCTATCCAGTGCTCTACCTCCGGCAAGAAACACACGACGCTGCACCTAAATGCATTTCGGGGAGAACCAGCTATCACGGAGTTTGATTGGCCTTTCACCCCTAACCACAGGTCATCCCCCAGGTTTTCAACCCTGGTGGGTTCGGTCCTCCACGACCTCTTACAGCCGCTTCAACCTGCCCATGGCTAGATCACTCCGCTTCGGGTCTAGAGCGTGCAACTCAAACGCCCTATTAGGACTCGCTTTCGCTACGGCTTCCCCACACGGGTTAACCTCGCTACACACCGCTAACTCGCAGGCTCATTCTTCAAAAGGCACGCAGTCACGACGCACCGAGTAAACTCGATGCGCGACGCTCCCACGGCTTGTAGGCACACGGTTTCAGGTACTATTTCACTCCGCTCCCGCGGTACTTTTCACCATTCCCTCA